>NVUY01000029.1 GCA_002733215.1 Sulfurovum sp. | reverse complement strand
ATTTTCAATTTCGCGCCAGGGACTAATTAGGTTTAAGAGCACGCATGGATTTTCAAATATTAAGGGCACTCAATAAGCAGAGTCGAATGCAAGATAGACATCATTTCAAAGGAGGGTTGCTGTTCCTATGCAAGCAAAAAAACAACCACAAAAGTCAATAGGAAAGTTTGACTTACATCAAATGAAAGAGCCTTATTCAATCTATATTTTCAAAAATAGAGTTTTTGTTCCCACACTTGAATACTGTCCAGTAGCTGGACAAAATCCCCTTATAGTGCCCCTCTAAAAAACTATTGCAACTAAAAGCCAACTCACCATGAACAGCATTATTGGCCTAGAGAAAGTCATGAACATCCTTATGACAAAAAATCAACAACGACTATTTTGCCATTGAAAAAAGTAAAAATGGAGTTTAATCATAGTCTTATACTTTTTTATTCCTCAAATTATACAATGTGGGCAAACAATGTATTACAAGATGACGGAATTATTTGTAAACTTGTTGCTGTACCAAGGGAAATTAGTTCAAATTGCGGGCACTGTATAAAGATAGAGTTTGCTTTAAAAGAGAAAGCACATGAATTGCTTACTAGGAAGCATGTTAAAATTGATAGAATAGTAGACATATGATTTAGTCTTCTCTCATTATTCTTTTAATTTTATATAGTCTATATGCATCTCTTCTCCTGTTAACACCTTTGTATTCCCACTTTTACAATGTGGGCAAAAAAAGTTAAAGGCGTCAACTTTTGCCTCTTTCTTGCAGTCCTGACAAGTGATAGTTATATCAATCACATTTATCTCTATACTTGCATTTTGGCAAATTGTATTTTCTTTAAAAATATCAAAACTATCTTGGAGAAAGTGTGGTTCTATACCACTCATTTTACCTATTTTAAGAACAAGTTTATCAATCTCTTTTCCCTTAGCGTGCTTTTCACATAGGTCAAGCATTGACATTACAATGGTGTATTCGTGCATCTTTATTACCTTTATGTAGTTAATGTTTGTTCAAATTGTACTCTTAATTAACCCAAAGTAAACCTCCGGCTATGCCGGAGGACTCCCACAATTTGAAAATTCCGGGAGACAATATGATATTCTATCCTTGAACCGCTCAAAGTTCAAAGAGAAAGGGATATCAACACGAAAAGTATATAACAAAAATCAAGTCATACAAAAWGGGAATGYAAATATCATATTGTATGGATACCAAAATATAGAAAGAAAAAGATCTATAAAGAGTTGAGGCAATACTTGGGAGAGATGTTGCGAGATTTGGCAGTACAAAAAGAGTGTACAATTGAAGAAGGACATYTGATGAGTGACYATGTACATATGCTGSTTTAAATACCAGCAAAATACTCAGTGGCGCAAATTGTTGGATTTCTCAAAGGGAAAAGTGCCATATCAATTGCACGAACATATTTTGGAAGAAGAAAGAATTTTACGGGACAATATTTCTGGGCAAGAGGGTATCATGTTTCAACAGTGGGAAGAGATGAAGCAATGATCAGGGAATATATCAGACATCAAGAAGCTGAAGATCAACGTATCGACCAGTTAGCTCTATTCTAAGTTGCCGTCCTTTAGGCGGCTTAAAACAATCCGCTTTGAGCGGTTCAAATCTCAAGCCTCCGGCTCTGCCGGAGGTTGTGACTGGCTCATAGAGTTACAGTATACAAAAAAACATTAAATGGATTTGGCAGGGGATAACCGGGACGAGGCTACTTTTTATCCAAGTATCCACTAAAAACTTCTTTAATAAACGCGTAGAAGTCACCAAGATGATTCTCTACAATAGCCACAACTATCTCAAGGTTTAAATTCTGGCAGTCAGACACCTTGTGTCTCCTTGGAACCAAATACAGTATTGGTTTCTTTTAGTTCTATAAGATCAACATCATGAGAGAGCAAAATAGCTAATTTTTGAGAAATATCTTATCTTTGGGTAGGCGTTAAAACGTCTACAGCCAGAAGCACAACAAGATTTATGGCTCCGTCATAGCCGTCAACCAATGTGGCTATAGCTTTATTGGACTCATTATTTGCAAGATAATATTCATGGAGTGTAATCAGGATCTTTTTTTATGATGCCTTTAAGTATCTTGATGCTTTTCTCAATATCTTCAGCATCTCCTGAGTCTGTCTCTTTTTGACTCAGCGTTCATTCTTATTGATTGAGTAAATTTTGCACTCTTTCAAAGTACCTGTGCTGTGGTCTTGCATATATTCTCTGTAAAGCTCTATCTCCGTATAGATAGAATCAAGATCTTCACCTGCTCCCAAAAATACTGGTGTTATTTCAAAGCCTGCTTTTTCGCTCAACTCGTCAAACAGATTTTCCATACCTACAGAGAGCTCTTCACGTTTCTTTTTTGTGTTAAATATTTCCAAATTATCATAAAAATCATCTATTTTATCTTCGTCAATATGAGCAATACCAAGCACCGTGTAAAAAGAAGAGTAAGTCGATACCATCTTTGCAAGAGGATCCTTGTTGATTGCTTTATTGTAAGAGTTGAAGCTTTGACTCTTATCAATCGGTTTTTGTACATAGAATTTTTTCAAAACCTCATAGGGAATCGCATCTGTTTTGTTTCCAAGTTCAAAATTGATTACCGAAGCACCACCTATAATGTGCGAAAGTATCTGCTCTCCTTTGTCATTATTTAGTTCATAAGACAGGTCGGTTGATCTCAAAAAAGAGGAGATGATATTTATCCTATGTGAGTACTCGTTATCAAATAGAGAGATAAGCCCTTCTGAAAATTTAAGTGGAATATTTTTTAAAATCATATCTTCCATCTCTTTGAAGTGATCAACAGCACAGAAGATCGCAAAATTCAATACCAGAGGAATATTAATGAGCTTATTGAGTCGGTTATAGTGAATGATTGGATTTCTATATGCCACTTGATCTAAAGAATGTTCCACTTCGGCAGGGAGTTTATCTGTGCCGGTATACAGTCCATCACTGATATAATAATCTCCGTATGGCATCAAAGATGTTCTAAGCAGTTGATACTTTGATTTAGACTGAAAAATGTCTTCAAACGAGGAGTGGAGCGCCTGAATATTATAGAGTTTTTCATTGCTGTCCATTAGTACGGCTGAGTGTTCACTGTACGACAAAAGATAAAAATTATCAAACTCTGCCTCCCTCAAGCCTTCAAGTATGCTGCGTTCTTCCGGGCTAAGATCTTTTGCTTCTATAAATGCATCTATCACGTCATCTGCATTTTTATAAAAGTAGTCTCGTTGTCTTGCCAAAAATGTTGTTGTTTGCTCATCTTCACTCTCAAGATAGACAGCATCAAATCCATTTTCATATTGATTTGAAAAGATAAGCAGGTCCTGATAAAGACGAGTAAATGCTTCTTTTTTAGATTTACTTAATGGCTGTAACGGTGTATATGATGAGACTTTTACTGTTGTTGTTAGCTCTTTTTTACTCTCTCTGTACTCTTTCATGCAACATTTTTTAAAGATCTTTCCGCTCCCACACGGGCACTTATCATTTCTCTTTGTGTCTTTATATATTGATAGTTCTTTGTTCACTTTCATTCTCCTGAGGTTATATCTTTTTCTTTATCTTGTATTTAGTCTGTCTACACTCGTGCCCCACGAAGGCATTCTCTTCGTAAAAACTCAAATAATTTTCAGCGTTATCACAATCAAACTGTAAAACTTTCTCTTCGAGGATATGTTTTATAGGAAAAATCCAATATCTCCACATTTATATCCAGTAGCAGAAAGGAAAAATCACTTTGGAATCTTTTCACTGCTTCTTTCATAGGGTGATGTAGTTGATCATCTCCTGTCAGTATAATGTCCCATCGTCTAGGTATATTCAATGCATTAACAACACTCATAACATTATAGGTATAAGATAAATGGGTACAGGCTACTTTTTATCCAAGTATCCACTAAAAACTTCTTTTATAAACGCGTGGAAGTCACCAAGATGATTCTCAACAATAGCCACAACTATCTCAAGGTTTAAATTCTGATAGTCATGCACTGCAATATTTCTAAAGCCGACCATACCTTGCATCTGTTTACAAACATCTTCACTAATTATATGATTTTCCAAAAGTAAGTCAAAAAGTTCTCTACTTGTATTTGGTAGCCCCAGACCTTTGACTTTCACTATGTGCGTCGCCATGTCTATAGTCGCTTGTGATGCACGTTCCAAGTTTAAAATAACAGAATCCTGTTTGGTATAGTTCTCTTCGAAAGTATCTTCAGACCCAACATACTCTTCTTCTATACGCTTCAAACACCTCTCAAGAGTTTGAATCTTATTTACGACCACATCATGCACTTTGTGTCTCCTTGGAGCCAAATACAGATCTGTTTTTCAATATCTCATCCATGATAGGTTTACGCTCTTCTTGAAAACGAAGATAAAAACTGTATGCCAAAGTTTCAAAACTCTCTACCTCGTAGCCCTCACCAAAAATTCGAGTACCTTTGGAAAGTATCTGATAACGAAATACAGTATTGGTTTCTTTTAGTTCTATAAGGTCAACATCATGAGAGAGCAAAATAGCTAATTTTTGAGAAATATCCCATCTTTGGGTGGGCGTTAAAACGTCTACAGTCAAATACGCGATATCGATATCACTGCTGCTTGTTGCTGTTCCATCAGCATAACTTCCAAATATGTAAAGTGCCTGAAGTTCAGGTATCTCTTTTTTTAACATATCTATTATAATTTCTTTTTGACTTATAGCAATATACATCTAAACTCCTTATGGAATATTATAGCTAGTTTTACTTTTTAAGCCAACTCTTCAAATGATGGAAAAAGAAAAATAAGGACAAGCTACTTTTTAAACCTTATCACATCCAAAATTTAAATTCGGGGGGCATTGCCATTAAGTTAAGGATTGTTTCCATACAAGGAGCAGGGACTTTAGTCCCGTAAAGACGGGATTGAAATCCCTACTCCAAGAAAAGATTTACTCTTAACTTAATGGCGTTGAGGGGGGGCAACACCATTAAATTAAGCATCACTTCCTGAAACACCTAAACCCTCAATAAATTACACAAACTTCCTTTCTTTAAAGTCCTATAGATATCAAAATCATTATCTATGCTCACTATAGTATCTATCTTCTCTTTTTGCGCTATATACATGAGGGTACTGTCTGCTAAGTCCATGGGTACGTTGGTGTATTTGGTCATCATTTTTATGATAACGCTCAGTTCTTTTTGCTCTATATTATAGATATGTAATGCCCCAAGGTCTATCCATCTCAAGAAGTCTATCTGCACGTTTAGGTTAAAGTCTAGCATGTGACTTACTTCTGTGATGACAGACCATGTAGTAACAAACTCTCCCTTATAGCTCTTAAAAAATGCTATTACCTGACTATGATACTTATCGCTTTTATCAAACAGTGCGATAAGTGGTCCACTATCAATGATGGTTTTTTGCATTTATCTTATCTTTTAGTTTTTGTTTGTAAGTGCTAGACAGTGTACCTTCTTGGCTGCCATACTTACCAAACAGATTTTCTCCCAGTTCATAAGCAGAAGGAGTAGTCTCAGGTGCAAATGTATTAAAGTAGTGAGCTAAAGCATTTTTGATAGTATCAGTTTTTGTTTGATGGTGTATTGTAGAAAATTGTATGAGCTTTTGTTCCAGTTTTTGATCAAGACGTATAGATATCATGATGCTTCTCCTTGCTGCGTTATTTGTATTACACTATTGTAATACAAATAACTTAACGGGAGTTTAACCCAAGCTAAACAAAAACTTGCAGGTACATAGCTCTACTTATAGCGCAATACTACAACCCTTGAGAGTTGCCTCTCTTGAGCATAGAGGTAACAATTCACTATTCCTCTTATTTCTTCAACTCAAACGGGAAAATCACTTTCCATTCTTGTTTCATATCAACTATTGTCCAGTTGTTATCCCTAGCATAGTCCAACCCTTTGTCCAGTTTCCCTATATGCGAATCTCTATCGTATTTCCATTCTCTTTTATCATCTGTATGATGCACATAGAGTTGTAGTGTTTTGTGCTTGTCATTGGCTTCCGTATATTCCATCATGGCAAAGTCTCCATCTGAATTTCCAAAAGCAGCGACCGGTCTTTTACCAATATGATAATTGATTGCTACCGGTTTGGTCTCTTTGTCATCAATAAAGTGAATCTCTGGAAGTTTAATGATCTTTCCGTTCTCATACTTTACCTCTCCTTTAGAGCCAATGATATGCTCTTGAGGGATACCATATACTTCAGGTACAAAAGCACGCATAAAGTCGATGCCTCCACCGGAGACAATATAGACTTTAAAGTCATTGGCTTCAAGATACTGGATGACTTCCATCATTGGTTGATAGATGAGTTTGTCATAAGGTCTGTTTTTTGTCGGGTGTTTAGCAGTTTTCAACCATGTTCGGACTTCTTCCTGAAAGGTTTCCACATCCATGTTTGAATGCGTCGCATTGACCAGTGAAATCAAACCCTTTTCTACACTCTTCATCACCCCTTTTATGTCATTCGCTAAAACAGACTTAAAAGGCTCTGTTGTTTTCCATTCAGGGTGTTCTGAGACATGTTTCTTCACCATATCCATGGCAAAGAAAAGTTGAAAGTAGGCAGGTTGTTCTGCCCAGAGTGTACCGTCATTGTCAAAGACTGCGATTCGGTCTTTAACGGGGATAAAGTCAGCCGTATTTTCTTTCGTGACAGCGGTCACATAGTTTATGATCGATTGTTTAGAAATACCTTCATTCCATGAGGGAAGTGCCTCTGCTGCCTGAAGAGAGAAGCTAAAAAGTAAAGAGAGTGTAAGAAGTATTTTTTGCATTGGTTGTCCTTGCAGTAGTATGATTGTATAAAGTTCACCATTATAAACTTTACACAATCTTCCAAAGGCAAATGCCTTTGGAAAAATACTATGTAGTCTTAGTTAAAATTTGCTTTGTCAAGCAATCTTTTTAAGCCACCTTTGGCTTTAGTCATCTCAAGTGTGTTGTAGCCAATGTTTCCTGCACTCAAAGAACTTCCCGCTTGGAAAGGATACCCATCTATTGAACCAAGGAACTTCTGTACAAATTCTTGTGCTGGAACCATCATCCACATGTTATCTGCATACCATCTGACATACATACCAGAATCATGCTGTGCACTCTCAAATGGATCAGCTCTTAAGTTTGTAATAATAGGCCATGCTGGAACTTGACGGAAGGCTTCATTGATGGCACCTTTTTCAGTAGCAAATGCAACTTTAAAGTCATCTACACGTAATGCATTGAGCATGCCAGATGCAGCGAAGTAATAAATCTCTCTACGAGGACCTTTCTCTGCTTTACCTTCAAAGTAAGGTTTAAAGTTGTACCCATCAAGGTGAACCCTAAAGTTCTTACCGTTTGCTTTCATACCCTCTTTAGAAGCGAGTTTCTCTTTAACATCAGGTACACCTGCTGCTGCAAGTAAAGTTGGCATCCAGTCTTCTTGAGACATAATATCATTTACAATAGTACCTGGCTTAATAGTATTTGGCCATTTAACCACTTGAGGTACTCTCATACCACCTTCCCAAGTACTACCTTTTTCACCATAGAACGGTGTAGCACCACCATCAGGCCAAGTGAACTTTTCTGCACCATTATCTGTAGAAAAGATGATAATTGTGTTGTCTTCAACACCAAGCTTCTTCACATGGTCTAGCATACCACCAACCATATCATCTAACTCTTTCATAGCATCAGCATAAAGTGAAATACCTGTGATACCTCTATATTTTTCTTTTTGACGTGTCCAAACATGTACACGTGTATAGTTCATCCATACAAAGAAAGGTTTATCTGATTTCACAGCACGTGACATAAAGTCTTTTGCAGCTGCAGCAAACTCATCATCAATAGTTTCCATTCTTTTTTTAGTCAATGGTCCTGTATCTTCTATTTTACCATCTGCAAGAGAGTGGATGACACCACGAGGACCATATTTCTTATGAAATTCTGGATCTTTTGGATAGTAGTAAGTCTCTGGCTCTTCTTCTGCATTAAGATGATAAAGGTTTCCAAAGAACTCATCAAAACCATGAGCTGTAGGCAAGTGCTTATCTTGGTCTCCTAAGTGATTTTTACCAAACTGCCCCGTAGCATAACCTTGTTCTTTAAGTAACGAACCAATGGTGGGTGTCCAGTCAGGGATACCATGGTCAGACCCTGGCATACCTATAGTAAGCAGTCCCGTTCTAAACGGATGTTGTCCCAAAATGAACGATGCACGACCCGCTGTACAAGAGTTCTGTGCATACATATCTGTAAACAAGGCACCCTCTTTTGCGATGGAATCAATGTTTGGCGTTTTATAGCCCATCATCCCCTGGTTCGTAGCTGAAATGTTCCAGTAACCTATATCATCACCCCACATGACTAAAATGTTTGGTTTCTTAGCCATAAGTTGTGTGGGTACAGTAAGAGCTGCAACACCTAGACTTAAAGCCAATAACAATTTTGAAGTTGTTTTTTTCATATTTTCCCTTTTTATTATTTGATAATTCATATCAATGATACAGTAAAAAACTGTCATAAAATTGTCATATATATTTTATTAAAAAATTTGAGCTAATATTGGCTACACTATTGACCACAAAGGAATAGAAACTATCACCCATAACTAATAAATATCGCTGTATGTCCATAATGGCACTATTTGGACAATATTTTCGGTTATACTATTTCTATATTTTTAATAAGGAAGAAAAATGAAACGACCAATCTCTAAACTTTTAACTATTTTATTGCTAGGTACTGTAAGTACGCTTATGGCTACAACAATGCCTGAACCAGCAGTTAAAAAGCCTAATATTTTACTTTTAGTCGGTGATGATACTGCATTTGGTGATATCGGTGCCTTTGGATCAGAAGTAAAAACACCAAACATGAACAAACTAGCAAACGCAGGGGTACGATTTACAAACTTTCATGTTTCACCAGTATGTTCTGTTACTCGATCCATGATAATGACAGGAAATGATAGTATTGAAGTGGGGTTAGGTGCTTTTGATTACTCTGTATACCCTACAACTAGAGGTAAAAAAGGCTACGAGACATACTTGACTGATGCAGCTGTGACTATCCCTCAATTACTTCAAGACAATGGTTATGAAGTATACAAATCTGGTAAATGGCACTTAGGTGGAGATAAACCTGGGAGTAAAGGCCCTTTAGAGTTAGGGTTTACAAAAGAGTTTGGAATTTACTCTGGAGGCTCAAACCACTGGAATAACTTGGCAATGACACCTGACTTTAAAGATCCAAATGGGCTTAGCAAGAAGCGTATAGAAGAATGGACTCTAAATGGAAAACCATTCGATAGACCAACAGGGGTTTATTCTGGCGAAATCTATACAAACCAAATGTTAGAATTTATCAAAGAGGGTGTGAAAAATAAAAAACCATGGTTTGCATACATGGCGTTTACAACAGCTCACTTTCCCATTCAAGCACCTAACGGTTTGATTATGAAGTATTATGATAATTATCTAAAACTTGGATATGCTGGACTCAAAAAATCAAGATATGAAAGCCTTAAAGAGCATGGTCTTATTTCTCATAAAGCGACTGAAGCACCTTTTAACAACCTCACAAAAAAATGGGATTCACTCTCTCAAAAAGATAAAGAAAAACAAGCAAAAATTATGGCAACCTATGCAGCCATGATTGAAGATCAAGATAATAGAATAGGTCAAATTTTAGAGTATCTTAAAAAGTCTGGCGAATTAGATAATACATTAATCATTTATGTAACAGATAATGGTCCTGAAGGACTTGAGCCTACAAATCCAAAAACAGGAAATCCAGAGTTTGCAAAGTGGATAGAAAATCAATTTGACTCTTCCTTTGAGGCTATTGGGACGGCTAATTCTCAAAATGTTATAGGTACATCATGGGCAAATGCTGCTACAGGTGGCTTACAATGGTGGAAATGGTTTATAGGTGAAGGTGGCATTAGAGTGCCTATGATGCTTGTACCTCCAGGGGCATTTAACGCTAAATATGCACGTGCAGGAGAAAAGTCAACTGCTGTAGCCTATGCAAAAGATATTCCTATGACTATCTTGGAATATGCCAACATAAAGCACCCTATGACCAAATATAAGGGAAGAGATATTGTTCCTCCAAGTGGCGTGAGCATGAAGGGCTTTATGGATGGTAAATCAGAAGAGGTAAGAACAGACAACGATTGGTGGGCATTTGAACTCTTTGGAAACGGATATGTCATGCAAGGTGAATTTAAAGCCATGAAAGTAAGAACTGGTATGTTTGGTGATGGAGAGTGGCATCTTTATAATGTTGTAACTGATCCATCTGAAACACATCCATTAGAGAAGAAATACCCGAAGAAGCTAAAAGAGATGATAGCTTTATATAAGTCACACACAACTAAGAATAATATTATCCCCGTAGACAAAGACTGGAATCCATTCCAAGGTGCTAGTCAATAGTTAAAAATTATAGTGTAGATATAAACTATCTGCACTTCATATTTACTGGGGATATGTTCTACTATCTAGTGATAATCCTATACCCTTCACCATAGATACTCTCTAAAAGTTCTTCAGGTAACTTTTTCCTCAATCTTTTTAGTAAATGACTCAAAGAACTATAGGTATTTATATCTTCTTTATCTTCCCATATCAAATATTCTATCGTTTCAAAAGTCACAATAGTATTGATGTTTTCAATGAGAAATGAAATCAGTATTTTTTCTCTTTTTGTCAATACAATCTGCTCATCATGGTACAGTAACAGTTTTTCCTTTTTAGCCCATACATAGTCATTTTTCAATGCCACACACATTCTTTTTTCTATACTTTTTTGACAATTAACTGCCATCTCATTTAAGACAGTAAGTAATTTTTTGTGAGGTACTGGTTTTACAAGGTATTGGGAAAGCCCTAAAGGCATGGCTCTCAATAGTTTTTCTTGGTCAGAATATGCACTAAGCACCACTATGGGCATTTGAGTGTCTCTCTTGCGTATACTCTCTACAACATCCAAACCGTTTAGTTTTGGTAAATTAATGTCTATAACCATCATATGAGGTTTCTGTGCTTCATAGAGTTCAAGCGCTTCTAACCCATCACTTGCCTCATAGATTTGTTTAAACTTAGGTTTTAGTACACGGACGAACTGCTCTCTTAACTCAACATCATCTTCAACGTACAGTAATGTAAATTTATTCATTGCCTTCCCTCTTCAATTGTATTTCAACACAACATCCATTTAAGGTATTGGATACTGACAATTTTCCCTGCATATTATTTTCAATAATCATTTTAGAAATATAAAGACCCAAACCTGTATTTTTACTAGACGTTTTTGTTGTAAAATTTGCTTCAAATATTTTACCTAATATTCCTGCATCTATGCCCCCAGCATTGTCTCTAATCTCAACAATAATCTGAGTATTTTTTGCAAATATATGTATATGTATAAAAGGTTTTACACTCTTATTTGCTTTGTGGGCATCGTGGGCATTGTTAATGACATTTAAAATAACTTGCTGAAACTCACTTGGATACCCATTAGTATACATCCTCTCACCTTCTATCTGAAGTTCAATATTGTCTTCTACAAGATACTGCGTATGTAGACGAGTAAGTGATTTTACTTTTTCAAAAACATCATAAAGTACTTTTTCTTTGTCTAGTTGATAGAAACTTTGGAAATCATCAATGGTTTGCGACATATACTGGATAATAGCAGAATTTTTCTCGATAAAAAGTTTTAAAAATTTTGTATTTATCTTTTTTTCATCATATTCGGTTTCAAGCAACTCAATATTGATATGTAAAGAGCTAAGAGGACGTCTCCATTGGTGAGCAATAGAACCTAACATTTCACCCATAGCAGCCAGTTTTGTTTTTTCCTGCAACATCACATCTTTATGATATAGCTCTTGTACTTGCATAGAAATTTCATTTTCCAAAGTATCATTCAAACTTTTCAACTTCTTTTCTGCAAATTTTCTTCTGTGTACCTCTTTTGATAATCTTCTAATCCAGTATACACTTACAAGAAAAAGCAATAAAAATATCAAAAATATTTGCACAAAGAGTTGGTAGTCAAACCCTCTTAACACACGTACAGTAATCCAGTCATGTATGATATCACGAATATCCTGCTCATCTATGTTGCCAATAGCTTTATTGACTATATTTAACAGTATCACATCATCTTTTAGAACACCTATACTTCCCGAAATAGGTGTTTCATTTACTCTCTCAATAATTTTTAGTTCATTGCTGTAAAGATTTAATATGTGATAGGCTAAGGTATAGGTATCGTCTGCGTAGCCATATACTTCTCCTTTTGCAATCTTGCCAAGACCTTCTTCTATAGAGTCAACCATCACGCTTTGAATTTTTGGAAATTTTTGCATCACATAATGTTTTACACTCACTTGCCCTTTTAAAAAAGCGATTTTCTTTCCCTCAAGGTTATTCAGTTCATTAAAAAATGGTTCCTTTATTTTAGTGGCAATACCGATAAATGCTTCCATCAGTTTAGTGCTGGCTGTGAGGTGGGTATGCAGGTTAGGCTTAGTTATAATCACACCTGCCATATCTACTTTTTTGTCTTTACTGAGGTTAATACACTCCTCCCAAGTCTTCACATTTATGTAATGAAAAGGAATGGGTATATTTCTCTCTATCAAGTGCATAACCTCTGGTAATATCCCAATATATTGACCTTCTTTGTAGCCAAAAAGAGGTAAACCTTTAGGAGAAAAACAAAGTTTTATTTCTTTTTTTTCTTTGAGGTAGTTTTGCTCTTCTTGCGTAAAGCTGATAGATTCTTCTGAATGTAAGAAGAAAGTAAGCATAAAAAGTAAAAAAAATGTTTTAGTTGTCATGGCTCATATTTTATCGGAATAACTTTTAATAATCAAAATGACACTATTGCGACAAACTATTTAAGTATACTACTCCATCTAAAACTATAAGGATATACAACATGAAAAAACTCATTCTCATCTCACTTATCGCCTCAACAGCACTTTTTGCAGATATGATGTCAGATATGGCAACAAAAATGGCAACAGACCACGTTACAAAAGAGGCTACTAAAGCTGTAACCGGTGAAGTAGAAAAAGCAACTGGAACTAAAAAAGCTGAAGACAATGCTACAGAGAAAAAAGAAGAATCATCTTCTATGCAAGACCAGGCTATAGATGCAGCAGCAGGACAGGTTAAAGATAAAGCTGGTATTGAGAAGTCAATTACCAAAGGTGCCATTAAATCAGTGCTCTAGGCAGCATCAAAATTTAAGGGAGAAGATGAGCTGTGTTGCGAATGAACCATTGTTTATACTACTCGCGGCACTGCTATAGTTGGAACCGTTAATCTTCTTACAATTCAGAATTAAATATAAAAGTATTATTAGAGTTCCCTTTAAGACGAGAACAACAAAAACTCCAATATATTGACTATTTGTATCTCCACATCATCATAGACAATGTTTTCAGAACTGTCAAAGGTAATGAGCATCATTTTAAGCGCACCCCTTAGCTCTTTCTTTGCTTCTTTGAAAACCCTTAGTTCTCTCTTGCGAGTCTCTTCATTTTCTAAAGTGACAGATACCTGTATGAGTTCAGTGACATTCTCTTTTGGTACTAAAAAGTCAATCTCCAAACCTTTTTCAGATTTATAATAATATATCTCTTCACCTCTTCTTCTAAGTTCTAAAAATACAATATTCTCTAGGTTTGCACCTATTTTTTTAGATACATTAAAAGATACAGCATTGGAAAACCCTGTATCTATAGCATAAAATTTTTTAGGATTTGCAATCTGTTTTTTAAGTGAATAGTCAAACTTATTGATAGACAAAATGATATAAGCATTCATCAAGTATTCCATATAGTCTCTTATGGTATCAAATGAGCTTGAAAAGTTATTTTTGAGTTTATTGTAGGCATTAATGCTAGCATTGTTGGAGAGCATGAACAATGCAAGTTCATTCAATACCTGATAGTTTTTCAACTTATATCTTGCCACAATATCTTTAAGTAGAATGGAGTCATAGTAGCTTTTTAGCGTCTCCTTTTTCAAGCTTTCATCATCTAAAAGTACTGTCTTTGGGAAACCCCCAAACTGTATGTACGTATTAAAATGTTGTTGGACTGTCATTTTATGATGTAAAAGTGCAGCTTTAGTGTCGATATGCATATCGTTAAAAGAAAGATACTCTTTAAAAGAGAGAGGAAATACTTCTATGTCCAGATATCTACCTCCAAGTGCCGTACCAAACTCAGCACTTAATAAATGAGAATTGGAACCCGTCACATAAAGACGATTGTTACTCAATTCATACTCTTTTAAGACCCACTGCTCCCATGCTTTGATGTTTTGTACTTCATCTAACATGATGACTATGTCACCCACAGGTTTCACATACTCCAGATACACATTTTTGATCTCTTCCAGTAGTGTCTGCTCATCAAACATTCTAAAGCGTTGGTCTTCAAAGTTCACAAAGAGTATATTTTTAACATCCAAGCCTTCTGAGATGAGTCGTTTTATCTCATTGATAAGCAGTGTTGATTTACCGCTACGGCGTACCCCTTTTATGACTATCACTTCTCCTGCTAGAGATTTTTTGGCTATCTCATCTTCATAGTTTTTTCGTATATATGTTTTTGGCAAAGGGTTAAACCAAAAATTCCAGTCATTTAAAATTTCAAATATTTTGTCTTTATTCATATTTTACTCCTTTGTACTGACTTAATTATATATAAATCAGTCTTTATACTGACTGATAATAGAAAATCCTATCTATGAAATAACAAAGTTATGTACCCTGAGTGTTATGTGGAAGACTATGTAGAATGGATGGGGAGTATCGGATCCGGGAGAGTCCCGGACCATTTTGCGATGGAGAATTATAGACCTTCAAACATCTTGTTGATCGCATAACTCAAACGTTTTTTAGTATCTTCAGGAGATAAATTCTTTGCCTCTCCCTCTGCTTCAGAGATAGCAATGATCGCACCTGTTTGTGCATCAATAAGAACCAGTAAAATAGCTGCCTCAGGTCTGGCTTCAACCGTCTCTTTTCCGTCTGCATCCAGTTTTACTTTAACCGCTTCCATATCTGAACCTGCTGCATAGGCAACATAGAAATCCGGGTTTTCAGTCACCTTCATTTTGCCTTTTTTAGCCAACTCTGTATTCATCATCTGTCGCATCTCAGCATTGATATCCATATTGTCGCTGCGTTTTGTATCATCTACAATACCGCTTCCCTCAACGATCTGATAGGTCTTATACCCTTCCATGTCTACTTTTACAGATTTGACAGTCTTTGTTTTAATATCACTCGTATTCACACATCCGGTAACACCTGCAATCATCAGAACAACCATTGCACCTTTTAATAATTTTGACATTTCTTTTCCTTTAGTTTGTTGTCGCCCCATTATACACTATTTAATTTATAAAAAACAATCACAATTTTAAAATGATTGTCCTATCTGAAAATGCATCGCATACTCTGAAGTGTCATGTACATTCATACCTACGTCAAATTTGATCGGACCAAACGGTGTGATATACCGTATACCCAAACCTGCTGAAGACAAGATATCTCCGCTGAAATCATACTCGTCTTTTGTCAGCATCGTATTATCACTGAACACTGCAGCATAGAGATCATCCCCGATCGGATAATTTGCCTCCAGAGAAAGATTGGCCATCGTTGATCCTCCTTCTACCCCATAGAGTGCAGGAGAGTAGATCACCCCTACGCGTTTATATCCGTAAGCACGGTTGCTGTTAACGCCACCGGCAAAGAAAAGTTTGGATTCAGGTATCTCATTTTTATCCTTATCCACAATACCGGCTTTGGCAACTGCTGCGAGTGTGAGATCACTAAAAGTATGAATAACCCTGCCCTCCAGACTATATTTAAGGTAAGAGCCTGTATCTTCCTTATATGGAAGACCATACTCTACCGTGCCCCCAATATAATAACCACTCTTAGGATCGAATTTGGAATCTCTGTTGTCATACACAAAATTAAAGAAAGGGTACAGCGATGAAAAATTTCCGGTTCCCAGGGTTTCAGGGTAGTAAAAACGACGAAGCGAGATGTCGATATCTTCTATAGAAAACCCGGCATTGAGACTTAACCTCTCATCGTTATAGCTAAGGAAGGCTTCTGCGAACGTCTTCTTTTCCCTAAACCCTGTATATTTAAAAGTACTGTAACCGATCTTGCCTGTAAGATCAATATAATAGTCTGAGATCTTGAAGAAAGCAGGTACAAAATACCGTAGCTCTGCAAGTTTGTCTAATCTGGAGTAAGTAAGTCCTAGGCTTATATATTTGGCATCACCCATAAAATTTGTTCGAAGAACTTCAGCTCCTACACGAACCCCTAACGAGGTGTCATAATCTACGTCACCCTTGAAATACCATGGTCTGGCGACTTCAGTTACTTCGATATCCAGTGGTACGACATTGTAAAACTTGCGATCATGTTTTACCGATACGAAATCAAAAGCATCAAGCTCATAGATCGCATCATGTGTTTCACGTATCCGATCAATATTGACCCGTTCTCCTTCTCTGGCTCTGACTCTTGACAGGATCACAGATTCATCGATCGTTTCAAGCCCCCTGATCCGTGTTTTTCCAAAGGTACAGACAGCGCCTTTTTCCAGTGTAAAGCGGATATTCACTTCATGCGTATTCAGATCCACATACGCTTTGCTGTCAAGATCATGGCTGCAGTATCCCCCTTTCAATAAACTCTCAATGATATTATTTTTAATAGATACAAATTCCTTGGACCGGAAGATCTGACCTTTTTTTACTGTAACCAACTCAGAAATATCATGATCACTGCTGATATTGATATCATGGATCTTCATCGGTTCATTTTCAACAATATTTACAGTGACCTCTGTTTTTGATGTTTTGATCGAAAATTCGGCATTATAATACCCTTCAGAATCATAAAAATTGTCTAGTGATTGTTCCAGCGTTGGCAATAGTTTATCTTTGAGCCTAGGTTTGTCTGCTTTCCAAAATGCAAAGATGCTTTTGGTATCGACACCCATTGCCTCTTGAAGCGCTTTATCATCCACATGCTTCTGCCCCTTAAAGTAGATCTCATGGCTGGGGATCACCACCTCATCATCAAAAGAAAGAAATGATAAAAAACTTTTCTTTTTACTGTTTGCATCAGGAGATCCTCCAATGAAAGGGATGCTGTCGATGTTTATTCCCATGCTTGAGAAAGCCGATTTGACAGCCCCGATCCCGGCATTTGAGAAAACAGATCGTGCCATCTGTCCGCCCATCATACCCATCATGTCATCTTCACTCATACCCTCATCATTATCCTGGGAACCAAAGAGTATCGTGGAGAGTATTTTCTGCCTGCTCATACGGGGTATTGAAGAGAAAACAATATCAGGATTGGAAGGATTTCCTAAGATCTGTATAGTGATCTCAGCATTCAGCGTCTTGTAAATAGCAACAATATTAAGGAAAGGCTTGTTGGGATCTCCGGTAAAATCTATGGCACTTTTTTTGAAGACAAATTTCTTATTTTCAAAACGATAAGATGATCCTTTAAGAATTTCTACCGTTCCCAGAACAGAGGCAGGATTTTTTTGTTCCTTTTGGATCATAAGATCGACATTGGCTTTGATATCCGCTTCTTCTGTTTTATAGACAAGCGGTTTTTCTGTATTGACCTTGATGGAAACAGTTAAATTATCCATAAATTCACTGCTCTTTTTCTTCTCCAGATCAGCCGCATTGACAATATCAGAGTCAGAAGAAAAAGTCTTGACATCAAGATCATGATAGATATCCCCACCCAATATCGTGACCGTACCTTCAATACTAGTTTGCCCCTCCTTAAGAGTGCTCGTCACGTCAACACGACTTGTCAGGTCAGCCTTCTCATGTGAAATTTCCAAGGCATCCGCAAAGGCAAGGATCTCACCTTGCTGATCTTCAATATTATATGTTCCTGTGACTTTCATCGTATCATTGACCCAGAGAGGTGCGATCTCTATGATCTCGTCTTTAAAAGTGATCACAGAGGGTTTGCTTGCAAAGATCTTCTGTTCATCAAAAGTAGTTCGATAGCTATTTAAGGTCACGATATCATCAGAATAACCAAGAGAAAGCATCGTATCGGTCAGAATATGTTCCGTTTTAACATCTGCTTTATAGTTAAGTGTATCAGACTTGAGGTTTAACGCTACATCTTTCATCTCTGTCAATATAAGAGAAATCTTCACATCCCCATCCAAGGGCGGCACATCAAAGGCATAGATCGTACTTATTTTTTGCAACAGACCTTCCAGGGAAGAAACAGAGTTTTCCAGAGATAATTTCTTTTCCACATTACCCTTGAACAAAAACTCCGCACCACCAAGGTGTAAATTTCCTTTAAGATCTTTATTCTTCAGATCAAGTTTAACATGAGCACTGATCCCTTCAGACCTGACATCCAGATGCAAAGCATTATCAAGCATGGTCAAGTTGGATTCCAGGGGACTGAGTGCATCAAGGTTCAACTTTGGACTAAATGTTCTAAGGAGTGAGTTGTCAGGGAAAATGGTTTTAGCGCTGATCTTTACTGTTTTACCATACACTAGCTCTATATCGGAATTGGCAAGATCAGACCGAGTCTCTACATGTACATGCAGGGGCATGATCTCTGAGAAATCCAGAGGCACATGCATCTCTACTGTCACTTTGGAAGCGTTGAGTTCTGCGGGGAGTGTCATCATTTGATTTAACGCGATCGGTTCTTTTGTTGACAGCCTCAGGTCTCCCTTCTTAAGATCAGCAGAGACAAATGCTCCTTTCAAGCCCTCAGCATCTATCTTGACTTCTAACCCTTTATCATCTCCCTCATAACTGATCTGCAGATCGTCCAACAATTTGCTATAGTTTGCATCAACTCCGTCAAGTTTACCATGGATTATCTTACCCCTGTAAACAAGTTCACCCTCTTCCAGAGTCAATACATTGTCAATATCTATCACTTTTACATACGGTATCGACAGATTTCCTTCATTCGTCACCGTCAGTTTACCCTCAGCTATCACATAAGTCATATGATTTTTCAAAGAGAGTTCTTCTATGTTAAATTCGCCCTCACCTGATTGAAGTATCTCCTTGCCTTTAAAATCAAGATCAGCATTAATCTGCTTTGTATCAGCAAGAAAAGTGAGAGGGATATGCGCAAATAGTTCCTCTTTCAAAGGCAGTCCATAAGTTTCAAAAAGTGCTTGATGTGCTGTAATATGCCCCCTGCTTTTTAATTGATTGTCTTTTATCACCCCATGCTGTACCAAAGAGACAAAATTGCTCACCGCACTCAAGTCAAGCTCTCCACTCTCCGCACTTAACGTGTCAATCTTTATCTTCACCTTGCTCGCATTTATTTCAGCACTTTCAAGAATTACCGGACCGTATGTCACACCCTTGATCGAAGATTCCAGCTGTTTGATATAAAGAAACTTTGGCAACAATGCATCGACTGCAACATTGGTCTCTGTGCTTTCAGCTTCGAGGCTTTGATTATTTTCCATAGAGTCAAAAAGTTGTATTAACGCTAGCATATCGATATCCTGAAGCGACAATGACTCAAGAGTGATCGTCTCATCTTCCAGCTTGGCCTCTATAGAGAACCGCGAAAGGTTTGTATCGAGGATTTGAGAGTAGGATGCCACTTGTATCGTATTGGCTTCATAGTCCATGATCCCATAGATATCAACGTGGAGGGAGCTTACCTCCACCTCTCCCCGCTCCACACTGAACTGAGGGTGATCAGCAGGCTTTACTGTCATAATAAAAGAATCAATTTGTACACTTTTAGGCAGTAAATGATCCAGTCCGGCTTTATAGTCCTTCACCTCGGGTTCCACATGTTCTACGATATCTTTATGCATGTTGATGTCGATCATATTTTTGATCACAGCAGGAAAAGAAAGCGTATCTATATCAATTATGCTAAGTGTTTTAATCCTGATATCTTTCTTTTCTATGGAGCCATTAACCGCTATGGTCGTCACATTCGTATCGATAAAAAGAGACATCGCATCTATATTAACATTCTCGCTATTGTAAACGATATCTTCACCTTGGAGTAAAATATCCTTAAACCCTATACTGTTCTTTTCAAAAGGTTCAACACTTAACTTCAGTTCTCCCACACCAATAGAACCAGAAAAAACAAAGCTGTTGTCATCTTCTTGAGGTTCAGAAGGTACAAAAGCCTCTACCACTTTTTTGATACCTTCGACATTCAGTCCACTGGCTTCCAAATGGGTAAGAGAAATTCTGTTATAAAGGATGGAGACAGGGTTCCAGCCTACTTTTAAGTTTTCTAGCAGTTGATCATCATGAAAGGTCAATGCTTCTACTTCAAGACCGGAGAGAAGACCACCGGAGATCTTTTTGTATCCAAATCCGTATTGGGGAGCATATTTGTCTGCAACCCACTGTATGGTTTGTGTTGAGTTAAGTAAAAAGAGTAGTGTAGCAAGCGTGAGTATGATGAGACTTAGAAGTACATATCTGATCCACATAAATACTCTTTTCAAAATGACTGTCCTATCTAAAACTGGATTTTATATGCATATTTCCACATCCCGCATAAACTTATCAATTATACTATATATATCTTATTCCTAAAAAATAGAACGCTCTCAATAAAACAGAAACTTTTGTTACAATAATGAAATCTAAAAACATACTGAGAGTGAAAGAAGAACCTACGATGACTAAAAACATACATCTCACTTACCTGCTTTGTCTTGTTTTTGTAATGCACAGTAGCATTTTTGCCCAAGATCTGGAACCAAGACGATGGACAGCCCTTCCTTCCGGGACTACTATTT
This sequence comes from Sulfurovum sp., assembly GCA_002733215.1. Classification (GTDB taxonomy): domain Bacteria; phylum Campylobacterota; class Campylobacteria; order Campylobacterales; family Sulfurovaceae; genus Sulfurovum. The sequence goes on along the minus strand of NVUY01000029.1, from coordinate 6,817 downwards.
TAGGCATTGGTCTGGGACATAACGCATCAAGTCTGAACTTTGATCCACTTTTAGAAATAGATGATGCCGATGTTAAGAGAGATTTTCTTATACTCAATGTTACGCACTTTTTCTCTCTGGCAGGGAAATCACTGCGCTTTGATGCCCTGCTACCTTTTCACAATGCCAAATGGGATGGACTGCTTAGAGGGGAACCCGCAGATGTACAGCGTACGGGATTGGCTGACCCCCGTTTCAGACTCTCCATCAACCTGCTTGGTGCCCCTGATCCGGGATCAGGATCTAAAAAACCTGCCAATACAGTCGTCGGTGCAGCGATCTCTGTGAATGTGCCTTGGGGTGAAAATCATGAAGATAAACTGCTCAATCTAGGAAACAACCGATATACGATCCGTCCACAGATCGGAGTGGTACACACACGTGGTCCCTGGTCCTATGAACTTACCGGTTCTGTCTTCTTTTTTACAGATAATAACGATTTCTTTAACGGCAATAAAATGGAACAGGACCCATTTTATGCTGTGCAAACACATATCATCCGGGTATTCAGTCCCGGAGTGTGGGCTTCTCTAGGTGCCGGCTATGAAGAAGGAAGCAGATCAACGGTTAATGGCAAAAAAAATGACGATAACCGAGACGGTTTCATCGCAGCACTCTCCGCTGGTGTTCCCATCACAGCAAATCAGGGAGTAAAACTCAGCTATATCTGGTCAGAGATCAATACAAGTACCGCAAAGATAGTACATTCGGATACTGTTGTTTTGGCGTGGTCAATACGGTTTTAGAAGTAAGGAGTATTCTGTGTGTAAGATCAAAAAACATTTTACAGAAAACTCTTTTTTCTCTGTTTTGCTATCTCTTATTTTAATGTTCCCGGGCATGCTTGCAGCCAACGATCAAAGTCAAGCTGAATCCACTATCACACTTCCTATACAGGTCGACCTCAAGGTGTTGGAAAATTACCTCAATAATTCGATTCCGATGTATTTAGCTGATATTGATGAAAAGAACAAAGTTTGCGTCAAACCCAAATATCTTAAAACAAAGGGCATACCCAAATGCCGTATACGTGGGTATAAAATATCCTGTAAAACCAGCTGGATAAAAATAAGACTTGTACCTAAAATAAAATGTGATATCGAGGGGTGGGTAAAAAGAGACGGACGTATCACCGTATCGGGCAAAGACAAAACATTGAGATTTGCCTTTCCCATCAAATCCCAGATCACAACAAAATCATATATACAGGAAACTGCAAATGCCTCTGCGATCCTTTATGTAGATGCCACACCGCATATTAACAAAGACTGGTCCATCTCCCTTGATATTGCACAAAATTTTACCTGGTCAGTCAAGCCCACTATCACTCTGCTCGACTTCGTAAAAATAAGTATTCGGGACAAAGTAGAACCAAAGATCAAAAAAAAGTTAAATCAGTTTGTCAAAGAAGTACCGCAACTTCTCGCAGGCCTTAACATAAGAGAGAGAGTAAATACAGCATGGAAAGACATCCAGGAGCCTTTTAAGATTGATGATGATTCAGAGACCTATCTCTTGTTCAAGCCGGGGAGTGTCTCCTGTTCCGGATTTTCTATCGTGGACAATTGTATCAAAACCACCATAAGTGCAAAAGGGAAAACACTCATACTGGTGGGAGATCCCTCAGAGGACTGTGAAAAAACAGAGCTTTGTGATATTGGATCGATCCCCCACCAGGAAGGAAAATTCACGATCCACCTTCCCGTCTCTATCACTTACCGGGAGCTATTGGAGATATCAAGCAAGAGATTTAAGGAAGGATACTCTATTGATATGCTCAAAAGTGCGTTACCCGGCATACTTAAGGTATCTGACCCGAAAATAGAAAAAAGCTCTGCCGGGAAAATACGTATCTCAGCACATATCAATTATGATAACCGCTCCCCATGGCTAAGAACCATTGATCTCTTTAATTGGTTTGATGTGGACGGGAAGATAACCTTTATAGCTGCACCAAGGATTGATAAACATAACAGAGCTCTGGTGCTTGATCATCTGGTCTATGATTCAACGACAAGCAGCGATCTTTTTGATCTCTTGGTCAACGCAGCACAAATGGATCTACTCACCTCTTATGTTGCAAGTCTCATGAAGTTTGAGTTTGGAGAAAAGGTTGATGAGAGTATCATAAAGGCAAATGAAGCATTGGAAAACTTCACAAAAAGAGATATGAATCTCTCTGCACGTTTAGAGATGGCTTCCATAGAAGATCTCATCATCAATGAAAAAGAGATCACGGTCAACACAAAACTTTCCGGCGTCGTGAATGCGACTATAGAGTTATAGAAAGTTATTTACTATTTGTCACTACCCTTCTTTTGTCCATCGCTTCATTAACTCCATGCCCATCTCAAAAGGAACAGTGCCGTTTACAGTAAGTCTTTCTACTTCTTTTTCCAATTTTGCTGTACTCATATTTTTATATACTGCATTGATACTTGTACTATTCGTCGTTTTAGTCGTAACACCCATGTTGCTAACATTCACTCTTGTTTTCTTTTTGACCCATAACTCATCGTTGCTGAGATACATATAAGTATAATGATTCTCCCTAACATTCATTGTTTTTTTAATTGCAAAAATTTTCCCTTAGAATTTATGGCGCGATAGTAACAAAATTATAATTAAAGTAAATATATTAATATTGTCAAATAATTTTAGATAATATTATAAAATCAGAGTGAATGAAAAATAAAATTCCTACAAATGAAGATTATTTACCTAAATTATTTCCAAAAAAGATTAAGTATATAAGGTGCAACGATAAGTTATGCCCTGCTCCCGTATTTACGATACCTATCCATATACTAGTGACACCTTTGGTGACACTTTTTTTGCTAACATATACTATTTGAAATGGTATAATTTTGATATTCCTTATATAAGTCATCGGACTTTAACGTTAGCTTATCTCAAACAGTGACTGTTCAGGAATCAAGATATACCCCATCTTTTTATATCCTTTCATTCTCTTGTTGAAACTGCTTTTCAGCATCGGAACAGAGGTATCTACAAAATCTATAGCAAGACACTGTTGCCCTTCTCTACCGATCCGTCCCAAATATTGGATGATACGTTCAGGATAAGAAATTGGCATTGTAAAGACAATGGTATCTAAATGACCGATATCAATACCCTCACCAATATAACTGCTGGTAGAAAGAATAACGGAGGCATTTTCTGTCTTTTCAAACTGTATTCTTTTCTCTTTTGTTTTGAGTCCCCCATAAAGTAAAACAGCCTCCTTACCTTTCGCCTCCAACATATGCCATAAAATATTCAAATGTTCTACACGCTCACTTAATACCAATATTTTTCGATCAGGAAGTTTTAGTATTTCGTCTACTATCTGTCTGTTTCGTATCTCATCTTCTGTGATCTCACCAAGCATCATAGTGAAGTGATCCAAAAATGTCTCATATTGTGTTGCTATGGTTTTCAAAGTATGTTTCATAGTACTTTTTCTTACAGACTCATGAACAACATCACCACATTGCAAATACATAATCGCTTCCATACCGTCTTTTCGTTTTGGTGTGGCACTCAATCCTAAGACATATTGACCTTTAAATCTTTTAAGGGGTATTTCAAAAGAGACTGCCGGCATATGGTGAGCTTCGTCAATAATGATTTGTGAATAGTTTTCAATCAATTCCGGTCTATTTTTCAGGGACTGCAAGGTAGCAACATCAAGTTCACTATTGAGCTTCTTCTTTCCTTTACCCAGTATTCCAATGGATTTGATATCTATCTTGAAATATTCACTCAATCTTTTACTCCACTGTTCCAACAGTACTGTCTTGTGTACAAGTATTAAAGTAGCTACTCTACGCTCTGAAATAACAGATGCAGCAACTGCTGTTTTACCAAATCCCGGTGGAGCGATAAGTAAAGCATAATCATTTTCTAAAATCTTATTTTTAGATTTTTCTTGTTCATCCCGAAGCGTTAAGAAAAAAGCTTGCTTTGGTGTTTTCACCTTTAATCGTTTATCTTCCACACTTATATGTACTTTATGCTTTTTGAAAAATGATTTGAGTTTAGCATATAAGCCACGAGGTAAAATAATGTAACGCTCATTTAAATCATATGTTGAAACAACACGAGGTGTATTAAATGTAGATAATCTTTGCCTTTGACGCATAAAAAATTCAGGATTATAAAATGATGCCATACGTTTAAACAAATTTAGAAGTGTTTTAGACAACATTTCTTTTTCAATATAAATAGCATTGTGTAATATCATATGAATAGATTTTGGCAGTAACAATTTTTCCTGCTTTATTTCCCAAGGCATCAGAGAGGTCAACTCCGTTAATTTTGCATAATCTGTAATCAAACCTTCTAACTTGGATGATGGGATTTTTTGAACACTTTTTAGTACTGTCCATTGGTCAACATAAGGTTGCATTGTTTCTATATCGATAAAAACTGTTTTCCCTTCACTACGTGATCCGAAATGAAGTGGCAAAGCAATCAAATTTCCTAATGCACCTGCTGCGACATAGTCCTGATTAGGAAAAAGTCTATCGTAACTTCTCATATTGATACCATCACTGATATCCATTGCACGTGCAATAAGAAGATCTCCAAGAATTCTGGCATCTCTTGCTCTCACATCCTCAACAAAGAAAAACCAAATATGGATACCGTTCCCAGACTTAGAAAGTTCAAAGTAAGGAACAATACCCATGGTCCGGCTTACTTCGTTAATCGCTCTTGCATCTGCTATAAAACTTGACTTATCCAGATCAATGGCAAGAAAAGAGCACATACTCTGATTTTTAACAGCATACGTTCCCATTCGTATCTTGCCTTCCAAATGCTGTTGAATGACAAAATCATTGATATAAATATAGTCACTACCTCGAAATGTCTTGGTTGCAGGAGCATAACCTTTTTTCAAACCATCTTTACTGATCCAATGCTTAGCATATGCGAGTTCATTACCAATGAAGAGTTTACGAAAGAGTGCTATTTTATCTACTTTTGAAAATGGCGACTGTTTGTCAATCTCATACCGTATAGAGATAATTTCTTTTTCAATCGAAGACTTCTGTTCTTCAAGATAAGCAAGTTTTTTATACAGTTGATCCTGATGCATCTAGAAACATAACCTTTTTTACTAATCTGTTACAATGTTATCATAAAATAATTTGATAGCCTATACTCTGTAAAAATTTACAATAAAACACTTTGTATTAATCCTTAACACTTGACTAAGTGTATCTTTTTTGATACACTACGATATGAAAAAAATAACTTCTCTTTTTTATGTAAACTGTAATGGTAAAAAACCTGTTAGAGAATGGCTGCTGTCCTTGGATAAAGCTGATCGAAAAATCATAGGTGAAGACATTAAAGCTGTGGAATATGGCTTTCCAATTGGTATGCCTACTTGTAGAAAACTAGGAAGTAAGTTATATGAAGTAAGAAGCAATATATCAGACAAAAGAATATCTAGAGTTATTTTTACTGTCATGTCAGGATATATGATATTACTTCATGGTTTTATCAAAAAAACACAGAAGACAGCAAAAAGTGATATTGAACTTGCAGAAAAAAGACAAAAGGAGATCAAATGATACTAAAAGAAAATATGAAGAGCGACTTTGATGAGTTTCTTGTAGACGACGGTATTTATGAAGATGTCAATGACATTGCTATAAAGAGAGTCATTGCTTACCAGTTAGAACAAGAGATGAAAGCACAAAATATTACAAAAACCAAAATGGCAGAGCTAATGAATACAAGTAGAGCCGTTGTGAATAGACTACTCAATCCAGATAACAGTTCATTAACCTTACACACACTCGAATCAGCTACACAAGCTCTTGGGAAAAGATTAAATATTTCTATTGTTTGATATGAATACCTAGAAGGGCAAAATCATGAGTAACAAACTAAAGACCACCATAAAGCAGGCAAATTGGAAATCTAAAGGTCTTTTTGGGAAGAAAAAAGAGTATCACAATATTGTAACAACTATTTACTATCAAGGTGAAGATGCCTTCGTAGATACAGACAGCAAGTTTCTGTTTCAGACGGTGTGTGAACATTTTTTCCTTAAACATAAAAAAACAACACTGAAATTGAAGCTGAAGTATTCGATTGGTATGATGTATCCACAAGCTTACAAGCTATATGTATATGACCTCATCTATAAAAAACTGACAAAGAAGAAAATAAAAAACAATATTTTAAAAGTCAAAGATAACAAAGAGTTGTTTTATAGAGTGATGTTAGACAGCCAGATGGAGCCTCATCAGAAAAGAGTACTGAAAATACTAAAAATACTAAATATTGATTTCAAAAAAGAGAGTGACAGGCTTCATAGAGTTCTTTTCAGGATGGGAAATAAGAAAGATTTTTATATCAGTGATGATGTTTATAATGCATCAAAGAAGAGACCGAAATGACAATAGAAGAACTATACGCAAAAATAAACCTTGGTGAAGATGTCGACGTTGAGTTCAAAAGTGCTAAACTTAATTTAACTATAACCCTAAAAAATATACAATAATGCATAGATAATAGAAATAATTCCTATTTTAGGTACATAAAGGATATGTTTTGAACCAGTCCATCGAAAAACATTTACGAAAATATCCTTTGGTTGACTATGCTACCATCAAAAACCTACTAAGTGAAGATGGATACCAATACATCAATGACAATATGCAAAAAACGCACCAAACCGGCCACCCATCGCGTTTGCATCCAGCCAGTAAAAACGCTCGACATCCGGCCACCCCTGTCGGTGATGATCCGGCCATTT
>NVUY01000028.1 GCA_002733215.1 Sulfurovum sp. | reverse complement strand
ATGTTTCCACTTATGGTACAATTTCAGAAGTCTGTTTCATTCGTGAAAAAAGTGGAAGCATAAAAGTGAAACGGGTGGAAAGGTTGAGTGAAATCTACAGTATTCTTTAAAAAGTACTAATATTTTCTGATTTTTTTTGGCTAAAATATCAATGATGTCTTGTGCTATGCTTTGATGTTCTGTTAAAACTGTTTCAAGATCAAAACTCTCTAGCTCAATATCTACCTTTATCTCTATAAATTCACGAAAACTCATGCCTTTCATTTTGTAAACCAAAGCTCTTCTACTTAAATCATGACTCCCTTTGTGTATTTCTAAAGCTGAACTTCCCGAAACTAAAAGTTTTAATTCTCTAAAAGTATCATTAATGCTCTTTAACTCTTTTGACCAGTTTTGGTACTTATGGATTTCATCTATACACAGTAGTTCCCCACCCATTTTGACAAACTCATCTGCTATCTCATAAAGAGAACTCTCCCCTAGAATAAAATGATCTGCTTGTATGTAAAGAGCTTTTCTTGTGTAGACATCTGGGTAGTTTTGTTGAATGTATTGGGTAATGGCAGTGGTCTTACCTATCCCTCTTTGACCCGAAATAATAGAAAAACGATTAGAGAGTGACTCTTCTTTTAAAAAATATCGTACATAGTCTTGTCTATAGTTTATAATGTAATTTTGACTTAATTGGAAAAGTTTTTCTAACATAAAGACTCCTAATAGTATTAGAATACTATTATATCATACTATATTAGTATCTTGATACTAWTATAGTATGATGAAATTATTTATCCCGTTAATGATTATCTATAGTCTGATGAAGCCTTTCAATATAATACTCCTTCAAGTCTTCTGGTTCCAATATAATAAGGTTTGGGAGCCAACCTTGGATGAGTGGCAACACTTCCATAGCTTGTGTATATTCTACGGTAAATATGATGCTACCATCATCTAGTTTTTTTACAAATTTTTGAGATGATAATCGTAGTTTTACTCCTTCATCAAAATACTTTCTAGCGTTTCCTATGGCTTTAATAGTTGCTGTTTTTTTAGTTTTCCCATAGAGTGTCATTGAATTTTGAATGTTCTCTAAAAACTTAAGATGTTTTTGAACAGTTGAACGCTGAAAACTTCCCATCTTTGCAGTGTCGTCTACACTTTTTATAAAGCTGATTCTTGAAAAGAGTAGCTTGTCATTACTGTTGACATAAGCTATGTACCAATTGTTTTCCATATACACCATTTTTAGGCATTTTAAATTGTCTTGTACACTACCTTTAAATGTTATTTTCCTGTATTCTCGGTGTTCTACTGCTGTTTTTAGTCTTTTAAAAGTCTCTTTGGCTTCTAGTGTTGTTGTGTCTTCAAAAGGGGTATTTTTGAATAAATAAATATCTTTATCTTTTTTGCTAAACTTTTCCAGATCTTTAAATATAGTTGGATCAGAATCATAAGCCATATTGAAAAGCCATCCTATGTCATTTGACTTCTCTATAATTTCTGTAAAAATATCTACAGATTCTATAAGTCTATAAGATTTCCTTCTTCCTGTTTTTATTATCTCTATGCTATCAACTGCCTTTTCTACACCAGATAGAAGTCTTCCTAGTTGTCTTGGGTCTATACCAAACTCTCCAAGTAGAGCTTCATCATAACTATCAAGGGTTTTTCTTTTATGAAATGCTTCTAATATAAGAAGTGTTCTCTTAATCATATTGGACATTATTTGGACTTTCTATTATTTTTGATAATATTTCTTTTAGCATTTGGAACCAAGTCAAGATATCATTTTCCATAATAACAACATCAACACCACTTTTTGGATGAATTATATTATTACGTTTTTGAAAAATATTTTTGATATTACAACTTCTTGTGTCTATATCATCCATTTTTATTTTTGCAATAATCTCCTTAAGCCTAGCTTTAGTACTATACCCCTGAATATAAGTACGGGGTTCTATATTTTTCCAATATGCTTTCCATTTATCTTCAATATATTCTTCACCAAAATAATAATCTTTAATAATTTCTAAACTTTTACATATGCTAAGCATTGCATAAATAAATATAATGCTCCCCATTTTTCAGACCAGTAAAAATACAATCATTTACGGTGTATTTGAAGAAGATGTTTTGCTCTATGCCATTGAATTAAAAGGCACGAAAATAATCCAAGCATTGGGAAGATTCAATAAAAATATAGAACCTGAACCTAGAAAAAAAATAGATAGATGGCTTCGAGAGGTTTATCTTAATAATGGTATTTCTAAATGATAATTTTATAAATAATAGATAACTTTGATATAATCTTATAAAAGTAATCGCATGAAACAACTCTTTGCCATATTCGGAAACCCAGTATCTCATTCCAAATCTCCCCTAATGCACAACCTCTCTTTTAAAGGATTGGGTTTTGATGGCTGTTATGCACGTTACTTGCTTGAAGACGGCTCAACACTCAAAGAGACTTTTTTTGATTTAAAACTTAAAGGCATCAACATTACCGTGCCACATAAGGAACATGCTTATAATGCCTGTGATGTATTGGACCCTTTTGCAAAAAAAGTCGGTGCGGTCAATACCATCGTTGAAAAAGAGGGAAAACTCTATGGATACAACACAGATGCCCCCGGTTTTTTAAAAGCTATCTCAGAATTTAAAGCCATTAAAAAAGTACTTTTTTTAGGTGCCGGCGGTACTGCAAGATCTACCTCTGTCATACTCAAGGAAGTAGGATATGAAGTCACTGTCATCAACCGAAGTGAAGGCAGATTGGCATACTTTAAAGAAGAAGGATTTAAAACTTACACTTTTGAAGACTTTGTATCTGATACTTCTTCTTATGACTTGATCATCAACATGACTTCAGCAGGTCTTGAAGATGACTCACTCCCCACACCAAAAGAGATACTTGACAGAGTGATACCCCCAGCAAAAGCCTGTGTAGATGTGATCTACGGAAAAGACACACCTTTCCTCAAGCTTTCAAAGAGCTATGGTAAGGCGACCAAAGACGGCTCTGATATGTTACTCTACCAGGGCATCATCGCTTTTGAATACTTTACAGATCATGCCTATACCTTTGATGAAATTAAAACATGCATGCAAAAGGCATTTATCTTATGAAAAAGATCTTCCTGGGTTTCATCCTCTTAGTGCTGATACTCCTGGGAATCATTTGGATGAACCTTCCCAAGATCACACCCTACTACACCCAACTTACCAAAACACGGGTAGGCTTAAATCTTGACTTGCAGCCTAAAGCACAAAAAGATGCCCATTTTGTCGGTTCACAAAAATGTAAAGAGTGCCATAAGGAACAACATCGTGACTGGAAAAAATCCCTGCATTCTAAAATGATACAAGACATCAAGGCAAACCCTGATGCTGTTGTCGCAGACTTTACAACACTGCCTTCCGATGCAGACTTTACGCTTGCCCAAGCTGTTTACAGCATAGGGTCAAAGTTTAAACAAAGCTACATGATCCCTGCTCTGATCAACGAGAAAGAGGACTATAGGCTTGGGAACTACCAGTGGAATGAGGAGACAAAAAAATGGCAGAGCTTCAAACCCTATACATACTGGTACAAAGAGGCATACCCTCATGACAACAGAGAGTTCCCCACCTCCAATACCTGTGACGGTTGTCACTTTACAGGGTATATGTCAACAGGGGAACGTGTAGAGCCTGCTATCTCCTGTGAAAGCTGTCACGGGCCCGGCAGTAAACATACGGAAGATCCGGACAGCCGCATCTTCAAAGCCAGTCTTTCCGACCCCATCCGTACCAATGAGGTCTGTTTTCAGTGTCACATGAGAAACCGAGACAAACGCCTTGAAAGGGCAAACACTAAAACCAAAGATCTGTGGATGGATGCAAAAGATTATCCTGACGGATATGAACCGGGAAGACCTCTCATCTCTTATAAACTGCCTGCACCCTTTGCTTTGGGACAGGAAACAAAAGAGTTCTGGGCGAACGGGGCTGCAAAGAAGAACAGAACACAGGGCAATGAATATATCCATGATAGCATGTATCGACACGGTATCACCTGTATCAACTGTCATGACCCGCACAAACTCACCAATACCGCACAAAATCCTGAGAAAAATGATGCCTGTATGAAATGCCACTCTTTTGGCTCCATCATAGGGCCGCACCAGGACACACTCGAACAACATACACACCATAAAGAAAACTCCAAAGGCTCTCTATGTATTGAGTGTCATATGCCTAAAACTGCGAAGCATACAGGGAAATCACCCTATACAGTTCGTTCACACCTTTTTAGCTTTATCTATCCTGCACAGACCAAGGCCTATGGTATGCCTGCCCAGACCAACGCCTGTTATGCCTGTCATGATGATAAAACACTCGACAGTCTTCAAAATAACCTGAAAGAGTGGGGAAAACTTGAATGGGAAAAACTTGAACTTCTCCAAGATAGTTTTAAGTAGGGCTATTTGACTTCAATTAACCTTTCATGACTAAAATACAATGATACAGGAGTACAAATGATTAATATTCTTATGATCGAAGATGATCCGGAATTTGCAGAACTTTTAAGTGAATACCTCGCACAATATGATATCAAAGTAAGCAATTTTGAAGACCCTTATCTAGGTCTCAGTGCCGGTGTAAAAAAGTATGACCTGCTCATTCTGGACTTGACACTTCCGGGTATGGATGGACTGGAAGTATGTGAAGAAATGGTTCGAAAATATGATATTCCCATTATCATCTCTTCTGCGAGATCTGACATCAATGACAAAGTTGAAGCGCTCGCTCTAGGGGCGGACGATTATCTCCCTAAACCCTATGATCCAAAAGAGATGTACGCACGCATCACTTCCCTGCTTAGACGTTATTCCAAAGCAAATAACACTGAACTAAGTGCGGCAAAAAGTGATTTTGAACTCAAAGGAGACACCCTCTACTTTAAAAAAGATGCCCTCTCTTTGACCCCCGCCGAGTTTGAAGTGCTTTCCCTGCTGGTCAAACATCAGGGTATCACACAATCACGCGAACAGATCATCAATACTGCGGGAACCATGAGCATCGATTCCCAGGGAAAAAGTCTTGATGTGATCATCTCCAAGATACGGACAAAGCTGGGAGAAAGAATCCCTGATGACTCCAAACGCATACAAGCTGTACGCGGTGTAGGCTATAAACTCGTATGATAATTACCTCTCTACGGAGTAAAATACGACTTGTTTTTTCTGTTACACTTATTTTACTTGGTATTTTGTTTGTCTCATCGGTCAAATATGATCGTGCCATTCATGAAGAGCATAACATTGAGCAGGAAAAAGCCATGACGCATTATCTTTATGACTACTATTTAAAGCATGGTAAGATAGATGAAGCCTATCTGGAAGCACAAAATGTTTTTCTCATTACCGATAGGGGAATGGTCATACAGATAGAACGTTTTTTTAAAGAAAAAGATAAAATTAAACGTTATGCTGTCGATAATTACCTCCTCAAACGTATCATCATTATCAATAATGACCGTTTTAAACTTATCCTGGAAAATAAAAATAAAGTAAAATTTCCTATTAAACGTGCCATTATCTTTTCTATTGTTTTTTTCCTTATTATTTTTCTTTATTTATGGATCATGAAAAGTTTCAGACCACTCTCCGAGCTTAAAAGAAAGATCAAGACTTTTTCCAAAGGCAACCTGGACATAGACTGCAAAAGTGACAAAAAAGATGAAATAGCAGAAGTAGCCAATGAATTTGACCATGCGGTGACCATGATACGGGAACTCCTGCACTCCCGTCAACTCTTTTTACGTGCCATTATGCATGAACTCAAAACCCCCATAGCCAAAGGACGTCTGGTAAGTGAAATGCTGGACGATGAAAAAAACAAAGCGCGTTTGCACAGTATTTTTGAAAGACTCAATCTTCTCATCGATGAATTTGCAAAGATCGAAAAGATCACTTCCAAGAACTTTGAGCTTACCATCAAACCTTATAAGATGAGTGACCTGGTAGAAGCAAGTACAGATATGCTGATGATAGAAAATCCAAAACGACTTATCACAACCAAGATTGAAAAAGATTACTCTGTGGAGGTTGATTTTGAACTTTTTACACTGGTGGTTAAGAACCTTCTTGACAATGGTATAAAATACAGTACAGATAAACATATCGTTGTGCTCATCTCTGAGAATAAGTTAGAGATCATTAACAATGCTGAAGCACTGAACGAGCCTTTGGAAAACTACTTCAAACCTTTCCACACTTCTAAAAAAGGTTTAGGATTAGGGCTCTATATTGTAAAAAGTATTTTGGATATTCATCAAATGGAGTTAGACTACCGGCATGAAGACGGAGAGAACATCTTCACGGTAGTTTAATCTTGGAGTAGGGACTTTAGTCCTATTAACGGGACTGAAGTCCCTGCTCCTTAGGCAAAAAAATCTTTGTTTAGGTACCTCTATTACTTAGCTTCGTTAGCCGTATCTGAAAGCATGAAGGCAAGTTCCAATGCTTGAGAAGCATTAAGTCTTGGATCACATTGAGTATGGTAACGACTTGCGAGTCCTTCTGCAGTAATGGCACAGGAAGTACTTCCTGTACATTCAGTGACATCATTTCCTGTCATCTCCAAGTGGATCCCTGCTGCTACGGTTCCCATCTCTTTATGGATCGCAAAGAACTGTTCTACTTCAGAGAGAATGTTATCAAAATCTCTGGTTTTAAAACCACTCGAAGACTTCTCTACGTTTCCATGCATAGGGTCACAAGACCAGACAACATTTCTACCTTCATCTCTTACACGCTTAAGCAGTTTAGGGAAATACTCTTTTATTTTACCTGCACCCATACGAACGATAAGATTCAATCTTCCTTCTTCATTATTGGGGTTCAGTGCATCTATGAGTTCAATAAGTTCATCCTCTTCCATACTTGGTCCCACTTTACATCCAATAGGGTTCTGAATCCCTCTAAAGTATTCAATATGTGCTTCGGAAAGATCTCTTGTTCTATCCCCTATCCATAACATATGCGCTGAACAGTCATACCACTTACCTGTTTCACTGTCTTTTCTTGTCAATGCTTCTTCATAATTTAAAAGCAATGCTTCATGAGAAGTATAAAGTGTGGTCTGATGAAGTTGCGGCATAGTGTCAGAGTTGAGCCCACATGCAGCCATGAACTTCATAGAGTGGTCTATCTTGTTACTTAACTCATCATAACGTTTTCCCAGTGGATTGTCTTTGATAAAATCAAGGTTCCACTGGTGTACTTTGTTAAGATCTGCCAAACCGCCTCTGGCAAATGCACGTACAAGGTTCAGTGTAGATGCAGACTGGTTATACGCTTTGAGCATATTGTAAGGGTTAGGTACTCTTGCTGCTTCATTAAACTCCATACCATTGATAATATCACCACGGTAAGAGGGTAGTTTCACACCGTCTATCTCTTCAAAATCAGAAGATCTCGGCTTGGCAAACTGTCCTGCAATACGCCCTACTTTTATCACTGGCTTACCTGTACTGTACATCAGCACCATATTCATTTGAAGCATTAGTTTAAAAAGATTTTTGATACTCTTCGCATTAAAATCAGAGAAGCTTTCTGCACAGTCTCCGCCTTGAAGTAAGAATGCTTCTCCTCTTCCTGCTGCAGCAAGTTTTTCTTTCAGACTTTCAGCCTCTCCTGCAAAAATCAGCGGAGGATATGAACTCAAATCCTCTTCTACTTTCTTAAGAAGTGCCTGGTCTTGGTATGTTGGTTGTTGCTTAATAGGAAAATTTCTCCAGCTACTTGGTGTCCAACTCATAATATGTCCTTAAAAATAAATTGGATGATTATAGCTAAATAAGATGAAAATGATATGAATAGCGACTAATACTGAAAATATGTTAAATTTTTCTGATTATTCACAGTTATTTTCAAAAAAGACATTTTAGCACAGGGTGAATAAGTTGTGAATAACTCATATTAAAAAATGAAACCCGTGTTTAAGGGCATATCATAAAAGTGTTACTTTTTGGAAACAAAAGTGACAAAGTTGGACCACTGGAAAATAGTATCTACAGATCTGAATCCGGCATCTTTGCACATTTGTATATTTTCTTCTATAGTAAAAGGAATAAGTACATTTTCCAGTGCTTCACGCTTCTGTGCTATTTCGTATTCGCTGTAGCCTTGCTCTTTTTTATAGTCATAATAGATGTCTATAAGCTCTTTATCAAGCTTTTTATCTTCAAATACCACTTTCTCTGAAAAAATAAAAACACCCTCATCGCTCAAGCCCTCATAAAGCTTCTTTATCAGTTCTACACGCTGCATAGGCCGTATGAACTGCAGTGTATAGTTTGCTACGATGACATCTTCCTGCTTATACTCATAGGTGAGCATATCCGCCAGCTCCAGCTCAATATTTGCACCGAATGCCTGACATTTCTGCTCTGCCCTGTCCAGCATAGCCTGTGAATTATCCAACCCTTTGAGTTGCATGTTCACATCCATTTTACTGTGCAGGTCAAGCAGAAATTTCGCCGTAGATGAACCAAGATCCAATACTTTTAACCCTTCTTTCTGCTCTGCAAGGATCAAAGAGATGACCAATTTCCTCACCTCATCATAAAAAGGTACGGAACGACTTAGCATATCATCAAAAACAGAAGCTACCGCCTCATCAAATTCAAACTTTTTTACTATTTTTTCTGTGAATACTTTATCTTTTTCCATTTTTAACCCTCTCCTATAAAATCTTGCATGATCTTATAATACCTCTTGTCTGAAGAGATATCTATATGCCCTCTGTTTTTGATCACTATCACCTCAAGCTGTTCAGGATCAAATGCGTCGATCAGTTTTTGTGTACTCTCTTTTGGTACGACCCTGTCAAATTCTGCGATAATGATCAATGTCTTAGCTGTGATCTGCTTGACTCTGCTCACAGAATCATAACTGTCATCCAGGAGTAAAGATATCGGATACATAGGATACCTGCCTTGGGCGATATTGACAATACTGTCAAAAGGAGTGATGAGTGCCAGCTTCGAGACCTCCCGATTTGCTGCAACATAGGTAGAGATACCTGTACCCAAACTTCGACCGCCGATAGAGATACGATCGTGTTTATCTTTGATCTTGTCATACAGTTTTAACGCATCACTGTATAAGGCTTTTTCTGAAGACTCTCCGGTACTTTGACCATAACCCCGGTAATCCATCAGATATACCGTAAAATCAGGAAACTGCCCTGCGATATAATCTGAGCTTTCTGCCATCGATTCACCATTACCGCCAAAATACAAGATGGCATTTTCATGTCCTTCATGAAGTACGATAACATTGATAGATTCACCCTCATTTTGTATCGTCATGTTTTGATAAGCAGTAGAAGATCTAGGTGTGGGAAAATAAAGAAAATCTCTCTGATAGATATAAAGGAAGACTCCCATACCTACATATCCCAAAAGGAGCAGGATAGAGATCCTCTTCATTATTTTCTTCATGATAAACGCTTCTTTGCGACCCTTATATCTTCCTGGATCTGTTGCTTCAAAGCATTCAGACTGTCAAACTTTTGATTTACACGTATGAAGTCCACAAACTCCAATGCTATCTCTCCCTGTACTTCACCTAATTCTTTGTCTAAAACATGCGTCTCTACGGCAAAGGAGTCATCTGTTGTAACACGATACCCTAAAAAGCTGATGGAGTTCAGCCATTCACCTGCTATGCGTGTGCGTGTGGCATACACCCCTTCGAGTGGTAGTTGATACTCTTTTACATTGAGGTTTATCGTAGGGAAGAGCTCTTTTTTACCAAGCCCCTGCCCCTGCACCACTTCACCCTCTATATAGTGTATTCTTCCTAAAAGCTTATTCGCCATAGCGATGTTGCCTTCTCGCAAATACTCTTTAATAGTACGAGAATGTACAGGGATCCCTCCAAGGCTTACTTTTTCCACTATGACTACTTCACCAGAGAACAGTACTTCCAATCTCTCTGCATTACCTGCTTTATTTTTGCCAAAATGAAAGTCGTAGCCTACAACAATCGTTTCGAGTAAAGGAAAATCTTCCTGAAGCTTAGCTATAAATGCTTCAGGACTCAATGACTTGAGCACATCAAAATGGTAAAAACAACAGATTTTATCTGTAAAGTGTGAGCGTTTATATCCGGGGGTTAAGTACCCGCCGTTACGCTCTATGATCACCAGGGCATCTGCTTTGTCTATAAGGGTTTGATGAGCGACATGGATACCGTCAAATGAACCAATTGCGATACTTTTAATATTATTTTGCAGCAAATTAATTTATCCTTCTCGTAGGGTCGGTTTACCGACCTTATCTGATATTATATATTGGTCGCTAAACCGACCCTATCTTTTTACAAAATGGTAAAGATACTCTTGGTTACCTTCTTTACCCGGAACTTTGGAAAGTGCCTGATATTTTTCGATCCATCCCAGCTTCACAGTTGCAGCCTCAAACTCTTCTTTTCGTCTGGCGATAGCATCCAGATCCTGTACCACTCCCTTAGAGTCACGCTTTACATCTTTTCCCACTTCAAACTGCGGTTTGTAAAGTATGATGATATCAGTACCGCGTTTGCTGAGTCTGTCTATATCTTCTGTGATCTTCAATATAGAGATAAAAGAGACATCACAGCTAATAAGCTCAAAACCTTCATCACTCTGAAACTCACGTATATCTGTCTCTTCAAATAAAGAGACTTTTTCATTTCCACGCAAAGAGATATGCAATTGATCTTTACCGACATCCACACAGGTTAAAGATGCAACATCATTTTCAAGGACGATCTGAGCAAAACCACCTGTACTCGAACCTATATCTAAGGCTCTTTTACCTTTAAAGTCTATAGCGTACTCATCCAAAAAGTTCTCTAACTTACGCGCCGCACGAGAGACATAAAACTTTGTATCTTCCACTTCTACCATAGAGTTTTCATCTATCTTCGCCGAAGCTTTAGGCTTCTTGCCATCCACCATAACCTGCCCTGCTTTTATCGCATCATTCGCACGGTTACGGCTCTCAAAGTAACCCTCTTCTACCAAATATTTGTCTAGTCTCATTTTAAAACACTTTCATAATTTACTATATTTATGCCACAGTCTACAAACTTTTTATCATTTGTGATCAAAAGTGTGCACCCGTTATCTTTCGCACATAGGCACTGTAGCATATCTTCAAGATCAATATCTCGCGTTAAAGAGATATGTGTTGCTTCTTTGAGTATCTTTCTCCCATAGGGCATTACATGCCAATCCACATAGATAATATTTTCAAAAAATTCCAAGCTTGCCTTTTTATCTTTGGATATAACATAAAGTGTACTCAACATATCTTCACTTATAAACATTTCATACTCTTGCAAGATCAACATTTTCAACAGTGACATAGAAAGTGCATGATGTTCTCTGTTGGCATCTATCATATCTGCCACAATATTGGTATCTAAAAATATTTTTCTATTGTCCATATTGCTCTTTTGCTTTCTTTTCTCTTATTTCAGAAGAAGAGAGTCCTTCAAATCTCTTATATATACTTCCTTTTCCTGAGAATTTCATAATCCTATCAAGCTTCTCTTTCTTCTCTTTAGCCAGCTTTTTCTCAAGAAAATCTTTCACCTCATCTGCATATTTAGCAGAGATAAACACACCCTTATACTCATGCGACTTTCTGTCTTCAATATCGATGTAATCATACTCTGCAAACATACTTCCATTACGTGTCAATTCACGTATACTCATTGTAGTTGTCATTTTGCATCCTTTATCGTCATAACTTTATTGTAGCATATTACTACAAGGTTGTCAAAAAGTATTATGACAACATCACTCTCATCTCATCCTCAGTCAAAGTCTTCACACCTAAACCTTCAGCCTTAGTAAGTTTAGATCCAGCCTCTTCACCATACACTAAGAAGTCTGTTTTCTTGCTCACAGAACCACTCACTTTTGCACCCAGTTTTTCCAACATCTCTTTAATGACTCCACGACTCACTGACATCGCCCCGGTCAGAACCACTGTTTTGTCTTTAAATGGATTTTCAACAGCTTCTATCTTTTCTTCAACTTTTGGGTGAATCTCTTCAAAAAGTTGCAATACAAAATCATGGTTCACACGCATAAACTCCAACAAAGAGTTTGCCATTTCTTCACCTATACCATCTATTGCTACAATTTGTTCTAAGCTTGCATCAACAATACCAAGTCCAAATTCTAAGGCCAAAGACTTTCCTGCTACTTCGCCGATGTGTTCTATTCCCATTGCAGATATTAGTCTATGGAGAGGAACCCCTTTTGTATCGGCTATGGCTTCTAAAAGTTTATTGATACGTTTCTCCTTGAAACCTTCCATCCCTTCTAAATCTTCAAATTTAAGATGATACAGTCCTAAAATATCATTAATTTTTTCTTCTTTAACAAGTATCTCAACTATTTTTGACCCAAGTCCGTCTATGTTCATACAACCTTTTTTAGCAAAATGTATGATGGAGTTTACGACTCTATCTGGACAATCTAAGTTTTGACATTTAATGAGTGTACCCTCATCTAACACTTCACGTTGACAAGTTGGACATTCTGTAGGACGGTGTATGGCTACCTGGGAACCATCACGTCTATCTGTTAAGACTTTAGTAATCTTAGGTATCACATCGCCTGAACGTATAAGTATCACAGAGTCTCCTATCATCAAGCCTTTACGTTCTATCTCATCAAAGTTATGTAAAGTTGCACGGGCTATGATTGCCCCTTCTACTTCTACAGGTTCTACCTCTGCAACGGGCGTGAGTACACCTGTGCGTCCTACTTGTATAGTGATAGCATTGACTTTTGTTACTTTCTCTACAGCAGGGAATTTATAGGCGCACATCCATTTAGGTACTTTGACGGTATATCCCAAGTCTTCTTGCAGACTCACTTCATCTACTTTCAGTACCATCCCATCCATCATGACAGGGATCTCATCACGCAAAGCGATAAGCTTATGGTAAAACGCTTCTATCTCTTCTATATTCTTACACTCCTGTGCATACGGAGGTTCTAAAAACCCTAATGCATACACAAAATCCATTTTCTGAGAGAGTTTTGCCTGTGCCAAACTATTTTCACCCAAACCCCAGGGGTAAAATACCAGCCTGCGCTTGGCTGTGACAGCAGAGTCTAGCTGACGCAAAGATCCAGCTGCCGCATTACGGGGATTTGCGAAAGGAGGCTCACCCTCTTTGAGTCTCTCTTTGTTGATGATCTCAAAATCATCTTTACGGATGACCACTTCACCCCGTATCTCTATCTGACCTTCATAGGCTATGCTGAGAGGTACAGAACGGATGGTACGAACATTGTCTGTCACCTCTTCACCCACAACACCGTCTCCACGCGTAATGGCACGAATAAGCTTCCCATTCTCATACAACAGATTCATACTGGCACCATCGAACTTGGGTTCACAGAAATATTCACATTCGCCAACATTTTTAACTGTTCTGTCTAACCACGCCTGCACTTCTTCTGTCGTAAATACATCTTCCATACTCCACATACGTTTAATGTGTGTAGCTTTAGAAAACTCATCACGTACCACACCGCCCACACGTTTTGTTGGAGAGTCTTCTGCCACTTCAGAGGGATGAGCCGTTTCATAGTCCAAGACTTCATGGTAAAGCCTGTCATACTCATCATCTGTTGCTATGGGATTGTCATCTACATAATAAGCATGCGCCCATTTTTTAAGTATTTCTATTTTTTTCAGATATTGTTTGTTTGTCATTTTTTATCTTTCCTTGCCAATAATCACATCATTAATTTCATCATAACGATAATCAATAATTTTACCACTAATTATAAGCGCAACAGCCTCTTCAATTACCTCTAATGGAGTAATAAACCACTCTCTAGGTCTATGTACTTTTCCGTTGCCATCAACTATATCAATATCCAAACAGCTACTACTGAAGAATTTATGTATTAACTGTTCTAATTTGTGTGGATTTACATTATAAACTTCATAGGCAGATACAGTTTGTACTTCTGCCATTAGATAGGTTGGGTCTTTTTTGGCATTTTTAATTCTTGTTTCTATATCTGTTGTTGAAAAACCAATTTTATATAGATTTTGTTTTGTAACTATTCTGTCATCACTACTTAATGACTTTAAAATATAGATATAACCATTTTGTTTATCTTCACTATTAATTTGACTCAGTTTATCAAGCACTCTATCTTCGTGTTCACTCACAAAGTAGCCATCATCATACAAACCTTTCCCAAGTGAGCGAAGTAGCATATTAGAATATGTACCGTTTTCAAATATAACTTTTGTTCTTCCATCAAGTTTAGAGTTTTTATCTTTCTTTGGATCTAGAATGTCTTCCAAGTAGACCATGACACCTTTTAAAACAAAAAAAGCTCCTTTTTCAAAGTATCTTTCATTAAATTTTACAAGCTTTCTTTTCCCACTTTTTAAATCTTTCTGACACTGCACGAACATTTCTTCATATTTCTCAAAATCTTCAAGCTTCTCTCTTCTTGCTACAAAGTCTGTTGCAGCTCTTTCTTTTTCAACATGGGGGACATTCTTTAGTATAAAAATATCTTCTTCATCCTCTTTATCCAAAATACCAAAAGTATCACTATTTAAAATGTCATCAAGAGAATTTATATCAGCCATCTATACCTCTTCAAGTAGATTAAATCTATCATATTTTTTAAGTGCTTGTATCTTTTGTGGGTTAGCTCTTAAACCTTTAAGTCGTGAGAACAATCCTCTCTCAGTCATATCAGTAGTTTTTTGAGGTTCACAATTATTCTTCTCATAAAAATCATTAATCTCTTCAAATGTAACTATCAATCTATCATCAGCAGTTATTACTGGATTTTTAGCTTTTATCTCCAACAACCCCAATGGGTCACTTTCAAATATATTGTTTAGTGTAGTTTCTTTATCCATTAATTCGTTTTCGCTTTTCTTCTTTTAAGTATATGATACATTCTGCCATTCTTTTTTCTTTTCCATCGGTAGAGTTAAGATCCGGTTCTTTACCATGCTCTTTTATAAATGCTTGAATCTTTGGCCATAAGATACTTGCTTCTTCAAAGTCCATCGTAATTCTAGTAGCCTCAATAGCCTTTTGAATCAGTTTTAATACACCACTAGTCACTTGTTTCGATAATATCTCAAAAGCTTGTTGGAATGGATTTATACTATTGATAAGGTCAATATTCAAATCATCTAAGTTAATGAACTTATCAGCCATCCGTATGAACTTTTTATCTCCATTTATTTCAATAGTAGCATTCCTCACCACAGAATCAATCACAACATATTGGCTCAACTCTTTTACTTCTTTTTCACTAAGGTCAGGATATTTTACTTTGATGATCTTAGGTATTAAAACTTCATTGATAACCTCTGGTTCTATATTCCCTGGCATTGCTTTTAGCATTTGTGGGTCTTGCAATATAGTAGCTTTTAAATCATTTAAATCACTCTCTATAATATCATTTACTTTTTTACTTATAGGCTTTTTAAAACCTCTGATTTTTAATTCACCTTTTTTAGGTGGTGTTTTATCGTTATCAAATCTTGGTTTAAACTTAAAACTAGGTGCGAGGACTTGCTCCATGAGTAGTGAGGAGGTAATAGCTTTCAACATATTGTTTACCGATAGTTTCACTTCGTCATTATGGGCATCAGGTTGAGCTATCAGGTTTGTAAACTGTGCAGTAGTTTTGTTTTCACTATCTCTTGTGGCACGACCAATGATTTGTATGACTTCCGTAAGAGAACCTCTATAGCCAACCGTTAAAGCATGTTCACAATATGGCCAGTCAAATCCCTCTTTAGCCATACCAAGAGCAATGATCAAATCCATATCATCAACACTATCCATATTTCTTAGATATGTAATAATTTTATCTCTCTCTTTTTGGTTATCATTAACCAAGTCCGCCACTTTTAAAAGTTTCCCATCACCTTTTCTTTTAACTATGATGACACCATCATCCGTAACATCTTCAATAGTACCAATAATATCTAAGATGGTATCAACTTCTTTGTGTTTATCTTTTGTAGATTCCCCTGAATTCACATTTGCTATATGTAAAATGGTTTTTTTATCTGTATCAAGTATTTCGTCAATTGCAGTGGTATACCGACCTTGATAAAAGTGATAACCGATACCGAGTGATTTTAGATACTCATATCCGTTTAGTTGCTCATAATAGTCGTAAGTAACTTTTCTAAACTTAACTTCATCTTCTGGAAGTAGTACAGGCACACTATCTCCTCTAAAATATGAGCCAGTCATAGCTACAATATGTACAGAAGATTTTTCCATTAAGTTTCTTAACACTTCACCAAGTCTATTCTCCCCATCTGCTGACACATGATGAAACTCATCTATTGCCAATAGAGTATCATTAAATTTAGACTCATTAAGTTGGTCAAATGCAAACCTAAGTGTTGCATGAGTACAGATCAATATCTTCTCACCACTATCCAGGAACTCTTTAAAGGCTTGAACTTTACTTTTGCTGTCTACAGTTGTACAAAGGTTGTATTTGTCTTTTACATCCCAGTTAGCAAAGAAACCAAACTGTTTTAAGTCCGTATTGGAAAATGAACCACCAATAGACCTTTCAGGAACAGCTACTATCACTTTTTCAATGCCCTGATTGACAAGTTTATCAAGGGCTATGAACATTAACGCTCTGGACTTACCAGAAGCAGGTGGTGCTTTTAGTAGTAGATATTGGGCATCTCTTTGTTCAAAAGCTTTTTCTTGCATTTCTCTCATACCAAACTCATTAGTTGATTTACTTTGCCCTGTTTGTTCGTAATTTACTTCTACTAAATTTGGCATCTATTTCCTTTCAGTCTCTTTATTATTAACTCATCGTTGACTTCAACGACATGTTATTTGGTTACCACCTCGCTAAGCTCAACGGGGTAGTATTAATTATCTTCTTCTTTTAAACTATTTGCAAGTTCATTTTCTATCATCTCAATAGAGGGTAAACTTGATTCAAACTCTTTTGGTAGTACTTCCAATAATGCATACTGCGATATACCTATGGGTTGTGACATGTTTCGTAGTGAATATTCTGCCACTATTTCATTTTTTTCTTGACACAAGATCAACCCAATAGTAGCGTTATCACTCTCTTGTGCTAAAACAGAATCGATAGCACTACAGTAAAAATTTACTTGACCAGAGTACTCTGGTTTAAATTTCCCTTTTTTTAACTCAACCACAATAAAACATCTAAGCTTCAGATGATAAAAAAGTAAATCTATATAAAAATCATCATCACCTACTTCTAACTTATATTGTCTTCCTACAAATGCAAAACCACTTCCAAGTTCTATGAGAAACTTTTCCATGTTTTTAATAAGGCTATTTTCAAGTTCCCTTTCTCTAAATGGCTCTGTAATAGTTAAAAAATCAAAGCGATAAGGATCTTTAAAAGACTGTTGCACCAAATCACTCTCATTAGATGGCAATACATTTTGGAAGTTAGACACCAAACTACCTTCTCTTTTATGGACTTCACTTTTTATCATGAGTGACATAACATCTTTACTCCAGCCATTTTCAAGCACTTTTTGTATATACCAATATCGTAATTTTTTATCTTTTATTTTCTCTATGAGTATAATATTGTGCGTCCATGGAATTTGTGCCACCGGCAGTGGCACTTTTGAAGATTCATCACTATACTCTTTGTAAAATCGCAACATTCGTTTCATATTTCTAGTTGAAAAGCTCTTCATTTCAGGAAACTCTTTTGAGATATCACGACTTAATTTATCAATGACCTTAGCACCCCAACCAAGCTCTTTTTGTCTTTTATCTATCATCGAACCTATATTGAAATAAAGTGTTATCATCTCTTTATTTACAGAATTAAAGGCTTTTTGTTGTGCTAGTTTTATGCTGTTTTTGATATCACCTAAAAATGAATAATAATCTTCTATATTGTCTAATTCTTTCATTTCTTCACTTTTCCAAAAAGCACCTCAATGATTTCAACAAGGTGGCATAAAACGTCTTCTATATCTCTCATGCGAAATACATTGGTCGATTTACTTTCACCGACTTGTTCATAATTGACTTCTACTAAATTTGACATTCACACTCCTCTTTTATAACTTTTTCATCAACGATAACACAAGATCTAAATCTACTCATACCTAATAGTAGCCGCATATAGGCTTCTTCGCAAGTACACTTAAGGTTTACGTAAGGTAATGTGACGAAAGCCTTACAGAAGATTTTATCCATAATTCCAAGGGAAGATTTCTCATTTGAGAATAAGTAGACGGAGTCATAGTTCATATTAAAATTCCACATTATCATTTTTATTAACAATATATTTAGCTCTCTCATACAATTCATCAAAAGTTATTATTTCTGGAGAAAATATATTTTTTCTAAACAGCTCAAACGATCTATATTTATCAGAATTAACTCCATATTCATTTTTAAATTCATCCAATTTACCAATAATTAAAAAAGATTTTGGCTGAAAATTAAATACTTCTTCTCCCGCTAAATCTCCATTATTATCTTTTAGCTGTATTTTGTCATATATTTTATGAGTAGCTAGTGATACAGTATTTTGTATTTGAGATACAGCACCTGATAATTCATTTGAAGTAGCCCAGCAACCTTTTCTATAAGGTTGTTTACTTAAAAGTTCTGTTTTATGTGTTTTAATCTCTATAAAACACAATGAATTTATCATTCCAGAAGTTTTTAATAATCCATCTACTCTTTTACCGATACTATTAAAATCAAATCCTTGAACAACTTGTTCTATCTTTTTATTATCTAAGCTAGTTTGAAATATATATGATAGTCCATACCCAAATATCCAAGTATTCTTTTCAAAAAACTTTTGCCAATCAGACTCTTTAATATTTTCATCACTTAAAAAATTTTCAAATTTATTTAATTGCTTTTTTCTATAACCTAATGAAATCAAATCATCTTCTTCAATTTCATTTTCTACGATACTTTTTAATAAAGTTGGATTTTCTTCTAAATACTTTATAACACTTTCATTATCCATATTATCTTGTTTTTCAACTTTTTTCAAAGCTACTTCCAAAGGAATTTTGACACTACCTCCACCAAGTGGTACACCCTTAAAAGCTTCTATGAATTTTACGATTAAATCAAGTTGTTCACCATACAACACCATAGATTCTTTATGCGGGTTTCCTGTTTTTGTCATCCACCTTTGAACTCTTAATGTCTGTATATCTTTAGAGTCTTCATAAAAATATGCTTTTACTTCTTGGTCTCCCTTGTCGGTAGCTTTCAAATGTATTTCAACACCTTCTTTTGTCTCAACACGCTTTTTCATTTTTTCATCGCTACCTAAACCAAGTTTCATTGAAACTGCTCGAACACGACTTCGTATCAAGTTTCCATCAATTTCTTTATCTTCACCAATTGATTTACTAACACTCATAGTCTTATCTTCTAATTTTTGAAAATAATAATAATCTTTTTCATCTTCTGATTTAAAGTTTCCCATTTTGTTCCTTTGCTATCATCTCTTCATAAAGCCCAAAAAGATATTCAAGTCTCTCTTCATCATTTTTAAATGGTTTATTTCTATAACATTTTTCTATGGCTAAATCCAGTTGATGATGAGTTTCTTTTAAATCTTGTGGCATTTTATTTGGGTCATACATTTGTGCTAATGTTTTTTCGGAGTGTTGTTCTCTTTCATCTAGGATATTAAATACAAGTTCTGTTATCTCTTCTTTTTGTTTTTCAGATATGTTTGGAAAAGGAAAAGTATTATAACAAAGAACGGAGGAATATCTAACACGAGTTTCTAACCTTCCTCCAACCGCTTTAACCCATAAAATATGCATTTTTGATGATAACATACCAAAAATATAAGGCTCAGGGTCATATAAAACATTATTTGGAGCAACAACAATAGAATTTTTATCCAAATATCCCATTGGAATATATTCTCTTCTTTCTGATGTTACAGTAGGTATAATTATAGATATATTTTTTGCTTCATGCTGTTCTCTAAATTTATAAGGTGTTTTACCCATTTCATTAGCTGATCTATCTGTACTTGCCAATCTAAAATCTTTTACTTTTTCAATTCTATTTTTAATTAATTCAATATTTAATGCATCTTGAAGAGTATCCTCTTCTATCCAAAAGCACCATCTTTGACTTCCATTTAAAAATTCATAAGCACCCATAAGTTTTTTTATAAATGGTTCACACTCTTTATTGGAAAAAAGTAAATTATTTTTTTCTTCATCTGATAAGATTAGATTGCCATCATCTTTTGGCATATTACCTAATTGCATTTTAGGTAAATTTGAAAGTGGTTTTGATGTTTTTTGAATAAAAATATTATAGCTATTTACTAAATATGCATTAATATCCTTCACTACTTGTTTTACACCATCTGTATATAAAAATTTCGTATTGCTAGATATATTTCTTAATCCAATAATAACAACTGTCACTCCCGCATTTCTTTTTGCATTATTTTGCCATTTAAATGATTTATAAGCAAAGTTTATTTCTAAATCATCTTTTAATATATTCGGCCATAATAGCCCAACTTGTTCTCCTTGATTAATTGAGTTAGTAGAAACAAAAGCATATTTTGCATTTATGCCTTTTATGTAGTTTGCTCCCTTATAAAACCAACAAGAAATATAATCTAATTTTTTATAGTTTTTAACTTTTTCAAAAACTCGTTTCATGTCCTCTTTCTGTTCTTTATTTTGCATTTTAAACCCAAGGTAAGGTGGATTACCAAATATATAAATTTCATCATCATTTTCTTTAGTACAAACACTTTCCCAATCAATTCTAGTAGCATTGCCATGAACTATATTACCACCATCCTTCAATGGTAAAGATGGAGAAGTTTGACCAAATTCTTTAAAAAACTCAATATTCATTTGATGCTCTGTAAGCCGTAAAGAAAGTATCGCTACTTCATGAGCAAAATCATCTAATTCTATACCATAAAATTGAGTTAACTCAATACTGGATGATAAAGATAGAAAACTTAATTGCCTAGGTCTTGGTTTGCCAAATAGCTCTCCTTGCCTCATATTGAAAACTGTATTAATTTCTTGCAATATTAATATTTCCAATTTTCTAAGCTCTTTATACGCAATAATCAAAAAGTTACCAGACCCACAAGCAGGGTCAAATATTTTTAGATTTGAAATTCTGTTGATTAGTTCTTGAAGTTTCTTTTTACTTGATTTTGATTTTTCAAACTCTTCATAAAACTCATCTAAAAATAGTGGTTGCATCACTTTCATGATATTTGGTACACTCGTATAGTGCATACCCATATCACCTCGATGTTCAGGTGTAACAACTGCTTGTATCATAGAGCCAAATATATCAGGGTTGATCTCCGACCAGTCTAGTCTACCAATATCTATAAGTATATTTCTTGACTTGGTTGTAAATTTTGGAAGAGGAAAACTATTTCTAAATAATCCACCATTTACATAGGGAAAAGCTTTTAAATACTCAGGTAAGTCAACTTCTCTATCTTTATCATCTGCATTAAATACATTAAATAATCTTTCAAGATAACTATCCATATCACTACCATCAACTTGTGTATGGTTTGAAATAGAGTTTGTAAATACATTGTCATCAAAAATGTTTGAATCTTCTGCAAAATAACAAAATAGAAGTCTTGTCAAAAATACATTGAGTGCATGTACCTCTTCATGTGTTTGAGTAGGATTGTTTTTTAGTATCTCATCATAAAGTTTGGCAAGTTTATTTGAAGCTTTGACATCTGCCGGATTTTCATCGACATGTGTTGACTTTTCCATCCCTGCCAGTGGCAAAAAGAAGTCATAATATTTTGCTAAGTCCTTAAACTTAATATCTAAAGTATCTGTGGTTTTAGTGTCATATGCAAGTAGTGTTTCATAGTCACTAACCATGATAAACCTAGGCTTTTGTTTTTGTGTCGTACTCTCAATTCTCAAAGTATCAATGACCTCATGCAAATTAGCCCTAGCCTCTTTAAAAAACAGCTTCTTTCTCAGAGTAAGTTCACCCTTAGATTCAAGCTGATTCAAGTCTCCCTTTTTAAGTCTAGTAATAGTAGCCTTCGGCTCACCATAAGCCAAAAGAAACTCAAATACAAAATTATCTTGTGAAAAGTTTTTTAGTAATTTTTGTATATTCTTTTCTATCTGTGTTATTGTCATTAATTTACTTTTATTTTATTAGGAGAACAATTCACTGTGAGAACCTATACGAATGAGCCAAAGCTCATCATTTATTATCTTATATACCACAAGGACATCACCACTGATATGAAATTCATGGTAGCCGTCATATTTACCCTTAAGCGCATGGTTTAATGCTTCTATTGGCAAGGTTAATTCCTCTATAAGTTTTGAAATATATACAATATATTTTGAAAAATGCTTATCACTTAATGTTACTTTTTTTAAATCTTTTAAAAAACTCTTATGTCGCTTAACGGTTAGCACCATAACCTCTTTTGTGTTCAGCTATCATTTCGTCCAAGGTTACCTCTTCCATATTGATACCCATTTCTGCATCGCTCATAGCCTGTAGTGTCTCCTCATTAGGAATTTTTAATTCAAAAGGTATCCCTCTTTCACGCTTAATACCTTTCATGAACATCGTAATAGCCTGTGATGTACTTATCCCAATTTCAGAAAGTATTTTCTCTACATCCTCTTTCAACTCAGCATCTATTCTCGCTCTTACTGTTGTATCTAATGCCATTATAAATCCTTTTTTGTTTTATTGTAGCACATTTGGGCTACATGTGTCAATTGTTGTCTTTTATCTATAATTTACTTTCACTTTTTCTCCATAAAATTTAGGTAGCGTATTTAAAATATACACATCCAAAAATGCTTTCACACGTGCCAAATATTCTCTGGCTATCATTTTATTGGCTGCTTTTGTACCTTCTTTATCTTTAGCTGCAAAACCGATGGCTTTTTGTCCTTTAGCGTGAGCAATGAAAAGTGCCCTCTCAAGATGGAACTTTTGAGAAACAATGATATAATCTTTCAAATCAAAAATAGCTTCTGCCCTAATAATAGAATCTAATGTTCTAAGTCCTGCATCATCTGAAGTGATATATCTTTTTGGCACCCCTGCTTTCATCAAGTCTTTACGCATTCTTTTTGTTTCATTATAGTATTTGGATTCATTATCTCCTGACACCACAATGGCTTTGACCTTACCTGCTTTCCAAAGGGCTGCCGCAGCACGTATACGATAAACATAGAAATAATTCTTTTTACCTTTTGCCACATATTTTGCTGTACCTAAAAGTAAAGCTGCCTTTTTTTGGGGTACTTCTTTCACACTGGTGTAAATCTCTTCTGCCGTGGAAAGCGCTATATACTGATCGAGTAAATAGACCGCCAAAACACCTACAAGCGAAAGCCTTGCTGCCCATTTGACAACAAAAAATATAAATGCAAATACCCTTTTAACGTAATACATGAAAAACTGCAAGTGCCTGTTTGTGTTCAGCTACATCGTGACAACGCACGATACTCGCTCCATTTTCTACAGCTTTTAGATGCAATGCCAGTGTTCCAGGCAAACGCTCATCTGTAGGTGTGGAGATGATCTTGTCTATCATAGACTTTCTACTTGCCCCGACAAGTACTTCACAGCCAAAGACTTTGAAGTGATCCATATTTTTAATCAGGGTAATGTTATGCTCAAGTGTTTTACCAAAACCTATGCCAACATCTAAAATGATGTCCTTACGTTCTAATCCTAAAGCCTCACACTTGGCAATACGTGCTTCAAAAAACTGACTCACTTCAACCATGACATCCTCATAATCTGGATCTTTCTGCATGGTTTCTGGAGTGCCCTTCATATGCATAATGCAAAGTTTAGCCTCATATTCTACTGCCAGCTTAATGATGACTTCATCACTCGCACCCGTGATATCGTTGATCAGAGTAAATCCGCTTTTCAATGCATACTCTATGACTAAAGGTGTGTAGCTATCTACAGAAAATATCGCTTTTTCATACAGTTTTTCAGAAGCTATCATGTCACAAATAGGTTTGATACGTTCGAGTTCGACAAGCTCACTCACCATACTGGCGCCGGGGCGTGATGACACAGCACCTACATCGATGATATCCGCCCCATCTTCTATCATTTGATCTATCGCATCAATGGCATCTTCTGCCTTAAACCTGCTCCCTGCAAAAAAACTGTCATCATTGGCATTGATCACTCCCATAATTTGTGTA
Source organism: Sulfurovum sp. (assembly GCA_002733215.1). GTDB lineage: Bacteria > Campylobacterota > Campylobacteria > Campylobacterales > Sulfurovaceae > Sulfurovum. Next base: position 5,114 of record NVUY01000028.1, on the reverse strand, counting down.
GGATATGTTTTTACAAAAAGGAAGCTCTTAAGCTCTGTAGCTACAGTTTTAAGTCCAAAAGGCTGTGCTAGCTCTTTTTTGGAAAGCACTTCCATATGTTTTCTGGTCCCCATAAGTATGCAGTCATACGTGGGTTTTTCACAGAGTATCACACCTGATGGCACGGCCAGGTCTGCGCCAATGCTTAAGGCATCCTGTTTCAGTATATTGGCTGCAGGGGTCTTAAGATCTTTTATGAAAAAAGAAAGAAGTTCCATCTTCTTTTCCATAATACTCACCCCGCCACTCTCTACACCCAGTGCTTTAAGGGCTGCTTTTTTGTCTGAGATATTTCCCAATTTATAAATATACATACAAACCCTTTTTTTGCCATGTAGGGGCAGACCTATGTGTCTGCCCTAAAGGGTACACACGTAGGTGTACCCCTAGCGTTTTTTGCGTGCCAATAGTTTCAAAAGCAAGGTATTCAAAACAAAGGGAGGCGGTGACCCTACATCCAAAGCGATAAAAGCATTTGAAAACAGAGTCAGTGTCTTTTGATCCAAATTATAACCTTCGGAACGTATGGCTTCCTTCGAGATCCTCTCTATGAGAGGCTTCATTGCCTTTGCATCAGTGCGTTTATGTGTTTGGATAAATTCATAAACACTTGCCAAAGATAGCTGATTCAGATCCAACCCCAAAGCTTCTTCTTCTTTCATTTCACCGAGGATTGAGATAGGTAAACGTGATTTGATCGTATCTAAAACAGTTGATTTACTTTCGGTCAGCAGGATAAATTCTTTATTTTTAGGTGGTTCTTCTATCACTTTAAGCAGTTTATTTTGAACTAAAGGAGAAAGGGTTTTAGCTGCAAGTATGATGATGGTGATCTCTTCACTCGCCATATAGGCTTTTTCTATGGCAAGTTTTGCATCCGCTACAGAAAAGGTCTCTTTTTCTGTAGCCATTCTATGCACATAATATTCACAGGGTTCATCTTCATGACCAGCAATCATTTTCTCTGCTATACTTGGGGAAATGATCTCTACAAGGGATTCATCACTACGAAGCTTTTCAAGTTCCAGGATCGTTTTGTCGATCTGTGCAGTGATGATGACCTGACTGACTAATCTCATGACTCTAAGTCTAAGTCCCCGAAAAGTGCGGCGGAAAGGGTAGAGTCAAAAAGCTTAAAAAGCTGTAAAAGTTTAATATCTATCAAAGGATCGGCACTGCGAAGGGCAAAACTGTTTTGTACCTCTTCATCCATCACCCATAAAAAACTGTCATCATTTCTGTAAGCGATCTTGGTACAAGGGTGATCCCCTCTGCCGATATACCAAATGTAATAACCGTTCGGGTAAGAGATATCAAGCATATCTTCAAGAAGTTGCAGATCTTGTTCCGATTTCATTCCTTGAAGGTTCGGGAAAGCACTCATTAAAGAGTAAAAAGGAAGCAGCGGTCTGTTTTTCTTCAGGTCATTGATAGAGTTTAAAATATATTTGGCAAACCACTTATGCGATTCATCTGTAACAATAAGCGCTGTTTTACCCTCAATAGTCTGGGAAACAGCACTTTTAACCAAAGGTGCCCACTCATAACGATACTCTTCCATCCATGAGAAACAGGACTCCTCTTCACGTATGGTATCAAGTGTCCATTTGAGTAGTTGTTGCATCTTCTTAAAACCTTATTTATCTAACTCATATGCTTTATGTAAAGCACGGATAGCTTTTTCTCCATTGGCTTCATCTATGACCATAGAGACTTTTATTTCAGAAGTAGATATCATTTGTATATTAATGTTTTCTTCAGCCATCACTGTAAATGCAGTCGCAGCAACACCTGTATGTGACTTCATTCCTACACCTACTACGGAGACTTTACACACATGTTCATCAAAATCCATACCCTCTATATCATGATCAAACGTTGCCATAAGTTTTTTTGCATTTTCATGTTCTGAGTGTGGGACAGTAAAACCAAGGTTTGTAGAACCGTCTGTACCTCTATTTTGTATGATCATATCTACATTGATATTTTCATTTGCGAGCATAGTAAATATCTCTGCTGCAATCCCTGGTCTATCTGAAACACCTCTCAGTGTTACTCTGGCTTGATTTTTATCTAACACTACACCAGATACCAATACTTCTTCCATATTTTCATTCTCCTCTGTTATCAATGTACCTTCATTGTCTGAAAAACTACTTTTTGCATAGAGTTTCACATTTAATTTTTTTGCAAGTTCTACCGAACGACTTTGTAATACTTTGGCTCCCAAAGAAGACAATTCAAGCATCTCATCATAAGAGATACTATCTAGTTTCTTTGCATTTGGCTCTATGCGTGGATCGGTTGTATAGATACCATCTACATCAGAGTAAATTTCACACTGATCTGCCTTTAAAGCTCCTGCAAGTGCTACAGCTGAGAGGTCAGAGCCTCCACGTCCAAGTGTAGTGATGGAGCCCTCTTTATCCACTCCTTGAAAACCTGCAACGATGACAATTTTACCTGCTTGGATCGCATTTTGCATAGCAGTAGGGTCTATAGAAGTGATACGGGCATAAGTATGTGTATTATCGGTTACAATACCTGCCCCTCGTCCTGTCATCGCTATAGCATCATACCCTCTAGCCTGTAAAGCAATAGAAAGTAATGCAGCCGTGACTCTTTCGCCTGAAGAGAGTAACATATCCATCTCTTTTTTTGCAGGTTCTTTTGTAAAATGTTCTGCAAACCCTATGAGTTTATTGGTTTCACCACTCATTGCCGAGACAACAACAACAATGTCATCTCCTACTTCTCTTGCTTTTGCCACACGGTTGGTGACGTTCTCTATACGTTCTACATCCCCAACACTTGTGCCACCATACTTATGTACCACTAACATCTATATAAGACCTTCATCTATAAAATAATCAATCACCCTACGATATACTTTTCGTTTAAAGTAAGTTACCTTTTTAAATAAATCTTCATACGCAACAAACTCATACTCTTCAAACTCCGGAATATGATACGCATCCAATTTTATCTCTGCACCCTCTTTAAGACGTACCAAAAAATATTTTTGAGTCTGTCCGTCAAAAGGATATGTTTTACCTCGTGAAACTTTTGGAAATTCATATGAGATCCATTCAGGATACTCTCCTAAAACCTCAACATGATCACAACCGATCTCTTCTAACAATTCCCGTTTCAGAGCTTCTCGCGGAGTTTCACCTTCATCGATACCCCCTTGAGGGAATTGCCACGCATTTTTGATATCACTTCGGTGTGCCACAAAAAACTCACACTTATCGGGATATCTGGAAGAGAGTATCACTGCTGCAACATTTGGCCTATAGCTCTTTTGTTTCTGCATCTTTTACTCATTTATATTATATTTTACATATTTCAGGTTAAAAGAGATTACTCTTCAAATTTTCTGCTATTATTTTATCTAAAATACGGTTACAGCCATTTGAAAGGAATTGATTTTGTTAGTATATATTCATATCCCTTACTGTGATTCAAAATGTAACTATTGCAGCTTTAACACCTATGTAGACAAGTTTGATACACGGGATGACTATATGCAGGCTCTTTACAGGCAACTCTCCTTTGAGCTGGAACGTTTTTCTGCCAAACAAGACAGTATAGAAACTCTTTTTATAGGGGGTGGTACACCTTCCACGGTTGCCCCTGAACTTTATGCGCCTATTTTTGGACTACTCAAACCCTACCTGCAAACAAATGCAGAGATCACAACGGAAGCCAACCCGAATTCGGCAACATACAGTTGGCTGGAGGGGATGAAAGACTTAGGTGTGAACCGTGTCAGTTTCGGCGTACAGAGTTTCAACTCAGAGAAACTCAAAGCATTGAACAGAGCACATAACCCTCAGCAGGCAAAAGATGCCATACTGCATGCCAAAGCACTTGGCTTTGAACACCTCTCATTGGATTTAATCTATAACTATCAGGGAGATAACAAAGCTTTGCTTTTAAATGACATAAAAGAAGCCTTTTCTCTACCCATAGACCACATTTCTGCCTATGAACTCACCATTGAAGACGGCACCAAGTTCTCTTCCACTCCGGAAGTACGACAGGAAGATGAAAACCTTGCATTCTTTGTAGCCGAGGAGATAGAAAAACGGGGCTTTCAAGCGTATGAGATCTCAAATTTCGGTACCTATCAAAGCAGGCACAATAAAGGGTACTGGGAGATAAAAGATTATATCGGTGCAGGCGCCGGCGCTGTAGGTTTTTTAAAAGAGAGACGATTTTATCCGCAAACCAACATAGAAGCCTATATCAACGATCCGCTACACATCACAGAAGAACCGTTAAGTTCCGATGAGTTACTTACAGAAAGAATCTTTCTGGGTTTACGCAGTAACATCGGTATTCAAAAGTCACTTTTATCCGAACAGATGGTACAAAAAGCGCAAATACTCTGTAAAGAAAACAAACTTAAATGCGATGATACCCACTACCACAATGATAATTTCTTTTTGAGTGATGAGTTGGCTTTGTTTATTTTAGACTGATAGAGTCAACTTCCAAACCTGGCATTCAAAATCTTTACAAAGTTTCGCCTTCTCTTAAACTCTATTTTTAGTTTATACACCATTGTGTCAAAAGGCTCTTTTCCTACAAGTGTCTGTAATTCTTTCAGATACGATGCAATATTCTCGTAGTGATGATTCCCTGTAAACTCCAACTCTCTATTGATCTCTGCTTTAAAAAACTCTATTGCTTCATCTCTGTAGTTATGTTTGTATTTTGTAAAAAATGACAACTTATTACTTTCCAGTATTTGCAGTATACTATGCATCTCTTCTACTCTTTTATCTGCTTCAAGATAGTCATAGTACCAATGAGGTTTTTTCTTTTCAAAATAACTTTCCAACTCTGCTATATGGTCACATCTTTTTATATGTTTCACAATAAAGTTATATGCAGTATACTCATTACCCTCGATAGCTTGTTTTACAAATACCTGAAGTCTCTCTTTGGAAATATCAACAAGGCTTAAAATCCCAAAATTTAAATCTGAAGTGCAATTTTTGAAAATTTGAAAATTAAAAGTTGTAAATTTAGATTTGAAGAGGTTAAATGCTAGAATCTTACTTCAA
>NVUY01000027.1 GCA_002733215.1 Sulfurovum sp. | reverse complement strand
AAGTGGAAGGATAAAAGTGAAATGACTGGAAAGATGTTTCTGAAACAGGTGGAAAGGTTAAAGTGAAATGGGTGGAAGGATGGGAGTGAAATTTACAATCGCTTACTTGATTGTGATAAAAATGGTGTGTTATACATAGGAAAAGCTAATAGCTTTTTAGACAGAGTGCCTAATTTAAAAAAGAGTATATCTCCTGACTATAATTCTAGTTCACATGAATGTGGCTCAAGATATAAAAGTAATGGGACATTTAAAGAAAAATTGCCGTATGATAATCTTTATCTTGAATTACAAGGCAATGATAATCCAAAAAATTTAGAGAAAAAACTTTTAGAAGAGTATGAAAAAGAGTTTGGTGAGCTTCCACCATTTAATAGAGTTAGTTAAAGCATGATAAAATTATTAATGGGAGAAATTAAATGTTAAGTAGTATAGAGTCAAATATAGTAAATACTGTATGGTATAAAAAGTTTTTTGATGCTTCCAAAAGTTGGTTATCGGATGATGAATATCAAGCCATGATTGATGAGCTAAATAAAGTTGTTCAAAAGAGTATAGATGACAACAGTGATATTGTTGTTGCTGGTTTTATACCTGGCAGTGATTGGAGTGGGACTGTGTGGGATCCTATTTATACTAAAGCTTGTGGTTTTGATTTTGATCATGCAGCACAGTTCTTTGGTTTGCTTGTGTGTCAGGTGTTGATAGAGAGAGAAGAAGAATGGTATTTTATCAAACAGGAAACGGCTGCTAAAGGAATGATATATTTTAGATCAAAAAAGAAGCCTGCCTATAAGATAGAAAATGAGAAGGTTGCAGTAAAAGATACTGCTTCTTTTGATGATTTAAAAAATAGATTTGGAGGGTATTATGGATTTAATAACTAGTTGGGATGAATTTATTATAGATATTGATTTTAATAAAATTAATAAAATAAAAAAAAATATCGACGATGAAAATTCACTAGAGGGTATGAGAGTAAGAACATTTTTAAAAAATTATATGAAAAAGATAATACCTGATTTAAAAAGTTTTATTAAATATAATTCTAGATGTAATCAAGCCCCTTCTCAACAATATTATTCCGAAGACAATGGTCTAAGATGTGGACTTTTTTATGATAAAAATTATAATGATTCTATACAATTAAATATTACTATTGGTTCAACTTGGGGTGGTGGAATCTTTATTAAAGATAATGAAAATTTAATATTTGGTAATCAGGAATTGTTAAAAAATCTTCAAAAACAATACCCTAAATTTATCTTTAGTAAAAAACAACAACATATTTTTGCAATTAAATTTAAAAATAATATATTGTCAAATGGAAATGAAACATTAAAGTCTATATGTGATTTAAGTAATATATTGGAAATAATGATAAGGGAAACTAAAATGCAAGAAAAAATAAATCTATTAAAAAATAGAAATCAAATAATCCTACAGGGACCTCCAGGAACAGGAAAGACAAGACTTGCTAAACAGATGGCAATTCGTATGACTAATAATACTGATCCAATAGAAACAAATGATGAGATCAAAGCTAGTCTTGAAAATATTGGTAGTAACCAAGTAAAACTAATTCAATTTCATCCATCATATAGTTATGAAGACTTTGTGAGAGGAATTGTGGCAACAACAACTAATAATGGAAATGGTATTAAGTATGAAACAAAAAATAAAGTTTTAGTTGATATGGCAAATAACGCATATGCAGAACTTAATGATAAAGGATATTATAAAACTAATGACAAGGAAGAAAGAAAAACTATTTTAGAAAATTCAGATAAATATATTTTAATAATAGATGAGATAAATAGAGCAAATCTATCATCTGTATTGGGTGAGTTAATTTATGCGTTAGAGTATCGTGATGAAGCTGTTGAAAGTATGTATGCTTTAAAAGGTGGAAGTAGAGAAATAACCTTACCATCTAACTTATATATAATTGGGACTATGAATACAGCAGATAGAAGTATTGGGCATATTGATTATGCTATACGAAGAAGATTTGCATTTGAAAGTGTTTTGCCTGAAATTGATATAATTAAAGATACTGATGCTAAAAAGAAATATGAAGAAGTAGAAGGATTTTTTTCTGATAAATACTTGTCTCCTGAATTTGAGAAAGATAGAGTTATGCTAGGTCATTCTTATTTTATAGCAGAAGATAAAAAGGAATTAGAAGAGAAATTAAAATATCAAGTTATTCCACTTTTAGAGGAGTATGTTTCTGATGGTATTTTGATTGATTCTGAAAAGTTAAGAAAAGAAATAAAGAAATTAAATGAATCTAATAGCTAAATCTTCAGAGTATTCAACAGATAATTTTGAAATCACTAAAATTGATGGGTCTCCTTGGACAGAAAAAGAGTTGGCTAAGTTTTCGCAAAAACCAAATAAGGATTTGTTAGGCTTATACTTTAATTTTGATTCATCAAGAATTATTAGACCAAATTATTATATTGGCTATTGTTGGCTCAACCAAGAGAAAGAAGAGTATATTTCTATATCTCCTAAAAAATACAATGGTAAACAAGCTGATTATTTAGCAATGTTTTTAGAGTGTTTAAAAGACCCTATTGTTTCCAAAAAACTAGATGATAGTATTAAAATATTTTATAATGAAAAATGGATAACAACAGAACAAAAAGAAATTGATATAAATCCTTTTATCATTTTTCATTTTTTAAAAGTTGTGAAGACAATATCTCAAAAGGGACTTAAAAAGGGATATATCAAAGTTACAGAAAATCTTACTTCTGAAATAAAAGGTAAAATACTAGTCAATCAAACCATTAAAAAAAATCACTTTAGAAATAGACTAGATAAAACCGTTTGTAACCATCAAATATTTACAATAAATTGTATTGAAAATCAGGTAATAAAAACTGCACTCTTGCAGTCAGGAAGACATCTTCAAGGAGTAGAGAGTAGTGAAATATCTAAAATGCTCAAACAAAATTTAAACTCATTTGAACTAGTAGATAAAAAAGAGATTTTTGATAGTGATTTTAGAACCATTAAACACTCACCATTTTATAAAGACTACAAAGAAGCTTTACAGTTAGCACAGATGATATTTAAAAGATTTGGATTTAGTTTAAATAGTTCAAATGAAGAAAAGCAGACTAGATTTCCACCATTTTATATTGATATGCCAATACTATTTGAGAGGTATGTTGAGGTAAAGCTTAGAGAAGAATATGATGATATAGTAGATGGAAATAAGTTAGAAGATTCATTAGCATTTGCTATGAGACCAGATTTTTTATTGCCATCGGAAAATATGATAATAGATGCCAAATATAAATATTGGTTTGAAAATAGCGAAACAGATAAGTTTAAAGATGATTATCAACAGTTATCGCTTTATGGAAGAGAGTCTATTATTAGAAAATATATTCATTTAAATGACAATGAAGAAGCTAAACTCTTATTTCTGTATCCAAAAGATCATGGTGTGAACACTTTGGAGAATTTAAAACTTGAAGAGTATAGATCAAAGAATTTTAATAATATATATAAAATTGGCATAATAATACCACCAATGGATGTATAGAAGAAGTTGAATGTTTAAATAATAAGTTTGACCGTATGAACGGTAAAATATAATTTAGGGAAAAGAGATAAATGAAACTAACAAAAAAAGTACAAACCATGATGGACATACTTGAAAATGCTTTTGGAGAAATAGACTTTATTGAACCAATTGCTATATTGAGATACGATGAAAGAATAGCTAAGATATCGCCAGAAATTTTTAACTATGACTATGGTGAAAAAGAAAAAGATGGAAAACCTAAGTCTGCTGAAGCAGAAATAGAGCATAAAAATCTCAGAGAATTTTTGAAAAACATTGAAGCAGATGATGTTGATGTCGAAATTACATCAGAAGAAGATGCTGTTGCAGATGGTCTTGAAATGATTTTGGATTCTCGGGATGATGACTATTTGTTTGATAATTTTCGTTAAAAAGATGCTGAACAATTAATGTCCGTATAAAATAATATACTTCTTTATCTTTAAAAAGGAGTGATATCATGAGTGAAAATATTTACTTTTAGGTCAAGCAGGTGCAGGAAAAACTGAACGGCTTATAGTTTTATAGAAAAAATAGAGGAATATAATTAAATGAAATCACAAAAAGCAATCTTATTAGAAACAATAAATGAACTTCTTGGAGCACTTGAAGAAGAATATAATTCTGGGAATCAGGATACTCATCCACTCAATAATACTTCCCTAGAAAATAAAAACAATGAAAAATTAGTGTATGCAGCTGTTCAAAAATATGGTTTTCCTTTACAATATGCTTCGAAAGAACTACAAGACAATAAGCGAATTGTACTTGAAGCTGTATCAAGATGTAGTGGTGCCTACCGTGAGTTTGATAATGCATTAAGGTATGCATCTGAAAGGTTAAAAGATGACAAAGAAGTCGTTTTAAAAGCTATTATTGCTGAACCTATATCATTAGAGTATGCATCTAAAAGATTGCAAGATGACAAAGAGGTTGTTTTAGAGGCTCTATTGATGAAAGACATAATGGAGCATGGGTGTTTTTATATGTACTATTTACCTGCTTTAGAATTTGCATCACAAAAATTACAAGATGATGATGATGAAGTAGTTGCTGCAGCTATTAGTATAGTACCAGAATCACTAGAATTTGCATCAAAAAGATTATAAGAGAGTGAGAAAATAGTATTTTCAGCTATTAAAGCAAGTCCAAAATCATTACAATATGCATCTTCAAAATTTAGAGATGATAAAGACTTTGTTTTAAATATTATTGATAAAGATGCTTCCGTATTTGAATACATATCAAAAAGACTACAGGGAGATAGAGAAGTTCTCTCAAAGGCACTAAGTAATAGTAGTAATGCATGGTCATCTTTTTTAAGCGATACATCTTCAAAATTACAAGATGATAAAGAAATTGTTTTGCAAGCTGTAGAAAATAATCCATATGAATTAGAATATGCATCTTCAAGATTACAAGATGATAAAGAAGTGATTTTAAGAGCTATGAATACTGATGATATATCGTATATGATGTTTTTTGAATATGCCTCACAAAGATTGCGTGATGATAAAGAAACAGTCATTAATATAATAAGAAAAAGTGTAAAGACATTTCAGTTTGCTTCCAAAAGGCTACAGGAAAATGGGGAGATTATAAAAATAAGAAATCAAGCCGAAAAGGATGAGCGTATAAGAAATATGTCTTATTGGTATGGTTGGAAAATTATTGATACAGAAGATGATATAGAATCTTCAAAAAAAAACTTGTCACTACCCGATAATACTTATAAAGAAGCAGAAGAAAGCAGAGAAGGTTTTATTTCACATGATATATATGTGACAGAAATATTTGAAGCTGAATCAAGAGACGAAGCAGAAGCTATAATAGAAAAAATAGAATTTAAGAATTTTTCTGTTAATAAAGGACAATAGGTGTCCATATAAAACTCTATACTTCCTTATCTAAAAACAGGAGCTCCAAATGACTTTATCAAAATCCCAATACATCAGAGGTTTACAATGCCACAAATCTCTTTGGCTCTATAAAAACAAACCAGAACTCAGAGATGCACCAGACTATGCACAAGAATCACTTTTCAATACAGGACATAGTGTAGGGGAATTGGCTAAAGAAGTGTTCCCCAATGGTGTAGAGATAGAATTTAGTTCTGATGACTTCAATGGTATGATCTTTAAAACTAAAGATCTTATAGCTAATGGAACAGAAGTTATTTATGAAGCGACATTTTCTGAAGACGGCATTTTTGCAATGGCAGATATGCTTGTTAAGAACGGTGACGCATGGGATATGTACGAGGTTAAGGCTTCTACAAAAGTCAAGGATTACCATATAGAAGATGCTTCTATCCAATGGTATGCCCTTTCAAAAGCCATAAAACTCAACCATGCCTATATTGTGCATATCAATAATCAATACATTAGAGATGGCGAACTAAATATAGAAGAATTATTTAGGACAGAAGACATCACAGATCAGGTACAAGATAAACAATATACCATAGAGCCAAATCTTGAAGAGATGGAGCAGATACTCAAGGGAGATATGCCTGATATTGATATTGGTGGGCATTGTGACAAACCATTCTCTTGTGACTTTTCTTCGCATTGCTGGAAACATATACCTACACCCTCTGTTTTTAATCTTTACTGGATGAATGGGGCAAAGAAGTTTGAAATGTACTATAAGAGGATGATGACCTATGCAGATATACCTGATGATTTTGGACTCAATGATACACAGAGATTGCAAGTGGAAACAGCTAAGACAAAAGAACCATACATAGATAAAAACATTATCAAAGACTTTCTAGGAACTATACAATACCCTATAAACTTTTTTGACTTTGAAACTTTCCAAAACGCCATACCTAGATTTGATAACCAAAGACCTTATCAACAAATGCCGTTTCAGTATTCACTGCATATACTCCACGAAGACGGTACCATGGAACATAAAGAGTTCTTAGGTGATGAGAACAGTGACCCACGAGATGATCTTATAGAGCAGATGCTCAATGATATTACTGAAACAGGAAGTATAGTCGCATATAATCAATCTTTTGAAATAAGTAGAATCAAAGAGTTGGCAAAATTTAATGAAAGCAGAGCTGATGAATTGTTGGCACTTAACGATAGATTTGTTGACCTCATAGTTCCCTTTAGAGGAAGAGGATATTATCATCCAGACTTTAACGGGAGCTTCTCTATTAAATCAGTTCTCCCTGCTATGTTCCCAAATGATAATGAACTTGATTATAAAAAGTTAGGCAGAATACAAAATGGTGGAGATGCTATGGATACCTTTGCTAATCTACATTTACTCAAAGACAAAAGTAAAATTGAAGAGATTAAAAAAGACTTTTTGGCCTATTGTCGGCTTGATACTTTGGCTATGGTTCGAATTTGGGAGAAACTGCATAAGATCATTAAGTAAGATTGACATGAGGAATAAAAACTATGCTATACTACTATCAAAAGTAAGTACTTTAAAGGACTCTTAATGAATACAATAGGCATTAAAGATCTGCAAATAAATCCTGCCAAGCTTACACGTGCACTTGAAGCACATGAATATACTATGATCACCAAAAGAAGTAAACCCATAGGTATTGCTATAGCTTTTGATGAAGCGATAGTCACTCAGGGTTTACAGACTGCTTTGCTGATAGATGCCTATAAAAAAGGTGATTTGAGTCTGGGGCAGGTGAGTAGAGCTATGGATTTAAGTAAAAAAGAGACTATGAAAACACTTTCTTTGATGGGTGTTGATGTGGTAGATTATGACTTTAAGGATGATATACAGACTATCAATAGTCTGTAATGATCGTCTCAGACAATACATCACTCATTATACTTTTTGATCTTAAAAGGACAGATTTACTCTCAAATTTGTTTATGAAAATATACATACCCTCTACTGTATATAAAGAGATCTCTGTTAAAAAAGAGATAGCCTTGCCCTCTTTCATGGCAGTCGTTGAGGTAGAAGAGAGCAATGATCTTACTTTGCTAAGAAAACTTCTCGATGATGGTGAAAGTGAAGCTATTGTTTTAGCTAAAGAGATGAAGTTGGGGCTCATTATAGATGAGAAAAAAGGAAGAAAGATCGCTGTAAATTATGGTGTAGAAATCATTGGTTTATTGGGTCTTATATACTTAAACATAAAAAAAGGACATATGACTGAAGATTCTGCAAAATTATTTTTAGATGAAGCTTTGGCACATGGATATAGAATCAATAAGAAGCTGATTCTTCAAATGTTTAAAAGTTTGTAAGTGTTTATTACCTTCTTACCTAAACTCTGCTATATTAAATCCTTAAACTTTTAAAGGCTATATATGTCAGAAGAACCAAAACATACCCCGCAATTTACCCATCTACACCTCCATACCGAGTACTCACTGCTTGACGGTGCAAACAAGATAAAAGCACTTGCCAAAAAAGTAAAAGAGCAGGGCATGACTTCTGTGGCCATGACGGATCACGGAAACATGTTTGGTACGATAGACTTTTATAATACCATGCGTAAAGAGGGTATCAAGCCTATCATAGGGATGGAAGCTTATGTGCATAATCAGGAGGAGCTGGGTGACAAGTCTGTGCGTCAGCGTTTTCACCTTTGTTTGTATGCAAAAAATGATGTAGGCTATAAAAACCTTATGTATCTATCTTCTCAGGCATATATCAAGGGCTTTTACTACTACCCGCGGATAAACTGGGAGTTACTTAAAAATAACTCGGAAGGACTCATCTGTTCCTCTGCCTGTCTGCAGGGTGAAATCAACTGGCATTTGAACCTCTCCGAGAAAAATCTCAAGTTTGGTGCCAAAGGCTATGATGAAGCAAAAAGGATCGCACTTAAATATAAAGAAGTATTTGGGGATGACTTTTACCTTGAACTGATGCGTCACGGTATTGGTGATCAGCACCGTATCGATAAGCAGATCATCAAAATTTCTCAAGAAACAGGTATTAAGATCGTAGCAACGAATGACACACATTATACGAATCAGCCTGATGCAGATGCACATGAGGCGTTTATGTGTATCGCGATGAATAAACTTTATGATGATCCAAATCGTTTACGTCACTCCGTACATGAGTTTTACGTGAAATCTCCAGAACAGATGGCGGAACTTTTTGCAGACATCCCTGAAGCACTTGAAGCCACGCAGGAGATAGCAGATAAATGTAACTTAGAGATCAAACTCGGTGACCCTACACCACCTAACTTCAAGTTTGCCAGAGACAAGGCAGCTGAAATTGATTTGGACCTTCCTGAGCCAGATGTAGAGTATTCTTTAGCCAATGATATAGCACTATTTATAGAAGAATCAAAAAATGGACTTGAAGAACGTCTTAAAATAGTCCCTGAAGAAAAACACCAAGAATATAGAGAGCGCTTACAAGTAGAGATGGATATCATTAATTCTATGAAGTTCCCAGGCTATATGCTTATCGTTTGGGAATTTGTAGATGCTGCAAAAAAAATGGGTATACCTGTAGGACCAGGACGTGGATCTGCTGCGGGTTCACTGGTGGCATTTTCTTTGCGTATCACAGACATCGATCCTATGCCTTATGGATTGCTCTTTGAACGTTTCTTGAATCCTGAACGTATCTCTATGCCGGATATCGATATGGACTTTTGTCAGGCAAGAAGACAAGAGATACTTGATTATGTTGTAGATAAATATGGTAGGCATAATGTTGCCCAAATTATCACTTTTGGTAAATTACAGGCAAAGGGTGTGATTCGAGACGTAGCGAGAGTGCTTGACATGCCGTACTCTAAAGCAGATGCGATGGCAAAACTCATTCCTGATGAACTGGGTATTGATCTTAAGGGTTCTTACGAAAAAGAACCAAAGATCAAAGAACTTTTGGAAAGAGATCCTCAGGCAAAACGTACCTGGCAGTATGCCCTTGCACTGGAAGGACTTAACCGCAATGCAGGAACACATGCTGCAGGTGTGGTTATCTCCAATGAAGAACTATGGAAAAAAACCCCTCTTTTTAAACCGACAGGACTGGATACTTTAGCTACACAGTACTCAGGTAAATATGTAGAAGATGTAGATCTCATTAAGTTTGACTTCCTTGGACTTAAAACACTTACCGTAGTTGAAGAGGCTTTAAAGCTTGTGGAGAGGCGTCATGGAAAACGTATTAACTTTGTCGAAGAAGACATTAACGATAAAGGAGTCTATGATTACATAGGTACGGGTGAAACACTTGGACTCTTTCAGATAGAATCAGCAGGTATGCAAGACTTGGCTAAAAAATTGAAACCAGATGGATTTGAAGATGTTATTGCGATGCTCGCACTCTACCGTCCCGGACCGATGGAGTCAGGGATGCTCGATGACTTTGTTGAGCGCAAACATGGTCGTGCGAAGATCACTTATATGTTCCCGGAACTCGAAGAGATACTTAAACCTACGTATGGGGTTATTGTTTACCAGGAACAGGTGATGCAGATCGTGCAGACCATCGGTGGATTCAGTCTTGGCGGGGCGGATCTTGTACGTCGCGGTATGGGTAAAAAAGACCAGGAACTTCTCGATAAACTCAAAGTAGAATTTGTTGAAGGTGCTGTGAAAAATGGTTTTGCAGAAGAAAAATCAGGTGCACTCTTTGACCTTATTTTAAAATTTGCCGGATATGGATTTAACAAATCTCACTCAGCAGCCTATGCGATGATCACTTTTTATACTTCTTATTTAAAACACTACTATCCGACAGAGTTTATGGCGGCGATCTTGACTTTGGAGAAAAATAACACTGACAAAGTGGTGAAGTATGTGGATGAAGTAAAACGCATGGGAATGAATCTTTTACCACCGGACATCAATAAATCCGGTTTGGTATTTGAAGCACGTAACATTGACGGTGAAGAAGTGGTCATGTTTGGTATGGGTGCACTTAAGGGAGCAGGAGATATCGCGATAAACTCCATGCTTGAAGCCAGAGGTGAAGAAGAATTTAAAGATCTTTCTGATTTTGTTTCTCGTATAGATTCAAGTAAAGTGAACAAAAGAGTCATAGAAACATTGACTAAAGCAGGGGCATTTGACTCTTTTGGATATTCCAGAAAAGCGATGCTTTCACAGCTTGAAGATATTATAGATATGGCTAAAAAAGCAGGAGAAGCAAAAAAACAGGCAGTGAATTCTCTCTGGGGTGATGATGAAGAGTTGACTTCTGTTACTTTAGAACTTAGTGATATGGCTGAGTTTGAAGCGATGGAGATACTGGAGATGGAAAAAGAATCTTTAGGTTTTTACGTGTCAGGACACCCACTGGACAAATACCGTGAAACCTTAGATGGGATAAGTTACACGCTAAGTTCAGAGATAGACGATCTTGCTGACGGTTCACAGGCAATGTTTATAGGGAAGATAGAAGGCATCACAGAGAAGATATCTAAGAAAGGTAACAAGTTCGGTATTGCAAATATCATGGATCTGCACGGGAATATAGAGCTTATGCTTTTTGAAAACCGTCTCAAAGAGTTAGAAGAAGATTTTGACCTGACAAAGCCTATAGCCTTTAAAGTGAAGATCACTAAAGATGGTGATTTTACCCGTATGAATATACTTAAAATCTCTAACATTAAAGATGCCAAGAAAACTAAGGTAAAAGTAGAAAAAGAAGTTAAGCACGTAGAAGAACCAGTGCAACCACCACTCATACTGGCGCTGAATCTCATGCCAGATGCAAAGGTAGTGGAAGAGCTTATGTGCTTAGTTGAACGTCATCCTGGTAAGCGTCCATTAGAATTACATATTAAGTCTAAATTGGCAGATGTTATTATAGAAAGTAAAATGAAGGTAAGTGAGATGATACTTGAAGAAGCTAAAGAGCTTGGGATTTATTTGAAAGAGAGTTTGGCGGTCGAAGGATAAAACATGTCAAACACCCAAGATGAAAAAGCATTTAAAGTTTTAGAAAAAGCAGTCTATAAAGCACAAGAGTCATTGGAACAGACAAAACACTTTCAACCTTTCCTTATGTTACTAAATGACGCAGGTGAGGTTGAGGTTTTTGAAAATGACATTAAGGACTCTGCTAAAAGTTATACCGCACTGGAAGAAACATTAAAAATACGTATAGAAAAAGCTGATGTTGATATTATGGCTTTGGTGGTTGATACAGCTATACCAGATAAGTTTGTAGAAGATGTATCTATGGGTATACGTGTACACCTAGAAGAAAAAAGCCAAATAGATAATACAATTGGAGCAAGATTTTTATATGTACCTTACGAACTATGCAGAGTAGGTGATGGAGAAATGTTTGTAAAACTTTATGCACCCATACCTATGGGTTTTCCTGCGGAATATATTGTAAAGTAAGACAAATTACTCTTTACTTTGTGTAGTATAGAAACAAATAAAAAAGATAAGATTTGCTAACTTGTAGTTTCAATATATTAATATTCAAAAAGTGTTACACTCCTATCACAAATAATCTAATTTAAGGAATTTAAATGTCAAAATTACCAAAGATCATATGGACAAAAATTGATGAAGCGCCAGCATTGGCTACGTATTCATTGTTACCAATTGTAAATGCATTTACACAGGCAGCAGGAGTTTCAGTTGTAGCTTCAGATATTTCACTTGCAGGAAGAGTTCTTGCAGCTATGGGTCTTGCAGAAGATGAACTTTCTAAACTTGGAGAAGTTGTTTTGGAAGAAGATGGAAATATTATTAAACTTCCAAATATCTCAGCATCAGTAGGACAGTTAAAAGATTGTATTACAGAACTTCAAGGTCAAGGCTATGATATCCCTAATTACCCTGAAAATCCGGCAAATGCAGATGAAGAAGCGATTCAGGCAAAATACAGCACTTGTCTAGGTTCAGCGGTTAACCCGGTACTTAGAGAAGGAAACTCAGACAGAAGAGCAGCCAAAGCGGTTAAGAAGTTTGCACAAAACAATCCTCATAAACTTAGACCATTCCCTGAAAATCCAAAGTCTTATGTCGCACATATGGAAGGTAAGGGAGATTTCTTTGGAAATGAGAAGTCTGTCACTTCTGCTAAAGACCAAAAAGTAACCATTGCCCTTAACGGTAAAGAGTTAACAAGCATTGATGTACTTGAAAGTGAGATCCTTGATGGTACATATATGTCTACAGCAGCACTTAGAACTTTCTACCAAAAAACAATTGATGACGCAATCACTAACGATGTTTTATGGTCACTACACCTTAAAGCGACTATGATGAAGATCTCTGACCCTATTATGTTTGGTCACGGATTTGAAATCTTCTTTAAAGATGTATTTGCAAAATATGCTGATACATTTGCAGCATTAAATGTTAACCCTAACCAAGGTATGTCTGACCTTGAGCAAAAGATTGCCGGTCATGCACAAGAAGCTGAGATCAAAGCGGCATTCTTAGCTGTTGTTGAGTCTGATAACCCTGAGATCGCAATGGTTGATTCTGATAAAGGTACAACAAACTTCAATGCATCTAATGATGTCATTATCGATGCTTCCATGCCTGTAGTTATTCGTGAAGGTGGTAAACAGTGGAATAGAAAAGGTGACGCAGTGGAGTGTGTGGCTGTGATCCCTGATTCTACTTACGCGATGTTCCATGCAGAGATGCTGGCGGATTGTGTTGCAAATGGTCAGTACGATGTAACAACAATGGGTACAATGCAAAACATTGGTCTTATGGCTCAAAAAGCAGAAGAGTATGGTTCTCACCCAACGACTTTTGAGTTGGCTGAAGCCGGAACAGTGACTGTGACGGCTGAAGACGGTACAGTGTTAATGTCTTTTGAATGTGAAGCCGGAGATATCTGGAGACTGTCAAGAACAAAAGATATTCCAATCAGAGACTGGGTAAGACTTACAGTTGAGAGAACAAGATTAGAAGGAATTCCTGCTATATTCTGGTTAGATGCAAACAGAGCACATGATATTGAGATTAAGAAAAAAGTAGATACGTATCTTAAAGACCATGATACAAGTGGTTTGGATATTCAATTTATGAAAGTGACTGATGCAACAAGATTTACAAATGCCAGAGTAAGAAAAGGTGAAAATACTATCGCTGTGACAGGTAACGTTCTTAGAGATCACCTTACGGATATGTATCCGATCCTAGAGCTTGGAACATCTGCTAAAATGCTTTCAATTGTTCCTTTGATCGCTGGTGGTGGATTGTATGAAACTGGTGCTGGTGGATCTGCTCCAAAGCACGTTGATCAATTCTTGGCTGAAGGTCACTTAAGATGGGA
Source organism: Sulfurovum sp. (assembly GCA_002733215.1). Classification (GTDB taxonomy): domain Bacteria; phylum Campylobacterota; class Campylobacteria; order Campylobacterales; family Sulfurovaceae; genus Sulfurovum. The sequence continues at coordinate 16,614 of NVUY01000027.1, read as the reverse complement.
TTCACTTGGAGAGTTTCTGGCATTGGCTGAATCATTAAGATTTATCGGTCAAAAACATTCAGATGACAAACTGGCCGCACTTACGGCTGCACTGGATATTGCTAATGAAAGTTACCTTGACAACAACAAAGAGCCAGGAAGAAAAGTAGGACAGCCAGACAATAAAGCGTCTCACTTCTTCGTAGCGCAGTACTGGGCAGATGCACTTGCTAACGGTGCTGATGCTGAACTGGCTGCTAAGTTTGCACCTGTTGCTGCTGAACTTAAAGAAAAAGAAGCGACTATTATTGAAGAGCTTCTTGCTGTTGAAGGTACGGCTCAAGACATCGGTGGTTACTTCCATCCAAATGATGAGTTGGCTGAAAAGGCTATGAGACCATCTGCTGCACTTAATGCAATTATTGACGCTATTTAAGTGTCACACCCTCTATGCAAGGCATCCCATATTAGGGATTTTGCCTTGTATAACACTTCCTTTGTATCTAGTGTAAAAAGATACTCCTGAGACATTCGTCTCATTTAATATAGGGTCGATGTAAACCTCGTTTTCCGCAAAGCATAATTGATAACTAATATTATGATTTATGTTTTGCTTTGGGGTTCCCTATAGTTCGATTTAGCAACTTGCTATGCGAGATTTCTGTTGAAGAAAACTTCGTGTCAGCGTAGGAAAATGGAGCTTTGCTCTATTTCCATTCTTATAAATAGAAGGATTTTTATGAATAAAGGTAAAAAGGTATCGATTATCGGTGCTGGAAATGTAGGTGCAACTGTAGCCTACTCACTTGCCATGAAGGGTGTGTGTCACGAGATAGTATTACGTGATAGAAATATTGAAATTGCCAAAGGTAAAGCACTGGATATGTCACAAGCCGCCAATGCTGCACGTATGCATACGATAGTGTCTGTAGCCGAAAATGCTTCTGATATGGCTGGTTCTGATGTGGTCGTAATCACAGCAGGAAGCCCTAGGAAACCAGGCATGAGTCGTGATGACTTACTAATGATTAATGCAGAGATTACAAAACAAGTTGTCAAAGACGTTAAAGAACATGCACCAGATGCTATTATCATTATGGTTTCAAACCCTCTTGATGTGATGACTTACGTGGCACTTAAAGAGTCAGGTTTTCCAAAAGAGAGGGTCATTGGTATGGCTGGTATATTAGACTCTGCAAGAATGGCACACTTCATCCATGAGAAGATAGGCTATGGAGCAGGTCAGATTCGTGCTTCAGTGATGGGGGGACATGGTGACGACATGGTGCCACTTCCTAAGTTTTCAACTGTTGCTGGTGTACCTCTTACTGATGTGCTTGATGAGGAAGAGATTTTAGAAGTCGTTGAACGTACAAAAGGTGGAGGTGCAGAAATAGTTGGCTACCTAAAAACAGGTTCAGCCTATTATGCACCTGCAAAATCAACAGCTCTTATGGTAGAAGCCATCTTAAAAGATACCAAACAGATTCACCCTTGTGCAGTACTTCTTGATGGACATTATGGGCATTCTGATGTGGTCTCTGGCGTGCCAGTTGCATTGGGTGCAAATGGGGTAGAAAAGTTGTTTGAAATGACACTGAGTGAGGGACAAAAGAGAAAGTTTGCAAAAAGTGTAAATTCTGTAAAAAGCATGATTGCTATCCTTAATGAAAAAAACTTTTTTAATAAATAACGATTACATTATGTTATTTAAATAAATACCATCATCTGTGTGTCAATTACATATAGATGATACCATCTTCCTTCCCAACTACAATTACTTTCTCTAAAGCTAAGTTTGTTTAATGTAACATATAGCATTAACATAGCATGGATATATTCTTTTTTATATGTGTGCATATTTATGAAAAAAGGATAGTAATGATAGCTGAAGTTCAAAAAATCTTAGAATCCTACCAATTTAACAAAACAAGAATGATGGATATCTTATGGGATGTGCATAATAAAAATGGGTATATCTCTGATGATGTTGTCGATGAAATAGCAAGATCACTAAATATGTCTCCCTTGGATATAAAAGAAACAGCCTCTTTTTATCATTTCTTTCATGATAAACCCGCAGGTCAATACCAAATATATCTTGCCGATACTGTCATTGGAAAGATGAATGGGTATTATGACGCAAGAGAAGCTTTGATAGAAGAAGTAGGCTGTGTTTTCAATAACGTTAGTGAGGATGAAAAGTTTGGTCTTTTTGATACGAACTGTATCGGGCTTAGTGATCAAGAACCAGCGATGATGATTGATAAAGTAGTCTTTACCCAGTTAACACCAGAAGATATCAAAGAGATTATTTCTGAGATAAGAGAGGGAAAAACACCTGAAGAGATAGCGAACCCTAACGGTCATTCTAGAAAAGATGTTGCTTATATTGATGGTATGGTCTCAACCAATATTCAACGAACAGGTCCTGTATTTTTTAGAAAAGATAGAAACTACAGGGCGTTAATTATGAAGATGCTTGGTACCTATCCCGGGGAAGTGATTGAGATAGTACAAAACTCAAATATACGAGGTCGTGGTGGCGCAGGTTTTCCTACTGGTCTAAAATGGAAGTTGTGTAGTGAAGTTGAGACAGATGAGAAATATGTCATTTGTAATGCTGATGAAGGAGAGCCAGGCACCTTTAAAGACAGAGTGATTTTAACACGATCACCCAAAGATGTATTTATGGGGATGATTGCCTGTGCTTATTCTATTGGCTCTAAAGTAGGCATTATTTACTTAAGGGCAGAGTATTGGTACATAAAAGAGTATCTTGAAGCCCAATTGGAAGAGATGCGTCATGATGGACTTTTAGGAGAAAAGATACTAGGGCAGGAATTTGACTTTGATATACGTATTCAGATGGGAGCTGGAGCATATGTTTGTGGTGATGAGACAGCATTGATTGAGTCCTGTGAGGGAAAAAGAGGAGCACCACGGCTGAAGCCACCTTATCCAGTACAAGAGGGATATTTGGGAAAACCAACTATTATTAACAATGTTGAAACCTTTGCAGCAGTAAGTCGAATTGTTACTAAAGGTGCTGATTGGTATAAATCATTTGGAACAGAAAAGTCTACAGGTACAAGACTTTTATCTGTTTCTGGAGATTGTGATTATCCTGGAATTTATAGAATTGAGTGGGGAATTACGCTTAACGAGGTACTTCGCATGATCGGAGCAAAAGATACACAAGCAGTACAAGTAAGTGGCCCTTCTGGAGAGTGTGTAAATCCTTGGCAGGATGGAGAGAGGATCTTTTGTTACTCTGATCTTTCTTGTAATGGCTCTTTGATGATTTTTAATAATTCTAGAGATATGTTGGATGTGGTAAAAGACTATATGGAATTTTTTGTAGATGAGTCCTGTGGTACCTGTAGTCCTTGTCGTTCGGGAAATGTTGACCTTTTACATAAGATAAATCTTGTTGTAGATGGTAAAGCCACACAAAAAGATTTAGATGAGATTGTAAGTTGGGGGAACATCATTAAAAGTACCAGTAGGTGCGGACTCGGTATGTCCTCTCCAAACTCTCTTCTAAACACTCTGATAAAGTTTCCAAAAATATATAAACGTAAATTAGCCAAAGTAACAGATATGGTCAATCCGTCTTTTGATATGCATGCTGCCACCTCTGTGCATGAAAATTTATATAAAAAACTTCAAGAGGAGGCAAAATGAGTATTAAGATAACTATTGATGGTAAAGAGATTGAAACACAAGCAGGTGAAGCCCTCATAAATGTAGCTGCAGATAATGGCATATTTATTCCTCGACTTTGCTATATGAGAGGTAAACCCTGTTTAGGGACTTGTCGTGTTTGTTCTGTAAAAGTCAATGGATGGATGGCAGCTTCCTGTGCTACACCTGTTTATGATGGTATGAATGTGGAAGTAGATGACCCTGAAGTCAAAGATATGCAAAAAGCTTTGGTTGAAAACCTTTTCTCAGAAGGCACACACAACTGTCCTAGTTGTGAAAAAAGTGGACGCTGTGACCTTCAAGCCATAGCCTATGAAACCGATATGATGGTTTCTCGTTTCCCTTACCGTTTTACAGAACGTAAAAGGGATAATGCGGCAGAACTTATTTGGTTAGAAAGAGATCGTTGTATTTTTTGTCAACTTTGTGTTCATTACATACGTGATGAAAAAACAGGACAAAAAATATTTTCCATTAGCGGTAGAGGTCCTAGTTCACAAATAGAGATAGACAAAACCCTAGCAGATAAGATGACCAAAGAACAAGCTCGTGAGGCTTCAGACATTTGTCCTGTTGGTTGTATTATAGATAAGGAACGTGGCTTTGACCATGCTATTGGTGTTAGAAAATATGAGATATCTTCTATAAGAGAACGTATCTTAAAAGGAGAGCAATAATGAGTAGCATAAAGAAAAACGAGATAGCTTCTTATGAGCTGCCAGCTACACAATTAGATGAAAAAAGCCGTAAAGCACGTGATGAGAAAATCCAAATAGCGACCATTGCACTTTGTGGATGCTGGGGATGCACACTTTCATTTTTAGATATGGATGAGAAGATGATTGATTTGTTTGATAAGATAGCGATTACACGTTCCTCTTTTAGTGATGTAAAGCGTATTCCCCATCGTTGTGCTATTGGCTTTGTTGAAGGTGGTATTGCCAATGAAGAAAATATAGAAACACTGATACATTTCAGAGAAAACTGTGACATTCTCATATCTGTAGGTGCTTGTGCAATTTGGGGAGGTGTGCCTGCTATGAGAAATCTTGTTTCTTTAGAAGACTGTTTTAAAGAAGCATATTTGGAGTCACCTACCATGTTACCTGAACAGGAAAAAATACTTCCATTTCATGAAGATTTACCTCCTATAACCAACAAGGTTTACCCTTGTCATGAAATAGTTAAGATGGATTACTTTCTTCCTGGTTGTCCTCCAGATGGAGATGCGATTTTTAAAGTATTGGATGATTTAGCAAATGGACGAGAGGTTGATTTACCAAGAGAAATCAACCGTTTTGATTAGAAAGGAGATAAGATGGGTAAAAAATTAGTGATAGACCCCGTAACCAGGATTGAAGGGCATGGTAAAGTGACTGTGCAGCTTGATGATGACAACAACATCATTGGTGCAAGACTTCATGTGGTTGAGTTTAGAGGATTTGAGAAATTTGTACAAGGGCATCCTTATTGGGAAGCTCCTATGCTTTTACAGCGTATCTGTGGTATCTGTTTTGTAAGTCACCACCTTTGTGGAGCAAAAGTGCTTGATGATATGATAGGTGTTGGCTATGCACAAGATGTACAAATGCTTCCAACGCCTGAAAAAGTACGACGGTTAGGACATTATTTTCAACAGTTACAGTCACATGTGACAGCCTATTATTATCTTATAGCTCCTGAGATGATCTTTGGTATGGATGCAGCACCTGAAAAACGCAATGTATTGGGACTCATAGAAGAAAATCCAGAGATGGTAAAACGTGTAGTAGCTTTAAGAAAATGGGGACAAGAAGGCATAAAACTAGTGTTTGGTAAAAAAATGCACGGTATCGCGTCAGTACCTGGTGGCGTCAATCACAATATATCTAAAGAAGATATACAGAGATTTCTCAAAGGAGACGATGGTCTGCTTGACATTGATACCGTTATCACTTATGCAAGTGAAGCACTAGATGTCTTTTATAAATTTCATGAAGAGAACCGTGAACAAGTAGATAGATTCGCTGATGTTCCTGCCCTTAATATGTGTTTAGTGGATGAAGATGGTAATATAGATTATTATCATGGGAAAATACGAATTACCGATGAAGATAAAAACATTGTTGAAGAATTTGACTACCATGAGTATATGGATTATTTTGCTGAAGCTACCGAAGAGTGGAGCTATATGAAGTTCCCTTATCTAAAGAAATATGGTAGAGAACGTGGTTCTGTACGTGTAGGACCTTTGGCACGTGTAAATGTAACTAAAGCTTATGGTGCTGCCACACCACTGGCACAAGCTGCACTTGAGAAATTTCATGACTACAGTCATGGAAAAGCAAGCAACAAAACCTTGCATACCAACTGGGCAAGAGCCATAGAGATTTTACACTCAGCCGAACTCATCAAAAACTTACTGCATGACCCTGACTTGCAAAAGGAAGAGTTAAAAATGACTCCCTCTAAAGATAAATGGACGGGAGAAGGTATAGGTGTAGTAGAAGCACCAAGAGGCACACTGTTGCATCACTATAAAGCAGACAAAGAAGGTAACATCACCTTCTGTAACCTTGTAGTCTCAACCACGCAAAACAATACTGTGATGAACCGAACAGTTTTGGCTGTAGCCGAAGAGTATCTTGGTGGGCAACAAGAAATAACTGAAGGGATGATGAATGCCATAGAAGTGGGAATTCGGGCGTATGACCCCTGTCTTAGCTGTGCAACCCATGCTACCTCAGGAAATATGCCACTTGATGTAAGAGTGCTGGATAGCAAAGGCAATATCATTGACAGCAAAAAACGATAAATCGCTGAGAGACTTTTTTGAATCATTCAACACTTCTGATTCTCTTATTTATGGTATTGGAAATATAGGAAGAGAAGACGATGGTTTGGGTTGGGCTTTTGTAGATTGGATAGAAGAGTCTGCTATCTGTCCTGAAGCTGAACTTGTTAGGAGTTATCAACTGCATCTTGAAGATGCAGACTTGATTAGTTATAAAAAAAGAGTCCTTTTTATTGATGCGAGTAAAAAAGAAGATATTGAAAGTTTTTATCTGTCAAAAGTGAAGGCGAAAATGGATTTTACTTTTACTTCTCATGCCATTTCGGTACAATCTGTTATGGCAATATGTAAACAATGTTTTACAAGCACACCAGCTGTCTATTTGTTGGAAATACGAGGCTATCAATGGGAATTAAGCGTAGGGCTAAGTGCTAAAGCAAATAAAAATTTAGAAGAAGTGTTGGAGTACTTTGCTTTAACACAGATATTTTATAAAGAAGGAGAATACGATGGATAGACCTAATATTAAAAAAGTCAAACAACTACTTACGGAGGCACCTATTGGAGAATATCTTGGTGAATATGGTATAGATATTTTTTCAGCATGTGCCGGTGTAGAGATAGCATTGAATGATAATGAACTTTTATTTCAAGAAGATGACACTGACAATAGCTTTTATATAGTCAAAGGAGGAAGATTGGCTTGTTTTGAAAAAAGTGCAAAGGATAAACGAGAGCATATCTTGCATGTATTTGAAAGAGGAGACCTCATAGGTGAAATGAGCTTTATAGATGGCACAGCCCACGCATGTTCGGTCAAAGCATTAGGTGAAGCAAGTGTTATATGTTTTAAAGAAGCGGATATAAAAAAATTAATTACCAGTGAGCCTGAGGTAATGTATGATTTTATGAAGGCGATTATTACAAGAGCACATCATACATTAAATGATATTCTTCGTCAACAAAGGGCACTCTCTAGCTATATAAGTGGCAATATATACAGATAAAATTAATTTAAAACAGGAGAAAGAATGATACAAGGTAGAAAAGTAGGAATCATCGGAGCAGGAGCAGTAGGTGCAACTGCAGCATTTAGTTTAGCAGTCATGGGAACATGTAAAGAAATTGTTCTTTTTGATATAGCAGAAGGTGTGGCACAGGGTAAGGCAATTGATATAGCACAGGCAACACATTTTTCTACCAAACCTACGCTGATTACAGCAGCAGATACCCCTGCAGATGTAAAAAATTGTGATATTGTTGTGGTTACTGCCGGGGTTCCTAGAAAAGGTGATATGACTAGAGAAGATTTACTCATGATTAATGCTAAGATTATTAAATCAGTGACAGAAGATATTATGAAGTATTCGCCTAATGCAATTATTATTTCAGTGTCTAATCCCTTAGATGTGATGACCTACGCTATCCATAAAATTACAGGTTGGGACAGTAATCGGATTATTGGTATGGCTGGGGCATTAGATGGTTCACGTATGGCATATCAAATTCGTAAAAAACTTGGGTTTGGGGCAGCTAGAGTAGGAGCATTGGTTATAGGCGATCATGGAGAAAACATGATTCCCCTTCCTCAAAAAGCCAATATAGGTGATGTGCCATTAAGTGACTTATTAAGTAAAGAAGAGATGGAAGATATTATTGAAAGAACAAAAAATGGCGGTGCAGAGATTGTCGGGCATTTAAAAACTTCTGGATATTATGGACCTGGTCGTGCAATTGCGTTTATGGTTGAAGCTATTTTGAATGATTCTAAGGCAGTTGTTTCTGCATCTGTGCTTTTAGACGGAGAGTATGGTCACTCAGATGTTTGTGTTGGTGTACCTGTTGTACTAGGTGCAAAGGGTGTTGAAAGAATTATTGAAATGAATCTTGATGATACTTTAAAAGAGAAGTTTAAAGCTTCAGTTAATACTGTTACAAGTGGTATTGATGTACTTAAGAACAATACATTTTTTAACTAAAAATAAATAATTATTAAAATTAAAGGAAAACACATGTCATTTAGAATAGAAAAAGATACTATGGGAGAGATGAAAGTCCCTGCTGACAAATACTGGGCTGCTCAAACACAAAGATCAATTCATAATTTCGCTATAGGTAATGAAACTATGCCTATAGAAGTAGTTTATGGTTTTGCAAACTTAAAAAAAGCGTGTGCCTTGGTAAATAACGATTTAGGAAGAATGAATGATGATATAAGCTCTGCTATTGCCAAAGCGTGTGATACCATACTATCAGGTGAATTAGATGACAATTTTCCTTTGGTGGTATGGCAAACAGGTTCAGGAACACAGTCCAACATGAACATGAATGAAGTGGTAGCCAATAAATCCACTGAGATTTTAGGTGCTGATTTCACCAAAGAACATCTTGTTCATCCTAATGATGATGTCAATAAGGGACAGAGTTCTAACGATACATTCCCTACAGGTATGCGTATTGCTGAAGTCGTGGGAGTAATGGATAGTCTCATTCCTGCACTTAATCAACTTAAATCTACACTAGATGCAAAATCAAAAGCTTTTGCAGATGTAGTTAAAATAGGTAGAACACATTTACAAGATGCAACGCCACTTACACTAGGACAAGAGCTTTCAGGATATGTGGCCATGTTAGATACAAACTTAAAACAAATCAATGATGCATTGGTGTATTGTAGAGAACTGGCTATTGGTGGTACTGCAGTAGGTACAGGACTTAATTCTCATCCGGAATTTTCTGAAAAAGTATCTGCAAAATTGAATGATTTCATGGGTGGAAATTATAACTTTGTTTCTCAGCCAAATAAGTTTCATGCACTCACAGGTCATGATGCAGAAGTAGTACTCTCCGGAGCACTCAAAGCACTTGCCGCAAACCTTATGAAAATTGCTAACGACATTAGATGGTTGGCATCAGGGCCTAGATGTGGACTAGGGGAGATAGAAATTCCTGCAAATGAGCCAGGCTCTTCCATCATGCCAGGTAAGGTAAACCCAACACAAGCAGAAGCTATGACTATGGTAGCCGTGCAAGTCATGGGTAATGATGCCGCAGTTGGTTTTGCAGCATCTCAGGGTAACTTTGAGCTCAATGTCTTTAAGCCAGTGATAGCTTATAATATACTCCAGTCTATTAGACTTTTAACAGATTCTATGAATTCATTTGACAAAAACTGTGCAGTAGGTATTGAGCCAATTAGAGAAAACATCGATAGGTTTTTAAATGATTCTTTGATGCTTGTAACCGCACTTAACCCACACATTGGGTATGAAAATGCAGCAATCATTGCTAAAACTGCACATAAAAACGGTACAACACTCAAAGAAGAAGCCATGGCATTAGGTTTTATGTCTGAAGAAGATTTTGATAAAAATGTTAAACCTGAAGAGATGATAGCTGCAAAAGCCTAACATCCTCTCCCTGTGCTGTGTAGATACATAGCACATACAGTTAAAATCTTCTAAATATCTTTACAATTAATCACATACTATTTACAAAAACTATATAATTATGCATTATAAATAAGGAGTACAAATTGAATATTCATGAGTATCAGGCAAAACAAATTTTTGCCAAATATGGTGTACCAACACCAAAAGGTATAATGGTTGAAAGTGTTAAAGATGCAGTCATTGCGGCGCAAGAGCTAGGCGGCCCAGTTTGGGTTGTTAAAGCACAAATCCATGCAGGTGGACGTGGTCTTGGTGGTGGAGTTAAACTTGCTAAAAGCATTGAAGAAGTAGAAACTTTAGCAAATGAGATTCTTGGTATGACTTTGGTGACTCATCAAACTGATGCTGCAGGAAAATTGGTTCAAAAACTTTACATTGAAGATGGTGCAGACATTAAAGATGAGTTTTACTTATCTGTAGTACTAGATAGAAAGTTAGAAATGCCTTTGATTATGGCTTCTACTGAAGGTGGGATGAACATCGAAGATGTTGCAGAAAATACACCAGAAAAAATCATCACTATTCCTGTAGATCCTGCTATTGGTTTTCAAGGTTTTCATGGTCGTGAACTAGCTTTTGGTCTTGGTATTACGGACAAAGCTGAACAAAAAAAGATTATCTCTTTTGCACAAAAACTCTTTAAACTTTATATGGAACTTGATGCAGAAATGATTGAAATCAATCCTCTTGTAAGAACTGGTTCAGGTGATTTCCTCGCATTAGATGGAAAAATGGGCTTTGATAATTCAGCGCTTGGCCGTCAACCAGAAATTGCTGCAATGAGAGATTTTACAGAAGAAGATCCAGATGAAGTAGAAGCTGCTAAATATGGTCTTTCTTATGTTGCGCTTGATGGTGAGATCGGTTGTATGGTAAATGGTGCTGGTCTTGCGATGGGTACAATGGATACGATTAACTACATGGGTGGAACGCCAGCTAACTTCCTTGATGTTGGTGGTTCAGCAAATGCTGAAACTGTTGCAAAAGGGTTTGAAATTATTCTTAAAAATCCTAAAGTAAAAGCAATTTTTGTAAATATCTTTGGTGGTATTGTTAGATGTGACCGTATCGCAAATGGTATTATTGAAGCGACTAAAATAATTGATGTGAATGTACCAGTTATCGTACGTCTTGATGGAACCAATGCTCCTGAAGCATCTGAGATTCTTAAAAAAGCAAATATTGATAACTTAATCGTTGCTAGTGATTTAGGTGACGGTGCAGCAAAAGCAGTAGCCGCAGCAAAGGGAGTATAGTCAATGTCAATTTTAGTAAATAAAGATACAAAAGTAATCGTTCAAGGTTTTACAGGAAAAGAGGGTTCTTTTCATGCGGAACAATGTATAGACTATGGTACACAAATTGTTGGTGGCGTTACGCCAAACAAAGGTGGACAAACGCACCTAGGTAAACCTGTATTTAACACAGTAGCTGAGGCTGTCAAAACCACAGGAGCTACTGTTTCTATGATTTTTGTTCCACCTGCATTTGTTGGTGATGCTGTGATGGAAGCTGCTGAAGCAGGTATCGAACTTGCAGTCATCATTACTGAAGGTGCTCCGGTTAAAGATATGCAAATGGCTAAAGCGCATGCGACTAAACATGGCATGAAAACACTAGGACCAAACTGCCCTGGTATTATTACTGCGGAAGAGTGTAAGATCGGGATCATGCCTGGTATGATTTTCAAAAAAGGTAATGTTGGTCTGATCTCCAAATCTGGAACGTTAACATACGAAGGTACGAACCAAGTTGTTCAAGCAGGTTATGGAATCACAACAGCAGTTGGAATTGGTGGAGATCCAATTATCGGTCTTTCATATAACCAACTTTTACCAATGTTTGAAGCTGATCCAGATACTGAATGTATCGTTATGATCGGTGAGATCGGTGGAGATCTTGAGATACAGGCTGCAAAGCTTATCAAAGAACAGATCACTAAGCCAGTTGTTGCATTCATCGCAGGTCAAACTGCTCCTAAAGGTAAAACTATGGGTCATGCTGGTGCGATTGTTTCTGGTTCAGCAGGAACTGCTGCAGAAAAAATGGCAGCACTTGAAGCTGTGGGTGTTAAAGTAGTGGTTTCACCAGCAGAAATCGGAAAAGCAGTAAAAGAAATCCTCGGATAAATTACTTGCTTTACTGCATCTTTGAAGGAGTATACTCAGTCATGTACTGATGTACACTCCTCCACAACAACCTCCAAATCTACAGCAAATCAAGAAATTTTTTTACATACTTTAATTGGAAACATTTTTTTAATTTAGAGTATAATAATCTAAAAAAGCATGCCTATGAATTACCAAAAAATACTTGACGAAATCTATGATGAAATACAACCAGAGCTTCAGCATGGAAAAGTAGCAGACTATATTCCTGCCTTGGCAGAGATAGAGAAAGGTCAGTTTGCTATGACTGTAACACTTGAGGATGGTGCTGTTTATTCTGTAGGGGATAGTACTAAAAAGTTTTCCATACAAAGTATTTCAAAAGTCTTTACCTTTACTTTGGCATTAGAAATTTACAGTAAAGAACTTTACAAACGAGTAGGGGTAGAACCATCAGGAAATGCATTTAACTCTTTGGTGCAGCTAGAGTATGAACATGGCATACCACGAAATCCTTTTATAAATGCTGGAGCTATTATCATAACAGATACGCTCATAACACATTATAAAGACCCAGATAAGACATTAAAGGTGCTTCTTTATTTTATGAGGAAGATAAGTGGTAATCCCAAGCTATCTATTGACAAAGAAGTAGCCAATTCAGAAATGGAATATGGTGATAGGAATTTGGCACTTGCTAGACTTATGAGAAGTTTTGGTAACTTTGAAAATGAAGTGCAGAGTACAGTGATGACTTACTTTAACCATTGTGCGATTACTATGAGTACAGAAGAGTTGTCTCGTGCTATGCTTTTTTTAGCATTTGGCGGTATTGATCCTGTTTCAAAGAAAATATTTATCTCAAGTTCTAAGGCAAAACGTATTAATGCAATGATGCTTACGTGTGGGCATTATGATGCCAGCGGGGAGTTTGCTTTTCATGTAGGTTTACCTGCTAAAAGTGGTGTAGGTGGTGGTATCGTGGCTACTGTCCCTGGTGAGATGTCTATAGCGGTATGGTCACCCGCATTAAATAAATATGGAAATTCTCATGCGGGTACATTGGCTTTAGAAATGTTTACCACCAAAACCGGACTATCGATATTTTAATATGCTATAATCCTTTATAGGTGCAACAGGTAGTTGCTGGTGCTGTGAAGCACGAGAGGAAAGTCCGGGCTGCAAGTGAGACAGGACTCCATCTAACGGATGGCCAGAGTAATCTGAGGGCAAGTGCAACAGAGAGAAAGTAGTCCATATATCTTTGATGTATGGTCAATGTGAAAGGGTGGGGTAAGAGCCCACCAGTGCTTATGGTAACATAGGCAGCTAGGTAAACCCTGTTCGCAGCAAGAAGTATATGGTACAAGTCTCACAAGCTGTTCAATCAGCACACATACTTCGCTTGAGCGTATTGGCAACAATACGCCTAGATAAATAACTACCCACGACAAAACCCGGCTTATCGTTGCACCTACTATCTTCGTATGAAATCATATAACTTCGACAAAATACGCTCTCATAGCCTATATAAGGCTATATTTCCATATTTTATATAAAAGCTTTCTCCTTAATTTCTATGATATACTACTTAAAACGTATAAAATCGAAGACCAAGGTGTCACTAGAGTGTCACCATTACTATTTATTTTATTTAAAAGGGTGTCACCAGAATGGATCCAACTAGTAAAGAAGGAATATACACTAAGCTTAACAGGCATGGCAAGAAGGTTTTTGTTGCTAGATTTAAAATTAATGGCAAAACATATAGACCAGTACTTGGTACAGCACCCCAAATGAATCTTAGGGATGCTGTTGCAAGAAGAGAAGAGTTGATTAAGGAAAAGAAGGGATATAGAGTCCATTCTGGAAAAACAATAGATATTTTATTTGAAGAATATATTGCATACCGTAAAGATGCATTATCTGAATCTTGGTATTACAATATTGAGAGAAACTACAATAAACATTTAAAAAATATTATTGGTAACCAATATCCTAATAATGTTTCTGTTGAGGATATTCAGTATCATATTGATTATCTACTTGGAAAAAAAGAAGAAAAACCAAAAAAGATTTTAAAACCCTCAACCGTGAAGCAACTAAAAGATTGTGTCAGTGGACTATATACCTATTTGATTGATCAAGGAAGAAAAGAAGCTTTAAAAGAATCTAGAGATAAAACGAATATGGTGACTGAAAAAATAACAATAAATATTGGACATATGCTAGAAATTCCAAAGTTTGATAATAAGGTATATTTTACAATTTCTGAAGTTCAGGCAGAGAAATTATACAACCTGGATTCACATCATAAGCGAATACCCACAAGTAGATTGCAAGCGTAGCTAGTCAAGAAGAGTTAGATACACTTAAGCAATCACAACAAAGCTTAAAGGGTAAAAAATGGCATACAACCAACTAACTCTCCAAGAGAGACATTATATCGAAATAGAGACGAGAAAGGGAACTTTTCAAACTGAAATAGCAAAAGCTCTCAATCGTTCACAAGGCACTATATCAAAAGAAATATCAAGAAATAAAGGTGGTCGAGGGTATAGATATCAACAAGCCAATAAAACTGCAAGCCAGAGACACAAAGATAAAACAAAATCCATAAAACTCACAGATGAGATTATGTGCTTTATCGAGAATGAACTAAAGACAAACCAAAGCTCTCCAGAGCAAATAGCAGGGAGACTAAAAAAGGTACACAAGATATCGCTTCATCATGAGAGTATCTACCGTTACATATTGGAAGATAAATCAAATGGCGGGAAGCTATATTTACACCTAAGGCACAAACACAAAGCATACAGAAAAAGATATGGTAGCAGTACAAACAGCACTAAAGGTATACCCGATAGAGTCGATATAGATCAAAGACCCAAAGAGGCTAACGACAGACTAAGGGTTGGTGACTGGGAGGCTGATACTGTGATTGGAGCTAAACACAAAGGTGCTATAGTCACACTTGATGAGAGGGTGTCTAAATTGAGGCTGGCACTACCACAAGTAGGAAAGTTTGCAAAAGAGACAAAGGAGTCTATCATCGAACTACTAAAGCCCTTTAGTCAATTTGTTAAAACGATTACATTCGATAACGGCAAAGAGTTTGCAAAGCATATGGATATGGCATCTTCTTTGGGATGCGACACCTACTTTGCTAAGCCGTATCACTCATGGGAAAGAGGACAAAACGAAAACGCAAATGGACTTCTAAGGCAGTATTTTCCAAAAGGAATGGAGTTTGTAGATATAACGAGAAAAGAGGTTGTAGATGCAGTGCATAGACTAAACTCAAGACCTAGAAAATGCCTTGATTACGCAACGCCCTATGAGGCTTTTATAGAACTCACAGGTTTAGATGCTAGAATTTTAGTTCAGGGTATTCGCTTATGAGTCGAATCCGCCTTTTTCTAAAGTTCAAATTTTGGGAAAAAATGTTTAAAATTTGCAGCAAATACAAAAATCATATGTATTTGAGGGTTAAAATTACTCATATCTTTTGGTCTGAATGATATTGTATTCGTATCTAAATCAGCAAGATATAACTTTCTAAATAATATATTTACATTCTCATTATAATCTAAATGACCTAAATACTTTTTTAAAACAAATTTTTTTACTTGGTTGGATCGTACAGTTTTTTTAAAATTTACAAAATAAAAATACAAGCTTGAAATAGAGTTGTTATTTTTATCCAAAATATCTTTTCTAAATTTTTTATAGTTTTTTGTTTTTTTCTTTAGATCATTTTCATAAACTTTTAAATTATCCATAATTGCAACATAGTCTAAATACATATCCACAATAATTGGATAGAATTTTATTCCATCATATCTTTGAATGATATAATTTGTTTTAGATTCTCTTAAAACTTGTATATAATTTAAGTACTGAGACTCTTTATCTTGATGACGGTCAATTGATTTGATTTGATCTTCAGTACGCTTTAAGTGTATATCCATTTCATCATATAAGTCAGGGAATATCTCTTCAATTTTTTCAATTTCACTTCTTACAATATATAAACTATTAAGGAAATATTTTTTTCTATCATTATCTGTGTATATATCAAGATTATCTTTATATTTCTCTCTATTCATATTCCTATCTCTAAAAAAATTTAACTCTATTTGTAGATTCTGATAAACTCCACAAGCTTCCTTCTTATATTTTGATGTATCTAAATACTCATCTTCTAATTTGTTATCTAATAAAGATATTGAACTATTTTCTGATACTCTTGTTTCTAGATTGTAGTATTTAATTAAAAATCTTTGAATCTCTTTACATAAATCTGCTTTTCCATAGATATATTTCTTTTCCCTCATGTAGCTAAATAAGTGCCATCTAATTGGTTCAAGAAAATTAATTTTTATTTTTTCATTCATTCTGTACTCTTCGTATAATTTTTTATCGCTTCAACTATTCATTTTTGCAAAAACAAAAATGGCAATAGGTGGGGTTTAAAACTGTTGTAAAATAAGCCTCCCGACTTCACCTACCAACCCAGACCAAACCCCATAAACACGGGGTTTTTCTAAAAAAGTAGGCACTACAAGAGATACGGTATTTTATTTATCCTCAC
>NVUY01000026.1 GCA_002733215.1 Sulfurovum sp. | reverse complement strand
TTGAAGTAAGATTCTAGCATTTAACCTCTTCAAATCTAAATTTACAACTTTTAATTTTCAAATTTTCAAAAATTGCACTTCAGATTTAAATTTTGGGATCAATACCGTAGCCTCACAGTATCTGCATGGTCAGAAGTTTGAAATACCGGAAGAATATGCTAAACTTTTAAAAGTAGTGGTATAACATGAAAAAGGAGTTCTCTCTGACTATAAAAATACTTTCGTTCTTTTTTGTTGCGTATAGTCTTACCATGGGAACAACTACCTATGCCTACAACACAACCCAGGAAGATAAAGCAGGAAAAAGTACCAATCAAACACTTTTACGCTACACGGATACGAAAAAAAAGTATGGAAAATCTTGTGAAGCGTACAGCTATATCACTCCTGTACAAAGATTTAAACTACTGAAACAAAACACTTTCATGTTGGGAGATATACTGAGTGATTCACTCTCTATCCCACAGGTAGATCCAGAGCAAGTTGTCGAAAGCAATCTTACTGCATGTAATACACAAAATATGCATGTCAGTGAATTTACGTATAGAGAGAAACTTGAATATCTAAGTGATAATATTATTACCATAGAAGTATTCCAGTATGCATACGGAGCAGGTGCTGCACATGGAAATGGACATATATCCCGCTATATGTACGACAGGAAATATGGTATGAAGCTTGACTGGGAGAATCTTTTTGGTACAAGTGAAGCATTTGACCTATATGTTCTGCAGCGTGTGGTCAAAGAGATCGCTGATGAGAATTTCATCGGCTATTTTAAAGTAAAAGATCAATTACTTAATTTTCGTAAATCAGGGTATTTTGCGATCACTGATGAAGGTCTGATCATACAGTACGGCAAATACGAGATCACAGCAGGTTCATCGGGGCTACCTTCTCTCACAGTTCCCAAAGAGGTTTTAAAACAGTATATGAGTAGAGGGATGTATGCAAAGTGTTTTTTGACGAATGAGCAAATGATCGCGGAAGTCTTGAATGACTTTTAGGATGAGTGATCAGTATGTGTCTGAAGAAAAAAACAGCTGGTATCTAAAAACGGGCAATACGCAATAAAGAGAACTTTACGAAAAAGAAAAATCTTCACCATGCAACTTCCAGGGAGATGGTTTGGACTATCCTTGGAACTTAAAACGCAGAGTATATTAATTCTTTGAGTGGCTCATGACCAAAGGTTTGAAGAGGTTTCCCGTTGACAAAATATGCAGGTGTTTTCGAAGCTCCCAGAGCTTTGGCATCTGCCATGTCTTGTGCTATCATTTTGTCCAGTATAGGGTCTTTCATGTCTTTAGCCAGCTTTTCCATATCTAGACCTAACTTTGGTAAAAACTCCATAAGTAGTTGAGGGTTAGGATGATGATGGCTTGCCCAGTAACGTTGTGTTGCAAACATCATCTCCAGGGTTTCTATGAACTTACCCTGCATTCTTGCTGCTTCTAGCATTTTGACTACTTCTTCTGAGCCGTCATGGAAAGTAGCATAACGGAGTGTTAGTCTTATCTTGCCTTCATTTTTCATCATGATATCTTTAACAAAAGGGTGAAAGAGGGCACAGGTTTCACATGCAGGATCCATAAATTCAACCAGATGCACTTTTGCATCTTTAGGACCGATGCTCCAGGAGTAGGGTCTTTCAAATAGCTCTGCTTGTTCTCCTGCCATTTTTTGAAGTGTTGTTGTTTGTTGATTTTTATAAAAATAACCAGCCAATATAAAGAGTACGATTAGACCTATAGATGTGAAGATGATAATTTTTTTCTGATTCATATTAACCTCTTTTTTTAATGATATATAGTAAAACTGCAAGGAGCGTAAATGCTATAAGAGAAAGCATCGGGATAGTAATAAAACCAAATACTTCGATATATTTGGCGGAACAAGGCACACCTTGCGAACAGGGACTTGCACTCTCAGGGATGATGTTATACTGCAGTAAGTTATGATAGACTGCAAACAACCATCCAAGCCCTACAAAAGGAAGAGCGTATTTAAGTACATTTTTGTCATAAGGAAGCAAGCCTACTAAAAATATGATAGCTAAAGGATACATAAAAATACGTTGATACCAGCAAAGCGTACAGGGTGGGTACATCATTACATCACTTAGAAATAGACTTCCAAGAGTAGAGACCATGGCTATGACCCATGTGAAAAATAGAAGTGTCCAAGTAAAATTAAAATCATTTTCTTTTGTCATAGCTCGCCTTTTTATTTTGAAAATTATATTAGTATTTATTGAATTGTTACTTAGTGGGTAAGATATTAAGAAAATTAAATAGAGTTATTAACATACCGTTAATTGAATATTGTTATCATTACTGACGATTTAAAATATAAAGGAAAATCAATATGATTAAAAAAATAACACTGGCTTCTGTCGCAGCGATGGCACTACTCTTTATACCTGCGCAAGCAGAAGGTAACAAATGTGGAGCAGGGATGATGGAAAAATGTAAGGTTAAATGTAAGGCTGATGGAAAATGTAATAAATGTCATAAGATGAAAATGAGAGGGCATAGCTCAGCACTACTTATGCACCTTCCGTCACCTATGAAAATGCTCATGAAAATCGAGAATGATCCTAAACTAGCACTCACAGCTGAGCAAAAAACAAAGTTGAAAGCACAGCGTGATGATATGATGCCTAAGATGATGAAATTCAAAGAAGAGATAAAAGCGCTAAGTAAAGAAATAAAAGAAGCATGCAAGAAATCTGAAACAGTAGCACAGCAAAAAGCAAGAGTTGAAAAACTGGGACAGCTTAAAACAGAAGCCACATTATTTAAACTTACTTGCATAGATGGTGTTAAAGCAATACTAAGTAAAGAACAAAAAGACTACATGAAAGCACTTAGAAAAGCGAAGATGGCTCAAATGAAAGAGAGATGCAAAGTAAAATGAGCGAGGTAAAATAAAGGGCATACTTACAGGCAGGGGTCTTTTATTTTATCGACTCTAAAAATGCATTTGAGATGATCATGTGTCCTGTTCTGTTGGGGTGTATGCGATCGTCAGAGAGTGATTGTGCCGGTCGGTGGGCAAGGTAGCGGTTGAAAGCTGCCTGAGTATCAACAAAAAGTGCATCAAATTCATCTGCTAGTTCCTCAACCACTCTGCTGTATACATCCATATGTTGACGCATGAGGTTAGACGGATCAGATTCGATGAAATAGGGAGACATCAGTATAAGCCCTTTAGGGTCATGGCGTGTTTGCTTTAAGAGTTTTCTGTAAATGTTTTTATATTGTTCTAACCTGGTTTGATTCGGGTTGGGCTGATTGTTAAATTGCTGCCAGACATCATTGATGCCGATCATCACGCTAAGCCAATCTGGAGACAGGTCAAGAACATCTCTCTGCCAGCGTGCTTCAAGGTCAGTGATACAATGGCCGCTGATCCCGGTGTTGAGAACGCTTATGTTTACCTCCGGATGCAATGTAGCTAAAAGGCTATCAACAAAAGAAACATAGCCATCTCCCAGTCCCATACCACTGCCAACAGAATAGCTACGATTACAATCTGTTATCGAATCTCCAATAAAAAGTATCGATTCTCCATTTTTTATTTTGATCTGTTATCCTTTTTTGATTGTATTTTATGCTTTAGTATAGCATATTACCCGCCAACTAAATACTAAACTCTGACATTCTTTTTAGAATAATTATCAAATATAATCCAATCTATCAAAGATTCATAATCTTTCGCTATAATTTTTATTTAAGGGAACCCCTTAACCTCTGGACAAGGATTATAATGTACAAACGAATAGAAGATATTGAAAACGAAAAGTTAGAGTGGGATCAGGGTACTGAGCCGTCTAAAAAGGTGAAGGTTGTGATGCCTTCCGGTTCTAAGAAGCAAAGATCAAGTCAAAAGTTTCCTCTGAAAACGAATGTAAAGGATCTTTCTAAAAGAGATGTTGCACTTTTTTCGATGGCAGCTACTTTGCTATTTCCCTATATGCTGGGTTTGATGCTTACTTACTTTTTATTTTCTTTTTATGGCGGCATGAGCCTTCTTGCTTTTCTGAACATAGATAAAGATTACCTTTTCATTCAGCTTTGGGGCTTGGGAGCATACTTCTTTATCACGACCTGGGTGATCTGGGCTATTTTGAGAACTTTCAGAAACAAGCGATCCTATATATCACTTACCGTACCTATTCCCCTTTAGAAAGAGCAGAAACCCGTCAACTAGGCATATTTTAAAAACATATTTCCATAAATGCCCTTACAAGAGAGTCAAAAAACTTCTATACTGTCTTTATACTATAGAAAAAGGCTCTACCATGTTATGTTTTATCAAGAAAAAGATCTCTTTTTTTTGGAGATTTAGAAAATGTTCAAATATTGACTCTTTACGCAAAAGGGCAGAAAATAATGATAAAGATGCACAATTCCGTCTCGGTTTGGCTTATTACAGGGGGTATGGGTGTCCCCAAAAATGCAGTAGAAGCACACTACTGGCTGGAAAAAGCAAGTAAACGATAGCATTAAAAGACATAGAGGTGCCCTAAAGCATATATTCTATTTTCTTAAGATATAATTTACGGATTAATAAGGGAGTTAACGTAATTAACTATGAAAAAAGTACTGATCGTATTTGGGACAAGACCAGAAGCTATTAAAATGGCACCACTCGTTTTAGCATTTCAAGAACATTCGAGTGAGATCGAAGCAAAAGTATGTGTCACTGCACAGCATAGAGAGATGCTTGATCAGGTACTTGATATTTTTGACATTGTTCCTGATTATGATCTCAATATCATGAAACCAGGACAAGACCTTTATGATGTGACATCTAACATTTTACTTGGGATGAAAGAGGTACTTACAGAGTATAAACCCGATGTGGTCTTTGTGCATGGGGATACAACCACTACCATCGCTACTGCTATGAGTGCATTTTATCAGAAAATTCCAGTGGCGCATGTAGAAGCAGGGCTTCGTACTGGAGACATTTACAGCCCCTGGCCGGAAGAAGCCAATCGTAAACTAACGTCGCAGATCACAACCTACCACTTTACACCTACTCAGACAAGTAAAGAGAATCTTCTAAAAGAAAATGTTCCTGAAGAGAGTATCTATGTTACTGGGAATACAGTGATCGATGCATTGTATTGGGTTTTAAACAAGATAGAGAAAAACGAAAGTCTTAAAGCTACACTTTCAGATAGTATAAAATCAGACTTTCCTGCTTTTGACAATGACGAACGTATAGTCCTGATCACCGGGCATAGAAGAGAAAATTTCGGACAGGGGTTTCTAGATATGTGTTCAGCGATCAAAACCTTGGCTGAAGCACATCCTGATGTGAATTTTGTCTATCCTGTACATCTTAACCCCAATGTTCAAAAGCCTGTACTTGAATTACTGTCGGGTATCAGAAATGTCTATCTTATAGCACCTTTGGAGTATGAACCTTTTGTCTATTTGATGAGTAAAACATACTTAATACTGACAGACAGCGGAGGAATACAGGAAGAAGCCCCAAGCCTTGGAAAACCGGTACTTGTCATGCGTGATACTACAGAAAGACCCGAAGCACTTGAAGCGGGAACAGTGAAACTGGTAGGAACAGACCCGGTTGTGATAGTGAACGAAGTAAATCAATTACTTAAAGATACGCTCCTCTATGAGCGTATGAGTCAAGCCCATAACCCTTATGGAGACGGGAAAGCGTGTCAAAAAATAGTCAATATCATAAAGGAAAACAATGCAAAGTAAAACAGTATGTATCATGGGATTAGGATATATAGGGCTTCCAACCGCCGCACTTTTAGCAAACCGTAAATATCAAGTACATGGCGTTGATGTGGTGCAGAGTACAGTAGACACCATTAATGAAGGTAATATTCATATCGTCGAGCCGGATCTGGACACTTTTGTGCGTTCCGCAGTGAACTCGGGGAATCTTATCGCCGGTATTAAACCCAAAGAGTCTGATGTATTTATTATCGCTGTGCCCACCCCTTTTCATGAAGGCTATGTGCCAAATATAGATTATGTGCTTTCAGCAACAAAATCCATTGCTCCTTATCTCAAAGAGGGTAATATCATTATCTTAGAGTCTACTTCTCCTGTCGGTACAACTGAAAAGATCGCAGAGGTCTTGGAAGAGCAGGGTGTAGATACCTCTAAAGTACATATAGCACATTGTCCTGAACGGGTATTGCCCGGACAGATCATGCGTGAACTGGTGGAAAATGACCGTATCGTCGGGGGACTGAATGAAGAAGCAACCAAAGAGACAGTTGCTTTTTATAAAACCTTTGTAAGCGGCAAAATACTGCAAACAGATGCAAAAACAGCAGAGATGGCAAAACTCACAGAGAACAGCTACCGTGATGTCAACATTGCATTTGCCAATGAACTCTCGATCTTATCAGATAAATTTGGTATTGATGTATGGGAGTTGATCTCATTGGCAAATCGTCACCCGCGTGTAGACATCTTACAGCCTGGTGTAGGAGTTGGGGGACATTGTATAGCGGTGGATCCTTGGTTTATTGTACATGCAGGTGGAGATGATGCAAAGATCATTAGAACAGCAAGAGAAGTGAATAACTACAAAACAGAATGGTCAATCGAAAAGATCAAAAATTCAGCACTTACATTTGAAAAAGAAAATGGACGTGCCGCAAAGGTCGCATGTATGGGGTTGGCATTTAAACCTAATATAGATGACCTGAGAGAGTCTCCAGCACTTTATGTTACAAGACAATTAATAGCTGAGGGTCTTGACGTACTTCCAGTGGAGCCAAACTTAAAATCATCAGAGGAATTTAAACTTCTTGAAGATGAAGAGGCTATCAATGAAGCAGACATCATCGTCTTTTTGGTCGCACATGAAGAGTTTAAAGGTATTCGTATCTTTGGTAAAGAAGTGTTTGATTTTTGTGGTGTGACGAATCACTAAACTTAATGATATTAGTTTATATATAAACGAATTGGATGATATTTGCTATTTAACTCATATGAATTTATTTTTGCACTTTTGCCGATTTCCTTCTTTGTGTATTTTTATCTCAACAGTAAGAGGTTAACAGAGGCGGGTAAAGCATTTTTAGTTTTCTCATCACTTTTCTTTTATAGTTGGTGGAATGTAGCTTATCTTCCAATTATCTTGATATCAATGCTTTTCAACTATGTTGTTGGAGTTTCTCTTTCAAAATATCAAGAGCATACGAAGGTCAGCAAAAAAACACTTTTGACTTTTGGAATTATTGCTAATTTAGCTTTACTTGGATACTTTAAATATACTGATTTTATGATCGATAACTTAAACTATTGGATTTTTGCTGAAGATGTTCCTAATATGAACCTTGCACTCCCTTTAGCTATCTCTTTTTTTACTTTTCAACAAATAGCCTATCTTGTAGACAGTTATAGAGGAGAAACAAGAGAATATAATTTTCTTAACTATGCAAATTTTGTAGCATTTTTTCCACAGCTTATTGCTGGTCCGATTGTGCATCATAAGGAGATGATGCCGCAATTTTCAAATATAAGAAATAAAGTAATAAATTATAAAAATATTTCAGCCGGTTTATTTATATTTTCTATAGGTTTATTTAAAAAAGTGATTATTGCAGATACTTTTTCCGTATGGGCAACCGTTGGTTTTGACACAGCAGAAACTTTAAATTTTCTTGAAGCATGGGTGACTTCACTCTCTTATACGTTCCAATTGTACTATGACTTCAGCGGATACACCGATATGGCTATCGGTGCTGCTCTGCTCTTTAATATCAAGTTGCCTATAAACTTTTATTCTCCCTATAAGGCAAAGAGTATACAGGATTTCTGGCGACGCTGGCATATTACTCTTAGCCGTTTTTTAAAAGACTATATCTATATACCTCTTGGAGGAAATAGAAAAAATGATCTTAGAACTTATAATAATTTAATGATAACGTTTATTCTTGGAGGTATATGGCATGGAGCTGGATGGACATTTGTATTTTGGGGCTTTCTGCATGGTACGGCATTGGTGATCCAGAGGGTATGGGAGAAGCTCGGCTTTAGGATGAATGGTATTCTGGCATGGTTTGTCACTTTTAATTTTGTGAATATTGCCTGGGTGTTTTTCAGAGCAAAAGAGTGGGATGATGCTATTAAAGTGATCAATGGTATGTTTAGTTTTGATACTATAGTATTTCCGGGTCAATTGCAAAATAAATTAGCATTTTTAAGTCCATACGGCATTAAGTTTGATATGAATTGGTTGCCGAATACTACAATTGATATGTGGACTTTTTTATGGCTATTCATTGGATTTAATTTAATTTTGGCCTTTAAAAACTCCACCCAACAACTGGAGAGTTTTAAATTAAACTATAAAACTGTTCTCTTGTCCGGAATGGCTTTTGTTATTGGTGTTTTATCGCTCAATAAAGTATCTGAATTTCTATATTTTAATTTTTAGGGTTTATGTAAATGAATAGAAAAAAATGGATTATAACTTGGTTTATTCTCACTGCGATGATACCTCTTGCAGGTATTTTCAACTATCTGGTTGACCCCTATGGTTTGAACAACTTCATAATAATAAATAAGATTAATTCTAAAAAAAATTCAAAGACTACGCTTACTACCAGGTTTAAATCTAAAATGTTAAATAATGGTAATTATAATACTATAATGCTTGGAAGTTCAAAAATTGGAGTAATGAATCCGGAAATTATAGATAAATATTTAGGCGCTAAAACATTCAACCTTGCTTACCCAGGTTCAGTAGCAGAAATGCAAAATAAACTGTTTTTTTATGCACTGAAGTCTAATGATATAAAAAATGTAATTTATGGAATTGACTTTTTGTCTTTTAATGAAAGTAGAGTAGTGAAAAATGATTTTCAGGAGTTTTATGATCTCCAGAATAAAATAGAAAATAAAGAAAAGATATTAAATTTTGATCTGTATTTAAATCTTGAAACTTTTGGAAAAAGTATAACACTTCTTGTTGAAAATATTTTAGAAACAAAGGAGTTAGAACCAATTTATTTATCTAATGGTATGAGAGATCATATAAATTATATTGAAGATTTAGAAAATAAAATGTACGATTTTGATAAAGAAGTAAATAGAGAGATAAAGCACTATTACGGAACTGGAGGTATATATAAGGAATATAACTTCTCTTATGAATATTTAAAATATTTTCGGGAAATCATTACTTTTTGTAGAAAAAATAATATAAAAGTATGGGTTTATATTCCGCCGATGCACAGTGATCTTTTTAATGCTTTGGAACCTGCAGGTTATTTTGATAAGTTTGAACTATTTAAAAGAGAATTGTTGAAAATAACAGACTTTATTGATTTTACCGGCAATAATACGATCAATATGGATAAAAACAATTATTGGGATGGTGCACATTTAAGACAAGAATTGACTGAGGTACTTATGTCTAAAATTTTTGATGATAGATCAGTTAAAGCTCCAAAGGATTTTGGAGTTCTAGTTACAAAAGACAATATAGAAGAGCATTTATCTAATCTTAGAGAACAAATTGATAGTTATGATTTAAATAAAACAATATATAAATAACTTGTGACTATTATGGGTAAGCAGCCCTCTGAGATCATAGTGATATTTCATGAGTTATTTAAGTGATTTTCTGTAAACTTAAAACAAAATATTACAGAATGAATGAATTTGATAGATTTTAATAGAAAAGAGAGATAAATGCGGATTTTTTTATATAATTATAAATATATTCTTTTTATTAAATTAGTTTTACTAACGCTCTTTACTTCAGAACAAAGCAGTACTCTTTTTTATCCATTTGTATCATTTTTTACAGATACTTTCCAAAACCCTTGGCAATATTATATTGACAACAATCTAAAAATAGATGCTTTTCCTTTTCATTCATTGATGTTATATATTTTAACTTTATTTGCATACCCCCTTGACTTATTCGATATAGATAACTATTATCTTGTTAATTTATTTTTTAAATTCCCCCTTTTTTTAACTGATATCGGTATTTTTATTTTACTCTTAAAAGTTTATTCACGCGATAGTGACAAAGTAGTATTTTTCTATTTTTTCAATCCCATAGTTATATATGCTATATACATTCTTTCACTGCCGGAAATTATTCCAGTAGCTTTACTTTTTTTATCTGTTTTTTATTTATATATAAAAAAAAACATTTATAAATCTGCCGCTGTATTTGGCTTAACACTGGCAACAAGTCTTAACTTTATTATAGCATTACCACTTATTCTGACATATGTCTACAAAGTACATCATTCTTTTAAAAAGTTCTTTGTATATTCGACAATTGTGTTAATAATCGTACTTTTCTTTGACCTTCCATATTTGTTTAGTGACGGGTTTGTTAAAATGGTAATCTTAAATAAAATGCAATTGCTCTTTTTTGATACATATTTTTCTATTGGACAAATGAAACTCTATTTATCTTTATTCGCCTTTGCTGCCGTCTATTATCTATTTTATATACAGAAAAAAGTATATTATGATATTTTGATCTCATACTTTGGAATGTTATTGACTGTAGCAATCATTTTGACGTACCCGTCACCGGAACTATATGTTTGGATCGTTCCGTTTTTCAGTGCATTCCTCATACGAGAAAAAAATGTGATAAAGTCGTCTTTGTTATTATATATGACTTACAATGCATTTTATCTAATATTTTTTATACTTTTTTTC
The DNA here is from genome assembly GCA_002733215.1 of Sulfurovum sp. GTDB lineage: Bacteria > Campylobacterota > Campylobacteria > Campylobacterales > Sulfurovaceae > Sulfurovum. The sequence continues at coordinate 22,698 of NVUY01000026.1, read as the reverse complement.
AAAAGCGGGTATAATGATATTCTCTTTGGAAATTACGTTCTTGACCTAAAAATTGAAAACAGTGATATATTGGAAAATGCTATATATACTATGCTTTTGATTTTAAATTCAATTATTTTGTTCGTTTTTTACCAAGTCGGTATAAAAAGTAAAAGTATATATATACGTGAACAAAATCTGGTTATCGGTATAGGAGGAGACAGTGGTTCCGGCAAAAGTTTACTTTTAGGTGATATATCATTATTATTAAATCAAAAACTATTAAAACTTGAAGGTGACGGTGAACATAAATGGGAAAGAGGAGATTTGAATTGGGAAAAATACACCCATTTGGATCCAAAAGCAAATTTCATATATAAACAAGCTTCCATTATCTCACAATTAAAATCAAATCAACCGGCATATAGGTCAGATTATGACCATGACACAGGAAAATTTACAGCACCATTTAAAGTAGAACCAAAACAGTTTATAAGCATATCAGCTTTGCATCCATTCTATTTATCTTATATGAGAAATAGAATTGATTTTAAAATATATATAGATACAGATGAGTCATTAAGACGACATTGGAAGATCATTAGAGATGTTGCTTCAAGAGGTTATACTATTGAAAAGATCATAAAACAGATAGAAACAAGAGTCAGTGACGCTAAAAAATATATATACCCTCAAAAAAAGTTTGCTGATTTTATCATAAAATACTATCCCTTGCAAAAATTTGAACTTGGAAATAAAAGTGCCCAAATTGATTTGGGGCTACAATTGACCTTCAGTGCAAATATCCAAATTGAAAAATTGTTAAATATACCCGGTCTTGAACTAGAATGGGACTATAATGATGATCTGAACACGCAGCATATTAACATTAAAAAAGAGCCTGATGTTGATTTTGATAAGTTGGCTAATGAGATGATACCAAATAGAGGTGAGATTACTGCATATGATCACACCTGGTTAAGTGGCTATAGAGGACTGGTCCAGCTCTTTATTGTCTTGCAAATTTCAGAAATAATGAAAAGTGAGTAAAATGAAGTACAAAGGAATACTGCTAGACATAGACAATACACTCTATGATTACGATAAGACACATACAAAAGCGTTAGAAGCATTAATAGACACTGCAAATAAACGATTGAAAATAAATACAGCCGATCTGAAAAGTGCTTATTTAAGAGCTCGAAAGCAGATTAACAGTGAATTGAACGAAAGTGCATCATCTCATAATCGATTATTATATATTCAAAGAATGATGGAGTCTTTAAATTTAAGTGGTCTAAATGTAAGCCTGGAACTTTATGAACTCTATTGGAGTACCTTTCTTGACAATATTGAAGTTTATGATGGAGTATATAGATTTCTAGAATCTGTTCAAAATACACCGATCTGTTTAGTAACAGACCTTACTGCACACATACAGCATAGAAAAATAAAAAAGCTTGGTCTAGACCAATATGCTGATTATCTCGTTACAAGCGAGGAAGCCGGGCGTGAAAAACCTCATCCTTATATATTTTTGTCGGCATTACATAAGATGGACTTGAAACCAAATGAAGTCTGTATGATAGGCGACAGTTTTGAAAAAGATATTTTAGGGGCAAGTCAGTTGGGGATACCATCATATTGGCTGCATAAAGGTCAGCATACAGAAACGATTAATACTGACTTGATAGTAAGATTCAGTGAATTTGATATGCTAAAGGAGTATATTTCATGAATACTATTAGAGCACTGATGAAAATTTCAAATTATGCAGGAGAACGGTTTGATCTTGTACAGGCAGGTGGTGGAAATTCTTCTGTAAAAGATGATGATGGTACTATGCTTATAAAATCTTCGGGTTATTTATTATCTGAAGTTGATGAAGAGAATGGGTTTTCAAAGGTTTATACTCAACAGATTGCCGATATTGTTAAGAATCAGAGTATTCTAGAAGCTGAAGATAAGAGGGAGATGGAGAAGATAAGTACACAGCTTGTAAAAGAATCGATGATCAGTCAAAATAGGACATCTATCGAAACTTTGCTACATGCACTAATGTTAAAGTACACCCTACATACTCATCCCTTAGTAGTTAATATGATTGTAATACAAAAAAACTGGAAAGATATATTAACAAAAATGTTTGATGATATTATTTTGGTGGACTACAGAACCCCGGGGATAGAGTTGGCGTTAGAATTAAAAAAAGAGATGGATAATTTTGAATCTCTTAAGCATATGAAAGCAAAAATATTTTTTTTACAAAATCATGGATTAATTATTACGTCAGATAATATAGACGAGATCAAAGATTTAAGTGAAGAAGTTTTAAAGAAAATAGAAGAATATTTAAAGATAGACTTGTCAAGATATAAGGAAACTACTTCTATATCAGACTTGTTTTCATGCCATAAAGAAGCACCATGTATCAGTTATCTTTCGGAAGATTCTCAGATAAATCGTATATTTCAGACAAATCAAGAACTCTTATTTTCACTGCCATTTTGTCCAGACAAGTTAGTATATTGTGGTATTGGTGCTGTGAAAATAGCGCACATAGAAGATACAAATGCATTAAAGCAGTATGTGAAAGAGTATCATGAATTACCAAAAATTGTGATTTTTGGCACACGGATTTATATTGTGGCGAAAAATATAAAAAAAGCTAAGGAGATCGAAGAAATGTTGAAGTTTCACTTATTGGTTATTGAAAATACTGGTCAGAAAATTCATTTTATGGATTTTGATGAGATGGCGTACCTGTCAAACTGGGAAGCTGAACAGTTTCGACAAAAAAAATAAGTATCATTATAAAGAAAAGGAAGTTATATGCATATAATTATACCAATGTCAGGTAAAGGACAAAGATTTGTAGATGCAGGCTATACTGTACCAAAACCATTGATAGTTGTTGATGGAAAGCCAATGCTGCAGCATGTTATTGATTTGACTCCCGGGGATAATAAATTCACTTTTATTTGCAATCACACCCATCTCACTACTACAAATATGCGAGAGCAGTTACTTTCTATGGTACCAGATGGCAATATTGTTGAAATACCGGATCATGATCTGGGACCGGTATATACCGTTATGCAAGCTATAGAAGAAATTACTGACGATGAAGAAATCATCATCAATCATTGTGACTTTGGAACATATTGGGATTATGATGATTTTTTAAAACACACTCATGAAAGAGATGCAGATGGAGTAGTTGTTGGATATAAGGGATTTCATCCACATATGTTAGGTACAACCAAATACGCTTCTATGCGAGATAATAAACAATGGATGTTGGAGATAAAGGAGAAATCATATTTTACAGATGATCCTATGAGTGAATACGTATCAAATGGAACATATTATTTTAAAAATGGGGGTATTGTTAAAAAGTATTTCAAAGAATTAATGGATATAAGTCTCGTTGTAAAAGGCGAATATTTTGTCAGTCTTGTGTACAATATGCTTGTCAGAGACAACTTAAGGGTATCAATTTTTGAGATACAACATATGCTGCAATGGGGTATTCCAAGAGATGTGGAAGATTATAACTCATGGTCATCTTACTTTAGGGATATTATTGATCAACCTTCAGATAACTTGGGCTTTGATCAAAGTGATGTTAATCTCATTACGATGAATTTTGATGTCTGTCAGTTTGTTGAAGCTGGCTACACTGAATCAAAACCATTTGTTGATGTCAATGGAAGGCCTATGGTTCTGGAAGCAGCACGTTACCTTCCCGTTGGTCAAAAAAATATTTTCGTTTATACAAAAGATCATGTTGATACCCATAGGTTGAAAAATGAGATTTCCAAAGATTTTAAAAAATTTCAGCTTCTTAAAGTAGAAGACAAAATAACAAGTATGGCTGCTATTTGTTATAGTGGACTAGTGCATGTCGATGAAGAGGCTTCTTTGCAAATCAATGCAACTGATAATGGTGTTATTTTTGATCAGAAAAAATACTTGAATCTTCTGAACGATGAAGATGTTGATGGAATTGTGTGGATACACAAACATTATCGGCATAGTGAAGACCATCCTGAAAGATTTAATTGGGTAGAAATAGACCAAGACATTCTCGAAAATATATCAATTAAAAAACCAATTTCAGATGATCCTTACAAAGATCATATAGCGGTAGGTACATTTTATTTTAGAAAAGTTAGCTATTTTAAAGATGCCTATAAAAATTTGCTAGAGACGAAAAAATTGAATAATGCTGATTTAACCGTGGAAGATGTAGTCAATAAAATGATAGCGATGGGGTTCAAACTCAAAATATTTGAAGTTCATGATTATGCAACCTGGAATTCACCGGATGAACTTAAGATATATCAATATTGGCAAAGTTTTTTCCATAAAGTTGACTGGCATCCATATACATTGGATCATGATGTTACGGTGAGAAAAGAGGCGGTTCAAATTATGGATCATAAATATAGAGATTTCAAGCAAACTTACAGATAAAGAGTGCTAGAATTTTTTTTAAGAAGGGGGAAGAATGAATATATATATTAATCCCAAAAAAGTATTTATGGTATTATTGATAATTATCTCTTTACTTTTGTTTTTTCACATAATAGCACTTATATGTAAGTATTATTTTGATTTGTATGACTTCACTATAGTCAAGGTCATTAATAATCTATTCAATTTTAATTTGGAAAGAAATATTCCAACGCTCTATTCTGCACTTGCACTTTTTCTTAGTTCGTTATTACTTTTAATTATTGCGATCAAACATAAAAATATTGGGTCTGCTTATGTGGGTTGGTTTGGGCTGATGTTTATTTTCTTATTTGTAGGATTTGATGAGATCTCAATGGTTCATGAAAGGGTTAGTCCCTTAGTGCAGCAAGCATTAAATACAACTGGAGTCTTATATTATGCATGGGTAATTCCCTATGGTGCGATATCAGCTATTTTAGCAGTATTGTATCTACGTTTTTTACTAAGGCTTCCCAAAACGATAGGGATTTTATTTATTGTATCTGGTACAATTTTTCTCTCAGGTGCTATAGGCTTTGAGATGTTGGGGAGCGTGGTGCATATGGAAGAGGGACGTAATAATAATCTACATTATGCAGTTCTTTATACAGTTGAAGAACTTCTTGAGATGTTGGGAATTGCCCTTTTTATTTATGCACTACTCTCCTATATAAGTGATCAATTTGATTATCTTACTATAACTATAAAAAAGAAGATATAGTAACTATAAAAATAAAGTCAATAAATGCAAGGAGACATTTACTAAACTTCCCCTTATTGATTGTAGCATATTGAATTTTTTATTAGCTGTAAAATTGCGGTAATTTAACGTTGTTTGGAATATTTAGTGTTATACTATAAAGAGTTATATAAATTGAAAAGGAAGAAAGATAAATGAAAATAGCCATAGCCGGTACCGGATATGTAGGGCTTTCAAACGGTATTCTCTTGGCCCAACACAACGAGGTGGTAGCACTTGATATTGTACCTGAAAAAATTGAGATGCTAAATAAAAAGATATTACCCATAGAAGATAGAGAACTGGAAGATTATCTTACAAATAAAGCATTAGATTTTACGGCAACTCTGGATAAAAACAAGGCTTATGAAAATGCTGACTTTGTTATTATCGCTACGCCTACCGATTATGACCCGGTAACAAACTATTTTAATACCAATTCTGTAGAATCAGTGATCAAAGATGTCATAAGCATCAATCCAGGTGCAACGATGGTTATTAAGTCAACGGTTCCCGTGGGATATACTGCATATATAAAAGAAGCGTTAAATTGTGAAAATATCATTTTCTCACCTGAGTTTTTACGAGAAGGAAAAGCTCTCTATGACAACCTTTATCCTTCACGTATCATCGTTGGTGAGAAGTCAGAACGTGCAAAAACATTTGCCGATCTTTTAGCGCAAGGGGCTATAAAGGAGAATATCGACATTCTTTTCACTGGTTCCACAGAGGCAGAAGCTATTAAACTCTTTTCTAATACTTACCTTGCAATGAGGGTTGCCTATTTTAATGAACTGGATTCCTACGCTGCAACACAAAATCTTGATAGTAGGCAGATCATTGAGGGGGTTGGTTTGGATCCTAGAATTGGAAATCATTATAATAATCCTTCATTTGGATATGGTGGCTATTGCTTGCCAAAAGACACCAAGCAACTGCGGGCAAACTATAAAGATGTGCCCAATAGCCTCATTGGTGCTATAGTGGATGCCAACAGTATCAGAAAAGATTTTATTGCTGACAGTATTATTGCTAAAAATCCAAAAATAGTAGGTGTCTATAGACTCGTTATGAAAAGCGGATCAGACAACTTCAGAGCTTCTTCGATTCAAGGTATCATGAAAAGAATCAAAGCTAAAGGGATCGATGTTGTCATCTATGAACCGTCACTTGAAGATGATGAGTTCTTTAATTCAAAGGTAATTCGAGATTTGGCTGCGTTTAAAAAAATGTCAGATGTCATAGTGGCTAACAGACAATCAGAAGTTTTAAAAGATGTTGAGGGTAAGGTTTACACTAGAGATTTATTTGGAAGTAATTAAATATAAAAAAGTTTAGAATCGATTAATATATGATAAAAAAATATTTACAAAAACTTAGAAAAAATTCCTTTGTTATGCAAGTAGCTACTTTAATGTCTGGAACAGCGCTCTCTCAAGGAATTCTATTTGCCGCTACCCCGTTGATAACGAGATTATATACGCCAGAAGAATTTGGTATTTTCTCATTATATTTGGCTATTATCGGACCTATTAGCATGGTGTCGTCGTGGCGATATGAGGTTGCAATTATGCTGCCAGAAGATAATGAAGATGCAAAAGCTTTATTAGTACTATCAGTTTTAATAACTATATTTATGTCTATTTTGACTTTTCTTCTGATCATAATTTTTGAAGATGCTATTTTATTGCATTTAACTGATAGTATAGGATTATTTTTGTGGTTAGTACCCTTTGGTGTATTTATTAGCGGTTTAATTCAAATATTAACTGCGTGGAATACCAGAAATGAGCAGTATGGAAATATAGCACAATCTAAGGTTCTAAGGTCTTCAGTAACTGCAAGTATTCAGATAGGGGCAAAAACTTCATTTCCTTTAACGGGTGGTCTTATTTGGGGAAGTTTTATAGGTGCAATTGTAGCTTCATGTCTACTCTTATATAAAGCAATAAAACAACACACATTGAGATTAAATGAACTCTCTTACGACAGAATAAAAAAGAATGCAAAAGAACATGATAAATTCCCAAAATACCAGAGTTTTGCAACCTTTGTTAATTCAATGTCACAAAGCATACCTATAATATTTTTATCATTTTTTTATGCACCTGAAATTGCAGGTTATTATGCTCTGGCAAATCGAGTATTGTTGGCTCCAGTTGCTTTGATCAGTGGCTCCGTTCGTAATGTCTATTATCAAAAAGCATCAAAAAAACATAGTTTAAATGAAAGTATTAAAAGCCTATATGTAAAAACGACATTAAATTTACTCAAAATGAGCTTTATTCCATTTCTAATAGTAGCGATTTTTGCTGAACCATTATTTGTATACCTGTTTGGAGATAAATGGGTAATATCCGCTATATTTGTTCAAATTCTTTTTATTAGAACCATAATAGCTTTTATTAATCCCGCTGCATCCGGGACTGTATTTATTTTAGGGTTACAGAGGTTTGCACTTGTTTTTTCAGTGACATCGGCCTTTTTAATAATACTTGCACTTTTTGCAGGATATATCTTTTTCGATAACTACTATATGAGTTTAGCATTTTTGGCATTTACAGCTTCCGCACTTACTTTATATTTTATGTTTTTTCTATATGCTCAAATTAATAAAAATGATGCTAGAATCATCAAAGATAATCATGCTTTGACAAATAACACAACGAACGGTGAAAAATGAAGAAGATAGTATTTTATGTTTATAGTCTAATTTTATATTTTATATCTTATTTGGTGCCGAAAGATGATAAAATGTGGTTATTTGGATCTTGGGATGGACAAAGATATGCAGACCAGAGTAAATATTTGTTTAAGTATATAGTAAAAAATCATACAGATATACGGGCTATTTGGCTTACCCGAAATCAGATGGTTTATGAACAATTGAAAGGTGAAGGATATGAAGTATATCTTTTATATTCAATTCCCGCAATATGGTACAGTATGAGGGCCAAAGTTTTGTATGTAACGCAAAAGATCTTAGCTGACTTGCATTATTTCAATAACAACAAAGCAATTTTTAGAGTACAATTATGGCATGGTTCTTCTTTTAAAAAAACCCTTCATGATAGTCATTTTGCCAATGTAGATCTTAAAAAACAAAAGAAAAAAAAGTTATTAAATTTTATTTTTCCTTTTTACAATGAACAGTATGATTTATTAATCTCTACTTCGGAAGAAGATAAAGCTCATCTTTCCACTGCTTTTAGGATACCAAAAGAAAAGATTAAAATAGTTGGTCATCCGAGAAATGATATTTTATTTTTAAAAAAAGAAGATGATGATGATAAAAAAATACTTTATGCTCCAACATTGAGAAGAGATAACAATAATACAGTATTAGATGTTTTTAATAATGATGATATTAATATAATTGACAATATGATGAATAAAATAGGAGCAAAATTGTATGTTAAGTTACATCCGGCTAACACTCCTAAATCACATTTACTAGAAAGCCTTACAAAAGCTGAAAATATAGTTTTGATGGATCAGGGTGCTGATATTCAAGAAGCAATGATTACTTGCGATATCTTAATTACTGATTATTCAAGTTCATGGATTGATTTTTTATTGACTGATAGACCAATCATCTTTGCACCCTTTGACTATGACAATTATCTAATAGAAGATAGAACATTTTATTATGATTATGATAAGACAACACCGGGACCAAAAGTAAAAAATTGGATAGAAGCTACCGAATGGATTGAAAAGTTTCTAAATGACCCTTCTTTGTATTTTAAAGAACGAAAAATAATAAGAAATAGATTCCATACTTTTCAAGATGCAAATTCGTGTGAACGTGTATACAAAACAGTATTGAAAGAATTAAAGATTGATCTAGAATAGTTATAAAGTAAAATATTTAACAATTTGGAGAATAAAACATGAAAATACTTATTGCAGGTGACTTACGAGTAGGTGAAAAATCAAATTTTTCTATAGATAACATAAATGACAAGATCAATGCAAATGATTATTTTTTATTTAATTTAGAATCACCAATAGTGAATAAAGCCAAGGTGGAACCAATTCCAAAAAATGGACCTAATTTATGTATGTATGCAGACTCTTTATCTTCTATATTAAAATATAATCACAAAATTATAATGGCAGGTGCAAATAATCATTTAGGAGATTTTGGGGAAGAGGGTATCTACGGAACACTGAAATTTTTCAAAGATAATGATATTTTGAAAGTTGGATGTGGTAAAAATATAGCTGAAGCCTCCAAGCCATTAATTTTAAAGGACAATGTAGCGTTAGTTGCCATTGCAGAAAATGAGTTTGGCATGGCGAGTGAAGATAAAGCGGGAGCTAATCCGTTAAAAATTGAAAAAAATTTAATTCAAGTGATGGATTTGACTCGCGAAGGTTACACTGTTGTGGTATATTTTCATGGGGGCAATGAATACTCCCCCATTCCAAACCCTTTTATCAAGCGTTTATATAGATCTTTTATTAATGCAGGTGCAAAAGCAGTGATTGGCAACCACACACACTGTCCTCAAGGATATGAACTCTATAAAGAAGGACTTATTTTTTATAGTTTAGGAAATTTTGTTTTTGAGAAAAGAGTACCTTCTGGTTTAAAAAACAAGTTAAAACAAAAGATAAAAAAATTAATTAGAGATGAAATACCAAATTTTTGGTATATTGGTTACTTGGTTGCTTTAGATATGGAGAATGCAAAGATAAATTTTGAACTCATACCTGTTATTTATGAAAATGACCAATTACAGAGAATGGAACATAAACAAAAAGAACATTTTTTACAGTATATAAAGCAGCTTTCAGACATCATTAATGATAAAGAGGAATATACAGATCTTTGGAACAGTTGGACAAGTGTACAAGCGGATGAAGTTCAAAAAAAAATTAGTGGTTTTTCTTATGCAAAAATTCATAAAGAAGATAAAAAGTTTTTAGCTTTTAAGAATCAGTTAACATGTGAATCTCATAGAGAGTTATTGTTAAATATGAATTATTTAATAGAGAATGACAAATTAGAAAAGTATCATGATGTGGATAAAATAAAGTTTCTACAAAATCCTGATAATTTTGGGATTTTAAAATAGGCTATATACAGTCTATTAAGTTCAGCAATTGTTGATTACATTTACAATAGAATAAATATATTAAAGTCGGGGGAAAAGTATGAAACTTGGGATATTAAAAGCGTGGGATAAATTACATCATAGACATTATGTTGATGCATGCAAAGCTTTAAAAGTTGATTATGAAGTTATCGATATTTTATCTGCAAACTGGATAGATAAAGTCAAAACAAGTGGCTGTGATGGTTTTTTATGTAGACCCCCATGTGACTTTCAAGAACGAAAATCTATTTATGATGAAAAAATATATTTTATTAATAAATTTCTAGATAAGCCCATTTATCCTTCATTTGATGAACAGTTTATATATGAAAATAAAAGAAATATGGCTTCCTTCCTTGAAATCATGGGTTTTCCTCATCCTAAAACAAATGTATTTTCTAGAAAAGAAGACGCTTTGCAGTATATTGAAAGCTGTTTGTATCCAATTGTATTTAAATCAAATGTAGGAGCATCGGCTACCGGTGTAACGATCGTCAGAGACAAGCAACATGCAAAAAAAATTATTTTAAGTGTCTTTGGCAGATTCAATAGCTTGTTGACGTTTGGAAAAATAATGTTTCTTAAATCCAACAAGCTTTATGGACTGAAGTTTCCGGCTTTTGGTTCGATACAAAAGCATTATGTCATAATTCAAGAATACCATAAAATAAAATGGGAATGGAGAATCATTAAGATTGGAGACTCATACTTTGGGCATCAGAAATTATTAACAGGAGACTTTGCAAGTGGCAGTGGTATTGATGCAGTCGGATGGATCGACCCACCAAAAGAATTGTTGCTGTTGGTGAAAGAAGTTTGTGAAAAAGGTAAATTTCTTTCAATGTCTGTCGATATATTTGAAACAGTAAATGGTGAGTACCTGATCAACGAATTGCAAACACACTTTGGTGCTTATGACCGACCTCAAATGTATATTGATGGTGTGGCAGGGCGCTATATTTTTGAAAATGGCTTATTTGTCTTTGAGGAGGGAGAAGACTTTAATAAATTTAGAAATAATATATTGAGAGTTGAACATTTTATGGCTCTTTTAAAAAATGAAGATCTTGCAAAGGTTAAAGTTTAGCATGAATGGTAAGTCAGTTAAATTTGTATCATATTTTTTAACATTTTATATAGCATCATTGATAATCTTTAAAATGCACTATATTATTATCCCCCATATTCTTAATTTATTGTTAATTGCGAGTTTTTTTTATGTAGTATTTATAACGAAAGAATATATATTTAACATTAACAGTCTTATTACTGTATATGCTCTATTTTCTGTTTTTGCCCTGGCAAGTTCGTTTTGGGGTATAGGTTTTGAAGAACCTTCTTTCAGAAGTGCACAGCTATTTATGATTTTAATAAACTTGTTTATCATATACAATATTATAAAAAAGCTTAATATGTATGATGCGTTTTTGAATGGGGTATTGTTAGGTTCATTGGTGAATTATATTTTTATCTTAGGTATTCTTCCCGCGCCATTTCCTATTATTGATCAGCTTGGACATAGATATTTTGGCACAGTTGGAAACTCTAATGTATTGTCTATGATCATGTTGACATCTATATTGATCAGCATAATTTATTTGAGAAAAGAACAGAAAATCAGTAAAATATTTTATTATTATCAATACATTAATATCCTTTTGGCAGTATATATGATCTTTTTAACTGTATCAAAAAAAGGTATTGTTTCAGGATTATTGTTAATAACTATCTTTCTTTTAGTGACTATGAAAAATCCAAAACATTTTCTAAAACTAATGTCGTTCATTGGAATTGGAATTATTTCTCTTTTTTATTATGTTGATCTGGATACTTTTCTCTCTGTTGCTGACCGTATAATACTTAGATTTACGCAAGTCGGAACCTCATTATCTTCAAATACAAATTTTGGAAGCACGGGCGAACGACGGTATTTTATTATCTTGGGATGGGATTATTTTACTTCAACTCCTTTGTTTGGACATGGACTTAATAATTTTCGGCTAGTTGCCCGTACTTATTCTCACAATAACTATATTGAACTTTTATTTGGTGTTGGCTTAATAGGAGCAACCATCTTTTATTCAATATATTATTTCTTATTAAAAATAATAAAAGATATGAAAGATAGTAATTTAAAAGTGATTTTTTTAACTTATATATTGATACTTCTAATGATGGATATGGCACAAGTCTCATATGGAAATAAATTCATTTTATATACATTAGTGTATCTTTCTGCTTTTGCAGAGAATGATTGCTGTAATAATGTAAAGGTTGCATGATATGAAAAAAACTAAAATTCTATTTTTCTTAGCAGGATTGCATGGTGGTGGTGCACAACGTGTAGCTATGACAATTCTAAGAAAACTTGATAAAAAACGATTTGACATTACCCTTGTATTGGTTATAAAAAGTGGTGACTATGTTGATATGATTCCTAAAAACATAAATGTGATTGACTTAAACCTAAAAAAAACTATTTTCTCACATTTTAAGATTCGAAAAATTATTCAAGAGCTGCAGCCAAATATAGTTTTTTCTACATTGTTTCGTACACATAATATCATATATTTGTCCTTACTAGGTATTAAAAAGAAACCTTTAGTTGTCTTAAGAAGTCAAAATTCACCCAAGTTAGTACTTGAAAATAATCAACTTGGTATATTGGCAAAATTTTTACTTGAAAAAGCATATAATAATGCTGATATGATTGTAGCACAAACACCGGAAATGAAGAGCGAAATTATAAAGTATCACAATATTGATGGAAATAAAATTGAAGTGTTTTTGAATCCTATTGATACTGAGTTAATAGAGAAAAAAATAAATGAGATTGAAAATCCTTTTGATAACAACCGGATAAACATAGTTGCTGCCGGTAGATTGACTTGGCAAAAAGGATTTGATATTCTTGTACAATCATTTAAATATATTATTGACAAAGATAATAATTACTTTTTGCATATTATAGGAAACGATGATGGAGAAAAAGAGAATATTCAACAAATGATATATGACTTATCCCTTGAAAATAATATTAAGCTGTGGGGATTTCAAAAAAATCCTTACAAATTTTTCTACTATGCAGATCTTTTTGTATTATCCTCCAGATGGGAAGGGTTACCAAATGCTGTATTAGAAAACTTATATCTTAAAAAGCCTGTAGTGGTAACCAAGTGTATACCATTTATGGAGCAATTAGTTAAGGAAAATAAAAATGGTAAATTAGTGGATGTAGAAGATCCTATTCAGTTGGCACATGCAATTTTGGATTATAAAAGTATTGAATTGAATTTTTCAAACACATTTAATGATCGGGATATAAATGATCTTTTTCTGAGTATAGGCACAAGAGTAACATATGATAGTGTTAGTTTATGAAAATGTCATAATGCAAAGATGAGTATGATATACTCTTACAAGTTACTAAATGGTAAAATTAGTTAAAAATTAGTTTTTAAAAACTATCTATATTAAGGATTTTTCACATGTCTGTTCAGTATAAATTTTTAGTTCTTGGTCCTATGGCAAATCATAATGAACTACCAGGAGGAACAACCGTATCTTTCAGTGTTTTTCTTGATAAATTGAAAAAAAATAACATAGATTTTGAAGTAATTAATACCAATAAAGTCAACTATAAATATAAAGGCATTGCTTTAATTAAGATTTATTGGCTATTTTTTCAAAAGTTACGAAAAAGTTCACATATTTCGCTGCACGGTTCGGATAAAGATTATATTTATTTGACACCAGTTATAGTTTTTTCCTCAAAACTTTTAGGTAAAACAGTGAGCCTAAGAAAGTTTGCAGGTAGCTTTTTAGACGTATTCGAAAACTTAAGTACTCCTAAAAAATTATTGGTAAAATATGCTTTATCAAATTCAAATATTAATTTTTTTCAAACTAAATATTTAATTCAATATTTTAAACAATACAATAACAATACTTTTTGGTTTCCTACAGTTAGAAATAGACCAAACATAATTATAGACAGGGAAAAAGTTTATCAAAAAAGATTTATTTTTTTAGGGCATATACATTCAGAAAAGGGTATCGATCATATACTAGAAGTTTCAAATTTATTGGATGATAGTTATAATATAGATCTATATGGACCACTAATGGAGGAAAAGTACAATAATATAGATTGGGAAAGATATAAAAATATTGCTTATAAAGGTTCATTGAATCCTTCAGAGGTTTATAGTGTCTTATTTAAATATGATGTCTTGCTACTACCTACTTATTGGAAAGGCGAGGGGTATCCCGGTGTTATTGCGGAGGCATTTTCATTGGGAATACCGGTAATTTCGACAAAACTTGAGGGTATCAAGGAAATGGTAGATGAAGGGTCCGGTATTTTAATTGATGTAAAGAATGTTGAACAATTAAAAAATGCCATCTGCTCTTTTAATGATAAAAATTATAAAGATTTTTCAAAATCTGCATTAGAAAACTTTGAAAAGTTTGATGCAGAAATTAAAATTGATGAAATAATTGAGCAGATTAAAACTATACTCTAAACAGAAAAATACAAATTAATTTATTAATCTAGGGAATCTAAAGCATTATTAGAAAAGGGAGTCAATGACACTAGATAATTCATGGAGACTACTCAATACAGTCTACAATTTAAAACCAAAACAAGTTTTCTTCAGGCTTTACTATCTTACACGTAAAAGATGGTATGGAATCTGCTCATACTCATATCCCCAAACAATACCATCTAAAGGAAATAGACTGATATTGACTGATAGTATCTCAACGTTGTCATCGTATGAGAATAACAAGTTTACCTTTTTAAATTTTAGTGCCATATTCAAAGAGTCAATCGACTGGAACTATCTAAGTTATGGAAAGCTTTGGACATATAATCTGACATATTTTGATTATCTCCAGCAAAAAGATATGACACAAGAGATTGGGTTGATACTGATTAACGATTTTATCGATAAATTTACTTCTGTTACAGATGGATTAATGCCTTTTCCCATTTCATTACGTGGAATAAATTGGATTAAATTTTTATCCAATCATAATATTATAGACCCAAAAGTCAATGATTCACTCTATGCTCAATATTATATACTTATGGATAATGTCGAATATCATATCTTAGGTAATCATCTTCTTGAAAATGGTTTTTCCTTGCTTTTTGCTGCCTACTATTTTCAGGATGAAGAGTTTTATATAAAAGCGAAGAAGATTTTAAGAGAAGAGCTTGAAGAGCAAATTTTACAAGATGGTGCACACTTTGAGTTAAGCCCGATGTATCATCAGATCATGCTCCTTCGAGTACTTGATTGCATCAATTTGATACAAAATAATAACTGGAAAAACCAGGAATTGCTTAAACTACTCATCAGTAAAGCCGAAATAATGCTTGGATGGTTAAATACTATTGTCTATGAGAATGGAGATATTCCACTGTTAAATGATAGTGCAAATAAAATTGCACCTACATCTGAAGATCTCAATGATTACGCATTTAGATTAAAAGTTAAAACTAGAAAAATAAAATTTTCTTCTTCAGGTTATCGTAAAATTAAAAATCATAATTATGAAATGATCATAGATGTTGGCAATATTGGTCCTGATTATATTCCGGGACATGCTCACAGTGATACTTTTAACTTTATACTCTATATTGACGGTAACCCATTTATAGTTGACACAGGACTCTCTACTTATGAAACCAATACAAGGCGAACATTGGAGCGCTCGACAGCATCACATAATACTGTTGTAATAGATAATACAGATCAGAGTGAAGTTTGGGGTGGTTTTAGAGTAGCAAGACGTGCAAAAATCATTCACCTAAAAGAATCTGAAAATTATATAGAAGCAACACATAACGGTTATAAACAAATGGGTGTCTGGCATACAAGAAAATTTACAACTTATGAAGACTCTATAGTTATAGAAGACAGTATTGACGGTTCCGGAAAACATCAAGGTATTGCTTATTTACATTTTTATCCTGGACTTCTACCGAAAATTAAAGACAATAAGATTATAATCTTAGATACAGAAATAACGATTTCCAATGTAGAAAGCTTAAAAATAGAAGCGTATGAATACGCTCCGGAATTCAATAAGCTTATCGATGCTTTCAAAGTTAAAATAATATTTAGTGATAATTTAAAAATGGAGATAAAAATATGAAATTACTTTTTCTGACAGATAATTTTCCACCTGAAAGTAATGCACCTGCAAGCAGAACCTATGAGCACTGCAAGGAGTGGGTGAAGGAGGGGGTTGAAGTAACTGTCATCACTTGTAATCCAAATTTCCCCTATGGGAAAGTATATGAAGGCTATAAAAACAGATTGTACCAGAGAGAAGTAATGGATGGTATAAAAGTCATACGGGTATGGAGTTATATGACAGAAAATAAAGGAGCCATAAAAAGGATCCTTGATTATGTCAGTTATGCATTTAGTGCTGTTATTGCCGGGTTATTTATAAAAACAGATCTGATCATTGCTACTTCTCCACAACTATTTACTGCACTCAGCGGTTGTATTTTGGCAAAAATACGAAGAAAACCATGGATTTTTGAGTTAAGAGATCTATGGCCGGAAGGCATTAAAGATACCGGAGCGATAAAAAATAAAAAAATACTTGACTTTTTGGTTAAAATGGAACTTTGTCTTTACCGTAAATCTGACTTTGTAGTAACTGTTAGCAAGGGATTGAAAGAAAACCTTGTGAGTAGGGGTATTGAAGAAACGAAGATCGATATTGTAACCAATGGGGCAAACCTTGAGCTATTTAAGCCTATAGGCAAAAATAAAGAAATTTTACATACACTTGGCTTGGAAAATAAATTTATTTTTGGCTACATAGGAACACACGGCTTGGCACATGGACTGGAATTTATTATAGAGTGTATCAAAGAGATCAAAAATGAACGGATTCATTTTTTGTTTATAGGTACCGGCGCAAAAAAAGATGCAGTGGTAGCTTTGGCAGAAAAGTTAGAGTTAAACAATGTGACATTTTTAGATCCTGTTCAAAAAAGTGAAGTGGCAGATTATATCTCAGTGATCGATGTAGCCTTGATACCACTGACTAAAACCGATATTCATGCCTCTCTTATACCATCAAAAATTTTTGAATCTGCATCTATGTTAAAACCGATTTTACTTGGAGTAGAGGGAGAGGCAGCAGCTATTGTTAAGAGACATAATGCTGGATTGGTATTTGAATCTGAAAATAAAAAAGAATTTTTAGAAGGTGTAGAAAAAATTTCATCAAATGATGTCCTTTATGATGAACTTCAAAAAGGCTGTAATGAATTGGCTGAAGAATTTGATAGAAAGAAATTGGCTTCAAAAATGTTGAAAATCCTAAATAAAATGAAAGAGTCATAATATGAATCAAAAAATAAAAGTTTTATTACTTGATGGTCACACAGTTCAGGTTTTACCATTAGCCAAAGCACTGCGAAAAAAGAACTATCATGTCACAGTATTTTGTGAACAGAAATTATCTTTTGGTTGGGCATCAAGATTTCCTAATGAAAAAGTACTGTGTCCTAGTGCTATAAATGAAGCAGATGCATATTTGAATTTTCTGGAAAATTTTCTCAAAAAAAATAAATTTCATGTAGTCATTCCTCTCTTTGATGATACTGCAGAGATTATGAGTGAAAACAAAGAGAGGTTTAGTAGCTATACAAAAGTGGCAATTCCTAGTTATGATATTTTAATCCATGCAGACGATAAAAATTTGACAATGAATGTTGCAAGAAAATTAAATATACCACATCCAAGAACCATGGATCTTGAAAAGAATACTCTTGAAGATGCTGCTGAATATTGTGGATTCCCTTCCCTTATTAAGCCAAATATTGGAGCAGGTGCAAGAGGTATTACAAGAGTAGATACTTTAGATGAATTAAAATCTATTTATCAGAGTATACGAACTGAGTTTGGACCATCAACTCTCCAGGAATTTATACCACAAACCGGGTTTCAGTTTAAATGTCAGATTTTTAGAGATGATGACGGTACTATAAAGGCATCAACTGTGCAAAAAAAATACCGTTTTTTCCCTATAACAGGAGGAAGTACAAGTTGTAGTGAGATTGTAGATGTAGCTGAAATTGTTGACTATTCCAGGCAAATATTAGATAGCATTATGTGGATGGGCTTTGCAGATTTTGATTATATTCAAGATCCACGTGATAATAAATATAAATTCATGGAAATAAATCCCCGAGTCCCTGCTAGTGTCCGTTCATGCTTTGAGTCAGGAACGGATTTTGCAGAAATGATTGTTCAGCAGGCTTTAGGTGAAAATGTTACATCTTATAAATCAACACCAGGTATGATTCTACGTTATGTATCTTTGGAGGTTTTATGGTTTCTATTCAGCTCAAATAAAGAACGATTTTCATCAAAGCCGAGTTGGTTCCAATTCTTTGGAAAAAATATCTGTTATACTGATGGAACTTGGGATGATCCCCTACCTATGTTCGCAGGCTTTGCTCTTGGAATAAAAAAATATCTTAATCCAAAATTTCGTAAATCCAAGCTTTCGTTTAAAAGTAAGTCTTGAAAAAAGTACAAAGAGGATATGATGAATATATTAACATTTGACGTAGAAGATTGGTTTCATATCTTAGATAATGAATCAACCAAGAATGAAAAGCAGTGGAGTCAGCTTGAAAGCAGGATCCATCAGAATATGGACAAAATTTTTGCTCTATTAGAAAAGCATGATCAAAAAGCTACTTTTTTTACTTTAGGATGGGTAGCGAGAAAGTATCCTGAAATCATTAGAAAAATTGATGGTCTCGGGCATGATATTGCTAATCATTCTGATATGCATCAGCTTGCATATGAGTTTAACAGAGAAGAGTTTAGACAAGACTTAGAATGTTCGATCAAATCCATAGAAGATGTAGTCGGGAAAAAAGTCAAGGCATATCGAGCACCTGGTTTTTCTGTAATGCATCAAAATAAATGGGTATTTGACGAACTCATTAAAAATGGTATAGAGATGGATAGCTCAGTATTCCCTGCAAAAAGAGCTCATGGAGGTTTTGAAGAGTTTGGGTATGCTGAGCCGGCATATATTGAAGTGGGTGGTAGTAGAATTAAAGAGTTTCCTATAAATCTTTATCCTGTATTTGGAAAAGATATTATTTTTTCAGGTGGCGGTTATTTCAGATTAATCCCTTATACTCTGATAAAGTATTTTATGAATAAATCTAATTATGTGATGACGTATTTTCATCCAAGAGACTTTGATGCTGAACAACCGATGATAGAAGGGCTTTCTGCATTTAGAAGATTCAAATCTTATGTTGGATTAAAAGGCTCATCCCATAAACTAGATAGATTGATTGAAGATTTTAGTTTTGTTGATTTGAAGGAAGCAGATGCAAGTATTGACTGGTCAAAAGCAAAAGTTATAAATTTAGGAGAAAAAATATGATGTCACAAAAATTTAAAATATTATCAGGTTATTGTGTTTTAAATGTTCATAAGAATGTCATTTATGCGGCCAAAGGTTATAAAATCTTTAAAAGTTTTGACGATGGAGAATCATGGGCTCTTGATGGTAAGATCAAAGATCTTAAGTATGGTATGATTGCCAATTCAAATAGATTGTTGGCAAGATTGTTCCGTGCAGAAGTAACAAATCTTCTGCTTCTTCAAGATGGAAGTAGACTTCTTACTGCGAAAAAAGGTATCTTTATTGCTCAGAAAAATGAAAAAGTATATAAAAAAAGTTTTTCTGTAACTAGAGGAAATCGACCTATGAATGTATGCGAGGATAACAAGGGATTTCTCTACTTTGGAGAGTACTTTGGTAACCCGGAGAGAGGAGAAGTCCATATTTATAAGTCGATAGACACTGGAAGATCATGGGAAATTTGTTACACTTTTCCTAATAAGAGAATAAGACATATTCATGGAATTTTTTACGATGAGTATGAAGACTTAGTGTGGTTTGCAACGGGCGATGATGATGGTGAATGTATCATTGGTCATACAGATGACGGTTTTGACACTATCAAAATATTTAAAGAGGGTGGTCAAAAATACCGTGCAGTACAGTTGCTATTTTTTAAAGATTTTATTATTTATGGTACTGATACCGAATTTGAAAAAAATTATATTTATCGTATAGATCGGGAAAGTGCTGAAGAGCATCGTCTGCAGGAGCTCCAGGGTTCTGTTCTTTCATCTACTTACACAGGAAAGCGTGCTGCTATTTCAACCGCTGTAGAGCCATCTGAAGTTAATCACGATCTAAATTCTTATATCTGGTTCAGTGATGATGGTTTTGAATGGAAAGAACTCTATAAAGAGAAAAAAGATTCCTTGCATCTGAAATATTTTCAATATGGGAGATTTAAATTTCCAATTGGAGCTATTAATGATGGAAAACTGTTATTTTCAGGCCATGCACTTAAAAAAATTGATAACAGTACAATAATCATCTCCTTGCATAACAGATAAGGAATATTAATGTTGAAGTGTGACGTGGGGATTACAAGATCATTCTGAGAGAATTCAATATTCTATCAGAATGATATAAGATTTCTAATGCTATCTACTTAGTGTTTTTGTTTTGGGATTTCATTATCCACTTCCTATCTTTCTTGTCATTGTTGCTCATTACTGGACACCTTGACTAATAGAACTCCCTGCTATTCCGTAATGAGGAGATGACTCTGTAGTGATTACACCGCTCAATATCTTGTTCTTAGGCGAAGTTGTAAACCTTTTATATTCAAAAATATAGTCTGTCATTTTCGCTTCACTTACTGTCGGATAACTTGTATTTCCTGTACCACCAAGATTAATACTGCTAGAATCATMATAATGATTGTCTGCTACAGTAGTACTATTTGCTCCAGTCGTGTTGTGAATTTGAATGCCGACATTGTTTTTAAATGTATTGCCGCCTAAAGAGTCACCATACCTAATAGCTTGTGCATCTGTAAATCCGATCAGTGAATTATTTTCAAACAACACGTCCTTCGCATCAAAGAAATACAAAGGTTCAATAGTTTTGTTTTCTGGATTACTTTGTCCACTGTTGTAGAAAATATTATTCTTGAAACTTGCATTATTCAAAGAACCAACAACCGCAGGGTCAGTGGCATTTACAGCAAACATTGTTTGTGAGTCAAATATTATATTGTCTTCAAATACAAAATTCTTTACACCAAAGTGCAATGTAATGGCTTTGCCTTTACCTGCTGTCCAGGATCCTCCTGTTGTCTTGTCCCCTTCTTTATATCCCCACATAATATTGTTTGTTACTGTAACAGGATTGGAAGGGTTCTCTGAGCCTCTTTTGAAGTCAAGAGCATTCTCTCCTATTTGATACTCTCCATTCGAATTATACCCATTAGAAGAATAATCACCATTTGTATAGGTATCACCATCCATCCACATTAGATTAGAATCTAGAATTGTACCTTCATAGTTAATAGTATCCTGATCGGAACATGAGCCGCTTTCGCTTCTTACAAGTTGAATTGCATCACCGGCATTTCTAAAGTCATTATTAATAATTTTTGTTCCCGATATAACTGCTCCATTACACTCTCCGTAGGAAGTTAGTGAAATACATACATTGTCTCCTCTTCTACCGGAATGTGTCATGTGGTCAAAATAGCCATTCTGAATAGTATTGTTATTGGCACCGTGATATAAGGTCATACCATAATGATAGTTTTTCATGTAAAATCTATTAAGTATGTTGTTAGATGCACCGTTTTTAAATTTGATCTTATCATCTTCTGAACTTTGGTCTATCATTGACATTCTATCTACATCCCAATAATTTCCACCACTAAATGAAAGTCTAACATCGGCTTGATTGGCTTCACTTAAAGAGGCGGGATGTGTATCGTTTCCATTATATAAACTAATACTTCTTCTATCTCCTGATGTACCATCGGCAGTTAATGTAATAGTCTTACTACTATAGTCCCCAGGCTCTAGATAGAAATGCTTATAGTTGGCACTGTTAAGATTTGCACTTGTCCACTTGTCATTAGAGGCTGTAATAAGTAGGTGGCTTGGATTACTGCTATCGTAAGTAGGTATGTTAACCGGTTCAAGATAAGAATTACTTACTTCAGAAGCAGGGGGTGGTGTTGTTACAGGGGGTGGTGTTGTTATAGGGGGTGGTGTTGTTGTGTCCGTAAACAACCCTTCTTCTGTCATTGTAAATTCAAGTGCCATCACTGCTGTTAGTGGAAGTATAAGTAGCAAATTCAGTTTTTTCATAATCATCCTTTTTAGTTTTCAATAATTTCGCCGGAAGCGATTGCGTCTATTGTACCATTGTAACTGGCTTCGTATTTATCTTTGTAGTTATAGGCTTTAAGTTTAAAGC
>NVUY01000004.1 GCA_002733215.1 Sulfurovum sp. | reverse complement strand
AGAGTAAATCTTTTCTTGGAGTAGGGATTTCAATCCCGTCTTTACGGGACTAAAGTCCCTGCTCCTTGTATGGAAACAATCCTTAACTTAATGGCAATNNGGGGGGGAGATGTAAAATATTTTCATTCTTAATAGCCATCATTTCTGATATAATCTTTTAAAAAGGCTTAATGATGTTTAGCTTTATCAAATCATTTTTCACCAAAACAAAAAACACGCTTTTCACCTTTAATAATGAACCCTTTTCCAAATTTTCTATTTTGTTTATCATTATTTTAGATATATTTTTATTTATCACTATTCTTACGGGTATAGACTCTGAAAAAAATATGTCTCCTTCTGTAGGTGTTAAGTACCCTTACCAGTGTCAAAACCACTTTAACGAAAAACATAAAACAAAAATATGGAACAATACTTCTTATGGGTATACCTATGATGTATTTCCTTTTTCCCAATACACTTCTTTTTACATTCCGACACATGCAGGATATTATAGAAGTAAAAATATACAAATCCAAGATGATAAACGAACCTCAGAGCTATGTACAGAACTCTATAAAAAGATAGCAGTTTTTAGCAACTCTAAAGAGTTTAAGAACAATAAAGAACTAAGAAATAATCTGAGAAATGATAAACGTAATACCTTATCTGAAATCAATACCATTGAAAAAAGATATAACACTTCTCTTTTTGAAAAACTCTCTTCATCAAATGAAAATACGTACAAGACCATCAAAAAGAAATACTATGCTTTATTGGAAAAAGAAAAAAATATAGATATTCAGATAAAAGGTATTAAAAAAGTATCAGAATATAAAGGATATCAGGCTTATGTAGATTTTGTTAAAAATAACAGAGAGAAGTTTAAAAAAGAGTATGATTCTTATGTCTTTTGGCAACCCTTCATTTCGTTTTTATACTTACTGAAATTTACACTCCCGTTATTGCTGCTCTCTTTCTTCGCCTATAGGTTTTCAAGAAGATTACAGAGAAAAGAGTCAGTACCAAATAAGCTGATTACACTTATTAGTTCTCATATTATGATTATCTCCTTGCTGCCTATTTTCATCAACATGATGTACCTGCTCTATCACATCATTCCACATAGGTTTTTAAAGTCTGTGGTTGCATTTTTATATGAGTTCGGGTTTGTCTTTTTAGGGTATTACTTTTTAATGTTTGTAGGTATCATAGCCATAGGTTTAATCGTTTTCTTCATTCAAAGATCAGTCTCAAAAAGAGAGAAACTAAGAAAAGAACTCAAAGAAAAAACACTCTACATCGACGCATACAACCAAAACCAATGTCCAAACTGTAAAAACAGGGTGGATTATAGTAAGAATTATTGTGGGTATTGTCGTGAAGCGTTAAACAGAGAGTGTAGTGCTTGTAAAAAGCAAACACCTAAGTATATTGAGTATTGTATGGAGTGTGGGGAAACGGAAAAGAAATGATATAATCTTTAAAATTATTATAGGTATTGGTATATGACACTCTTTCAAAATTCCGTACTACGTAACCATTTACAAAATATAGACAGCACTTTAGTGCTACAAGCATATGAAGTGTACAAGACAGACTTTTTACCCAAGATAGAAAACATTAAAACTTCTAAAGAAGAGCAGTACCAGTATGGGTTTTTAGATGACTTGTTTGTAAAAGTATTAGGCTATACACTTAACCCTACACCTGAGTTCAACCTCACGTCAGAGTTTAAAAACCTGAGTGACTCTAAAAAGGCAGATGGTGCAGTCTTAAAAGATGGCAAGGCTATCGCGGTTATAGAGCTAAAGTCTACCAAAACAAAAGTTATGGACAAGATAGTCAATCAAGCCTTCAACTACAAGCACAACCACCCCACATGTAAGTACATCATTACTTCAAACTTTGAGAAGTTACGTTTGTATGTGGAACATTCAGATGCCTATGAAGAGTTTAACCTTTTTGACCTTAATGAAGAACGTTTTACTTTGCTGTATGCATTGTTAGCTAAAGAGAGTATTTTTTCTGATGTACCTCTGTCACTCAAAAGCCAGTCAAAACTCCAAGAAGAAAATATCTCTAACGAGCTTTACAAAAAGTACGCCACACTAAGAACCAACCTTTTTGACAACATCATCCAAAATAACCCAAGTATTGATAAACATATACTCTTGGAAAAGACCCAAACCATACTTGACCGTATGGTGTTCATCTTCTTTGGAGAAGACAGAGGCATACTCCCACCAAACACTATAAAAGCCATCATTGACCACCATGAGGGAGACATAGAAGACAGAGAACTTTGGCACTTTTACAAGATTTACTTTAATGCTATCAATAAAGGTAATGCCAAACTGAAGATACCAGAGTATAACGGTGGTTTGTTTGCAGAAAATACGTTGTTAGACAGCCTTGTTATAGATAGACATGTGCTTGACACTTCGCCACTCTCTTTGAGTGCTTACGACTTTAACTCGGACATAGATGTAAACATTTTAGGGCATATCTTTGAAAACTCACTCAACGACATAGAAGAGCTAAAGGCTCGCATAGATGATGAGGACTTTGATGTCAAGCAGTCCAAGCGTAAAAAAGATGGTGTATTTTATACACCTGAGTACATCACCAAGTATATTGTTGACAATACTTTGGGTTCATTATGTCAAGCTAAAAAAGAGGGGTTAGGGTTAGATGAGGTTGATATATTCATCCCTAAAAACCCTAAAAAACTTAACAAGGGTGAGACAAAACAAAAAGAGGCGCTTGAATCTTACCGTGAGTATCTGCTAAGCTTGAAGATCCTTGACCCTGCTTGTGGTTCGGGTGCATTTCTCAACCAAGCGTTGAATTATCTGCTGGAAGAACACGCTTTTATAGATGAAAGTGTGAAGACACTTATGGGTGGTTCTGTGCTTGGTTTGTATGATGTTAAAAAAGGTATTTTGGAAAACAACCTTTATGGTGTTGACATCAATGCAGAAGCCGTGGAAATAGCCAAACTTTCTTTATGGCTTCGTACTGTAGAGAGTGGAAGAAAACTCAATAAGTTAGCAGACAAGATAAAGGTAGGAAATTCGCTTATCGATGATAAATCTGTGGCTGAAGATGCTTTTGTTTGGGAAGAGGAGTTTGCTGAAGTGTTTGAGCAGGGTGGGTTTGATGTGGTGATTGGGAATCCTCCGTATGTGAGACAGGAATTACTGTCTAGTGAAATGAAAAGTTATTTTAAAACAAAATATACAACACATCATAACTCTGCAGATTTGTATATTTTCTTTGTTGAAAGAGGCTACAATTTACTTAGAAAGAATGGAAAGTTTAGTTTCATCTTTCCTAATAAATGGCTCAAAGCGAAGTATGGAAAGCCATTAAGAAAATGGTTGAAATCTAAACATTTAAATGAAATAGTTGATTTTGGAGATTTACAGATTTTTCAAGGTGCAACTACCTATCCTCTGATTATGACGTTAAACAATCAAGAAGTATCTGAAACATTTGATTTTCTAAAACTTGAAACTATGGACTTTGGAGACCTTAACGAGTATGTTAAAAATTATCACTCTAAAATTACTTTAGGAAAGCTAAGTGATGATGCTTGGCAACTGGTATCTAAAGATGTGCAAAATGTATTAGACAAAACTATGCAATCTTCTATATTCCTTGGTCAATATACTAATGGTGAAATCTATAGAGGTGTTTTAACAGGTCTTACAGAAGCTTTTGTCATAAATGAAGAGACAAAAAATAAACTTATCGATAAAGATATAAGCTCCAAAGAGATTTTAAAACCTTTTGTAATGGGTAAAGATATTCAGAGATATGATACACCCATTGTTGATAAATATCTTGTACTATTCCCCAAAGGATTTACAAAAGAAAAGTCAAATCTGGAAAATGAAGAAGAAGCTTGGCAATGGATACAAGCTCATTATCCGGCTATAGCAGAATGGTTAGAGCCATTTGAGGCAAGAGGAAAGAAGCGTTATGACAAAGGTGACTTTTGGTGGGAACTTAGAGCTTGTGATTATTATTCTGAATTTGAAAAACCAAAAATAATGTATTTAGTTTTTCAAGTCAAACCGGCATTTATTATGGATGTGAATGATACCTATTCAAATAATGCTATATTTATTTACCCCAAAGAAGATTACTTTTTGCTCGGAATTTTAAATTCAAAATTAGGGTGGTTCTTCATTGCAAATAGTTGTACAGAAATTCAAAATGGTTACCAATTAATTTATGACTATTTTAAAAATATCCCTATTCCTTTAAATGTTGAGAATAATAAGAAAGAGAAGTTAGAGATATCTGTAAAAGAAGTTGTTCGTTTAAACCAAACATTAAAACATAAAGCAGGGAGATTTCTAAAAAGAGTAAAAGACAATTTCGACCTAGACAAACTGAGTAGAAAATTAGAAGCCTTCTACGAAACAGACTTCAAAACATTCCTCAAAGAGCTCAAAAAGAAAAAAGTAACCCTCACGCTAAAAGAGCAAGACGAATGGGAAGAGTACTTTGAAGGCTATCAAAAAAAACTACTCGAAATACAAGCCCAAATCAACATAACTGATAAGCAGATAGATGAGATGGTGTATGTGCTTTATGGGTTGAGTGAGGATGAAATTAAAGTTGTGGAGGGGAGATGAAAGAGAAAATACTGGAAGCCATAGAGACATTAGATGCCCAAATGGAACAATTACGTAGGCAAAAAACAAAGTTGCTTCGTGAACTTTATGATGAAGACAAAGAAGTGTACATTCAAGAGAAAGGCATATATGACCTGTCTTACATTAAAGGATTTGAAGATTGTGCCCTTGAGTTTAAATGCCCTCTAAAATGGGATGACCTTGTAGAAACTGAATCGGAAGATGTACATTATTGTGAGGTATGTATGGAGAATGTATATCAAGTTTCTAATATTATGGAATTTAAAAAAAGAGTAAAGGAAAAGAAGTGTGTAATAGTCATAAATGATGATGATATACTCCCCGGAACACCTGTGTATTATCGTTAAGTGCGAAAAAAGTAAAGATACTCCATGTGCTTATATGCTTTTGAACTTTTTAATTGATGAAGGGAAAATAGTTGCTACCTTACTTTTACCCACCTGAACTTTCTTTATATCAAAAACAGTTTCCACATGATTACGGTAGTGCCATGTTTCCTTACGATAAAGAACTAGATGTAAGGTTTGTAGAACTTTTAAATATGGCGATGAACCGAAACAATCCTTTAACAAAAGAAGAACTTATCAATGAATATGGGGAAGAAATTTATGATATAAGAATGCACCCAGAAAAACGTGGTATGGCATCACTGAGAGAGGAAAAATTAATAAGTTTTTTCTATTCTATAACCGAAAAAAATTCTATAGGGAAAGGTAAGTTATTTAAAGAATACTCGCATATCATATTGGATGTACTAGAAAATAGAAGGCAGACAGAAGATTTAGGTCTTTATTTTGATAGTTATTTTTCACAATATATTGTTGTTGCACCATTTTTTGAATGGGATGAAGAGGATAGGGTTATTTTTTCTTATGTGTATCCTAAAGCTTTAAGTGCTAAATTGGATCAGCGTTATACTAGCATAAATGTTGAAAATACAGGAATTCGAATATCTGTACAAAAATTATTACGATATGTTAAATATGGGGAAAATATTTTATTTTAAAGTATGGCAATTTGATATATTTTTCTCTCGTTACGTCTCTCTGAGGCGTAATGCATACTACAATTTAAGTGACTATCCATCATTTGTCCATCGTTAGATGGTTTATCAATTAGATATATTCTGTTTGCAACTAACGATGGAGTGGTAGTTATTTTTTATTCAAAGTGATGTAGGCATTACACCTTAAAAAGGTGTAACGAGAAAAGGTGGAGTATGACAATTTGACATATTTTTGGCTGTATTGAAAAAACTGTGCCATACTCTTTAAAATACTAAAGGATAAGACTTTGGAAACACAAATCATTCACTCACTTACAAATAACTTTGAAGCTTTTTCTCACAAAACAGAAGAGGGTATAGAATTTTGGTTGGCAAGAGATTTGCAACAGTTGCTTGGATATAGCAAATGGGATAATTTTAAGAATGTGCTCCATAAAGCAAAAACTGCTTGTGAACTTTCAGAACAAGATATTTTGAATCATTTTGCTGATATCGGGAAAACGATACAGATGCCCAAAGGAGCGACAAAAGAGATAGATGACATTATGTTGACAAGGTATGCTTGTTATCTCATAGCTCAAAATGGAGATAGTGGTAAAAGAGAGATAGCCTTTGCCCAAACCTATTTTGCTATGCAAACAAGAAAAGCTGAACTTATAGAATTAAAGCTTTTAGAATATGAGAGGGTACAAGCAAGAGAGAAGTTAAAACATACAGAAAAGGAACTTTCTACAGTCATTTATGAACAAACAGGAAGTGACAGAAACTTTGGGCTCATTAGAAGTAAAGGTGATACCGCAATGTTTGGCAGAACTACTCAGCAGATGAAAAACAGATGGGGTATCAGTAGCAAGAAGCCACTAGCTGATCATATGCCAACCATCTTACTTAAAGCAAAAGACTTTGCAACTGAAATTACTATTTTTAATGCTAAAGAGAACAATATGCAAACAGAATATCAAATTTCAACTGAACATATTACGAATAATAAGGCAGTACGAGAGACACTCGTCTCACGAGGTATTAAACCTGAAAACCTCTCTCCTGAAGAAGATGTAAAAAAAGTAGAGAGAAAACTTATTTCCGATGAAAAAAAGATAGTTAAGAAAAGTGGGTTTTCAAAGAAATAATCATTAAGGAGACAAAATGCCTACAGTAACATTTAGTATGAATGATGAAATATATGATAAGTTGATGGATTTTGTAGATACTTTGTCGAGAGACAGTATATCTATATATAAAATGGACATTAATGAGTCAGATATAATTCAAATAATTGGAAATAAGGCAGTAAAAGAAGCCCAAAGAAAAAATCTTGAAAATGGTATAGCAAATGTCTACAGTAAAAACGGCGTAATGTATTTTCAGCTTCCGGATGGAACCATCACAATGGATAATCCTTTTGAAAAAGGTGAGTTGAAAGAACGCTTGGATGCCTTGACTTCTGCATCTTGATCATTACTATTTCACTACTTCCACTCCATCCCTCTGCAAGCTTAAAATTCCACCCTTGACATTCAGTGGAGTAAATCCGTTTGCTTCCAATATACGGGAAGCAGAGACAGATCTGTTTCCTGTTTGGCAGTAGACAATGATCTTTTTGTGTTTATCCTGTTTGAGCATACCAAGGTTTTCTGCTAGTGCATGTACAGGAATGAGTTTAGCGTCTCTAAGGTGTCCTTCTTTGTACTCTTCTATGGTTCTGACGTCAAGGAGTGTGACATTATCATCATTTTCGAGTAAGTGTATGGCTGTTTTGGCATCTATGGATTCAAAATTGGCGAGTATCCATCCCTTAGTGTAGGCAAACCAGAAAAGTACGCCTGCCATGGCTATCCAGTAGAGTACATTGGTGTAATTTTTAAGGGTCGACATGATATTCCTTCTTATAATTATTATGATTTTTATTGATATTGTATCAGCACTTTCTTTGTTTCACATAGTTACATCGGGTAAACTAATCAGATAAAGCACCCGAACACACAAATATTTTAAACATTTTCAGATATTATGAATTGAATATTCTTAGAATTCTCTAATAGTGTCTTAGCATGACTGAGGCTTTAAAAGGGACGATAAAAAGAGGATAATTTAAAGGGATTAATATGACTCATGTAATTACAGAACATCCGTATTTCGGTGTATTTGTTTTATTCGCGTTGACAGCTATAGCGTTCCCCGCAACGTTATGGGCTGCACGTTTTGTTTCTAGAAAATTTGCAAGACTCGATACCGAAAGATTGAAGCTTAGCATATACGAATGTGGACCGGAAGTTACCAAGCAGCCAAACACTATTTCAGTACAATTTTACCTGATAGCGCTTTTGTTTATTTTGTTTGATGTAGAGATCATCTTTATGTTCCCTTGGGCAATTGACTTTAAACTGCTTGGTTGGTTTGGTTTTGTAGAGATGTTATTATTTATATTATTACTTACGATTGGTTTCGTATATGCATGGAAAAAAGGAGCACTTGAATGGCACAGCATCAAGTAAACTACGCCAGCTCAGCTGGATTACCGATAGCATTGACTTCGGTAGATAAACTGGTAAACTGGGGGCGTTCAAATTCACTTTGGCCGCTTACCTATGGACTCGCATGTTGTGCGATCGAAATGATGGCATCGGGTGCATCACGTTATGACTTTGACAGAATGGGAACGATCTTTAGAGCAAGTCCGCGACAAGCTGATGTGATGATCCTTGCCGGAACACTGTCTAAAAAGCACGCAGAATTCGCCAGACGTTTGTATGACCAGATGACAGAGCCTAAATGGGTGATCTCTATGGGTTCCTGTGCCAATACCGGCGGTATGTTCAATACATACGCAACAGTACAGGGTGTTGACCGTATCATCCCTGTGGACATTTATTTGCCAGGGTGTGCACCACGTCCTGAAACACTTCAGTATGCGATGATGATGCTCCAAAAGAAGATCAGAAGAGAGTCTGCAGATATGAAGAAAAATACTAAACAAGATTTAACAACCCAAACAGGTAAAAGAGCGAGGTTGATATAATGAGAAAATATGTACCAAAAGATAACGTTCAAAAAAAAGCGTATTATACTGATAGATTTCATGTAGTGCCACGTGTGCCTAGAGAAGAAGTGATTGATACACATTTTGAAGCGGTTGTATTTAATCTTGGAGAGTATGTTAAAGATGCATATATTGAAATAGGTCAATTGGTTGTGCATATTGAAGCTACGAAGAACTTTTCTGTACTTAAACTGCTTAAAGAACAGTGCGGATATCTACAATGTTCTGAACAATCTGCCGTTGACTATTTAGCAAAAGATGGGGAGTTTGAGCTCTTCTGGCAATTGTTGAATGTGAATGAAGCAAAAAGAGTAAGAGTAGTATGCCGTTTGGCCAATGGTGCAGCGATCGAGAGTATTGAGCCATTGTTCAAGTCTGCAAACTTTGCAGAACGTGAAATGTTCGATATGTTCGGTATTAAAGTCAATAACCACCCCTTCCTTAAACGTATCCTCATGCCTGATGACTGGGAAGGTCACCCTCTGCTTAAAACTTATCCTCTCTTCGGAGATGAGTTCGCTTCATGGTATGAAGTTGATAAGATCTTCGGAAAAGAGTATAGAGATATCATCGGACCTGAAAACAGGGATCCTGCCAAAGTGGACAGACATGATACAAAACGTTTCTCAAGAGTAGGCTATGAAGTACCGTTTGGGGCTGACATCTCTGAAGGTGAGACAGAAAGAAAAATTGAATATAGTGAAACAGTACTTGTTAACTATAACAAAAAAGCGTCTAAGACTTTAGACGAAAGAAGATAGGGGCGAGTATGCAAGTAGCAAATAAATTATCACCATTTTTTGAAAACCTCAATTTTGAGCGTGATGACAACACTATGGTTATCAACTTTGGTCCCCAGCACCCTTCAGCACATGGTCAGTTAAGACTTGTACTGGAATTGGACGGGGAGCAGGTTGTCAAAGCCTATCCGGATATCGGTTACCTTCACCGAGGTATCGAAAAGATGGCAGAGAACATGACATATAATGAGTTTTTGCCAACCACAGACAGACTTGATTATATTGCCTCAACGTCTAATAATTATGCCTATTCATTGGCTGTGGAAAAACTTTTAGGGATCGAAGCACCCAGACGTGCGCAAGTGATCAGAACCATGTTGCTTGAGCTTAACCGTATTATCTCCCACCTTTTCTTTGTGGCGACACATGCCCTGGATGTTGGTGCGATGTCTGTCTTCCTTTACGCTTTCCGTGAACGTGAATTTGCAATGGACCTGATGGAAGATTACTGTGGAGCAAGGTTGACTCACTCTGCTGTACGTATCGGTGGTGTACCTCTTGACCTTCCTCAAAACTGGTTGGAAAATGCCGCTGCATTTTGTGACAAAATAGATTATGAAGTAGAGCATACCTATGGAGCTCTTCTTAATGAAAACCGTATTTGGAAGATGCGTCTTGAAGATGTAGGAGTTATCTCTGCAGAAGATGCGCTCTCCTGGGGTTGTACCGGGGTTATGCTTAGAGGTTCCGGAGTCAAGTGGGATATTAGAAAAGAAGAGCCGTATGAACTGTACTCGGAACTTGACTTTGACATTCCTACTTCTGACAGATGTGACTCTTATGGTCGTTTCAGGATGTATATGGAAGAGATGAAACAGTCTACACGTATCATCAGACAGCTTATCCCTATGTATAAGGACACAGAGCCACAACTTATGGCACATGCGCCACAGTACATTTCAGCGACTAAAGAAGAGATCATGACACAAAACTATGCATTGATGCAGCACTTTGTGCTTGTTACTCAAGGGATGAGACCGCCTAAGGGTGAAGTCTATGTACCGACTGAATCGCCAAAAGGTGAACTTGGTTTCTATATCAAGTCAGAAGGTGAACCTTATGCTTACAGATTGAAGTGTAGAGCACCGAGCTTTTTCCATACAGGACTGCTTCAAAAGCTTCTTGTTGGTACATATATTGCGGACGTCGTTACGATCATTGGTACCACCAATATCGTATTCGGTGAAGTTGACAGATAGGAGTTGGATATGATAAATATAAAAACTTATATTAAGAGTGACAAGTCGCGAGAGCACTCTGCTGAAGAGTCTTTTATGGGCTTTGCTCAGAAAGGAACCTATTAATGAAAAGATATGATTTAAGACACTTAAAAGACGATTTTTATGACAGAATGGTTGAGCTTATTGACAAAGGTATTCAAGTGGGTGAAGTAGGTATCTTTATGTTTGAAGTAGGAGATTTCTCTTCTATTCAAAAATCTGCTGATGTAGTCAAGGTCACGGGACATGATTTACTGAATTCCCTAAAGTTTAACGAAGTAGACTGGACCATTGTTGTTAAAAAAATAGATGAAAAAACAAAACAAGAAAGAGCTGACAAAATAGAAACAGCAAGAGTTACAGCTGAATTGGCAGCAGTTGAAAAAGCAGAAGCGGCAGCTGCTGCCGAGACAGAGAAGGCTGAGTAATGTCAGGCGTAATATTCTCTACTTGGAGAGATGAGTTTATCGATAACCGTGATAAACCATCCGAAGAATGGAGTCAAACAGCTTTTAAATTACCTGAAACTTACCATGGTGACACAGGGTCAAAAGCATTTATAGGTTGGGATGGGGTAGCCATCTTTGACGAAGATATAGATGCCGTTGAACTTGCAAACCAGTATGCAGCACAGTATCAGGAGTATTCTGAAGCATGTGGACGCTGTGCACCTGGTAGATGGGGTGGTAGAATCCTTTATGACCTACTCGACAAAATTGCCCGTGGTGAGGGTTCACATGATGATATCACTCATTTAAAAGAGATCTCTCAAACCATGATGGTAACATCCAAGTGTGAGATCGGGAAAACAGTCCCTAAACCTATTTTAGATCTGATGGAATATTACAAAGATCAGTTTGATACATGTATAGATGATCAAATCCCTTCCAAGCATTATAATGGAGATACTTCTTACATTGCTAAAGTAACAGCACCATGTACCGATATGTGTCCGGCGCATGTTGACATTCCTGCATACATTGAGGGGGTAAGAGATATGGTATTTACCGAATCTCTTCAGGCAACAAGACAGACAATGCCTCTTGCACATACCTGTGGACGTGTTTGTCCTCATCCATGTGAAGATGCTTGTCGTCGTATGAATCTTGATGAACCTATCTCAATCATGGAGCTTAAGCGTATTGGTGCTGACTATGAAACAGACCATGAAGTGCCTTGGTTGCATCCTTCTGAACCAAAACCAGCACGTAATGATGGTAAGAAAATTGCTATTATCGGTGCAGGACCTGCGGGACTTACCGCAGCATACTATTTGGCACTTGAAGGTATTCAAGCTGATATTTTTGAAGAACTGCCTGTCAATGGCGGGGAAGTTGCCGTAGGTGTACCTGAGTACAGAATGCCTATTGACAAGTACAATAAAGATATTGATTTTGTACTGGACATGCCGACAGTAAGTATTACGAACAACCATAGAGTAACAGCAGACAGACTTAAAGAATTAGATGAAGAGTATGATGCAGTGATGCTTGGTTTTGGTGCGAGGCTTTCAAAAAAAGTACGTGCAGCCAATGAAAACACAAAGATGGGCGGTTACTGGGGTGCGATCGATATGCTTGACAAGGTGAACTTGTGGCACAAGTATGATATCGGGTCACCAGTATCTAACGAACTTGAAGGTAAAACAGTAGTCTGTGTGGGTGGTGGATTTACCTCTATGGACGTGGTAAGATGTTCTATCCGTGAAGGTGCAAAAAAAGTGATCATGCTTTACCGTCGTGATGAAAAAACGATCATTCGTAACACGACCTATGAAGAGTATCATGAAGCAGTAGAAGAGGGTGTAGAATTTATCTTCCACTCGGCGATTGAAGAGATCTTTGATGACGGTGATAATATTACTAAGTTGAAAGTCAATATGTTTGAACTTGTACCTGATCCTGATGGGGGCAGAGCACAACTTGTGAAGATGGAAGATGGAGATTTTGAGATCGAGTGTGACTACCTGATACCTGCTGTTTCACAGGCACTTGACACACAAATTCTTCCAGAGGAATGGGAGCTTGAAATGACGTCATGGAACTCTATCTTAACCAATGGTAAAGATTATATGACGACACGTCCGGGGCTTTTTGCTGCGGGTGACTGTGAGTATGGACCTATGACCATTGTGAATGCAGTAGGACAGGCTAGACGTGCAGCCTCTGTGATGTCTCGTTACATCTATGATGGCAAGTGTACACTTCTTGATGATGAGATCATGGAAGATCACTTGGCTAAACTCAAAGTCTATGATAAAAATGAAAAGATCACTGGCTGGATGCCTGGACTTCCTCGTGCAGTAAGTGAAAAACTTGAAACTGAAGAGCGTAAAGACAATCAAAAAGAAGTAAACTTAGGTTTCACAGGTGAAGAAGCCATTGCTGAAGCGGAAAGATGTATGCGTTGTTATTATATCTCGATGGTAGCAGTGTGATGGGAGGCAGTGTAATATGAGCGTACATAATTCTATAAATACAGGAAAGCCGATCACGCTTACCATAGATGGTAAAACCTGTCAAAGCACTTTTGGTAAAACCATATTAGAGATCGCACGTGAAAATGATATTTATATTCCTACCATGTGTTACCTTACGAAAGTAAAACCTATCGCATCATGCCGTATGTGTATTGTCGATGTGGAAGGTGTGGATGGAGTGATACTATCTTGTCAGGAAAAAGCGACAGAAGGTGCTGTAATCACGACAGAAACAGAAGAACTTTACAAAGAGCGTCAAAATATTATGACACTTTACAACGTAAATCACCCTTTAGAATGTGGTGTCTGTGATAAATCCGGTGAATGTGACTTGCAGAATAAAACGATGGAATTTGATGTGGATACGCAGATATTTACCACTCGTGATCAGCACAGACCAGTGGAAAACTGGGGACATGTCTCTTATGACCCGGCACTCTGCATTATGTGTGAAAAGTGTGTCAGGGTATCTACAGAAATTACCGGTGATGAAGCGCTGCAACTTAAATTTGGTGGTTACTCCTCAACGATCGTGAACATCAAAAAAGAGAAAAACTATGCTTCTTTGGGTGAAGCGGCAGCGGTGTGTCCGGTGGGTGCATTGGTAGACACGAACTTTAAATATACAACAAATGCTTGGGAACTTGAAAAAATACCTTCTGCCTGTCCTCATTGTGGCGGCGGATGTCAAATGACTTATGAAGTCAAGCATGACAAGATCTACCGTATGACCAACAACTTTGAATTTACTTCACTTTGTGGTGCGGGTAGATACGGTTTTGACTATGACAACAAAAATGTGAGTAAGGATGCCAAAGCTTTCGCAGCAGCAGTAGAAGCTGTTAAAAATGCAGACAGCATACTTTTTGCCCCGCAAATCACTAACGAAGAAGCGTTGATCTTGCAAAAGATCAAAGAGAAAACGGGTGTCAAACTCATTTCAGGTGAAGCAAGAGCCTATCAAAAGTTCATGCAAGCGTATGCTGAAGTGACTGGTAAAACGCTTTATTCCGGGAGGCTTAAAGGTATTTCTGAATCTAAAGCAGTGATTGTTTTAGGGACCAAAATATATGATGACTCTCCGACGGTGAAGTATCATATCAATATGGCAAGCAAATGGCATAGAGCACGTGTTGCTTACATGCATCCGCTTGAAGATCTTGAGATGAAAAACATTGTGACACAGTTCATCAAGTATGAAGCTGGGACAGAAGAGGGTGTATCAGCACTTTTAGTAGAGATGTTACTAAGAGAAATTGACGTACCGGAATCAGTAAAATCATTTTTATCAGACTTAGACATAGGTAACTTGAGTGCAGAGTCTAATGTAGGGGAAGAAGAGCTTGAAGCACTTCGTAAATCATTGATTAAAAAATCAGGATTCTCCTTAGTGGTCGGGTCAGACCTTTATGCACATCCAAGAGCAGCACAGATAGCAAAAATTCTTGCACTTTTAGAGAAATATGCAGACTTCAATGTAGTTTGTGTGCCCCCTGCAGGAAATGCGATGGGTGTATCACTTATTTGTGATCTGGACGATGATGCAGAAGGGTTAACAGTAGGATATAACGTTGCTGCTGACTTTACACTCTCTGCCTTGGGTGATGGTGATCTGGATATGCCGGCACTGAATCAGCAAGAAGGAACATTGACAACAAATGACAAGCGTGTTGTACCCATGAATGTGGCATTGCCTTATGGTGGGTATGTGTTAAACGACATTGCAAATGCACTGGGACTCAATGCCGAATATACGATAGAGTATACGAAGGCACTACCGGCGGACAAAGGCTTTGAAGCACTAGAGTTTGACTCGCTTCCTGATTATTTTGATACGGTGGGTACAGAGCATAGAGGGTATCTTTTATCTGAGCAGGAAACAGCGTTGAATGAAACCTTGGATGAGATAGCAGAGCTTGATGGTTTTGATGGCGCAATCGTCTATCAGTGTAATCCCAAAGAACAGTTCTCCGCGTTTACATCAAAGTGTGAACCTATAACAGAAGAGGTATTTTTGTCAGGTTCAAAGCAGTTTGCAACAGCAACGAAATTATCGGATGGTGAAAGTATATCTTTTATTATCGATGGCGTGACGTTTAAACGTGTGTTTAAGATTGATACGTCTATGAAAGGAACCATTGCACTGAATCCTTGCTATGACATGGGATTAAGTGCCCCTTTGGTATCCTCTTACAGGTTTAGCAGATTAGAAATTATGCAAGAAAATTCAAAGATAGGAAGCTAATATGAGTGAAGTACAAACGGTAGATAATATGATTACTATCAAAATCGACGGTACTGAGTTTAAGGTAAAAGAGGGTGAATTTATCCTCAATGCTGCTCGTGCCAACGATGTTTTTATCCCCGCTATATGTTACCTGACAAGATGTTCGCCAACACTGGCATGTCGTATCTGTCTGGTAGAAGCAGACGGGAAACAGGTGTATGCCTGTAACGCAAAAGTCAAAGAAGGTATGGATGTCACTACCGACACGCCGAACATTCTTGAAGAGCGTAGAGCGATCATGGAAGTCTATGACGTAAACCACCCGCTTCAGTGTGGTGTCTGTGATAAATCCGGTGAGTGTGAGTTGCAAAACTATACACTTGAACTTGCTGTTGATTCACAGTCTTATATGATCCCGGACACTAAACGTGAAACAGTGAACTGGTCTTCAGTACTGCATTACGATCCGGGTCTTTGTATCGTATGTGAGCGTTGTACGACTGTCTGTAAAGACATGATAGGTGACTCCGCGATCACAACAGTGAAACGTGGCGGAGCAGAACTTGACAAGGGCTACAAAGCGACTATGCCAAAAGATGCCTACTCTATGTGGAATAAACTTCAAAAGTCTGTGATCGCTCCGAGTAACGGTACAGAATTCACCAACTGTTCTGACTGTGGCGAGTGTATCGCCGTATGTCCTGTTGGTGCTTTGGTGTCTCGTGACTTTGTCTATACGTCAAATGCCTGGGACTTAAAAAGGATACCGGCAGTGGCAGCACATTCAAGTGACGGTGCACAGATCTATTATGAAGTCAAACCTACGTCTATCGAGAACAGAGCTGACAAAATTTTCCGTATCACCAATGAATGGTCTTATGTTTCACTTGACGGTTCAGCACGTTTTGCCTATGATTTTGAAAATGCAAATGTGAGTAAAGATGAAGCAGCATTTTCTGCGGCTCTTGAAGCTTTCAAAAAAGCAGAGACGCTGCGTTTCAACTCTATGATCACAAATGAAGAAGCCATGATGCTTCAAACGCTTAAAGAAAAAACGGGACTTAAACTTTACAACCCTGAAGTAAGAGCATTCCAGAAATTTTTAGCGCATTATGAAGCAGCTTCCGGGAATTCACTATGGACCACAGATACAGATGCGATGATGAAAAAATCGGACTTTGTTATCTCTATTGGTGCCGCGCTCAGAAATGACTCTCCGGCACTTAAACATGCGTTCAATAACGTACAAAAGCTTAACAAAGGTGCAGGACTTTACTTTCACCCGGTGGGAGACACACTCATCCCCGGTTTTGGTAAAAATGTAGAAATATTCAATCACAAGGTTGGTCTTGAAGAAGCGGCACTTTATCTGGTGCTTGATCTGTTTGCAGATAAAGACAAACTTCCATCCGATGTAAAAGAGTACATCGAGAGCTTTAAAAAGTCTGAGACCAAGACCATTAAAGAAAAAGAAGTAAAAACCGTTAAAGAGATGGTTTTAAATGAAGAGACAGGCGAAGAGGAAGAAGTATCCAAAAAAGTCACTGAGATGGTTGAAAAAGAGATCACAGTGATGACAAACGGATTGGTTGACCTACTTGGCGGTGATGCTTCCAAGTTTGATGATGTGTTTGCAAAAATGATGAAGAAGAAAGAGTCTTTCTCTATGATGTTGGGTGAAGATCTTTACTTCCACGACAAAGCAGAGAACATCGCAAAACTTGTGGCACTTGTTGAAGCAACTTGTGACATCACTGTGGTGATGACACCTCCTAAGTCAAATGCACTGGGTGTGGCACTTATCTGTGATCTTGATGATGATGCAAGCGGTTATACCGTTGGATATAATGAAAATGGTGATTTTAAACTTTCTGCACTTGGAATAGGTGATCTTGATATGCCTGCAATGAACCAGCAAGAAGGGACATTGACAAATATAGGGAAAAGAGTTCTTCCTACCAATGCAGCACTTGAGTATGCAGGGTATGAATTAAATGACCTTATGAAAGCACTTGTAGGTGCACCGGAAGAGACGATTGACTGGACAGCCATGTTACCAGTAGACAGAGGTTTCAAAGCTGTTGAGTTTGACTCTTTGCCAAATGCATTTACGAACCAGGGTGTAGATAACCGTGGATATACATTAGAAACAAATAATGTAGAAGCAGATCTACCGGAAGTAGAGAAGTTTGATGAAAGTTTGGTACTTGAGGGGGAGATCGCATACAGATGTAATCCTGCCAGACAATTCAATGACTTTACAGACAAGTCTCATGAAATTTTTGAAACATTTGCATTGTATGCATCTGTAGAAAAGGCAGAGACTTTAGGGGACAAAGTGGAAGTAGTATTTGAAAATGGAAGTATTACTTTAGATGTCGTTGCAGATGAAAAGATCTTGGGTGATATTGTAAAAGTACCGGATTTTAGAGCTGCAGAAGATGTATATGGCCTCTTTGGCGAGTCTAGATATCAAATAGTAACATTGAGAAAGGTGTAATATGGAAACAACACTAGCAGGACACGTAGTAGAAAATTTACCTCAAGTCACAGCTACGGGTGTCATCATTAAAGCGGTGATCATCCTGGCTGTACTTTCGGCTTTGGCCGGATTTGGTACATTTATAGAAAGAAAAGTACTGGCATTCATGCAAAGACGCCTTGGACCCATGCATGTAGGACCTTATGGATTATTGCAAATTGCGGCAGATGGAATTAAACTTTTTACTAAAGAAGACATCATTCCACAGAATGCAAATAAACTTATCTTTATGATCGCACCTATTATTACTGCGGCTACGGCATTTATTGCTTTGTCCGCGGTACCAGTTTTTCCGGACTTCACTATTCCAGAATTCATTCCTTTGCTTGGAGGTACTTTTGTACCGTCTATCGCATCTGACTTGAACGTTGGTCTTTTGTTTGTACTGGGTATGATGGCAGCAGGACTTTATGGTCCCTTGCTTGCCGGTATGTCTCAGTCAAATAAATGGGGAATTATCGGGGCAGCAAGAACGGCTATTCAGTTTTTATCTTATGAAGTAGTGACCGGTCTTTCTATCCTGGCACCGATCATGTTGGTAGGTTCATTATCATTTGTTGATTTTAATGATTATCAGGCAGGCGGTATTGGTTCATGGCTTATCTGGCAGCAGCCGGTAGCATTTATCCTTTTCCTCATCGCAGGTTTTGCTGAGACGAACAGAACTCCTTTTGATCTTCTTGAGCATGAGGCAGAAATTGTTTCAGGGTATGCGACAGAGTATTCCGGTATGAGATGGGGTATGTTCTTCATCGGTGAATATGCGAACATGATTACGGTTGCGATTATTGCATCAGTGGTATTTTTGGGTGGATATGATGCAGAGGGCGCATTGGGATGGTTGTTCATTATGTTGAAGATCGCATTTTTCTTCTTCTTAATGTTATGGGTAAGAGCATCATGGCCGCATATTAGACCAGATCAGTTGATGTGGCTTTGTTGGAAAGTATTAATGCCGATCGCAATGATCAATATTGTGATCACTGCATTAGTGATACTGATATAAGGGAGAAGATATGAGTTTAGAACAATTTAAAAATAGAAATGTAGGCACACAAAACTACAAAACACTTGATGTGGGAACAAAACCTGAAAAGGGTATGGCTCAGTTTGTTCAAGTGGTACAAAGAACATTTAAAGGTGAACTTTTTGTAGGACTTGGGGTAACCATGAAGGCAATGCTGAAAGCACTTTTTGCAAATGATATGGCTACGATACAGTATCCCTTTGAAAAGCTGCCTATTTCACCAAGATACAGGGCGATCCATGAGATGCTTATTCTTCTTGAATCCGGGAATTACAGATGTATCGGATGTGGACTTTGTGAAAAGATCTGTATCTCAAACTGTATCTCTATGGATACGAGATATGATGAAGCACAACGTAAAGAGGTCAGTGAATATACCATTAACTTCGGTCGTTGTATCTTCTGCGGGTATTGTGCAGAAGTTTGTCCGGAACTTGCTATTGTGCATGGACCACGTTATGAAAATGCTTCAGAGCAAAGAGCCGGCTTCTCACTTTTTGAAGATATGTTAACCCCTATCGACAAACTGAATTTGCAGCAAGAGTACGATGGATTTGGTGCCGTATCTCCGAATGCAGATGAAAATATTAAACAAACGCCATTAGCGTACTAGGGAGGGGATGATATGTTAGAAAATTTTGCAGCATCTTTAATGACAATAGAAGGATTTGCTTTTTATCTCTTTTCGGTTTTGACCATAGGACTATTTTCGGTCACGGTCATGAGTAAAAACATTTTATATGCCATGACATCATTGGCGGCAGGTATGGTACTGATCTCAGGATTTTTCTTTATCCTGGGTGCAGATTTCCTTGGTGTGGTTCAACTCGTTGTCTATGTAGGGGCTATTATGGCACTTTATTCATTTGCGATGATGTTCTTTGATGCAACCAGAGATATCAAAGAGAAAAATACAAGCAATGCGGTGGTATTTGTACTTGGCGGCATGACTGCTTTGGTACTGGTACTTATGTTCGCAGCACCTATTTATTCAGAAAGTATACAGGCACTGTACCCTATGCATGAAGGGGTAGGTAATGCACAGGATGTAGGTATGGTACTTTTCACCAAGTATCTTGTACCTTTTGAAGTAGCAGCACTGATGTTACTTGTGGCAATGATCGCAGGTATCATGCTCGCAGGTAAGAAAATGGATGACAGTCTTACTGAAGATATGAGTGCAGACGATGAAATTATGATAGAAAAGGATGAAAAATGATAGGTCTTTCTCACTACCTTGTCGTGTCAGCAATACTCTTTTCCATAGGATTGGTCGGGGTACTTAGAAGAAGAAATCTTTTGATGCTCTTCTTCGCAACAGAGATTATGCTGAATGCAGTAAATATTGCATTTGCAGCGATCTCACATTACTATAATGATCTTACAGGTCAAATGTTTGCATTCTTTATCATTGCGGTTGCAGCGAGTGAAGTGGCAGTCGGACTCGGTATTTTAATTGTATTGTATAAAAAACATGGAAGTCTTGATCTTGACGACCTGGCAACTATGAGAGGTTAATAATGGAAAATTTAGTATATATAGCACTTTTTGCACCGTTTGTCGGCTCTCTTTTTGCAGCTTTGTTTGGTATGAGTGAAAGAAAGATCTTTGTGGGTATTATAGGTTCTGCATTGATTGGTCTCTCCTTCCTCGCTTCGGCAATATTGGCATACAACCTCTATACAACCGGTACTGTAGTACAGGTAAGAATGATGGACTGGATCAGCGCCGGAGACTTAAATGTAGGATTTGGTTTTGTCATTGATCAGATCTCTGTCACGATGATGACAGTAGTCACTCTGGTCTCTACCATTGTACATATATATGCGATCGGATATATGGATCATGATAAGAGTTTTAACAGATTCTTCTCATATCTTTCGGCTTTCGTATTCTC
The DNA here is from genome assembly GCA_002733215.1 of Sulfurovum sp. Lineage (GTDB taxonomy): Bacteria > Campylobacterota > Campylobacteria > Campylobacterales > Sulfurovaceae > Sulfurovum. Next base: position 133,818 of record NVUY01000004.1, on the reverse strand, counting down.
TATGATGATACTGGTTATGTCAGATAATTTCCTGGGTCTTTTCATTGGTTGGGAAGGTGTGGGTGTCTGTTCTTGGTTACTTGTTGGTTTTTGGTACCACAAGCCAGACCAGAAAAGAGAAGACAATCCTTCCATCTCTCCATCATGGGCAGCAAACGAAGCGTTCATTATGAACCGTATTGCTGACCTTGGAATGCTGATCGGTATCTTTATTCTTTACTGGAACACAGGTTCTTTACAGTACGACGTTGTATTTGCACAGCTTCCATACCTAAGTGACAGTGTCTTAATGTGGGCAGCGATTGCACTCTTTATTGGTGCGATGGGTAAATCAGCGCAATTCCCGCTTCATACATGGTTGACAGATGCGATGGAAGGGCCTACACCGGTTTCTGCATTGATCCACGCCGCGACGATGGTAACAGCAGGGGTTTTCCTGGTGATCAGAGCAAATCCACTCTACTCTATGGAAGCAGTTGCAGGTGTATCCTTCTTTATCGCTTCTTTAGGTACATTTGTTGCATTCTACGCCGCATCTATGGCACTGGTCGAACGTGACTTAAAAAGAATTATTGCTTATTCTACACTTTCACAGTTAGGGTATATGTTTGCCGCAGCGGGACTTGGTGCTTACTGGATAGCACTTTTCCACCTTGCAGCACACGCATTCTTTAAAGCGCTTCTCTTCCTTGGAGGAGGTAACGTCATGCATGCCATGCACGATGAACTTGACCTCTTTAAAATGGGTGGACTTAGAAAGAAGATGAGAGGTACATGGATCTATATGACCATTGCCTCTATTGCTTTGGCCGGTTTACCATTCTTTGCAGGGTTCTATTCAAAAGATGCCATTATTGAGACAGCCTTTAATGAAGGTACTTATGTCTTATGGGGGATCCTTGTTCTTACTGCGGGTATGACAGCATTTTATTCGTTCAGACAAGTATTCTTGTCATTCCATGGTGAGGAGCGTTATAAAGCACTTGGTTTCGACCCTCACGAAATGTATAAATTTGTACTTGTGGCGATGTCTCCATTGGCGATACTCGCGATGATCACAGGTCTGTTCATGAATCAGTATAAAGCATTTATTTACAAAATAGGTGAGAGTGTACAGTATGAGATGAGTGATCACACACACCATCTCGCTGTATGGCTTATACTGTTGGTTGTTTTTATCGCATTATCGGGTATCGCTTTGGCTTATTTCAAATATGCAAGAACAGGTGAACATGCATTTAAACCGGATGAAAAAACAGCAAATGGATTTTTCTATAAATTGCTTATCAATCAATACTATGTACCTGTATTTTATGAAAACTTCATTACTAAACCGTATATGATGATCTCTGAAATGCTCTGGACAAAAGTAGATTTAAAAATAGTAGATGCAACGGTAGATAATATTGCCAGATTCTTCTATAACACGGGCGATAAAACAAGAAGGATGGAGACAGGTAACCTTTCCAACTATCTGAATTGGATGGCTCTAGGTGCTGTTATACTGTTGGTGGTCGCTGCGATTTCAGCGATGTTAGTTTAGGGGGTCGAAATGGATAATATTTTAAGTATATTGGTGTTTTTTCCGGCAGTTGCAGGACTGTTAGGATTTGTAGTAGATAAAGAGAGTGCAAGAGCATACGGTATTACCGTTACAATGATAACATTCTTGCTCTCTTTATGGTTATGGTTCAGTTTTGATACAGCAAATGCAGGAATGCAGTTTGTAGAGATGATTCCTTTGATACCTGATATGGGTATCTCCTATTATCTTGGTGTTGACGGTATTTCCTTGTTTATTATTCTTATGACAACATTGATGACGCTGGTCGGTATGGTAAGTATGGGTGAAACGAAGAACATTAAAAATATGATCATAACACTTCTTTTTCTGGAAATGACTATGCTCGGTGTATTTGTTGCACTTGATGCGATCATCTTCTATCTCTTCTGGGAGCTTTCACTGGTTCCGATGCTTTATATCATCGGTGCATGGGGCGGGCCGTTAAGAATCTATGCCTCTATTAAGTTCTTCCTTTATACCTTTACGGGATCACTTATTATGCTTGTGGGTATGCTATTTGTAGCCTATCTTTATCATAGCCTTACAGGTGTTTGGAGCTTCTCTATTACCGACTGGTATGCCTTGGTTCTGCCTGTTGATTATCAACTATGGCTCTTCGCAGCATTCTTTATAGGATTTGCTATCAAAGTACCAATGTTCCCATTTCATACTTGGATCCCCTATGCACACGGTCAGGCACCAACGATCGGGTCTGTGATACTTGCAGCGGTACTTCTTAAGATGGGTACCTACGGATTTGTGAGATTTTCACTTCCAATGTTCCCTGATGCATCGGTAATGGCGATCACGCCTATTGCAGTGTTGTCTTTGATCATGGTTATTTATACAGCGATGATCGCCTATGCACAAAAAGATATTAAACAGGTTATTGCATACTCTTCAGTGTCACATATGGGTATTATTATGCTTGGTCTTTTTGCCATGAATGCAGAGGGACTTTCAGGTTCAGTGTTCCAAATGTTATCACACGGTATCGTTTCGGGTGCGCTGTTTATGCTTGTAGGTATGATCTATGAGAGAAGACAGACAAAACTTATGTCTGAGTTTGGCGGATTGGCAGCAGTGATGCCTAAGTTTGCTATCATCTTCGGTATTATGCTCATGGCATCTGTGGGTTTACCGCTCACTATCGGTTTTGTAGGTGAGTTTCTTGTACTTCTTGGTTTCTACCAAGTATCACCTATGATGACCATCCTGGCAGGTACTTCTATTATTCTTGGATCAGTTTATATGCTTAGAGTCATGAAATTTACTTTCTTTGGTCCATTGGACAAGGAAGAGAACAAAAAATTAAAAGACCTTAATACGAGAGAAACATGGTCTCTTATCCCATTGGTAGCTATTGTTATCTGGTTAGGTGTGTATCCTAAACCGGTATTGGGACCTATAGACAACTCGGTTAATGCCTTATTAGTATTTATGGATGAAAAAGCCATAACAAAAGAGGCCAAAGATATGATAAAAGTACCAAAATCTGTTAAGGAGGCAAAATAATGTTAGAGCCTATTAATGTCAGTTTAGAAAGTCTAAACCTTATCACACTTGCCCCTATGCTTATTGCTATTGCAGGCGGTTTGATCATTCTGATCATTGACCTGCTCAATGACAAGTTACACAAGTCACTCTACGTCATGTTGACGATCCTTGTCCTCTTTATCGACTTCGGTGCAGTTTTGGGATTGAATGTCAATGAACGCGGTTTCTTTGATGTCATGCTTATCGATGGTATTTCGATTATTTCACAATTGATGATCATCGGTGGTTCAATGCTCTTTATCCCCTTGGCCTTGACGTCAAAAAGATTCCATGAATATTCTTATCCTGAATTCTTTGCACTTTTCTTATTTATGATCGCAGGATTCCAGTTCATGGTGGCTACAGACAACCTCATTCTGATCTTTGTAGGACTTGAGACTGCCTCCCTGTCACTCTATACGCTTATTGCACTTCACAACAGAGCTAACTCTTATGAGGCAGCAGTGAAGTACTTTACTATGGGAGCACTTGCAGCAGGATTCTTTACTATGGGTTCAGCAGTAGTCTATGCACTAACGGGTTCAGTAGAACTTTACAAAGTAGCAGAAGTTATGGCGACACGTATGAATGAAACAGGACTGATGATCGCTATCTTCGGTTCCTCCGTATTGTTGCTGGTTGCCTTTGCATTTAAGCTTTCTCTTTTCCCTTTCCATACATGGGCACCGGATGTCTATGAAGGTGCTTCTGCACCATTGGCCGGGTATATGTCAGTGGTTCCAAAGATCGCTGCATTTGTTGTGAGTATCAGGATCTTTGGTATGTACATTGACCTGGGTGTTGAGTGGATCAGAATTGTTATCTTAGTGATCGCAGTACTTACTATGACACTTGCAAACATTATGGCATTGGTACAAAATGATGTAAAACGTATGCTTGCATACTCATCTATATCACATGCCGGTTTCATCATGGCGGCATTGGCTTTAGATACAACAGAAGGTAATACAAGTATATTCCTTTACTATGCACTCTTTATGTTTACTAACCTTGGTGCATTTGCTATGTTATGGATCTCCCGTCACAAAAAGAGAAGATTTAACAGTCGTCATGATCATCCTTTTGAAAAGTTTTCAGGGCTTGTTCAGATCATGCCTATGGGTGCAGTGATCATGGCAATCTTTATGTTATCACTTGCAGGGGTACCTCCATTCTCAGTATTCTGGGGTAAGATCTACGTGATGCAGGCTGCGGTAAATGCCGGGTACATCTGGTTGGCTGTCATCATGGGACTTAACTCTGCGATCGCAGCATACTACTATTTGAAACTCATCGTTTACATGTTCCTTATGGATCCGGTCAAAGATGTAGATACTGTTTACTATAATATTTCAAGACCACTGATGGTGATCATCGGTCTTGCAACATTTGCGACAGTGACAGCTATCTTCTATGTGCAGCCGCTTGTATCGTACTTGTACTATATGATCTCTGCCAGCGGATATTAAAACAATGTAGGGTGCGTAATCACGCACCCTACAGTAACATCTTCTCCAACTCTTCDABATTCCCCTTTATCACATTATCAAABTGAGAATTRTTAAATGTTGTTTGTCTTTTGGCAAGTCTTGCTGTGTTCGTAATAATTTTCTCTATAAGCATTTTTTTATCATATACCCCATCCAGGTAAGCTAAAGTCTCTTTGATCCCGATAGCTTTCATACAGTGTGGTCTGCGTGTATACTTTTTTTCAAGCATACAGATCTCATCTATAAGACCATCGTTTACCATGATCTTTGTACGCAAGGCGATACGCTCACGCAGTAAGGCTCTCTCCCATACGATCTGATAGATAGGAAGAGGCGAGGTAATGGTAGGTTTGGGAGGATGTGCATTAAAGTATTCAGTAGGCGTTAAACCTGTTTCGACAGTAATGTTTAGCACTTTTTCTATACGATAACTATCAGTAGATTCAATGTTGCTCATATAAGTCTTATCAAGATCATAGAGAAAAGCATAGGTCGTCTCAATATTCAGTAAAAGTTTTTGTACTTCTTTTTTTGTTTGGGTAGAGATGTCAGGAAGTTCAGAGATTCCGTCAATAAGCATTTTGAGGTAAAAACTTGTTCCTCCCACAATGACGAGATTTTTTCTCTCTTTTAAACATTGTGTATAGACTTCATGGTAAAGCTTTATAAAGATGCTAACATCAAAATTCTCATCAGGATAGAGATAGTCAATCCCAAAATGTTTTATGCCTGAACGTTCTTCCCTGCTGGGTTTAGCAGAGACAATGTCTATCTCTTTGTAGATAGAAAGAGAATCAAGAGAGAGGATATGGGCATTCATCTGATGTGCTATTTTAATGGAAAGTGCTGTTTTGCCGGATGCAGTAGGACCAATAAGTGCTAATTGTTTGATGCTTGTCATGGTGTAATCATAACAAGATAGTGCTAAGTGTTAAGGGTTAAGTGCTAAGAGGGTAAAATATATAATTATATTTTTGGAGTATCAATGAATCTCTTCGATAAAAACAATCGTTTTAATATTGCAAACCTGATCACTTTTGCTAACATTGCAGCAGGCTTGATCGCTATACACTTTATTGTACATGGAGATTATTTTACGGCGATCATTTTAGCATGGATAGCCGGTGCCTTGGATATTGCAGATGGAAAAGTAGCAAGAAAATATAATCTATCTACCGAATTTGGAATACAGGTTGACAGTTTTGCAGACTTTGTCTCTTTTGTAATCATGCCGTCCTTTTTACTCTATTATGCGATCACAGAGAACAGCTCGGGTACTGCACAATTGATCTTGGGATTGATATTTATCTTTTATATCATAGCCGGATTGAGACGACTGATAGAATTCAATATAAGTGTAGAAGCAGGGGAAGCTGCAAAATATTTTGTAGGGGTACCCACACCGCTTGGCGCTATACTTCTTTGGATACTTTATCTTCTGTATGCGTATCATATTATTGCCAACCCTTACGTGATCGGTATGTTAACACTGGTTATTGCCTGGTCGCTCAACAGTAAATTAAAAATTCGTCACCCCTAAATTCACCCTACAATGGAGTTTTATTGAAGCTTAAAAAATTGTTTTCTGATTTTTCTGAACTGGTAATGTTCAAACATTCCGTGTTTTCCTTACCGTTTATTTTTATTGCCATGCTTGTTGCTTCTTACAATGACAGTGGCTCGGGTTGGTTTGGATGGAAATTGTTATTTTTGGGTACACTGGCTGCTGTAACGGCACGTAATTTTGCCATGGGTGTCAACCGCTATCTTGACAGAGATGTTGACATCCTTAACCCCAGAACAAAAGGTCGGCCTTCCGTAGACGGAAGAGTTTCCAATGCCCAGATGATCGGGTTTATTCTTATCAATGCCTTGCTGTTTATCATGGTGGCATATTTTGTGAATACTTTAGCCTTTCAACTCTCTCTTCCTATCTTGGCTGTACTGGGAGCCTATACTCTGTTCAAACGTTTTTCTTCCCTGGCACACCTCATATTAGGGCTTAGCTTAGGATTGGCTCCTATTGCAGGTGTGGTGGCCGTGAGTGGTGAGATAACCTTATGGTCTGTCTACCTTGCAACAGGTGTAATGTTCTGGGTTGCAGGATTTGATCTGCTCTACTCTTTGCAGGACATGGCATTTGATAAAGCCAACGGCTTACACTCCATACCTTCTAAGTTCGGGGCAGCCAAAACGATGTGGATCGCGAGGGCATTTCACCTTCTGGCGATCATATTCTGGGGACTTTTTGTCTACAGTGCAGGTTCAGGTTTCTGGGCACAACTGGCAGTACTTTTTGCTGCTGTCATGTTGACGTATGAACATTACCTTGTCAACAAAGATTTTACAAAGATAGACAAAGCCTTTTTTACCGTCAATGGCTACCTGGGTTTTGTATTTTTAATTTTAATTATTATGGAGGTTGCATAGATGGATACAATAGCTCTACTCATTTTAGGTTTGGTGACAATTTTGTTTGTCCTGGTTTTTACACTTTTAAGTAAAAACTCTAAATTAAAGAGTGAAAACAAAAAATTGGGTGAGATACTGGAGATGAAAGATACCACCATAGCAAACTATGAAGCATCACGTGTGGCAGTGACAGATGTCATAGAAAACTTCTCTGCGCTTGATGCTGTGATGGAACTCATCAAGGCAGGGGAAAGTAAAGCATCTGTCTCTGAAAAATTAGGTATTCCTGTAAGCAAGATAGAGCTTATTATCAAGTTTGATAAACTTAAAAAGAGAGATTAATGTCCAAAGGCTCCTGGGATATCATTTTATCTGAAGCCTATGCCTCTCTTGAGGCATACTATCAAAAATTTTTAGAAGAAGATGAGGACTACTTTCCTTCTAAAGAAAATTACTTTAACGCCTTTCATACGCTTCCTAAAGAGAAAGTAAAATATATCTTGTTTGGACAGGATCCTTATCCAAGAAAAGAGAGTGCTGGAGGGTATGCCTTTATAGATACCAAAGTACAAAATCTATTTTCAGCTTCTGGTTTGAGTAAAGAGGTCAATAAAGCAACTTCTTTGCGTAATTTTATCAAGATGGCACTGCTAGCCAGTGGAAGGCTTACAACAGATGATACCTCGCAAGAAGCGATACATATGTTAGATAAAACAGAGATGATCGATTCTATAGAAGCATTGAGAGTTAATTTTGAAAAAAATGGGGTCTTACTTTTAAATACTGCACTTATTTTTACAGATAAAAAAAGTTCTTCTCAACATGTCAAAGCATGGAGACCTTTTATCTCTCACTTACTAAGAGGATTGAAAGAAGAACATCCCAAACTCATTTTATTTGGTTCGCATGCAAAAGAACTTAAAAAACATCTTCCTTTGGAACATTTTGAAACGATAGAGATTGAACATCCTTATAATCATACCTTTATCTCTAATGCTAAAGCACTTGAATTATTTGCTCCTATGAAATTATTGGAAAAATAAAGATTCTTCTGTTATAATTGCGCTCTAAATATCGCTACTACATTTTAAATGTGCACTCTTAGCTCAGCTGGATAGAGCATCGGTTTGCGGTACCGAAGGTCACAGGTTCGAATCCTGTAGGGTGTACCACTTCTTCTTATTTATATTCATATTTCACGTGATTTTGTTCAACGTACCTGATGTACGCCTCTCAAAAAACACGCAAAATCTGAACATAACTAAGAAGAAGACTATTTTCGTTAGAGTTTTTTAGAACCATTTATCCATCTTTTCTTTAGCCTTATCCTCAATCTTTTTATACTGATCTTTTATCCATTTTTCGGAGTCTTTCGGATATTTGTCTAAAGCATGCAATAGCTCTTTTTGAATATCATAGGCACATAAGTGTTTTTCATCTTCAGAGAGTTCAGGATCAGAAGAGCCAGATATGGAAGCTTCCAATGCCTTAAACTCTTTTACCTCTTGGCAGTAATCTCGAATATCATTCGCAGTGAGTAGTGCATTAAGGCTGCTTCCTCCTAAGGGTATTATCGTATTTACAGAAGCTTGAGCAAGTTTTAATTTGGCTTTTTTTAGCTTTTTTTCAATAAGCGCGTTTCTATAGTTTTCCATTTGTTCTTTGGTATGCCTGTTGTTGTCTTCCAGCGCTTGATTTTTTGATCTTAAACTAGCTATTTCATCTGTTAGTGTGTTGTACTTGTCATAGAATAGTTTTATCCCTGTACCTAACAGCAGTGATAATAATAAAACAGACAGTAATATTTTTTTCACTTGTATTGCCTTTGTCTTTTATGTATTATACTAAAGTTTATAAGATAGGGAAGCAAGTATATTTGGGGGTTGAGATGTTTTACACTTTTTTGAACAACCAAGCCCTAACCAGATTTATAATATAATGATATCACTATATTACGGAGTTCTAACTATGAAAATATTACTCATTAACAACAATCCTTTAGTCTCTAGAATGCTTGCACTTTGTACCCGGGATGAGGATATCGTGTTGGATGAAGTAAAGAGTGTTGATGGCATAGGAGAAGAGAAGTATGACCTTCTTTTTGTAGATGATTCTTCTTATGTGGAGCAGGTCGATACTTTGCTGGAAGAGGGGAAAATAAGACAAAAAGTGTTTATCGCTTACAGCGCAGATGATGCAAAAGGTTTCGACGAGACGATTAAAAAACCATTTTTGCCTTCACAGATCATCAAGGTGATAGAAAGTGTAGAGTTGACAGAAATAGGGGATACGAGTTTGGAAAAACATTCTATATTCCCTTTATCTACAGAAGATGAAAGTGAAGATCAGATAGAACTGCCTGATATTTTTCCTTTGCCTGCTGATAAAGATGAAATACTGCAAGAAGAGATACCGGAGGAAGCGGGGCCTGAACTTCAAAAAGAAGATGGGGTAGAAGAATGGAAATTCACGCTTGAAGAAGAGGATGATACTGAAGTTCTTAACAGTAATGAAATAGAAAAGATCAAAGCACTTTTGGATATGGATGAGGAAGAAGATCTTGCTTTGGAACTTTTGAGTGAAGAAGATTATGAAGCACGTAAAGTGGAAGTGATCACAGAACAACTGATGGCGGATGGCCTGGAAATTCTGAAGGAAGAAGAGATGATAGATGCTTTAAGTGTCAAGCATAAAGAAAAACCAGCAGATAAACGTAAAAAAAGTAAGTCTAAAAGTCAAAAGAAGCACAAAGAAAAAAAGAAAAAAGCAGAGAAAAAAAAGAAAAAAGCCTCCAAGTTCAGCAAAAATGAACTAGGAAGTATTGAGGATGCTGTTGCCCTTGCCCTTGAAAGTCTGGATCCAAAGAAAATGAAAAAACTGTTAAAAGGCAAAGAGATCGAATTGAATATAAAGTTAGAGGATCATGACTAATGCAAAAAGGTGCCATTTTAGTTCTTTCCGGACCCAGCGGGGCAGGAAAAAGTACGATCATCTCTGCGGCTTCTGATGAGATAGGTGAATATTATTTTTCTATATCGACAACAACACGTGCTTCCAGACAGGGAGAAGAAGATGGTGTGGATTATTTCTTTGTCACAAAAGAAGCGTTTGAAGAAGATATCAAAGCAGGTAATTTTCTTGAATATGCAGAAGTACATGGCAATTACTATGGCACATCACTGAAACCTGTAAGAGAATCCCTGAATGAAGGGAAGTTGGTTATTTTTGATATCGATGTACAGGGGCACAGACTTGTACGTGCCAAGATGAATGATATTACGACATCAGTTTTTATCACCCCTCCTACACTGGAAGCCTTGGAAACAAGACTTCGTGCAAGGTGTACGGATGATGAATCTGTCATAGTCAATCGCATCACAAATGCAAAAAGTGAGATCAAAGCAGTCGGTGAATATGATTTCACTATTATTAACGATACGGTAGATGAAGCTGCAAAGCTCTTTGTTATTGTGGCAAAAGCTGCCAGATTGAAGCAAAGTGAAGAAGAGGAAGAAAAATTTGTGAGACAATGGTTGAAAAATAACTAACATTAAACATAATGGTGTATAATTATCCAAATTAATGCTCGTAGTAGCGAAATAAAAGGATTGATATGGGAATGCCAGGCATGCCAGAAATGCTAATTATATTGGCGATAGTTGTACTTCTTTTTGGAGCAAAAAAGATACCAGATCTTGCAAAAGGTATGGGAAGAGGTATTAAAGACTTTAAAAAAGCDATDAAAGANGANGATGAAGAKCCDAAAGAAATTGCVTCHAAAGAAGAGCCAAAAAAAGAAGAGCCAAAAGTTGCAGTGTCAACAGAAGATAAAAAAAGCGAAAACGCTTAAACTATTAAATCTCGTTCCCATCGTCTCGATGGGAACGCATACTTAGCTTTCTAAGCAAAGAAATTTCCCTTACTCAATAATGCTGTATATGCATTCCCACGCAGAGCATGGGAACGAAAAAATACGGAAAACAAATGAAATTAAAATCACAAATCAATCAAGTCATTAAAGAAGCTTTTTCCAAAGCAGGTATAGACCATGAGCCAATGTCTGTAACAGATGCAAGCAAAGCAGAGTTTGGTGACTTTCAGTTCAATGGTGCAATGGCACTCTCCAAAAAGCTTGGGAAAAACCCAAGAGAGATCGCTGCAGATATTTTAAATCATTTAGATCTTACAGGTGTATTGTCAAAAGCCGAGATCGCCGGGCCCGGGTTCATCAACCTTTGGCTTGATCCTCTTTGGATCGCCGCACAATGTGAAAATGCACTGAAAGACAGTAGACTGAGTATAGAGAAACGTGAAACACCTGTAAAAGTCGTGGTAGATTATTCTGGACCAAATATGGCCAAGCAGATGCACGTAGGACATTTGCGTTCAACGATCATCGGAGATACTCTGGCAAATCTTCTAAGCTATCTTGGTGATGATGTGATCCGTCAAAACCACATTGGAGACTGGGGAACACAGTTTGGAATGTTGATCGCGTATCTTGAAATGATAGGGGAAGATGGTTCGGTAAGTCTAAAAGACCTGGAGCAGTTCTATAAAGATGCTAAAAGACGTTTTGATGCAGATGAAGCATTTGCAGATAAAGCCAGAGAGTATGTGGTCAAGATACAAAGCGGTGACGCACACTGTTTAGCACTTTGGCAAAAGTTCATTGATGTCTCTTTGGGACACTGTGAAGAAGTGTATGACAAACTTTCTGTGCACCTGACCCGTGATGATGTACGCGCTGAGAGTTTTTATAATGATGATCTGCCTACAGTAGTAGAAGCGTTACGTGCAAAGGGAACACTGCAGGAGAGTGACGGTGCACAGTGTGTATTTTTAGAGGGTGACGAGATCCCTGTCATCGTACAAAAAGGTGACGGTGGATACCTTTATGCCACCACTGACCTTGCTGCACTGCGCTATAGAGCGCAAAAGCTTGAAGCAGGGCGTATCGCTTATGTAGTAGATGCACGGCAGGCCGGACACTTTAAACAAGTATTCAGAGTGGCAAAAGAGGCAGATTTTGTTGCCCCGGAGGTCATGCTGGAACATGTTGGTTTTGGTACGATGATGGATCCAAACGGAAAGCCTTTTAAAACACGTGACGGCGGTACGGTAAAACTCATAGATCTACTTGATGAAGCGATGGTTAAAGCAAAAGATGCGATCAAAGACAAGGAGAGTTATTCACAACAGGAAATCGATGCTCTGGCAAAAATCATTGGTATCGGCGCGGTAAAATATGCCGACCTCTCTATCAACCGTGAGTCTAACTATATTTTTAACTGGGACAAAATGCTCAGTTTTGAAGGGAATACTTCTTTATATATGCAGTATGCCTATGCAAGAATTCAAAGTATTTTTAGAAAATATGATGGTAAAATAGAAGGTGAGATCATCATTGGTGATGCCTTGGAACACAGACTCTCAACGATGTTACTCCGTTTTGAAGATGTACTTAACCGTGCCGCAGTAGATGCAGCACCAAATCAGATCACAACGTACTTGTATGACCTGGTTACTCTGTTTATGCGTTTTTACGAACAAAACCCAATCCTCAAAGAGGGTGTGGATGAAAAAATGAAAATGAGTCGTTTGTTGTTGGCTGATCTCACGGCAAAAACCATCAAGCAGGGATTGGCGTTACTTGGAATTCAGGTTGTAGATAAGCTGTAAACCCACGCTACAGGAGAAAATTTTATGAAAGCGCTGATTATTTTAGCAATTTTAGCAACATTTGTCATGATGTTTGTGACTTACAATAAAAACAAAGATCTTAAAAAACTTTTCATCACTTTGGGAAGTTTTATTGTTTTGCTTTATCTTTTATGGATTGGATTTCGTGTGTCGGTAGCCATATTCCCTTTAAAAATAGCCAATATTGTTTTAGGATTTTTTGCCTGGGGAAGCATTGTTTATTATATGCTGCGTGACCGTTATGTTTGGTGGGCTATCTTCTCGCCGCTGCTTGTGTCTATTGTTTTTGTGATTTTTTCTTTGCTTGGAGGTTCTCGTTATGAGGATATTTGGAGAATGCTACTGTAGGGTACGTATTCACACACCCTACAATGTAAAGAATGGTCAATTACGCAGGATCAATATCTTTCTTTTTCTGGTTTTCAACAAGTTCGCTTAAAAATGTTTCAAGTGAATAACGCTGTCTGTACTCAGGTATCATAATATGAATAAGGATGTCACCCAAGTCCGCCACGGCCCACTCATCACTCACATCTGAAGCAAGAAATACATCCCCCTGTTCTTTGAGTCCCTTTTTAAGATGCTCAAAAAGTGCAATGGTGTGTTTACCGTTAAGTGAGTTTGCTATGACTACACGTTTTGCGATGTAATCTGCATTCTGTAGGTTAAATACTTCTATCTCTTCAGCTTTTTTATCGTCAAGTATTTCAACGATACCTGCTATTCTTTCTTCTATTGTCATTTATGCTTATCCTTCTAATATATGTTTGACAGATTCTCTGATTTTTATGTCAATGAATCGTAACTCTTTTTCTTCTCTTATTTGGGTTGAACTGACGGCCGCCTCTATGGGCAGTATTTCCCAGTTTTTCAGCCCATCCGTATCTAAATGATGATCATCCCGTGTTGCGATCACCCAAATGATCGTTTCATTCAGCCAATCAAATGCATGCCACCTTGTCAATGTTGACAAGTTGTCAGACCCTATGATGAGATACTTCACATCATAGCTTTGCTTAAAATGTTTTATACTTTGTGCGGTGGTCGTACTCTTACCTTCTTGTATCTCATAGTCATTTACAGTCACATTTTCCAAAGTGTCAAAGAGTGTATGACACCAGGCTAAACGTTGGGCTGCAGAGGCCAGTGAAACTGTTTTAAAAGGGTTTAAGTAGGCTGGCACAACAAGCAGTTTCTCGATATCCAAACTTTTGACCGCTTTTTCAACGATATCCTGATGTCCGATGTGTGGCGGGTCGAAACTCCCTCCAAACATCGCTACCACCTGCTTGCCTTGTTTAACCAAAAGATAACCTCATTTAGTGTAAAATTACGCAATTTTAGCATAAAAAGCATAAAGGTCACCAAAAGGGGAAAGTATGGCTGTAAAAGTAGCAATTAACGGACTTGGGCGAATCGGTAGATGTGTGGCGCGTATCATCGCAGATAGAGACGATGTAGAGCTTGTCGCAGTCAATGCTTCCGGAACAGAAGAGATGCTTCAGTATAACCTAAAGTATGATTCTGTACATGGTAACCGCAACGATGTTTCTGTTGTCAATGGCTACCTTAACATCGGTGAGACCAAAGCAAAGATCTTTGCAGCGCGTGACTTGTCAAAGATCGACTTTGCTTCTTGCGGTGTAGAACTTGTACTCGAATGTACAGGGGCATTTTTGACTGCAGAATCAGTACAGCCGTATTTGGATAATGGTATCAAAAAAGTACTCTTCTCTGCACCGGCGAAAGATGATACGGCAACTTTTGTACTGGGTGCAAATGCTGAAGAGTATGCAGGTCAGGCGATCGTTTCAAATGCTTCGTGTACAACCAATGGTTTGGCTCCCGTAGCAAAAGTCCTCGATGATGCCTTTGGCATAGAAAATGGTTTGATGACTACGATACACAGCTATACTTCTTCTCAACCTATCTTAGACGGTAAACACAAAAAAGATCCAAGAAAAGGGCGTTCAGGGGCAGTGAACCTGGTGCCTACAACCACGGGTGCAGCCAAAGCCATCTCAAAAGTATTACCAAATCTTGCAGGTAAGATCAACGGACAAGCCATTCGTGTACCAACACCGGATGTTTCTATGGTTGATCTAACAGTCACTTTACACAAAAATGTTACAGTAGCTGAGGTACAAGCAGCATTTAAAACGGCCAGTGAAAGTTCACATAAAGGTATTTTGGGTGTGGATGAAGAGTACAGAGTGTCTCAAGACTTCGTAGGTGAAGTACTGAGTACTGTGGTGCCATTGGATACGATCCAGGTGATAGGCGGGAAGATGGTAAAAGTACTCTCCTGGTATGACAATGAATGGGGATACTCATGTCGTCTGGTTGACATGGCAATACACATAAGCAAGGAAGCATAGTTTGAAGACATTAAAAGATTTAGAAGTAGACGGTAAAAGAGTATTTATACGATGTGACTTTAATGTCCCCAAAGATGAGTTTGGAAATATTACAGATGACAGACGGATACGTTCTGCCTTGCAGACGATCCGTTACTGTATAGACAGAGACTGCAAGATCATCTTGGCCTCACACTATGAAAGACCGGAGCCGGGGAAGTATGAAGAGAAGTTTTCACTGATACCCGTGGCAAAAAGACTACATTCTTTACTAAAGATAAAAAGAGACATCTTTATGGCTGAAGACGTTATAGGATCGGATGCACAGGCAAAAGCAGAGGCGCTTGGAGCAGGGGACGTTCTTTTACTTGAGAACCTGCGTTATGAAGCAGGAGAAACTGCAAATGATGAGAGCTTTGCAAAACAGTTGGCAGATTTTGCAGATATATACATTAATGATGCTTTTGGTGCCTGTCACAGAAAACATGCTTCTATTTACGCCATCACAAAATTCTTTGATGCGGAGCATAAAGCAGCAGGTTTTTTGATGGCAAAGGAAGTTAATTTCTTCTCTAAAGTACTTCAGAACCCTGTGCGTCCTTTTGTGGCAGTGGTTGGAGGTTCTAAAGTATCCGGTAAACTCCAGGCACTCACGAACCTTATTACCAAAGTGGATAAAGTCATCATTGGCGGGGGTATGGCCTTTACTTTTTTGAAGGCACAGGGACATGAAGTGGGCAATTCACTGGTAGAAGATGACCTGCTGGAAGAGGCAAATAATATTGTTAAAAAAGCAAAAGCACTGGGTGTAAAATTTTACTTACCGGTGGATGTGGTAGCGGCAGCTGAATTTTCAGAAAATACTACCGTGAAATTTCTCCCTGTGCAAGAGATACCAAAAGGATGGATGGGTCTGGATATCGGTCCGGCGTCTTCGAGACTGTTTCGTGAGGCATTGAATGATGCACAGACCATTATGTGGAACGGTCCCATGGGTGTCTATGAAATGGATAGATACTCTAAAGGGAGTATGGCAATGTCAAACAACATCGCACAAACACATGCAACGACCATCGTAGGCGGTGGTGACACCGCTGATGTGGTGCAGCGTGCAGGCGATGCAGAGGAGATGACCTTTATCTCTACCGGTGGTGGAGCAAGTTTGAAGCTTATAGAGGGTGACCTCTTACCCGGTATAGAAGCATTAAAGTAAAAAAGGATTTTTTTGATATTCGCAGCAAATTTTAAAACCAATCACACACGTAAAAGTACGGAATTGTATATTGAAGAGTTAAATGAGAAGTTAGGTGCAAAAAAACCTGAAGACAGAGTGTATCTCTTTCCTCCTGCTACAGCATTAGATGCTTATGAAGGTGACTTTAAAGTCGGCACACAAAATGCTTATCCTGCTGTAAACGGTGCGTATACAGGCGAAATAGGTTTGGAACAGCTTGATGAGTTTGACATCAGGACCATCCTCATCGGTCACAGTGAAAGACGTGAGCAGCTGGGAGAATCCCAGGAGAATGTGGCGGAAAAATTTGCTTTTTTTCAGGAGCATGATTTTGAGATCATTTATTGTATCGGTGAACCTTTGCATGTTCGTGAAAAAGGCTTTGAAGCAGTGATGCAGTATCTGCTTGCACAGTTTGACGGCATTGATCTTAACTATGACAGTCTTATTGTCGCCTATGAGCCTATCTGGGCTATAGGAACAGGCAGATCCGCCACAATTGAAGAGATATCTACTACACACAGAGCATTAAAAAAAGCCATAGCTGACAAACCTTTACTTTATGGAGGCTCTGCCAAACCTGCGAATATCAAAGAGATCATAAGTATTGCCGGTGTGGATGGTGTACTGGTAGGGTCTGCATCACTTGATGCGGAGAGTTTTTCTGAAATGATTTTAGCGTAAATACATTTTCGCGTAGGGTGGATTTATCCACCGTATTAAAAATATTTAATATGCGATATAATGGTGGGTAAACCCACCCTACGCGGGTATTGACTATTTAAATAGATCTGCCAAGGCACTTGTATCAGTAGTCTTCGCTACTTCCGAAGTATCTGAACTGTCTACCTGTCGTTCTGCTATCCCTTCTACTTCATTGAGTTCTATAGTATAGCCTGTAAGCATCGAAGCCAGACGGATATTGATACCGGATTTTCCGATGGCTTTTGCTTTTTGGTCACCGGTGATGTTGATAATGGCTTTTTTCTCATCTGCATCCACCTTGATACTTTGAGTGATCGCCGGGCTAAGTGCTCTGGTGATGAATACTTCAGGAATAGGTGAAAATTCAATACAGTCGATATTTTCATCATTGAGCTCTCGACTTACTGCATTGATACGTACCCCTTTTACCCCAACTGCAGCACCGATAGGGTCTATATTCATCTGCTCTGTTTTAAGGGCTATTTTCGCACGTTCACCAGGGATTCTCGCTGCATTGACTATCTCAACAAGACCATCATCTATCTCGGGTACTTCAGACGCCATCAATGCCTCTAAAAACTTAGGTGAGGTACGTGTAAGTTCAAGGAAAAGACCATATTCCGGGTCAACGCTTACGTATCTTAGCAATGCCCTGATTGTATCTCCACGCTTGTATGTTTCACCCTTGATACGGTTTCTAAGTGACATAATACCTTTAAGCTCACCGATCTCAACATGTGTATTCTCTTCCGCATCGACACGGTTGACTGTGCCCAGCATGACGGCACCGACTTTTTCTCTATACTTTTCAAAAAGATCCTGCTCTACACGTCTTTGAAGATGATATTCAAGTTCTCTGAAAAGATTTGCTGAAGCAGTACGGCCGTGATCTTCAAGAATGAATTCTTCTTTGAGTTGGTCACCAAGTTCTATGGACTCATCAAATTCTTTGGCTTCTGAGAGAGAGATGAAACTGTCTGATTCTATCTCTTTTATATTTGGTTCTCTCCCCACTTCAACATAAAGTTGCGGGTCGTTGTCTGCTACTACGGTAATGACTTTATTGACAGTATATGTTTTTGTGTCATTGTCTATGAGTGCCTCAAAGGTACTTGTATAGCTGGTTAGTTTTTTAGCTGTATTGATGAGTGCTTCCTGGAAAGCTTCAACCGCATGTTCTTTAGAGATATTTTTTTCATGAGCGATCGCTTCTACAATATCTAATATTTTTTCCATAATTATTTCCTAGGTTAATCAGTTTTTTTGATACTCGTATGACTATACCGCTACAAGAGGTAACATAACAGTGTCAATAACATCTTGGGAGGTGGTCTTTTTGAAGTTGAGTATTATATCTAACCAAAGCTTTACTGAAAATAAAGTATACTTCCTACTAATAAAAATGGAAGCACAAAGGTAATATAGATGAAATTAAAACTTGCTAGAACAACACTCAAATCGAAACCAAAAATGGTTGACTTGAAAAAAATAGAAGAAGAATTAGCGAACAAATCTATTTTTTATTTTGATAAAGACAACTCACATAAAGAGCTTAAAGAGTTGATCGAGTATTTTGAAGAAAAAGGTTTTTCTGTTTACATGCGTGAAGTAAAATATGGCATGGATGAAAATGAATACATCTACGAAGTGCATATTATCGCGTAATAGCAAAAGAAACAGATAAAAGAGGATTTATTGGCTAAAAAACTATTTATAGAAACACTTGGTTGCGCAATGAATGTTCGCGACAGTGAACATATGATCGCAGAATTAAATCAAAAAGAACCCTACGAACTTACAGAAGAACTTTCCGAAGCTGACCTTATCATCATAAATACCTGTTCTGTCAGAGAAAAACCTGTGGCAAAACTCTTCTCGGAAATAGGTGTTTTTAACAAGTATAAAAAAGCAGGTGCTAAGATCGGTGTCACCGGTTGTACGGCTTCACACCTGGGAGCAGATATCATCAAACGTGCCCCCGCAGTTGATTTTGTACTTGGTGCAAGAAATGTATCGAAGATCACAGAGGTGGTTGATAAAAAACATGCCGTAGAAGTCAGTACGGATTTTGATGAAAGTACCTACGCTTTTGGTGAATATAGATCAAATCCGTTTAAAGCGATGGTCAATATCTCTATAGGCTGTGACAAGTCATGTACCTTCTGTATCGTCCCTGCAACACGTGGAGATGAGATCTCTATCCCTTCTGAACTTATAGTGCAGGAGATCAAAAAAGCAGTGGCTACGGGTGCAAAAGAAGTGATGCTTCTTGGACAAAATGTCAACAATTACGGAAGACGTTTTGCTGCTGAAGAGCGTTGTGACTTTACACAATTGTTGCGGAAAATATCTCAGATAGAGGGCTTGGAGCGTATACGTTTTACTTCTCCTCATCCTTTGCATATGGATGATGCCTTTATACAGGAGTTTGCATCAAATCCGAAGATATGTAAGCAGATCCATGTGCCTTTGCAGAGTGGTTCAACCTCACTCCTCAAAGAGATGAAACGGGGGTATACAAAAGAGAATTTTATCAACCGTTGCGAAAAGATCCGTATGCTTTGCCCTGAAGCGACCATTTCCACAGATGTGATCGTTGGTTTCCCTGGTGAGAGTGATACGGACTTTGAAGAGACGATGGAGGTACTCGAAAAAGTACGTTTTGAGCAAATGTTCTCTTTTAAGTATTCACCTCGTCCCCATACCGAAGCAGCGGAGTTTGATAATCAGATAGACAATGCGCTTTCAGGCGCACGGTTGACCCGTCTTCAGGCTCGACATACAGAGATCCTGGATGAGATCATGGATGCACAGTTGGGTGCGGTGCATCAAGTTTATTTTGATGAACTTAAACCAAATGGAAGAGTTTCAGGACGTTCAGATGATGGTAAACTTTTTTTTGTGCAGGGAAGTGAAGAGCTTTTGGGTAAAATAGTAGCGGTTAAAGTGACTAAAACATCCAGAGGTGCGCTTGATGGAGAAATACTGCAAAAAGTACAATAGGTACAGAAAATGAAAGATTTTTTGAGACAGGTTGGACAAATACTTATCCCTCCGGTTATTTATATGGTGATGCGTGTGGTCTGGTATACCTCTTCCAAAAAATTTCACTTTATTACACCTGTAGGGGATGAACAGCATGTCTGTGTTACCTGGCACGGCGAACTGCTTATGTCTACGCAAGCTTATAGGCATATTCACAAAAAACAAAAATCCTCAGCGATCATCTCTCAACATTTTGATGGTAAACTCATTGCTTCCACACTGGAATTCCTTGCTATCAGACCCTTAAGAGGTTCAAGTAAAAAGGGCGCAAAAAAAGTCCTTTTAGAAGCGTTTCGTGCTGTGAAGAATGGTGAAGAAGTGCTGATCACTCCTGATGGTCCCAAAGGTCCCCGACACAACATGAGTGACGGTGCCATAGGACTGGCGGTGAAAAGTCATTTGCCTATTTTTGTGATGAACTATAAAGTCAGTGCTTACTGGCAGTTAAACAGCTGGGATAAATTTGTCATCCCAAAACCTTTTTCTAAAATAGACTTCTATATGCAAAGTGTTTCTTTGGAAGGTTTGTCTCTGGAGGAGGCACGGGAGTATCTTTTAGCTAAAATGCTAGAGCATACGATTCCGTAGGGTCGGTTTACCGACCAAAACTGCAAATGAATGTAAAGTATGTGGTCGGTAAACCGACCCTGCGAAGGAGTAAGGGATGACAGAAAAACTTTATGAGTATTCCGAAGAATTCCTTGAGTATCTTTTAGATGTTCGCGGCTACTCCGAAACATCCATTGTGACGTATGGGATAGCACTGCGCCAAATGATGAATGTCAGCCATTTCTATGAAGAAGATGGCGTAAGCATACTCGATATCACTCCTTTTCGTTTTGAGATCGTTAAAAACAATAAAAAGACCATTGTAAAAAAACTTTCAGCGATTCGTTCATTTATGAAGTATTTGGAAGACCTCTGTCAACTGCCTGTAAAACTTATAGGAGATGAGTCCATAAAGGTACCGCAGAGCCTTCCTAAACCCATTGAAGAGAGATACATTAGTGAAGTGCTGAGTAAGGCAAATCTGGAAGAGAAAGTGCTTATATCGATGCTTTACGGTCTTGGTTTGCGTATTTCAGAATTAAGTCTTCTGAAACTGGAAGACATTAAAGGGGAATGGATACAGATACAGGGGAAAGGGAATAAGGTAAGAGAATTGCCTCTGCTGCCTGAGTTACAAAAACTCATAAGGGTTTATACGAAAGAAAAAAACCCAAAAACCTATCTGTTTGAAAAAGGAAATGCTCCGATGAATACGGCACAGTTACGTTATATACTTACTAAGATTTTTAAAGAAGCCGGTCTGAAAGTTACACCGCATCAACTCCGCCACTCCTTTGCCACCCATTTACTCAATAACGGTGCACGTATTTCTGATGTGAGTGAACTGCTTGGACATGAAACGATGGCAACGACACAAGTCTATACGAAGCTGGGAAGCGTGAAAAAAATGCAGGAATATATGCAGGCACACCCGTTGGCAAGCAAATGAGGAATTAAGAATGAGGAATGAGCAATGATAAGTCTATATTTTCTTTGAAAATATAGGGACGTATTTTTGATGGTATTTTTTTTACTCTACATTTCTCTTTAAATTTTTTAGGCATGTTAGTGATCATATATGGTGCGATATAAAGCAGATCATCTTGCAATTCTACTACCCACTCTCCACCTAGGACGATGCTTTCCTCTTTCTCTATCTCTTTTCTCTGGGCTGCAGAGAGTAGATAGCCCAATTCTTTGAGTGCAAGATCAGCAGCTTTGGCTTTTGTTGTAAGGGAATGGAGCTTAATGATTCTCAAGTCTGTATGCATATAACATGTTTCAAAGTCACTTTCAAGACGCTCTTTATCTTTTCTCAAATATTCAAAACTGTGTTTGATACCCTCTCTGTATTTTTCCATGAGAGGGTCAGAAAACTGTTTTCTAAATGCATTACGATCGTATTTTTCATCAGAATTACTTTCATCAATAAAGTAGGGATATTGATGGGTATCCAAATAGCTAAGGAGTTCCTCTTTTGTATAGGAAAGAAGGGGACGCAGTAAGGTATAGTTCTCTCTTCTGTTTACTTCTTCAAGACCAAGTAATTCAGAGGTTCCTGCACCTTTACACAGACGCATGAGCAGCCATTCGAGCTGGTCATTAAGCTGGTGTGCTGTAAGCAGGGTATCATACCCTTCGATAGCAATGAGTGATTCAAAGAAGCCATAGCGAAAATCTCTGGCCTGCTTTTCAAAATGTGTATAAAATCTTGGTGCTTGAATGTGATGACAAAAGAGTTTATGTTTTTTTGCAAGTGCTTTTGCCTGTAGAACCTCTTCTTTACTTTGCTCTCTTAACCCATAGTCAACAATCGCAATATCGAACTTGATGTTGTTTTCTATGAGTAGAAAAAAGAGTGCAGAGGAGTCTATACCTGCTGAGAATGCTAATAAATTTTTTTTGTTATTTAGATTTTGGGTATCTATGTTTATCATGAGTACCTTTTCTTCCAACCCGTGGTGTTGTTATTCTTTTCATTTTTTTAGAAAAAACGAAACAAAAAATCGTCGTTCCTCTCAAATCGCTTTGCTTACAAGGGTGTTCGGAACGACAGGGCACGCGTTGCGTGATTAATGAGATGTTTTGATTAAGGTTGCAAGTAGTTGAGTCCCTGCAAGTTCTGTAATTTTTGCTTCATATAGTTTACCATATTCTACAGGAAGATCAGAAGTATCATTGATGAGGATCTCTCCATCGATGTCTACTGCCCAGTTGAGTGGTCTTGCTGAAAGCAGATACTCATGTTCGTCACTTTCACCGTCTATGACAACAGTCAGAGTTTGACCTATCATCTTGTGGAGTGAAGTAAGCGTATTTTCTTCTGCTATTTCCCCCAGTATTTCTGCTCTGGCATCGATGGTCTCCTGGTCTATCTGTTCCAAAGTGTAGGCAGAGGTTGTCTCTTCGTTTGAGTAGTGGAAAGTATTGAACCTGTCAAACTCAAAAGTTTTCATAAAGTCACAGAGTCTCTTAAAACTTTCATCACTCTCACCCGGGTGTCCTGCGATAAGGGAGGTACGTAAAAAGGCATTTGGCTTGCTTCTCATGTAGGAAAGCAGTTCAATGGTCTTTTTCTCACCAAATCCGCGTTTCATCGTTTTGAGTACAGTATCATCGATGTGCTGGATAGGCATATCAAAGTAGGTTTGAAATACTTTGGAGTCAGCTATCGCGTCAATGAGTGCAAAGGTAGTGGTAGAAGGGTAGAGGTACAAGATACGTGCAGAGATGATACCTTCTATGGCTTCCACACCTTTGATGAGGTCTATGAGACCATCAGACATTTTCATATCACGCCCGTAAGAGGAGGAGTCTTGAGAGATGAATGAAAAGTCGTAGTATCCTTTTTTCACAAGCATCTCTACTTCTTTGATAATGGAAGTGAGAGAACGTGAATGCAGTTTTCCTTTAAAAGATGGAATGGCACAAAAAGAACAGGACTGGTTACAGCCTTCCGCTATCTTGATATAAGCATGGTAGTTGGATCCCGTGATGACCCTTCCGGAAGTCTCTGTAGCCAGATAGACTTCCGGAGAAAAGGTACTCTGCTTGGAAGCGATGAGTGCATCGATCTTCTCATAGTCACCGACACCTGTAAAGATGTCTATCTCAGGCATATCTGCCTGAAGTTCTTCGCGGTAACGTTCCGTCAAACATCCGCTCATCACCAGAATGGAGTTTTCTTTGCGTTCATCATGCAGATTCAGTACCGTGTTGATGCTCTCTTCTTTTGCTGCGTCTATAAAGCCGCAAGTGTTGACGATGATGACATCCGCTTCTGTGTTGTCATCTGTCATCTCATACTCTTTAAGACGGCCAAGCATCACTTCGCTGTCAACAAGGTTTTTGGTACAGCCAAGGCTGACCATGTGTAGTTTTTTTGACATTAATTATCCATGTTTTTTAAAATTTTTATAATGTTTACTTTGAGTGTCGGTAAATGATTATGAATGATATCCCATATTTCTTCAGCATCAATGCCAAAATAGTTGTGGGCTACTAAATTTCGAAAATCTTTTATTTCTTGGTATGGAATAGAAGAATAGTGTTTTTTTGTATCTTCATCAATTCTTTCAATCATCTCTCCAAGGTTAATAAAGTGTATCATTGTAGCATCAAAACTTTTACTGTCATGATAGAAATCATCGGCATCACTACTCGAAGAAGAGTAGAGAAGTATTTTTTCTATAGATAGTAGAATAGTTTTGAAAGCAAGTTCCGTGTTAGACATAAATTAGGTCATCTTTGATAGCATCTTTAGCTAGAGGTGTAAGATATTTTTTCCTTGCCAAGTCTACTTTTTTGTGAAAGTACTTTTCAAGGTCTTCTTTAAGAGATTTTTTTTTAGTATAAATATCAGTTGTTTTTTTCTCAATTTCTATGAGTATATCTATATCACTTTCTTCAGTTGCTTCGTTTCTTGCATAAGAACCAAAAAGTCCCTCAATAATAAAACCTTCTTTTTCGTAGTAGGGTTTAACTTGCTTTAGATAATTTAAAATAGTTTGTTGTTGCATCATTAACTCCTATATGATTTTTGACATTATAACATAAAAGAAAAATAGGAAAAGTATTTAGGTTGAAAAAATGTAAAGTGATTTTAAAATAAGAAAGAGAGTTTAGAGCCCAGACCAAGGTCTGAACCCTAAAAGGTTTGAAAAACTTGTTAAGCGTAAAGCTTAGTTAAAGTTATATCTTGCCCAGAAACGTACGAGGTTTTGAGTTTCGCTCTTTGTAGGTAACAAGATTGGTTGTGCTAGACGTACATCGACAACATTATCTCTTTTGTCCTCTTGGTAAATGTATGCAGCAAATAATGTGATATCCTCAGTAACTTTAGTTTTGTAAGTAAGGTCAACTTCTGTGTATGAACCTGAACGAGCTTCTAAAGGAATACCACCACTAAGAATAAATTTAGGTCTTGACCCACCAGGAGTAAATGTTGAATTGTTAGCTGTATCACCAAGATCAGAATAACTGTAGTTTAGACCAAATTTACCGCCAAGTGCTTTCATACCAGCACCAAGTCTAATTGTATCAGAATCTCTTCTAATTGCATTTTGGTTACCGATCATCTGTGTATAAAGTGGAGTTTTAACACCTGTACCCAAGTTGACAAGATCTAGTGCACCGTCATTAACAGTTGAGTATGCAGCTAAAAGATCGAACATACCTAGGTTAGTAGTAACTTTTGCACCAAATGCAGTTGTGTTATCTAAATCGTCTGGACTGATCTGACCACCTTGAATAGCAACACCGAAGCTTTCAGCAGCGTATGCAGCGTCTCCCCATAGAATGTTTGCATCTCCGTTAAGTGTATATGGAAGTCCAAGTACAGGTGCAGGGATAGTAAGTGCAGAAACAAAGTTTGGTGCATAGTACCATGAACCAGTCAATGTCAAGTTATCAATTGATTTGTTTTGAAGTGTTAGCAAATGAATACCGTCGTTAGAAGGGTTAATGTCATCCCAATTGTCAATATCACCTAAAGAATTGTTAGATTTTGTGACGTAAGCATACACAGCTGTAGTGTCTGGTAAAGATGAGTTCACTACCAAAGCAGCTTCAAATGAGTTTTTGATCGCTTGCCAACCTTCAGTAAATGCGAAAGGTGAAAGTGATTTTGGAAGGTACTGACGACCCACTTTAAGGCTGGTATTGATAGAATCTATACCATAAGTCAAGTAAAGTTTATTGACAGTGCTTCCAGTTTGTAAACCGAAGTTGCTGTTTGAATAACCGGAGTTAATCCCGTTAGCGGTTGCTGTAAGTAGTGAACCAAAACCGATACCTGCAAAAAGGTCTTTGTTCGCTGCTCCAAGTGAAAGACCAAGAATACCGGATGTTTCATTTCCACCAAATAGGCTTGAACTGTTTCCAAAGATTGTATTTGGAACATTTCCTGTCACTGTAAAGTTATCTCTGGTTTGAGTAAAGGCTACCATTTCTCCTTCAAATTCCCATGCAGAAACTTCCTCTACTACTACTACTGGCTCAACTGGTGCAATATCTCCACCCGCCATGATCATTGTCGATGCTACTACTGAAAGTAATAATGTTTTTTTCATTGTAATTCTCCTTGAATTTTGTTTGAATACAGGGGAATTATAACATAGATTAATAGAAATGTCAAGAAAATTAATAAAAAGTTAACAAATAGTTAATATTTCTGTACAAGTGACGGTTATACAGAGGGTTTCAAGGGTTACATCGTGAAAATATTTTTAAAAATGTAAGAAAAAAAGAGATATTTTTGCGTTATCTTTAAGAAAAGTAGATGGTTTTTTAAGGTTTTGGTTAATAATACTGATGGTTTTGTTAATTATTAGTGAAGTAATGGTGGCGCGAGAGGGAATCGAACCCCCGACACAAGGATTTTCAATCCTTTGCTCTACCGACTGAGCTATCGAGCCGACTTAAAGACAAGCTGTCTGTTTAAGTGGATAGAATTATAACGGCTTAAACTTAAAAGTCAGACAATAAAGAGAGGAAAGCGATCAATTTTTTAATTCTTTGACCAAGTTCATAAACGTTTCTCCTCTGTGCTTGTAAGAGTTGAACTGATCAAAGCTTGCAGCCGCAGGTGAAAGAAGTGCAACACTTTGGGAAGTATGCACTGTATCTATCTCTTCAACCGCTTTTTGTATGCTTTGTGACTCTACTGTGTGGATGTGATAGGTTTTTGCCAGGGCTAAAAGTTTTTGATTATTTGCCCCTATAGTATATAGTGTAAGGTTAAGTGATTTCATGTCTTCAAAAAGAGGGGTCAGATCTACCCCTTTGTCATCCCCTCCCAGAATGAGATGAACAGGTTTGTCTGCATAACCTTTCACTGCCTGTATGGTTGCATCAAGGTTGGTGGCTTTGGAGTCGTTGACCCAGAGCCTTCCTTGAACATCAAAAAACTCCTCTTGTCTATGGGCATCACGTTTAAAACTATTAAGTAGAGCATAGTCAGTTTCATCAAAAAGTACTTTAGTGATGGCAAGTGAGAGTAGGGCATCTTGTAAAAAAGCACCTTTATAGTTTAGTTTGGAAGCATCTACATTAAAGTATTCACATATAAAAGCATCACTGTCATACTCTACGACATAGGCATGTGTTTTAGGAACCTTCAAGCCTTTGGGGATAAGGGCTAACTCTCCTTCTTTCATAGTAAGCAGGGGTCGAAGTTTATCTGCCGCATACGCCTCAAATGTGCCATGCCAGTCTAAGTGGTCTGGTGTGATGGGCAAAAGAAGATACATATTAGGTGAAGCAATATGCGTATGGTGCAAAGCAAAGGATGAGCTCTCCAGTACCCAGATAGGTGCATCTGTACTTAATTCTGCCAAAGGTGTACCTATGTTACCCCCACTCACTGCAGCCCGATGTGCTAAAATGTGTGTTAGCATTTGTGTTGTGGTGGTTTTACCATTGGTTCCTGATATCCAGATAGAAAAAGGCATCTCTTTGTCAAAGTAGTCATATTCGCTTAGCAAATTTTTTGCATTTTTGATCAGTGGATTATCCGGTTTAAGGCTGGGTGTAGTGACTTCCATTTGACTTTTCTCAGGATCAAAAAGATGCGAAGGGAGTATGTGATTATTGTATTCATCGGTGTAGGCTTCTTTTGCATTGTCATCAAAAAAAGTACATCCTCCGCCCAGTTTTTTTGCTATGGCTTTAGTGGTGAGTCCGTAGCCAAATAATGTAGGTTTTTGTTTTTGCATTTTATCTGAACTTAAACGAAACAAGTACGAAGATATTGGCGATAAAAGAGATCATCCAGAAACGTATGATAATTTTATTTTCCGGCCATTTTTTGAGTTCAAAATGGTGGTGTATGGGGGCCATGAGAAAGACACGTTTCCCTCGCAGTTTAAAGCTTCCGACCTGAAGGATGACCGAGACGGTCTCTATCACGAACACGATACCGATAAGGATAAGGAGCACTTCACTTTTCCCCAGGATGGCAAGGTAGGCTATAAAGCCGCCAATGGCAAGACTGCCTGTGTCTCCCATGAAAATTTCTGCAGGGTAGCAGTTGTACCATAAGAATCCCATTAATCCGCCGACAAGGGCCATGGCGAGGATGGTGACTTCTGCTACTCCTTTGATGTTGGGAACAAGCATATACTGACTAAAGATGGCATGACCGGTCACATAGACGATCAGTCCTAATGTTACCAGTGCGGTGATAGAAGGTACCGTAGCAAGACCATCAAGTCCGTCTGTAAGATTGACAGCATTGGTCGTGGCTAAAAAGACAAGTACCCAAAAAGGAATGGCCGCATAGCCTAAGTCAAAAAGAGGTGTTTTGAGAAAAGGTACGTAGAATTCTGTCGGAAAACCTGTGTAGAGTAACAGCCCTGTTGCGAGTGCAGCGACGACAGACTGAAGTCCCATTTTACCTTTGGGTGTCAGTCCTTCAAGATTGTCTCCCGCAAGTACTTTTCCCAGGTCATCTTTGAACCCAACCAGACCAAAACCAATAAGGGTGATAAGTCCGCCCCATATGTAGAGATTGGACAGATCTACGGTAATAAGCGCAGCGATCAGTGTAGAGAACAAAAATATAGCACCGCCCATGGTGGGTGTCTGACCTTTGCTTTCATGTGCAGGCACGTATTTGCTTATGGGCTGATTTGCATTTTTGGAAAGTGCCCATGACAGATATCTTGGCATGATGAACAGTGTCAGCAGGAAAGCGATAAAAAATGCGAGTCCTGAACGTACTGAGATGTATTTAAAAAGATTAAAATCCAAGAGTTGTGAGAGTTCATATAGCATAGGTGACTTTCATTTAAATTTTTTTATTAAAGAATTAAGAAAGTTTATTCTACTATTATTTCAATAAAACATACGAAGAGAATAAAATATGGATCAGCAAAAAACGATTTTAATTATTACCGATGGCATAGGATGCAAACCGGACAGTACCTGTAATGCCTTTAAAGATGCTGTGAAACCGACCTATGACAGATTATTTGAAACTGCACCCAGAGCACTTATCTCTACCCATGGTTTGTCTGTAGGTTTACCTGAAGGACAAATGGGTAACTCTGAAGTAGGACATATGACCATGGGTTCGGGACGTATTTTGTATCAGGATCTGGTAAAAGTCTCTCTGGCGCTTGAAGACGGAAGCATAGAGAACAATGAAGCATTAAATGATACTCTGTCCAAAAGTGAGCGTGTCCACCTGATCGGTTTGCTAAGTGACGGGGGTGTACATTCACACATCAAACATACGATCGGTTTGGCAAAACTTGCAAAAAGCAGAGGAAAAAAAGTCTTTTTGCATTTGATCACGGACGGTAGAGATGTGAGTCCTACATCAGCAAAAACCTATGTTGCACAAATAGAAGAAATATGTGATGAGCGCATCTCCATCGCAACGGTAGGCGGACGTTTCTTTACGATGGACAGAGATAACCGTTGGGAGAGAGTAAAAAAAGGGTATCGGGTCATTGCTGAAGCAAGACCTGCTACTTTGTTGAGTCCTGAAGCGTATATTGATGCAAGTTATGCGAAAAATGAGACAGATGAATTCATAGAACCTGTTGCATTTGGGGAGTATAAAGGCTTGGAAGAAGATGATGTGGTCATCATGAGCAATTTCCGTTCAGACAGAGTGCGGGAGATCACAACAGCCTTGGGGTCTGCCCATTTTGATGAATTTGCCTGTTCTTATACGTCACTGCACATCGCAACCATGACACAATATGATGCAAGTTTTCCCTACCCGATACTTTTTCCGAAAGTGGCACCGAAAAATACTTTGGCAGAGGTCATAAGTCATGCAGGACTGAGACAACTGCATACGGCAGAAACAGAGAAGTACGCACATGTGACCTTTTTTATGAACGGGGGAATAGAAGAGCCTATGATCGGGGAGAGCAGAGTGTTGATCCCCAGTCCTGATGTCAAAACCTATGATATGCAGCCTGAAATGTCAGCACCTGAGGTAGGTGAAGCTGTGTCTACGGCTATGGATGAGTCTTATGATTTCATCGTTGTTAACTTTGCCAATGGAGACATGGTAGGGCATACAGGTAATTACGAAGCAGCATGTCTGGCGGTGAATGCTGTCGATAAAGAACTTGGACTGATCATAGAAAAAGCAAAAGAGGAGGGATATGCTATCGTACTTACTTCTGACCATGGAAACTGTGAAGAGATGAGAGACAGTGAAGGACATATACTCACCAATCATACTGTAGGTGAAGTTTGGTGTTTTGTGATGGCTGAAGGTGTGACGGAAGTTAAAGAGGGGTGTGGACTTAATAATGTCGCGCCTACTGTATTGACACTTATGGGACTTGAAATACCTGAAGAGATGGATGAACCATTGATTTAGAAATAAAAATTTGACTAAATCTTTTTTTCCTAGTATTATGAAGGATAAACTTCTTATTCTGATAAGAAGAGTTGTCAAGGGAAAAATTTAAAAGGATCTTTACGCTTTTAAAGGAAAGAATATTATGGAAAACCAACTTAAAAAGTCAGTGGGTATATTGTTTGCACATATCATCAAGGTTGATAATCGGAATATAGAGAAGTCAATCCCTCTGTTTTGTGAGATAATGAAACAAAATTTTGACTGTACGCATGAAGAAGTGAAAAAATTTCTCTATGAAATGATGGATAAACAGTATGATCTGGATACACATATAGAGATCATCAATCAAGCCTTATGTGAAGACAGGATTTCAAAGTTCCACATGATGGAACAATTGAATCATATCATCTACTCAGATAAGATCAGTCCTAATGATTATAAAATTTTTGAAGATATTAAAAATAAACTGTTTACGTGTTAGCTCTAAACACCTACATGCTACAATATCTCAAATATTTTAAAGGTTTAAGATGAAATTTACAGGTAAGAATGTATTGGTGACAGGTGCGAGTAGAGGCATCGGTGCGGAGATAGCAAAAAGTCTGGCTGCTTTTGGTTTGAAAGTCTGGGTGAATTTTCGTTCGGGAGAAGCTGAAGCGAATGCTGTGAAAGCGGACATAGAAGCAGCAGGCGGTCAAGCAGAAGTGATTGGTTTTGATGTAAGTGATGATGAAGCTTTTGTATCTGCGATGAAGAGCATCGTTGAGGCAGATGGTGAACTCTCTTACCTTGTAAACAATGCAGGGATCACTAAAGATAAACTGGCAATGCGCATGAAAACAGATGAGTTTATGGATGTGATCAACGCAAATCTAAAGTCAACGTTCATAGGCTGTCGTGAAGC
This sequence comes from Sulfurovum sp., assembly GCA_002733215.1. Lineage (GTDB taxonomy): Bacteria > Campylobacterota > Campylobacteria > Campylobacterales > Sulfurovaceae > Sulfurovum. The sequence continues at coordinate 102,493 of NVUY01000004.1, read as the reverse complement.
GGTAAAGGTGATGGGGAAAAAGCGTTTTGGTTCTGTGGTGAACATCGCTTCCATTGTAGGTGAAACAGGTAATGCCGGACAGACGAATTACGCGGCCTCCAAAGGCGGAACGATAGCCATGACAAAAAGTTTTGCCATGGAAGCTGCACCCAGAAACATCCGTTACAATACGATCACTCCGGGGTTCATCGCGACGGAAATGACAGCGGTGCTTAAAGAGGAGGTAAAAGATGCCTTTACTTCTAAGATACCGATGGCTAGATTTGGTGAGCCTAAAGAGGTAGCCGAAGCGGTAGCATTTTTACTTTCAGACCACTCTTCTTACATTACCGGTGAAACACTTAAGGTCAATGGCGGGATGTTCATGTAAGAACCTTTAAATAAACGACACGCTCTGTCGTTTATAGGTTTGAAGCTGTGAAGACCTTAAGTAGCATTTCCGAAAAAATATTTTTTGAGAAGATACCATACAAACATCATCATGGCAGCAATGAGAAAACCTCGTATAAGCATATCACTGTATGCGATGAGTACTTCTTCAAAATTCTTGATCAGATAGACCCAGAGTATGATGGCTATCAATGTACTGAAAAGTACGATAAACAGTGTTACTCGATGGCTGAATCGGATCAAATACCCTAGAAAACTCCCGACTACCGGACCTGTCATGGCAAAAGGTGTCAATACAAATAAAATGAGCCCAATAATACCATAACGTTGCATGAGAGGTTTGTATCGGTCTGCATTTTTTCTGGAACGTTCCAGGAAAAGATTGAGGGGCGGGTAAGAGACGAGTTCGAGTTTGTTCCAGCTGAGTACAAAAAGCGGATAGAGGATAAGCACCATGATCGCTTCGATCATAAAGTTTAGAGCGATCAGTACGAAGGTATCCATTTGTGCCGCGATACCTATTGAGAGACCTGCCCCTCGTCCAAAGAGTACATTGGTGGCGGTAAGACTGAGTAAGGGTTGCAGATAGTGTGGTAAAAAAAGTGCACAGAGCAGTATAAGTATGAGAAAACAACCCAGTAATAAGAGTCCTAAAATTAAAATTTGACCCTCTGTATGTTTTACTAGTGAATAATTGATCTTCAAAAATATGCCTTGTATAAAAGTATTAGCATAAAAGTATAGCATGATATTGGTACATCAATAATTTGGGTATAATAATTCATATCAACCTATCAAAGAGAGGAAAAGTATTGGCACGGATACTTATATTGGAAGATGATAAATTATTCAATGAGACCCTGGAAGATTTTCTGGAAGAAGAAGGGCACAGTATACTCTGCGCACTGGACCCTTACAGCGCACTTGATCTCACTTATGAGACTGTTTTTGACCTCTATCTTTTTGATGTTAATCTGCCGTATGAGAATGGTTTTGAACTTTTGGATAAATTGCGTCAAAGCGGAGATGTAACCCCCTGTATATTTATTACTTCGAGAGAAGACAAAGCCTCTTTGAAAGAAGGATTTGGGAAGGGTGGAGATGACTATATCCAAAAACCTGTAGATCTCGAGGAACTCTCTTTGCGTATTCAAGCTGTATTGCGTAGACAGGTACGCAGTGAAATGGTACAGATAGATACGTATCTCTTCGATATTATGACAAAGAGACTGTATCAAAATGGTCAGGAAGTGGAGTTAAGCCTCAAAGGAGGAGAACTTCTTTTGACTCTTTTGGAAGGGCAGGGAAGAGTGGTACCTCTTGATCAGATAAAGGAGCGACTTTGGAGTTCTGCAGAGGGGTCAAGTGACGGTGCATTGCGGGTCTATATCGCACAACTTAAAAAATATTTTCCTACTCAGATACAGAATGTACGGGGTGTAGGGTACCAAATGAGTACTAAATGAGAAGTCTTCAAATGCAGTGCATACGAGACAGAAAATGTTGACTCGTAGAAAAGAGTTACTGATAGCCGGAGTGATCTATTTTGTCACCATGTTTACTTTGTTGACCGCAGTGTACCGTTTTTTGGAAAACTGGCATTTAAGTCAATTTAATTTTTTTGCAGCAGGCGTCTTGGTCATTCTTGTGGCTTTAGGCTGGGGGTATGTCCTCTCCGCACTGATCTTTGCACCGAAAAAACAGATGGAAGACACCTTGACATCTTTGACCAATGATATTATCCATGAACTGAACATTCCACTCTCAACGATCAAAGCTAACAGTGAAATGTTAAAAAAAACGATGCAGGATGAAAAGTCTTTAAAGCGTATCAGGCGCATAGAAGATGCTTCTGTACGACTTAAGAAACTGTATGATGAGCTGGTCTACAGTATCCGTAAAGAGATGCATAGCATCGAGAAAGAAGTGTTCGATCTTGAAGGTTTGGTTAAAGAGCGAGTGTCTGTCTTTCAAGACCAAAAACGTAATCCGTTTCATCTTATCCTGGAACCTTTTGTGATAGAAGTGGATAAAATAGGATTTGAACAGATGTTGGATAACCTACTTTCTAACGCAATGAAGTACTCTTCGAAAGAGAGTCCTGTAAAAGTGACATTGAAAGATCAGAGCTTATCTGTGAAAGACCAGGGTGTGGGTATGAGCAGTACAGAACTTTTACGTATGCATGAACGCTATTATCAGGCTGATGATAAGAATGATGGCGCAGGTATAGGTTTTGCTCTGGTCAAAGCTTATTGTGATCAAGAAGGGATAGAAATTTATATACAGTCTGAAAAAGATGTCGGTACGAATGTAGACCTGAATTTATCCAAGGTTCATGTTTAATTCATTTTAGTATATTACTATAGTGTTCCGGATAGCTTATTGAAGGAGGAAAGGATCAGTGATGAAAGCAAACATTTTACTCCTTGAAGATGATCAACAGCTGAGTGATACGGTGAAGCAGTTTCTGGAATATCAGGGATATGAGGTGTTTTGTGCCTATGATGGACTGAAGGCACAGGATCTGGCTTATGAAAAGCAGATAGACCTGATGCTGCTTGACATCAAAGTACCCCATCAAAATGGCTTTGATTTTTTACAAACCCTTCGTGATGACAATGTGCAAACACCCGCTATCTTCATTACTTCTTTAAACTCTGTGGAAGATGTCACACGCGGCTTTGATATAGGATGTGATGACTATATACGTAAACCTTTTGCACTTAAAGAACTTCAAGCCCGTATGGAAGCTTTACTTAAACGCCGCTACGGTACCTATGAAGAGAAGATAGATCTTGGAGAGGGACTCCTGTTTGATATCCAGGAAAACCTTTTAACCCAGGATAATCAAAGAGTGCCTATGAAGACAAAAGAGGCAAAACTTCTTGCTCTTTTTTTAGAATATCCTAACGAATTGCTCACTTATGATAAAATATTTGAACACTTATGGGAGTATGACGAAGAACCCAGTGCCGGGTCTTTGCGTGCGTATGTAAAAACAGCACGTACTTTTTTAGGTAAAGACAATATAGAAACCATTAAAAATGTAGGATACAGATTTGTCAAAGAGTGAGAAAAAGAGTTTAATTCGTTTTTTGTTGATCTATCTTGGGTCTACTTTTTTACTTTTCTCCATTGCGTCCTGGATATTTTATACTTCGCAAAAACACCATCTTCTCGACCAGCAAAGAGATGCCTTGAAATTTGAGGCAGCAAAGTTTGTTACACAGTTGAGAACATTACATAAAACTTATGCGTCCACACTTGTCTACCCTGTGCATTCTTTTGTTGAGTCAGCTATTTATGATCTGGATAAGCAGTATATTTTTGGGACAGGTACACCTGCGCCGCTTTTAGATAAAAAAGTGTATATGGCCAATGAGAAAAGACTCTATTATCTTACTCCGGTAGACCCCCATTATCTGGGTGCTGCCTTTTTAGTCGTGCATAAAGAGTTGGATCAAGAGCCTATATGGGAGCTTCAAAAAAGTATCGCATGGTTTCTTTTTGCTGCAGGGGTGTTCTTTACACTTTTAGGCGTGTTTTTAGGCAGACTGTTTATAGCACCTATGAGGGAATCCATGGAGAGAATGAACAGTTTTATCCAAGATACGACCCATGAACTTAACACACCGATCTCTACGATCTTAACCAACATAGAGATGCTGGAAACCTTTGGTAAGTGTGAAAAAAATGATGAGTTACAGCGTATTGAGATCGCTTCGAAAACTTTAAGTCGCATTTATGATGATTTGACGTACCTCAATCTCAATCATGAGTATTACCGTCGTATCGAGTCTATCAATGTCTCTGAGTTCATTAAAGAAAGAATGTTGTATTTTACGGTGATGGCAGAACATAAAAGATTGAAGATCGAAGTGACCATAGATAAAAATGTCACACTGGAGATAGATAAAAATGATCTGACACGTCTTGTAGATAATCTTATAACCAATGCAATCAAGTATAATAAGCAAGATGGGCTTTTAAAGCTCACTCTCACCCAGGAGTCTTTGTCTGTGATGGATACAGGTGTAGGGATACGAAAGAAAGACTTAGATACGATCGTGTGCCGTTTTAAACGGGCCAATAAAAGTGAAGGCGGTTTTGGCATAGGACTTGATATCGTCAACCAGGTGGTAGAGAGTTATGGATTTGCTTTGGATATCCATTCCAAATTAGATCAAGGAACGGAGGTAGTGATAAAATGGAAAAAATAATCTTTTTTTGTACTCTGTTGCTTGTCAGTCTTTATGCTGAGGAGTCTTTGTCTGCCAAACAACAGTTACAAAATAATTGTTTGAATTGTCATACAGAAGATCAAATCCCCAATGATCTGATCTTTCGCCGTTATCTTATGAAGTACAGTACGGAAGAGGCGATGAGCAAAGCGATACTGAAATACTTGAAAGATCCGCAACAAAAGAACTCTATTATGCCCCATCCTTTCTTTTCAAAATTTCCTATGAAAGAAGCATTGAATCTAAATGATGCAACATTGAAAAAAAATATCCATACTTTTTTAGAGACTTTTGCTGTAAAGAAAAAGCTGGTCTTGCCCCAGTAATTCATTTTAGGTTCATAACATTACGCTATCCTAAAACCTTAATTTAGGAGTACGCATGTCACGGATTTTAACTATACTTTTATGTACAGTCCCCCTGTTCAGCAGTACTTTGGATGGTCTAATCAAGCATGCTATGGAGCATAGTACAGTAGTCAAGCAGAGTCAGGCACAAATGGAATTGGCACAAGCCAACAGAGAAGAGAGTATCTCTGCACAGTATGGGAGTATTGATCTTGTCGGGAGTTATACGCGTTTTAATCTTCCGAGAACTTTAATACCCCTAACTCCGGCGGCGATAGCAGGTGATGCTAAAAGTGTAGCCACTACAAAGAACTTATTTAGTACAGGAGTGATGTATTCGATTCCGTTATTTACCGGTTTTGCACAAACAAGACAGGTGGAAATGGATTCGATCTCGACAAGACTTTCTCAAAGTAAATTATCTTTAACCAAAGAGCAGCTAGCGTTTAATGTTGCTTCTCTTTATCTTTCTGTTTTGGCACTTAAAGATATGATGTATGCACAGAAAAAACATGTAGATGCTTTGAAAAAACTTAGAACTGCAATTAAAAATGAAGTCAAATTTGGTAAAAAAGCACAAATAGATCTTCTGAAAGCAGAGAATGATCTTTATGGAAACGTCTCTTACCTTGAAGTCATCAAAGGAAATGTAGCCATAACAAAGGCATCATTGAGCTCTTTGGTGGGCATGGATCATATAGGAACTCTCAAACCTATCAAAGTGTCTGTTAAAAAACCAAATTATGCTATTGACGGACTGCTGGGAGAGAGTGCTTCCCTGGATAAAGTCATCATTGCAGAGCTTAATCTGAAAAAAGCAAGTAAGGGGATAGAGAAGAGTGAATCCAGTATGCTTCCTCAAGTCTCACTTAGCTCTTACTATGGCTATAACTATGGGGAGAATGATTCAAGTAATTTTTACAGTGGAGAGTTTGAAAAAGAAAAAAACTGGCAGGTTGGGCTTAATGCAAAATGGACACTGTATGATTTCGGAAAACGTGATGCTACTACACAAAAGGCGAGGATCGCGCATATTCAGGCTGAACTCTCTAAACAACAGACACTTCTGGATCTTAAGAAATCTTTGATCGAAGCATCAGAGAAAGTGAAGCAGGAGTATGCAAATTACCGAAGCACCCTCAAACAGTTCTCTTTGGCTCAACAGAGTGAGAAGATCGAAAAGGTGCGTTATCGCAATGGTGTTTCTACCATCAATGATCTTCTTTATGTCAAGAGTCAAACACATTTAGCCTCAGCAAAGTTGATAGAGAGCAAATATAATTATCAAAAAGGGAAGTTTTATATGGATTATTTATTGGAAAGAGGAGCGAAGTAATGAGCAAAAAAAGAATAAAGATTATTGTGGCAGTGATCGCTGTTGTTTTGTTACTTATAAAAGGTAAAGGACTGTTGGAGAATAGAAAAACAGAAATTGCCAATGAAGCACTCCCCTCATCAGGATCAGTAACCGTTCCTGTAGTAAAAGCACAACAGGGAATGATGCAGAACAGAATACCTTTTTTAGCACAGATCATGTCAGATAAAAGTATAAAACTTTCAACGAAGTTGGCAGGATACGTAGAAAAAGTATTGGTAGAAGAGGCACAAAAGGTAAAAAAAGGTGAAGTTCTTGTTCGTATTGATGCGATAGAGTTAAACTCGAACATTGATGCTCTTAAAGCAACACTGAATGCACAGTCTAATGATCTAATGTTAGCAAAAAGTATTTATGCACGCAATATCAAGCTGTTTGACATAGGTGGTTTGGCTAAAGAACAGCTTGATATTTCTCAAGTTTCACTGAAAGTTAAATCTTCAACTATGGAGAATACAAAACAAAAAATAGCACAACTGGATCATCAACTTTCATATTTGCAGATCGTAGCACCATTTGATGGAGAGATAGATGCTATATTCCTTCATGAGGGTGATCTGGCAGCTTCTGGCAAGGCGATCCTCAGTATGAGTAATGCTAAGAAAAAACTGCTCTTTTCCTATGCTCCGGTACAAGGCTCTATGATAAAAAGAGAACAAGATGTTTTTCTAAAAAATGGACACATAGGGTATGTTAAATCTATCTACACGACTTCTCAAAATGGATTGATCTCTGCAGAAATCACACTTACTAAAAAAATAGCTTTGCCGGCAGGAAGCTCTGTAAATATTGAAATCCTGACAAAAGAAGCCAAAGGCTGTATGGTTCCAAGTGATACACTTTTACATAAAAAAGAGAGTACTTTTGTGATGACTTACTTGGATGGTACATTTTCTCCTCTGAGAGTAACAGTTGAAATGGAAGATAGCAATCATATCCTTATCTCCCCTTGTCCTAAACAACCTATAGCACAAGCAAGTGAAGTAAAACTGGCACAACTTCCTGCGTATGAGAATGTAAATATAACAGGAGTTGTAAAATGAGTAAAGGGTCTGGCTCCTGGATAGAGAAGGTTCTTAGAAAACCTCATATCATCCTCGCTTTTCTGGCACTGTTCATTTTAACCGGTATTACGGGTTACAACAAGATGCAGAGAAACCTTTTTCCAAACTCCAACTATCCTGAAGTGGCACTGGTCATTGTTCAACCCGGAGCATCAGCCAAGACGATGGCAAGCAACATCGCTGTGCCTGTTGAGGAAGAGCTTTATGCACTCGATGAGATACGCCGTGCCTACTCAAATACCATTGATGAAGTGACTGTCATACGTGCAGAGTTTGAGTACAGTAAAAATATTGACACCGCGGTAAATGATGTGACCAACGCACTCTCCAAGATCCGTGCGAAACTGCCAAAAGACATTAAAGAACCGCAGATCATTAAGATCACAGAAGCAACCGCACCTGTTATTGTTGTGGCGATGTCACCTAAAAGAGATACCGTTTTGACTCTGGAAGAGATACGTGATCTTGCGAGCTCTGATATCAAACATAAGTTGCTAAAAACCAAAGGTGTTGCCAATGTGGATATCTTTGGCGGATATGAAAAAGAGTTGCAGATCATTGTTGATAAAGACAAGCTGGACAGCTACCATCTCTCTTTGGGGGAGATCATCTCCACTTTACAAAAAAACAACAATGAATATGCTATAGGATTTGTAAGCAATCAAGAACATCGTTATCTGCTAAAATCACAAGGGAAGAGAGATACGGTTCCGATGCTTAACTCCTTGATGCTTACACCTGTTGTGAAACTCTCTGATGTGGCAGAAATCTATTTTGGACATTATGAAAATTCTGCTGCCTATTATGGGAATGGAAAAGCAGCGATCGCTTTGTCTATACAGCGATCTCTTTCTGCAGATGTGATACAGACGATCGACAAGGTCGAAGAGGTGATCGCTGAAGTTAGATCACGATATCCGAACATCAACTTCGAAGTGAGTGACACACAAAAAGAGACTATCGTCCAAAGTACAGAAAATATGTTTGAGTCTCTTCGTGATGCGATTATCATGTCCACGATCATTGTTTTTCTCTTTTTGGCAAGTTTCCGTCAAATACTCGTAGTACTTGTCACCATACCGTTGGTATATTCCTCCACGATTGCGTTGATGTGGCTATTTGGGATAGACTTCAACGTGATAACACTGACGGCGATTATCCTGGCGTTGGGTCTCTTGCTGGATGACACAGTGGTGGTGATGGAGAACATTGAGAGGCACTACAGGGAACTTGGACAAGAGATACATACTGCTGTTTTTGATGGCACAAAAGAGATCATGTTTGCAGATTTTTCCGGTACAGTCACCACCATGATCGCCCTCTCACCGATGCTTTTTGTAGGGGGCTATCCTCAGACTATTTTTGCGCCGCTTGTTTCTACGCTTTTGTTGGCTTTGGCAGCTTCGTATGTGATCTCTATTATTGCGGTGCCTTTACTTTCACTCTATATCCTATCGATTCAAAACCCACTTTTACTTAAAATTGAAAATGGCTTTCATGCTGTCATCGGACGTGCGAATGACAGTGTTCAGGGATTCTTCGCTTCCATTGTAAAGGCGATCACTGCCTCTAAACTTTTGGGTTTTGCTTCCATTGCCACACTCATTGTTCTTTTTATTATTTCAGCCAAGATCGTCATGCCGGTGGTGGGTCAGGAACTTATGCCGCCCATGGATACAGGAGGTGTCAATATTAAGATCACGACGGATGCAAATCTTCCTGTAGAGAAGAGTGAAGCCATTATGCAAAAGGTGAATAAGATCATTGAAGCACAAGGTGAAATTCTACGTATTTCCGGAAGTATCGGTTCTGAGGCAGGTGTATTGAGTATCGGGTCGGGTTCGGGTATCGATCATTTGTTTATTATTGCTACCTATGTAGACCGCTATAAAAGAGAGGCTGATATCTGGCAGATCTCAAGAGCATTACGGGAAGAGATAGCTAAGATCCCTCATGTGAAGTATTTGGATATTGCGCCCGCGGGGTCAACAGCAATGTCGAGTATCCGTGCGAGTGTGGATGCCATGCTGAGTGCTTCGGATCTGAATTCACTGCAAAGTTCGGGCGTGATGGTGGAAAAAGCTTTGCAGAAAACACAAGGTATTGTTTCCACTTCTATGAGTTGGGATATGGATAAAGTGGTATATAATCTGAATATAGATGAAGGTGAAGCTCTGCGTTATGGGCTCAAACGTTCAGATATAGTAGCACAGCTTCAGCTGGCCCTGCGAGGTGCACCTGTTGCGACCTTTGCCAAAACTAACAGTATGGACTATGTGGTAAGAGTGTGGTTGCCTAAAAAACAGATAGATGATTTTGATACGATCTTAAACATGCTTATCGATACCACTAAAGGAAAGATCCCGTTAAACAAGATCGCTGCTTTAGACTTTGACAAAGAGCCTAGTTCTATCACGAGAGATGGATTAGCGTATACGATCGAAGTGTATGGAAACAGAGACAAAAGTGCCATCTCTCACATTATGGCAAACTTTGAAGAACAGCTTGAAAAAGTTGATCTTCCCCAGGGTGTAGAACTGGAACAGATAGGTGATATAAAACAGTTTAAAGCGGCAGCAGGACGTATGCTGGGAGCTATCATGATAGCAGTCATATTGATGTTCTTTACCCTTGTGGTAATGTTTGCCAATATAAAGATAGCACTCATGATACTTTTTTCTATTCCCCTGACGATCATCGGTGCATCATGGACAATGCTGGCTGTGGGATATCATGTCTCGATGCCGGCGATGATGGGTTTCATGCTGCTCTCAGGGATGATCGTAAACAATGCCATTTTACTCATCCACTTTGCTTTGGAACAGATACAGGCAGGCATGAATAAAAAAGATGCCATGCTGGAATCCATCAAGATCCGTACAAGACCCGTACTCATGACAGCTTTTGCCGTCTCCGTAGCTATGCTCCCTGTCGCACAAGGTGCTGCCATAGGTTTGGAAAGACTGGCACCACTGGGGGCAGTGGCCATCGGCGGTTTGATAGTGGGTACATTTATGACTTTGGTCTTTATACCGATTGTCTTTATTTGGACCGTTAAAGAAGAGAATGTCAGGACAAACTAACTTAATGGGTGCGGTTTTTATTCTTTTTATCATTTCCTTAACGTTTTTCCGTCATAATACACCCCAAAAAAGACCTTTATGCTAAAAAATCGTCACTTTATCTCTTATTTTAGCACCACACTCATCTATTTATCTATCGCAGGATTCTTTTTGTATCTGGAACAGCAGATGCTTGTTGCCGCACAAAAATCAGAAGAAAAAACGATCAAAATGGCTTTATCTGATTTTGTTCCGGAAGTGCTCCCCCCTATAGAAGAGCCGGAAAAACCGGTAGTTGAAGAGGAACCGCTAGAGGAAGAAGAGCCGGTGATCGAACCTGAGATCATCGAAGAACCCCTGCCGGAAAAAGAACCTGAAATTAAAGAAGAGGTGATTCCTGAGCCTATAGTACAAAAGATCACCCCCAAACCTGTGGTGAAAGAAGTGAAAAAGAAACCTAAGGTAAAGAAGAAAACCAAAAAGAAAAGAGTTAAACAAAAGAGAGTCAAAAAAAGTGTTTATTCAACCCGATCAAAAAGCAGCAAAGCAGAAAAAAATCGTTTTCTTGCCAATATCAGAGCAAAGATAGATAAGTATAAGTCTTACCCCCGGATTGCAAAAAAAAGAAGAATGCAAGGGTCTGTGAAGGTAAAATTTACCATTTTGCGCTCCGGGAAAGTAGGGAATATCTCTGTGAAAGGTCCCAAAATATTTCATACTTCTGCCCGGAAAGCCGTCAAAAGTGCTTTTCCTGTCAATGCAAAAAAATCCCCTATCTCTTTACCTAAAAATATCAATCTTACTTTACGCTATCAAATTAGATAAAATTAACACATAATTAACACTAATCTTCTAGAATTATACAAATTATTTTAGGAGAGTAATATGAACAAGGCAATTTACCTCTCTTTGGCATGTACCTTATGGATACAAGCTGCCGAAGTGGAGTTGGAAACGATAAACGTAGAGACACAGGTAGGGAGTGAGATCATTGAAGATGTTTCCGGGAAGGACATCAAGTCAGCAGATCTCGCTGAAGCACTTTTTAAGCAGTCGGCGAATGTATCATTGAGCAGAAGATCCGGTATTGCCAATGATATTCTTGTCAGAGGACAAAGAAAAGATAACATCAATGTAAGCATAGACGGTGCCAAAATATATGGTGCCTGTCCAAATAGAATGGATCCTCCAATTTCTCACGTATTGACAAACAATATAGATTATATAGAGATCAATGAGGGACCATTCAACGTAGAAGATTTTGGTGTACTTTCTGCCGATATTAAAGTGCATACACTTAAACCTCAAGAAGAGGTTCAGGGAGAAGTAAATGTAGGGTTTGGAAGCTGGGATTATAAGAAAGCGGCATTTAGCATCACAGGCGGGACAGATAACTTAAGATTTTTACTGACAGGTTCTACTGAAAAAGGCGGGCAGTATAAAGATGGGAATGGTGATGACTTTGCCGGACAGATCGACAGAAATATTGCCAAGGGACTGGTTTCTCCTTTAGCCCAGTATCAGGATATCCACAGAGATATGGATGCTTTTTCAAAAAAGACTATCATGGGAAAAATGTTTTGGAATATCACAGATAATCAGGAATTGAGATTAAGTTACACAGGTAACAGATCTGATGATATCCTTTATCCTTCTTCTAAAATGGATGCACTTTCTGATGATTCAAATATTTATAATATGGAGTACATAGCCACAGATCTGGGAGAGTATTCAAAAGAGTTATATGTACAGGTCTATGAATCTGATGTAGATCATCCGATGTCAACACTGTATCGTAAATCTGCGACTGTTGACAGCAATCCTATGATGCCAGGTATTCAGAAAATGTTCATGACGCATGCTTTAACGACACAGATGAACGGTGCCAAGATCAAGAACAGTTTTGATTTGGATAATCATACAGTCACTGTCGGTTTGGATTACACTAAGAGAAACTGGGATGGCGGGTATTATAAAAATAATATGCCTTTACCTCCGGCAAAATTCCACAGTATCTGGGATGTCGATACCAAAAATGCTGCTTTTTTCCTTGAAGATAAAGTGACCATGGACAAGTTTGTACTTGATATGGGTCTTCGCTACGATGATACAAGAATCACATCTGACAATCCCAGACAGCAGTCAAATGATTATGATGAACTCAACGGGTATATTTTGGGAACCTATCATGCGGATGCCAGTACAAAGTATTTTGCAGGGATTGGTAAGTCATCAAGAGTACCGGATGCCAAAGAACTTTACTGGATAGGTGCGATGGGTAACTCTGTAGGGACACCTGACCTGGACAATACGGTTAACTACGAAGTGGATATAAGCGTTGAAAAACAGTTTGAAAATGCAAGCTTGAAAGCCAAAGTGTTTTATTCTAAACTGAATGATTATATCGCCTATAATGCAAGCAATGTCAATATGATGGGCGCTGCTATGTATGCGTATGAAAACGTGGATGCAAAAATATACGGGTTTGAACTAAGTGGTACCTATGTTGCGACTTCGGCACTCTATTTTGATTATGGAATGGCATATCAAAAAGGGAGAAAAGATGATCCGCTTAGAGGACAAATAGGCAAAGATATGCCGGAGATCGCGCCTTTTAAAGTCAATGCAGCCATGAATTATGACTATGACAGCAGCCTGGCATTCAGGGCTGAAGTAGTCGCTGCTGACAGATGGGATGATTTTGACTATGAAAACGGTGAGCAGGAGTTAGCCGGCTATGGTATACTCAACTTAAAGGCTACCAAAGCGTTTGGAACAGGCTTTGAAATCATGGTGGGTGTAGATAATGTGTTCGATAATACCTATGCGGTGTCAAATACATATAATGATCTGATCCTGCTTTCAGTACCGGGAAATGAAGTTATGTTGATGAATGAACCGGGACGTTACGTTTACACCAATATTAAATATAAATTTTAATCACACAATATATTGATACATGGCATTATGTCATGTGTTGATTATCTTACACTTTAGATGAGGCTTATCCTGCTTTTAGAGACTCTTTTCTACCTTCTTTTTACGCAAAACCAATATTTCTTTATAGACAAACACGGATTATTAGTAAAAATATAAGATTTTTATGCTTTTTTAGTTATACTTAGGCGTATTTTTAACAAACTTAAGGAGTAGTCAATGGCATTATTTGATGATGTAAAAGAAGTAGTTGTAGAGCAACTGAACGTGAGCCCGGATGAGGTTAAGGAAGAGTCTAAATTTGTAGAGGATCTTGGAGCTGACAGTCTTGATGTTGTTGAGCTGGTAATGGCACTTGAAGAGAAATTCGATATCGAAATTCCTGATGATCAGGCAGAAGCTATTGCAACTGTATCTGACGCGATCAAATTTATCGAAAAAGTGTAAGTTGAGTTCCCTTCGGGGAATAGTATAAAATATATATGAGTGTTTTTTTAATATTCATATATATTTTAGTTAGCTAGGAGAGCCAGTGAAAAGAGTTGTAGTGACAGGGTTAGGGATGATAAATGCTCTAGGACTAGACAAAGAAAGTGCATTTTCTGCGATCATCGATGGAAAATGCGGTATTAATGCTATCGAACTGTTTGATACGGATAAGCATGCCGTAAGGATTGCGGGAGAGGTCAGAGATTTTGATCCACTTTCTGTACTGGATGCCAAAGAAGTCAAAAAGGCAGACAGATTTATACAACTTGGGCTTAAAGCTGCTGCAGAAGCAATGGAAGATGCAAATCTTCCTGAAGACGTAGATATGGAGAGATTTGGTGTGGCTTCTGCATCAGGTATAGGCGGATTACGAACTATTGAAAAAAATTCAGTCGTATGTAATACTAGAGGACCAAGAAGAATCTCTCCATTCTTCATTCCTTCTTCTCTTGTCAATATGCTGGGTGGATTTATCTCAATTTATCAGGGACTTAAAGGACCGAACCTCTCCTCTGTCACTGCCTGTGCTGCAGGTACACATGCCATTGGTGAAGCAGCAAAGAGCATTATGGTCGGAACAGCTGACAAGATGCTTGTGGTTGGAGCAGAATCAGCTATCTGTCCTGTAGGCATAGGCGGATTTGCTGCGATGAAAGCACTTTCTACCAGAAATGATGATCCTCAAACCGCTTCAAGACCCTTTGATGCAGACCGTGACGGTTTTGTGATGGGTGAGGGTGCCGGCGCTCTGATCCTGGAAAGTTATGAGGATGCCGTTGCGCGTGGTGCAAGGATCTATGGTGAGCTTATCGGTTTTGGAGAAAGTGGTGATGCAAACCACATTACCACACCCACCATGGATGGCCCTCTTCGTGCGATGAAAGGTGCTTATAAAATGGCAGGTGAGCCAAAAGTAGATTATGTCAATGCGCATGGTACTTCCACTCCGGTCAATGATAAAAATGAAACAGCAGCGCTTAAAGAGCTGTTTGGAGGAAAAGACAACTGTCCTCCTGTCTCTTCCATCAAAGGTCAGCTGGGTCACTGCCTTGGTGCAGCAGGTGCTATAGAAGCAGTAGTTTGCCTGATGGCGATGAGGGATGGTGTGCTTCCTCCTACGATCAACTATACGACACCCGATGAAAATTGTGATCTGGATTACATCACAACCGGAGCCAGAAAAGCGGATCTCAATATCACTATGTCTAATTCATTTGGTTTTGGCGGTACAAACGGCGTAGTTATCTTTAAGAAAATATAAGGATTGATGTATGGCAACTTATTTAGATTTTGAGAACAAAATTGAAAAGATACAGGAAGAGATCGTATCTGCACATGCCATTGCTAATTTTGATGCGGTAAATAAATATCAGAATGAATTGGGGAAAGAGGTACAAAAGACTTTTGGCTCTCTTTCTGATTTTCAGAAGCTTCAACTCGCACGTCATCCGGACAGACCGTATTCTTTGGACTACATCAAACTTTTAATGGATGGTGCGTATGAAATTCACGGAGACCGTGCATTTAGAGATGACCCTGCTATTTTATGTTACATCGGTTGGATCGGTGGTAAAAAGACGATGCTTATCGGTGAACAAAAAGGGCGTGGTGTCAAAAACAAGATCAAAAGAAACTTTGGTATGCCAAACCCTGAAGGGTACAGAAAAGCACTGCGTGCAGTCAAAATGGCAGAAAAGTTTGATATTCCGGTACTGATGCTCATAGACACTCCGGGTGCATACCCGGGTCTTGGAGCAGAAGAGAGAGGGCAGAGCGAGGCTATCGCTAAAAATCTTTTTGAATTTGCTGCTGTGAAAGTACCGCTTATTTCTGTTGTTATTGGTGAAGGTGGTTCTGGTGGGGCACTTGCCATTGGTGTGGCTGATAAACTTGCCATGATGCGTTATTCTGTCTTTGCCGTGATCTCACCGGAAGGGTGTTCAGCTATTTTATGGAATGATCCTACGAAAGTAGAAGCAGCAACGAAAGCACTTAAGATCACACCGGATGATTTGTTATCACACGGCCTTGTAGATGATGTACTGGACGAACCTCTTATTGGGGCACATCGTGACAAACAAACAGCGGCAGAAGTGTTAAAACGGTATTACTTAGATAGTCTAAAAGCGCTTAGAGAACTTTCTGAAGATGAGTTACTTGAGCAACGTTACAAAAGACTGACTTCTGTCGGCGCATATACTGAATAAAAGGTCATTTATTTATGATACATGATATTGCTAACACCATCGTCTCCTACATTGGAGACATGGGTTACTGGGGCATCTTTCTTCTGATGTTTCTTGAAAGCACTTTTTTCCCCTTCCCCAGCGAGATCATTATGATACCTGCAGGTTACTTGGCCTATAAGGGCGAAATGAATGTGTATCTTGTGGTACTGACAGGCATCGCGGGTTCTGTGGGTGGAGCACTTTTTAACTATTACCTGGCGATGCATTTTGGAAGATCGTTTATTTTACGTTATGGTAAATACTTTTTCATCAAAGAAGAAACCCTGGATAAACTGGAAGCTTTCTTCCTTAAACATGGAGAACTCTCTACCTTTAACGGAAGACTCATTCCCGGTATACGCCAACTCATCTCCCTTCCTGCCGGACTTGCACGTATGAATATCGCTACCTTCGCTTTTTACTCAGCATTGGGCGCAGGGATCTGGGTGATCATTCTGGTGGCATTGGGGTATTTACTGGGTTCAAATGAAGAACTCATTTCTGAATACCTCCAGACTGCCACAGTGATCACACTTATTTCCGTGATATTCATCACCATTTTTTATATTGTGAGAAACAAAAGAAGAAAAGAGATATTGGAAGACTAGTTTAGTATCCAACTGATATACTTCTTCTTCTTGATCGTTGTTTTTTTTAACGCTTTAAACACCTTATCTATCACCGTATGATGCAGGGCTACGTACGATTTTGTATCTGTAATGTTTATCTTCCCGATCATTTTAGGATCTATGCTTATCTCTTTACAGAAGGTCCCCAATATATCACCTGCACGCAGTTTGGTTTTTTTACCGCCATTAAGACAGAGAGTATCATACTCAGAGATCATTTTAAACCTGGCATCTACACGTAGATCCTTCATCTCTTTCTTTTCCGCCTTAGAAAGAATATAAGAGCATTTTTCTCTATCATTAGCTGTAAACAGAGACAATGCAGTACCTGTGGCATCAGCACGCCCTGTGCGTCCTATGCGATGGGTGTAGATCTCCTGTTCAAAAGGTAAGTCATAGTTGATAACCACTTCGATATTTTTTATATCCAGTCCACGTGAGGCGACATCTGTTGCTACCAGGATACGTTTGGAAGCATTTGAAAAAGCAATGACAGATTCATTGCGGTCTCTTTGGTCCAGGTCACCATGTATGTCTATCACTGAATGTCCACGTAGTGCCAAAGTATCTGTGAGTGAGATCACTTCAGCTTTAGTGTTACAAAAAATAAGAAGTGACTCTGGTTTATATGATTGTATAAGTTTAGTGAGTGTATTGACTTTATCAGAAGTCTCATACACGATCTCATTGATCTTGGCAGATTCTATAAGGGTATCTACTTTGATCGTAAGGGGTTGTTTGAGAAGTGCTTTTGCCAGTTTTTCAATCTTTTCCGGAAAGGTGGCAGAAAAGAGTAAGGTCTGCTTGGCTCTTGGCATATTGGAACCTATTTTGACTATCTCATCATAAAAGCCCATATCGAGCATACGATCTGCTTCATCCAATACAAGTGTTTTGATACTCTCAAGTGTCAGTGTTTCTTTGGCGAGGTGATCTTGTATGCGTCCCGGTGTACCTATGAGTATATGTGCACCTTTAGCCAATGATTCTGCTTGTGCACGGAGTGGTACACCTCCATAAAGTGTGAGTATTTTCAGGTTTGGTTTATACGCTGCAATCTTACGGAGTTCAACTGCTATTTGTTCTGCCAACTCTCTCGTAGGGGTAATGATAATGGTTTGAGGCTTATAGTTCTTTGTGTTTGTACGCATGATGCAGGGAAGACCAAAAGCCAGGGTTTTACCTGAGCCTGTTTTAGACTGTGCCAAAATATCACGCTCATCCAAAATGGGATCAATAGCTTTTTCCTGTATCTCACTCATGGAGGTAAAGCCCATGGTATCTAAAGTGTTTAAAAGAGCGTCAGGGATCTCTTTAATGGTATTAAATTTTGCCATATTACTTTACTTGAAATAATGTTGTAAGTAGTGCGAGTGATAGTAATTTCATGGGTATCCTATAAGTTTGTTAAAGATATTATAGGGCAAGAATATTAATGTATGGGCAGAAAGCCCATAATAGAGTTAAAAACTGAGCTTATGCCTGAGCTTTTTTGTAGTCCAGGATCATTTTGTATGCTTCGTCTTTTAAAAGAAGTTTTTCTTTCTTGAGTACTTCAAGTTCGACATCTGTCAAAATAACACGGTCTGCTTCTGCATCTTCTATTTTTTGGTCAAGGTCATTGTGCTTTTCAAAAACTTTGGCAAAGTGTGCATTGCTTAGTTTTAATTCGTGGATCTCTTCTTTGTATTCATGTAACATTTTAGTTCCTAGTATTAGTATAATAGCTATTATAACTTTTTTCTGGTTAGTAGAGAGTTAAAATTGCATTTTTTTACGTTCGGTATTCTGCATTTATTTTGACATATTCATAACTCAGATCACAGCCATAAGATATATAGCTGGCATCACCCAAACCAAGGTCACAAGTGACTTTAAAGCACTCTTGTTTCATGATCTTGTATGCTTTGTCTTCACGTATTTTGTCTAATTCCCGAAATTCACCGGAGTAGATAAGAAGGTCATCATAATGTATGCTGAGGGTTTCCTCATCACATGTTATACCTGAGGCACCGATGGTTGAAGCGATACGTCCCCAGTTTGGATCTTCTCCAAAGAGTGCCGTTTTAACAAGCAGGGAATTACTGAGTGCCATACTTGCTTTTTTCGCTTCTTCTTCACTCTTCGCACCCTTCACTTCAAAGGCTACAAGTTTGCTAGCTCCCTCACCATCTTTGAGTATGAGCATGGCCAGTTCAAACATGATCTTATTTAAGGCTTCCCGGAAGGCATTTTTGTCATAGTTCCCACTCGACCTGTTGGAGAGTAGCATCACGCTGTCGTTGGTTGAAGTGTCACCATCTACAGAAATACGGTTAAATGAACCTTCTGTTGCTGTCGTGAGCAGTGCATTCATATCAGACTTTGGAATGTCAGCATCGGTGATAACGAAACAGAGCATCGTAGCCATGGCAGGGTTGATCATACCCGCACCTTTACAAATGGCTGCAATGTTGAAAGAGCTTCCATCTTCAAGGGTTACCTTGAATGCCCGCTCTTTTTTGAAGCTGTCGGTAGTCATGATGGCACGCGCAGCATGATGTGAATTCTTGGAAGAAAAATCAAAGGCATCAAAGGCAGAGGTGATCTTTTCAATAGGTAAACGGTAGCCTATGACCCCGGTAGAACTCATGACAGGATTCAGTACCTCGATCTTTGAAGAGAGTGTTGACATGATAGTCTCGATATCTTCTATGCCTTTTGCTCCTGTCATTGCATTGGCATTTTTTGCATTGATGAGTACAAAGTCTGTCTGAAAATTTTCAGGGTATTTTTGAAAATGTTTAATGGGCGCCGCTTGAAATGTATTGGAAGTAAATACTGCTGAAATGTCACAAGGAACTCCAGATCGTATGAAAGCCACATCACCATCTACGTCAGAGACTCCGGAGTTGGCCGGGTTTGTTCTCATTCCTACATTGGTTGCACCACAGAAAAACCCCTGTACATTTTCAAGACCATTCTCAAGAGCTGTGAGATCAAACATATTTTAATTCCTCGGGTTTTTCTTTTTTACGGATGATTTTTTTAGCTTTAGCAATACCTTCTCCCGTACCAATAAGCAACAGTTTGGACTCAGGCATGATGATAGTATCACCTGTAGGCATGGGAATAAACTTCCCATCTTTTTGACGTATACCGATAATGGTTACATTTACGATATCTCTAAATCGAGCCATTTTTATTTTTTTAAGTGTGAGCCAGGATGTTTTTGATACTTTTGCCTCTTCCATATCAAGAGGCGTATCTTTTTTGTAAAGAAATTCCTGAAGAAGATTTTCCATATCCGGACGTGCTGCCATGGCATTGATACGCTGAGCCATGAGTTTTGTTGCCGTAACTACTTTGTCCGCACCCAGTTTAAGAAGTTTTTGATCATCTTCATTGTTTTTTGCATTGGCTATGATGAGGAATTTTTTGCCACGGTATATCTCTCTTTCATAGAGCCTGGCAGAAGCAATGGTTGCAATGTTGTCTGCTACGTTATCTGCTAGAGTAATGACGCCTTTTGCTGAAGAGAGATGCGATTTTAAGATCCCCTCTTCTGTATGCGGTTCTGCAGTTACAAAGTAGGGATAATGGTATTTTTTCGCTATCTCTGCCATGTCTTCTCTTGGGTCAACGACAACAAAAGGGATGTGGTTTGCACGAAGTTGTTTGGTTACCTGTATTGTAAATTCATTATGATAACAGACAACAAAATGATGTTTAAGTCTAGCAATTTCGTAAAGCATTTTACGCTCCTTGACAGTTTTTTGAAATTCACCTTTTTTGACGACTTCTGCGATAATACCTATCGCTATGGAAAAGACGACAAATCCAAAGATGATAAGAGTGATCGTAAAGATACGTCCCATATCTGAAATGGGTTGTATCTCTCCAAATCCTACAGTGGTAAATGTGATCCCGGTTTGATAGATTGCATCCATCAGAGGAAAATTATCGATCATCATATAACCCATTGTGCCTATCAGCATAACAAGTACAGTAAGTATAAGAGGGAATCTAAAAGGGGCTAAATGTCCGTAGTATTCGTCATTTAATGTAATATGTGGTTTGGGTGCGCTTCGCCATCCGAAGAAACGTTTAACTCTTTGAAGTGTATTCAAAGCGGAGTCCCAATGTTGGGGACTTACTCAGCTGATGCAGCTTGAGCTGCTTTTTTCTTCATTGTTCTAAGTGTAGAAGCAGCAACTCTAACTCTTTTAGTTGTTCCGTCTTCAAGTGTGATCTTTACAGATCTCAAGTTTGGAAGTTGTCTTCTTTTTGTCTTGTTGTTTGCGTGAGAAACGTTGTTTCCTACTAATGGGCCTTTACCCGTAATGTCACATCTTCTTGCCATGATATTTCCTTCAGTAATGTTATCGCTATTTATTAGAGCGAATATTTTGTGGGATTATAGACAATTTGAACATAAATATTGCTTAAGATCATGCAAATTGCTCTTGGTTTTATGGTCGGTGAACCGACCCTACAGTTAAAAATCTTCGTAGGGTCGGTTTACCGACCACTTATGCGCCCTATGATATAATAAATTAAAATAATATAACTAGGAATTTTATGTTAGTAGCCCCAAGTATTCTTTCTGCTGATTTTGGTAAATTGGCGGAGGATGTGAAAGCCATTTGTGAAGGTGGTTGTGACCTTGTACATGTGGATGTTATGGATGGACATTTTGTACCCAACCTCACCATAGGACCTGTAGTGGTTGAAGCGGTTGCAAAAGCGGCGACCAAACCTTTAGATATTCATCTCATGGTAGAAAACAATTCGTTTTTTGTTGATCTCTTTGCGCCTTTAAAACCGGAATTTATCTCTTTTCACATAGAAGAAGAAAAACATCCACACAGACTGGTACAGAAGATACGTGCCTTGGGCATACGTCCGGCGATCACGCTTAATCCGCATACGCCACCCGAAGCCATAGAGTTTTTACTCGAAGATCTGGATATGGTCTTGCTTATGTCTGTCAATCCAGGCTTTGGCGGACAAAAGTTTATTCCTTCTGTGCTAGAGAGAGCACAGCGTCTTAAAAAGCTTATTGAAAAAAGAAACCCCAAATGTCTCATAGAAGTAGACGGTGGAGTGAATGATAAAAATGTCAAAGAGTTGGAAGCGGCAGGTGTAAATGTAGTGGTGGCCGGTTCCTTTGTGTATAAACACCCGGATGGCATAAAAACAGCCATAGCAGCGTTAAAGTAGGGTGGTGCATTCTCATGAGAGTAAAAATTTGCGGTATCACCAATTTGAAAGATGCCTTGCATGCGGTAGAGTGTGGTGCAGATGCGTTGGGATTTGTATTTTATAACAAGTCTCCACGTTATATCACGCCGGCAGCAGCAAAGAGGATCATAGATAAACTCCCCCCTTTTGTCGAGAGAGTAGGGCTTTTTGTGAATGAAGGTATAGAAACCATAGACACGGTGTGTAAGTACTCTGACATTTCACGGGCTCAGATCCATTTTGAGGTGGATGAAGAGTCTCTGGATGCTATCGGTTTACAAACTTTACCTGTGGTACGTGCCAAAGGCACTGAAGATCTCACAAAATTTAAAGAGAGATATCGTCTTGTAGATGCTTTCAGTGAAGCATATGGAGGTACAGGAAAACGTTTGAATCTTGAATGGTTCAATGGTGTGGACTGTTCAAAGATCATCCTGGCCGGAGGATTAACGCCTGAAAATGTCGCCCAGGTCAAACAGTTTGGATTTTACGGTGTAGATGTAAGTTCCGGTGTAGAGTCCATCAAGGGCAAAAAAGATCCTAAAAAAGTGAAACAGTTTATAATTAATGCAAAAAGTCTTTGAAGAACTAACCATAGCATTTCGTAAAAATGACGGAGTGCTTCATGAAGAACAATACAAACATATTGTTGACAAACACAGTACACTGCTGGAAGATGCAGACATTATTTTCATCCTTCTTCAGGCATCGGGTTATCCTATCTCACAACATGCTGATGAACAATATAGGTTAGAGACTTGTTTTACCCCGCATGAAGAGCAGCGTTACTGTGTGATAGACATAGAAACCAATGGCTCCAAGCCAGGTAGCTCCCAAGTCATAGAGATAGGTGCAGTCATGTTACAGAATGGTGAAGTCATAGACCGTTTTGAAACCTTTGTGGAGTGTGCTTATTTGCCGGAGTATATCACAAAAATCACAGGCATAGAACCCACAGACCTTATAGATGCACCTACAAGAAAAGAAGCACTCACGAAGTTGAGACATTTTATGGGAGATGCTGTTTTTGTGGCACATAATGCCTCTTTTGATCATGGCTTTTTGAATGCTTCTTTTGACAGGTTTGGCTTGGGTCATATAGGTAATCCTACCTTATGTACGATCGATCTTGCCAGGCGTACATTTGAGAGTGAACGGTATGGGTTGGCTTATCTTATAGATTTGCTGGAGATAAAGACTGCAACACACCACAGAGCATTCTCAGATGCTGTGTGTGCTGCGAAGGTAATGGAAAAAAGTTTGGAAACACTGCCTGAGTACGTGATTACAGCAGATGAACTCTTGCGTTTTGCTGTGTCGAGCAAGAAGGAGCGCAGAATTAAAAAAGAATCCAAGTAGGGTCAGTTTACCGACCCTACGTATCTTCACCCAGGATATGATGTAAAAATAAAATCTGTGCAAACACAGGTGCAAAAGCATTCATGACGGGAATGTAGTTGAACAAAGAGGCGATCATGGCTAACAGTCTTGTTGTCTTTTTCTTCTCTTTCAGTACTTTTTTATCAGATATAAAAAGCGCAGACACATCATAAAAAGTGGGTTCTCTTAAAAGTACAGACCACAAATAGAGTAACACAACCTGTCCTATAAGAGGGATAAAAATAAAGACAAGTAAAAGCATAAATAAAACCAAAAAGATCATAGAGGCCTTGAGTGTAAGCAAGATGGAAATACCAATGTCAGCTGTACCTATAACAGGGACATCAGGGTAATGTTCTTTTGCAAGTTTGATCAGAAGTTTTTCACTGTAAAGAGAGGTAAGCACTGTGATCACAACGATAAAGATCATATAGGCAAGTCCGAATGTCAGTACGTTTGCACCGGAGGTTTGTAACCACTCCCAGGGTATCCATGCGAGATATGAAACTATAAATGAAGAGAGTGCTCCCCAAAAATACCATACAAACAGACCCGATAAGGCCAATGCGGCCGCAGCAATTTGAAATACAAAAACAATCACGTCTTTAGAGAATATATCCTGGAGACTTTTTGAGAGTATCTGCTTCATTTACTGATACTCATTTTTAAATGTAACGTATCTTGAAGCAGAGGCGTAGAGCTCTACTACTTCTTCGTCTGTCAGTTCACGTACTACTTTGGCAGGACTTCCCATGATAAGAGATCTTGGAGGGAAGACTTTATTTTTAGTCACAAGGGCAGAAGCACCTACGATAGACTCTTTACCGATGACAGCACCATCCAGTATGGTAGCAGACATACCTATGAGACAGGCATCTTCTATGGTACATCCGTGTAGCATGACACGGTGACCTACGGTGACATCATTGCCTATGACGGTAGGATTCCCATCAGACATATCTGCTTTTTTGTGGTGGGTGACATGTATCATACTGAGGTCTTGAATATTGCTTCTGTCACCTATAGTGATGTGATGGACATCGCCGCGCACGACGCATCCAAACCATACAGCAGAGTCTTCACCCATACTGACACGTCCTATGACTGAAGCGCCTTCTGCAACCCAGGCATTTTTTTTAAGTTGAGGTGTCCATTCTTTAAATTTGCTGATCATTAACTCTCCTTCAAAATTCGGTTGGCCAAACGGCTTACGTAGTCCGGCGTTTCTTTTTTTGCTTTATTGTGAATTTTGTTCACATGCTCTTCAAGAACACAATGGTTGTTCACCTCTTTCCCCAATGAAGGTATTTTGGTGTAATTGCCGTCTTCCTGTAGTTCCCAGCGTAGGGTATTGTCTGCAATTTGCAGCATTAAGATCTGTTCTATTTTCTGTGCAAGTGTTTCTTCCAAAATAGGTGTCATAAGCTCTATGCGTCTTACAAGATTGCGCGGCATCAGGTCAGCAGAAGAGATGTAGCATTTAAATTTATCATGTTTGAAAAAGTAGACGCGAGCATGTTCCAGATATTTTCCTATGATCGAAGAGACTGTAATGTTCTCAGAGATACCTTTGATCCCCGGTTTCAAGCAACAGATTCCACGAATGATAAGATCAATCTTACATCCTTTCCCTGAAGCCAGGTAAAGTGCTTTGATGATATCGGTATCGACTAAAGAGTTGGCTTTGAGGATGATGTGACCTTTGGCCGCATATTTGGCTTCTTTTTCGATGAGTCTGATCAACCTTGGTTTGATCTGTGTAGGTGACATGAAGAGGCTGTCTAGTTTGGTGTGGGTAGAAAAACCTGTTAAAAAGTGAAAAAAATGCGTGGCATCCGTAGAGAAGATCTCTTTCGTGGTAAAGTAGGACATATCTGTATAGATCTTTGATGTGCTTGGGTTATAGTTTCCTGTTGCCAAATGCACATAAGATTTAAGTTTTCCATTTTGTCTTTTAATGACCTGTGCGATCTTGGCATGTACTTTGAGTCCTGGGATACCATAGACCACATGGGCACCGGCATCTTCAAGTGCCTTTGCCCAGCGTAAGTTGTTTTCCTCGTCAAATCTTGCTTTGAGTTCGACAAGTACCATAACCTGTTTACCGTCACGTACAGCATCTATGAGTGCTTTAACGATGGGAGATTTGGGACCTGCACGGTAGAGCGTCATACGTATGGCGATGGTCTCCGGGTCTGCGGCAGCCTGCTTGATGAACTGCACGACAGGTTCAAAACTGTCAAAAGGATGGTACAAAAGGACATCTTGTTTCTCTATGGCTTCAAAGATATTTTCAGCGTCAAGGGGAGGAAGTATTTTTGGGTTAAAGGTGGGGAGAACAAGGTGTGCAAGCGCTTCATCTCCTACGATCTGCCATAAACTCCCAAGGTTGAGAGAGAGACTTTTGTAGGAGTAGATGTCATTGCTGTCAAGGTTCAGATGAGAGAGTAAAAACTGGATCAGCTCAGTATCTGCACCATCAATGAGTTCAAGACGAATGAGTGAACCTTTATTTCTGGAGCGTAATCCTTCCTGCAGGAGTTCCAAAAAGTCATCCGCTTCCTCTTCTTCTATCTCAATATCTGCATTTCTGGTCACTCTGAAAGGTGTGGAAGCCAGCGGAGAGAAACCCGGAAAGAGTTCAGAAGCAAAGTATTCAACCACAGACTCTATAGGGATAAAAGTTTGCCCCAACTGTATAAATCTTGGAAGTATTCTTGGTATACGTATGAGTCCGTGTTTGATATGTTTAGAGTCATCTTCAAGTGTCAGAGCCAAACCAAAACTAAGGTTATTCAGGTGAGGGAAAGGGTGTGTGGCATCCACCGCTATGGGGATGATCACAGGGTAGATCTCGTTAAAGAATTTCTCTTTTATCTCTACCTGTTCTTCCTTATTGAGTGCATCATAGTTTTTGACATTGACGCCATGGGTATGCAGCTCAGAGATGATGGATGTATAGCAGGATTCCAGGATATGATGCTCTTTGTGCAGGTATGCATGTATCTCTTCAAGTTGCTGGGTAGGTGTGAGTTTGTCCGGTCCGGTCTCCTGAATGCGTGCTTTAAAGAGTGCTTTGAGTCCGGCAACACGTATCATGTAAAATTCATCCAGGTTTGTTCCGTAGATGGCAAGGAATTTCAAACGCTCAAGCGGAGGGAGTTTTTCATCCAGTGCCTGTGCGAGCACACGTGAGTTAAACTGCAGCCATGAGAGTTCACGGTTAAAATAAAGTTGAGAAGAAGAGAGGTCTGCTGCCATTGAGTACCTTTTAAAGTCTCGTTCCCRCGCTCCTGAGTGGGAATGCATATTCAACATTTTGGCGTAAAAGGAGTGCATTTACAATTTTATAGTTTGTGTATGCATTCCCACGCAGAGCATGGGAACGAGGTATGATTTATATATTTTACGTGTATTATAGCGATTTGTGGTGGATAAATCCACCCTACGCGGTATTTTAAATGTTCTTCTTTTCGCGTAGGGTGGGATTTCCCACCTTTTATAATTTTTTCACCTTCGCGATCTCATCCCTCAACCTCGCAGCCTCTTCAAACTCAAGACTTTTCGCAGCTGAGAGCATTTTGGCTTTGAGTTCTTTCACAAGTTGTTGTCTTTCCGCCTTTGGCATTTTGTCAAGTTTGCTTCTTTTATTATAAAGTTCACCTGCATCTTCCACTTTGAGATTGGCATCAAGTTCACGTATGGTGGTTTGAGGAGTAATGCCATGCTCTTTATTGTAAAGCATTTGCTTTTCTCTACGTGCCTGTGTTGTCTCAATGGTGATCTTCATAGAATCAGTCATTTTTTTCGCATACATCAAAACGACCCCGTTTACATTCCTGGCAGCTCTTCCTGAAGTTTGAATGAGTGCCGTTTTAGAGCGTAAAAAACCTTCTTTATCCGCATCGAGTATGGCGACCAGACTCACTTCTGGCAAGTCAAGTCCTTCTCGAAGAAGGTTGATCCCTATGAGGATGTCAAATTCTCCTAAACGTAAAGAGCGTATGGTCTGGTTACGTTCTATGGCATCCATATCTGAGTGCATGTGGCGACACTTGAGTCCTAGATCATTATAATAAGTGCTGAGTTCTTCAGCCATTTTTTTCGTGAGTACGGTGATGAGTACACGTTCACTTTTGGCTATGACAGGTTTCATGCGGTCATGCAGGTTTTCTACCTGATACGTACTGTCTATCACTTCTATAGGAGGGTCAAGAAGTCCTGTCGGTCGTACGACTTGTTCGGCTACTACAGAAGAAAGACCAAGTTCAAGTTCGTTAGGTGTGGCTGAGACAAAGAGAAAGTGTGGTGCTTTGTTGATGTACTCGTCAAACATCAAGGGTCTGTTGTCCAGTGCAGAGGGCAGTCTGAAACCGTGGTCCACCAACACTTCTTTACGGCTTCTGTCTCCTGCATACATCCCTCTGAACTGAGGCAGAGAAACATGAGATTCATCGACAATGACAAGATAATCATCATGCATGGCTTCAAAGTAATCCATCATGGAGTAGGGGGTTTCACCAGGCTTTTTGCCTGTAAGGTGACGCGAATAGTTTTCGATACCTTTACACATCCCCGTACCTTCTATCATCTCCAGATCAAACTCTGTACGCTGTTTGAGACGGTTGTACTCTACCATACGGTCTTCTTTCTGGTAGTACGCCAAACGTTCGCCCAACTCTTCTTCTATGCTTTTGACCGCGCGGGCAAGTTTCTCTTTGCTTACGATGAACTGGTTGGCAGAGTAGACGGTGGCTTCTTTCAATTCTTCTTCTTTTTCACCCGTAAGTGAGTTAAACTCATAAACAGCTTCTATCTCATCTCCAAAAAACTCTATGCGTATGGCAAACTCTTCAGCGTAGGCGGGGTAAATGTCTATGACTTCACCGGTCACGCGAAAGTCTCCCCTGTCAAAAAACTCATCATTGCGTTTATACCCCATGTCTACCAGTCTGAGAAGCAGGGCTTTTTGATTGTACTCCTGTCCCACAGAGAGTTTCTGTACGATGGAGCGGTAATCATCGGGGCTTCCCAAGCCGTAGTTGGCAGAAACCGAAGCGATGACGATGACATCCTCATGGGAAAGCAGGGAAGCCGTGGTACTCAAACGCAAACGTTCCAACTCTTGATTGATGGAAGAGTCTTTTTCTATAAAAAGATCCTGACGGGGCAGATAGGCTTCAGGTTGATAATAATCATAATACGAGATGAAATACTCGACATGGTTGTTAGGAAAAAAACTTTTAAACTCAGAGTAGAGTTGTGCCGCCAAAGTTTTGTTGTGTGTCATGATGAGGGTAGGTTTTTTGGTTTTTTCTATCACCTTTGCCATGGTATAGGTTTTACCCGAACCTGTCACACCCAGTAAAGTCTGATAACGATGCCCCGCTTCTATGGAGTTTGAGAGTGCTTCTATGGCTGCGGGTTGATCTCCAGATGGCGTGTATGGGCTTGATACTGTGAAATTTGCCAAGTATATATCCTTGACGCGTAGGGTGGGTATCACCCACCACATAATAAAATATGAATACAATAAAAATATTGCCGTAAGGGTTCATAAAATATACTTAGCCCTTACGGCAAAAGTGTGATTGTTTTTAAATTCCCTTATGCGGTGGGTGATACCCACCCTACGCGTAACTTTAAATTTAATTATTTTTGCTATTATATCACAACAAAATTTTACGGAGAAATATATGTCAGCATTACAAAAATTACAAGAGAAAATAGAAGAGTGGAGAGTAGACCATGAAGGATTGAAAAGTGAAAATGCACAACTTAAAGTAGAGTTGGAAAATTCTTCAGGTGCACAAGGTGAAAAAGATATGCTGATTGAATCATTGAGAAATGAGTTGAGAGAAAAAGATGAAGAAATAGAAAAGATCATCACACAAGTAGAGACTTTACTTTCATAAAAAGGGGTCAATGATGAAAAATGTAGCACTTACTGTCTCAGGTAACCGTTATGAGATCAAACTGGAAGATGAGTTTGCAGACTTTGTCAACAAAGATCTACAGGAAGCAGGTGTACATTTGCATCAGGACAACAAACCGGACAAGCTCCTTAAGGCCTACCTGCGCCTTGCAAAACAGGCTACCTCTTATGAAGACGAGATAGAACTGCTTATTGAAACTTTGGATGGTTTGTAAAAAATAAAATTTTAACAAAACTTTACTTTTGAGTTCAAAAATAGATTTATGATATACTTACTATTATTAACTCAAAAAAGGAGCTCTTATGGCAGCTATTGATTATGACTCTTTTCAGTATTATACCTTTGATGATTATGTGAAGTGGGAGGATCGTTGGGAGCTTATAGATGGCATCGCTTATGCCATGTCTCCTGCACCCTACCCGAAACATCAAAAGACTGTTGCACGTATTTGGCGTGAGCTAGACGCAAACTTGGAATGTAACAATGACTTGTGCGAAGTATATATTTCTCCTGTAGATTGGAAAATAGATGAGAGTACAGTGGTTCAACCCGATGTGGCACTCTTTTGCGAAGTGCCGGAAGGTCAGTTCTTTTCAAAGACCCCGCCCATCGTGGTAGAAGTACTCTCTAAAGCCACAGCACTTAAAGATGTCACAACAAAAAAAGAACTTTATGAAAAACAGGCTGTACAGTTTTACATCATTGTAGAACCCCACACAGAGGTAGCAGATCTCTATGAATTAGTTGAGGGTAAATACCTGCACATAGACAAATATACCAAAAAAAATGTTTGTGTATTACTAGTCTCTGACGAGTGCAAAACAGCTATAAACTTTTCAAAAGTCTTTCCGTAGATTCCGTGCTATCTAAACCTCTTGAATACCCGTGCAAAATCTAAACTTACATTACAGCTTGTCTCTTCAAAACTATAGCTCTCTTGTAAAAAATCACCCTCTTTGTCGTAGTTAGAACCTTTTAATTTGTAGACTTTTGCCCTTAGGTCATCAGGGTAGACCAAGATGTAGTATTTGACTTTCTCTTTTTCATAAATTTCAAATTTATACTTCTCGTCACGCTTGGCTGTTGACTTAGATATGATTTCTACAACAATTTCAGGCGCTTTAGTCAGGTAACGCTCGTTTGTTTCCCCGCAAGTAAGGACAATGTCAGGTTTTAAGATGGTGTCGTCACTCACTTTATAGTCTATCTCTCCTAAAACTTCACACTGGAGACACTCTTCTAGTTGGTTGTGTAGCTCAGAAATAATAACAGTTGCTAAACCTTGATGTTTTCTCAAAGGTGCAGGTGCCATGGCTAAAGGAATGCCATCTATCAGCTCCCACTCACCATCCCATGTTTTGTAGTCATCGTATGTGTAGTACTCAATGGCGTGTTCTGATGCTGGCATGACATGCTCCTTAAATGATGTATATATCATACAGTAAAACTTTATTTGTGTCAATATTTGAGTTGCAATAAACCTTAAAGAAACTTAGCTATAATTTTTATGAATAGTAAATAATTAGATTACTAAATACTAAAGTGACTCAAAAAGATACATATTTTCAACTTTTTTAACCTTTTTCAACACTTTTGACTTTTTTTTGACATTTTTTGCTTATACTTCTCTTAGACCAATTATTGAATTGGTACTAAATTATTTAACAGGAGTTAGTTATGAGAAACACAACAAACATGAGAAAAGGTTTTACAATGATCGAATTGATCTTTGTAATTGTAATTATAGGAATTTTGGCAGCGGTAGCAATACCTAAATTAGCAGCAACTAGAGATGATGCTAAGATCTCAACAATTACAGCAAATGCACGAACAATTTTAAGTGATTTACAAGCTTATTATACTTCTCAGGGTAATGCTAATTGGAAATCTGCAAAGATAGAAACTGCAACAAATGTGGAATTACAAAAATCAGCAACTGCAATGACAACAGCTGTCGGAGAAGACCTTTCAGCAACAAGCTTTTTTCTAAACGCTGATGCAAGTAATAACTGTTTAAAAATTACAACTATAGATGAAGGAAATGTGACAGTTGCAGTTGGAACACAAACTGGAGATGTTATATGTAAGGCAGTTCAAATAAATGTAGCAAGTATGCTTAAAACTCACCAATTAGGTGGTGTTGGTGTTGTAAGATAACATCTTCTTTACCAAGCCTAATTTTTAACTTGTTCCCATCGTCTCGATGGGAATGGATACATCAACCAAAAGTGCAAATTCTAATTCTTAAACCTCTATAACTTTTCATTTTATTTTTATATAACCCAAAATAATTGACATTTTTTTGACATTTTTACGTCATAATTATTTCATTGATATAAAAGGGGTAGTACATGAAAAAAGCATTCACAATGATCGAATTGGTATTTGTAATAGTTATTATTGGTATTTTGGCAGCAGTAGCCATCCCAAAGCTTGTAGCAACAAGAGATGATGCAGAAATTTCTAAAATCGCAGGAAATGCAAAAGTACTTTTGCATGACTTTCAAAACTATTATACGTCCCAGGGTAACAGTCAATGGCAATCCGATAAAATAGCTGAAGTGACTAATGTGCATTTGGAAACAACCTGTGGTAATCCTGTTGACTCAAGTACGGAACTGAGTCCAAATACATTTGTTCTGTGTCATAATGATATAGTATGTTTATCTTTTACATCCATAGATGAAGGTAATTTGACCATAGCAGACGGCACAGATACCACAGATATGATCTGTGAAGCAGTAAAAACAGTTCCGGCAATGCTTGCCATGAACAATAGATCATACAAACTTGGCGGTGAAGCGATAAAACGTTGATCTGCTATTTAAATCAGAAATATTTGTGATATAATATTTCAAATCAAAAATAATTTTATTTTACACAGAGAGAAGGAATCCATATGCAAACATCTTCAAAAAAAGCTTTTACGATGATAGAACTGGTATTTGTCATTGTAGTGATCGGTATACTTTCAGCCATCGCCATACCTAAATTTGCAGCGACGCGTGATGATGCTGTGATTACAAAAGCAAGAGCTACGATAGGTTCTGTTCGAAGTGCCATTGCTACAGAAAGACAAAAACGTATTTTGCGTGGTGAATTTACACCCATTACAAGTGTCGATAGTGGAAGTGCAAATAGTGATGACAGTCCTATATTTGATAATTTTGATGGAGTAACAACGACATCAAAAGTGTTAGAATATGCACTTCAAACATGTAAAAGTGGGGCAAAAGGTTGCTGGAAACGTACTGCCGCATCAAAGTATACCTATTATCTTCCGTATGGTTCGGGGACAGTTGTTTTTGACAGTAATGGGAGCCGCTTTGATTGTGTCACCAATGATGCAAACTGTAAACTTTTAACACAGTAAATTTTTTATCTCGTTCCTATCCGTCTCGGCGGGAATGCATATATTACTTTTCCCCACTTGCAGTTTTGACAAATTTTTCTTTTTCTGATACACTCATTATATGGGAAAAATAGATGAAATAAAAGAAGAGTTGAATTATTTGAAAGTTTGGCTTGGTATTATAGTTTTGACAAGCATCGGACTCATTGGATGGTTGCTGAATCACTATGAAATATCATCAAATTTAAAAATAGTAAGTGCGATGGTGGCTATTGTTATATTGACAATAGCCATAATCATAATAGATAAAAATATAAAAAAGAAGATCAAGAGCTTAAAGGATTTGTAATGGAAGTACTGGTTATAGCAACAATCGCTTTTTTTATCGGTACTATAGTGTATATCGGTATCAATGCAGGGCATATAGAAGCAGAGTAAAAGGATGGAGGTCTAGGTGATGCTCTCTCATTCCCACGTTGTATGTGGGAATGACTAATACTACAACACAAAATACGCTTTTTTTGACAAAAGAACCTTTTTGTGATACACTTACTGCATGAGTATAAATGAAAAATAAAAGAACAGATAGGTTGGCTTAAAGTTATTTTTGGCATATCGTCTGCGATTTTAGTTACACTTTGTGGTTGGCTGATAAATAACTATAGTGAGGCAGATAGAGCATACATAGTTTCTGCTACAGCCTTGATATTGTTTTTTGCTGTTGTTATTATAGTCACCAATAAAGTGGCATATAAAAAGATGGATGAATTGGAGGAATTATAATGGAATGGACTTTAGTAGTAGCTTTTATAGCGGTTGTTGCGGCTTTTGGGTATAGCATATATGAGATACGCAATCACCCAACGTCAGAAAAGTAAGTTTCTCTCGTTTCTCGTTCCCATCGTCTCGATGGGAACGCATACTTAAATCACAAAATCTTCTTTCATATATTATGTTATAATAAATAAAAAAGAGGTGCTTCATGTCAGCCATTAAAAAAGAGTATTTGCCTAACTATACTTATGATGATTATATACTCTGGGAAGGTAATTGGGAGCTTATATATGGTGTGCCGTATGCGATGGCACCGGCACCGATGATAAAACATCAGGAAATTAGTAATAAAATTGCATGGCAACTGCAAGAAGTGTTAAAAGAATGTAAAGTTTGTCAAGCATTACTCCCCATAGATTGGAAGATAGATGATGATACCGTGGTACAACCAGATAACCTTATTATTTGTCATAGACCACAAGAAGAGGCATACATCAACAAAGCCCCTAGAGTCATTTTTGAAATCCTCTCCAAATCAACTGCCTCAGTAGACAAGAATTTAAAGTATGAATTGTATGAGCAAGAAGGTGTAAACTACTACATCATCGTTGATCCTAAAGAAAATATAGCAAAAGTTTATAGACTAAAAGAGGGAAGATACATTAAAGTGTGTGATGCTTATGAAGACAGTGTTGATTTTGATTTGAAAGAGTGTGCTTTTACTTTTGATTTTTCCAAAATTTGGTAAACATACGGTAGAGAGAAAATATATCTTTTGAAATATTATGAAACAGTACTTTTAAGATCAAGTGCCCCAACTCTGACTTACTCATCTCAACAATCATTAGAAATTGGTTCAGTGGTTTCTGTTCCTCTAAAAACTACAGTAAAAGAAGCGCTTGTCACAAAAGAGGTTGAAAAACCTGAATTTGACACAGCGGAAATAACTTCTGTTTCAGATAGGTATTATAATGCGCATCAGATGGAGATAGCAAAATTCATCTCGGAGTATTATTTTTCTTCTTTTGGGGAGGCGATCTCATTATTCTTACCATGCCCCGTAGGGGTCGACCTACGTGTCGACCCTTTGGCGAAAAATAAAATCACAAACCCTTTGGTATATCAAGGGCAGACACATAGGTCTGCCCCTACGTTAACACCTATACAACAAAAAGCCTATGAAAACATTCTAAAAAAAGACAAAGCACTCCTTTTCGGTGTTACAGGTTCAGGGAAAACAGAGATATTTATAAGTCTTTTTTCGAAGATGCTCGAAGAGGGAAAAACTTCTATCTTTTTAATGCCTGAAATCTCACTCACCCCTCAGATGGAAAAACGACTCAAAGTGTACTTTGATGACTCTGTGGCAATGTGGCATTCTAAATTGACCAAGAAGAAAAAAGAGTCTATCTTGGAAGGGATAGAAGAGGGTACTGTTCGCATCGTAGCTGGAGCACGGTCTGCTTTATTTGTGCCACTTAAAAACTTAGGACTCATCGTGGTGGATGAAGAGCATGATGACTCTTACAAGGCGATGACTCGGCCTCGTTACCATGCGCGTGATGTGGCTGTTTTGATGGGAAAGAAGTTGGGTGCTAAAGTGTTGTTGGCTTCGGCGACACCTTCTATGGGGTCGTACCACAAGTATGATGTTGTCAAACTAGGTAAACCCTATGTACAAACGCAAAAAAATTACGAATTCATTTCCGGTGACAGGATTAACCATACCATACTGGACGCCATACACAGGCATTATAAAGCGGGAGATCAGTCACTACTGTTCTTGCCTACACGGGGGAACTTTAAATACCTCTACTGTGAGAGTTGCGGAAAAACACATCTTTGTCCTTACTGCTCTGTGGGGATGGCACTGCATAGAAAGTATAAACATTTAAAATGTCACTACTGTAATTTTACAGAAGCCATAGTTGACACTTGTACACAGTGTGGGCATACCCCGCTTAAGAGTGAGCGTATGGGAACAGTTGAAGCCATAGAAGTCATAAGTGAAGCGGTAGAAGGTATAGCGGTTGAACAGTTTGATAAAGACAGTATCACGACTGCTAAGAAACTGAAAGAGGCTTTGACACGCTTTGAAACGGGAGAGAGCCAGTTGCTTTTGGGGACGCAAATGTTGAGCAAAGGACATGACTATGCAAACATCACGCTGTCGGTGATCATGGGGCTTGACTACATTTTGGGACTTGCAGACTACAGGGCACGGGAGAGAGCGATGTCTTTACTCTTTCAGATCGCAGGACGAAGTGGAAGAGCAAAAGAAGCACAAGTCATCGTACAAACAGGTGACCCGGAGTTCTTTCAAACCTATTTGGCAGATTATGAACTGTTCATTAAAGATGAACTGGCATTTTTAGAGATGGCAGACTACCCGCCTTTTGTTTCATTGGCACGTATATTGATCGCACATAAAGATGAAGCCAAAGCAGGAAAAATAACCCTGGATACTGTGACAAAACTGAAAGCTTTTAAAGAGATCGAAATAGTAGGCTCCGGGAAAGCACCGATAGAACGCATAGCCAACAAGTTTCGCTTTAATATTTTGCTGAGAGCCAAAAATAGGGTGCCGCTTTTGAAAGCTTTGCATGCGGTGGATTGTAGAGAAATTGAAATTGATTTTGATCCTGTAGAATTTTCGTAGACCATTTGATTATTATGCTATAATCTTAGGATGAAATTTAGATTAAGCAGTCATGCAAAAGATGTCATGGAAAATAGAAAGATTAAAGAAAATTGGGTTTATGAAATACTTAGTAATCCTTCTACTACTTTGGATATACAAGAAAATGAAAAACATCTTTATGGCATTATAAATGAATATGATAACCGTTGTTTAAAGGTGGTTATTAACCCTCTGAAAAACCTCGTGATTACAGTCTATTTTGATAGAAAAATGAAAAAGAAAGGTTGCAAATGACAATAAAGTATGATAATGAAACAGATTCGATTTATATGGTTCTTTCTTCAGATGCAGTTATGGAAAGCGAAGAGACATCTAAGGATGTTATTGTTGATTATAATGATAAAGAAGAAGTTGTTGCAATAGAAATATTAAACGTAAAAGAAAACAATCATCATATAGAGCTTCCACTTGTTTTGAAAAGTGCCTAATAAGCTGATAAATATTTAAAATGAAACAAGACAATGATAGTGAGGGTTCAAAGTGAAAGAAAGAGTAAAAACCAAAAAAATTTATGTGGGTGATGTGGCGGTAGGCGGTGATGCCCCTATCTCTGTGCAGTCTATGACCTACTCTGATACACATAATGTGGCTGCGACAGTAGAGCAGATAAACCGTTTGCATTTTGCAGGGGCAGACATGGTACGTGTGGCTGTACCGGAGATGCAGGATGCACTGGCGCTTAAAGCGATCAAAGAACAGATCTCTTTGCCACTCATCGCAGATATACATTTCAACTATAAACTGGCATTGGAAGCGGCAAAGTGGGTGGACTGTATAAGACTTAACCCCGGGAACATCGGTGAAAAGTCACGTATCAAAGAGATAGTCAAAGCCTGTCAGGAAAGAAATCTTCCCATTCGCATAGGTGTTAATTCCGGGTCACTTGAAAAAGAGTTTGACCAAAAATACGGCGCGACTGCGGAAGGGATGGTTGCCTCTGCGGAGTACAATATTAAATTTTTGGAAGATCTGGGATTTACAGACATTAAAGTGTCACTGAAAGCTTCTGATGTAGACCGTACTGTGGATGCCTATAGAATGTTAAGACCTAAAAATGACTACCCTTTTCACTTAGGTGTCACGGAAGCCGGGACGATCTTCCATGCCACGATAAAGTCTTCTATAGGGCTTGGAGCCTTGTTGCTTGACGGTATAGGAGATACCATGCGTGTTTCCATTACCGGTGAGCTGGAAGAAGAGATCAAAATAGGGAAAGCCATACTGAAAGATTCGGGCCGTATCAAGGAGGGGCTAAATATCATCTCCTGTCCTACCTGTGGGCGTATAGAGGCTGACCTGGTTACAGCAGTGGCCGAAGTAGAACGTAGAACTGCGCACATCAAAACACCGATGGATGTCTCCGTGATGGGATGTGTGGTCAATGCCATTGGTGAAGCAAAACATGCAGATGTCGCCATCGCTTATGGTAAAGGTGCCGGACTGGTGATGCTTAAAGGTGAAATTGTGGCAAGACTTCCAGAAGATGAATTGGTAGAAAGATTTGTCCAGGAAGTAGAGAAGTTTGCTGCACAAAACAAGTGAGGAATTAAGAGTGAGGAGTGAGGAGTTATGGTATGCTTTTCTTTCAGAAAAAGACTTTGTTAAATAATGGAAAAAAGATGAATAGTATTTTAAAAATAGAGAAAAATTCCTCACTCCTCACTCCTCACTCCTCGTTTAAAACTCAGAAGGAGTTTTAACGTGGAAAACATGTACAACCTGAACATCGAACGTGCAGTGCTTTCAGCGATCATTTTTGATCCTGAGACGTATGAAGAGATCGCTGCAAAGCTGATGGCACATGATTTTTATCTGCCTTTTCACCAGCATATTTTTGCTGCCATGGAAGAGTTGAGCCGGGAAGAGAAACCCATAGATGAAGAGTTTTTACGTACCAAGCTTCACAGCATGGGTAAGTTCGATGAAGTGGCAATGCTTGACCTTCTTTCTGCAAATCCCATTTCAAATACTGCAGCGTATTTGACAGAGATCAAGGCCAAGTCAAGTAAACGGGCTTTGGCAACCTTGGCAACAGAGATCAAAAAAGTGGTCATTGAAGATGATCTTCCTGCAGAAGAAGTGATGAATCTTGTAGAGAAAAAACTTTATGAAATTACACAAAATAATACCAATGAAGACTTTAGAGAATCCAAAGAGATCACTTTAGCGATGATGGCAGAAATAGAACGTCTTAAATCGCTTGGCAACTCTAAACTCATCGGTACTGATACAGGGTTTAGGAACCTTAATGACAAAACATCCGGTTTTGGTAAAGGGGATCTGGTGATCATCGCTGCCAGGCCTGCGATGGGCAAAACTGCACTGGTCCTCAACATGGCACTCAAAGCCATAGAGCGTAATGAAGGCGTGGCTTTTTTCTCACTGGAAATGCCGGCTGAACAGCTCATGCTTAGAATGCTTTCTGCAAAAACTTCCATTCCTCTCCAGGCTCTCAGGATAGGTGATCTTAGGGATGAACAGTGGAGTCAGCTTTCCGCAGCTACCCAGGAACTCTCTGAGAAAAAACTTTTTGTCGATGATGGCGGGTATGCGACCATTCATCATGTACGAAGCAAATTGCGTAAACTTAAAGGACAGCATCCTGAGATCTCCATGGCCATCATCGATTACCTGCAACTGATGTCCGGGGAAGGAAAAGAAGGCAGACAGCAGGAAGTTTCTGAGATATCCAGAGGGCTTAAGCAGTTGGCCAGAGAGTTGCAGATCCCTATCGTGGCACTTTCCCAGCTTAACCGTGGAGTGGAGAGTAGAGACAATAAACGTCCTATGCTTTCAGACTTGCGTGAATCAGGTGCCATAGAGCAGGATGCCGACATCATCCTCTTTGTCTACCGTGATGATGTGTATCGTGAAGCGATGGAGAAAGAAAAAGAAATGAAAGCGAAAGCAGAAGGGAAAGAATATACTTCTGACTTTAGAAAAAAATCTGAAGAAGCAGCAGAGATCATCATAGGAAAACAGAGAAATGGTCCTACGGGTACGGTAGATCTGGTTTTCCAAAAAAACTTTACACGTTTTGTCGATGCTTCTATCTCACCGGCATTTGAGATTGAGTATGAAGATGCAGATATCCCGATGCAGGAAGCAACGATCAATATAGACTTGCCGACGATCTAAGGTAGAGTTGGCCGTGCCAAACAGGGGCAACACCATTAAGTTAAGCACTTTTGGAGCAGCGACTACAGTCGCTGACATGCGACTGAAGTCGCTGACATGCGACTGAAGTCGCATCCCCTTATTACATTATTGTTTTAACTTGATGACATTGTACGGGGGATAAATATTCATGGAAAAACCTAAACTTTTTGACACGAATAAAAGTTTTATAGGGATCATAGCAGTTTTATTCCTTATCATTACTATACGGCTCTTCATCGAGTATCAGTCTTATCAAAATTTCATCACAAAACCTTTTTATTATACTTATGCAGATGTGCTTTCCAGCTATGAAAAAACCAAAGGCGGTAAACGCTACAAAGTGTTGAAATTACGTAGTGACCAGGGCTTTACTTTCTATACTACCAGTCATCGTAAAGATGAATATAGACATAAGCGTTTGCGTTTACAGATCTTTCCCAATAAGAGCATTTCATTTAAAGATTATTTAGGGACTTTTTATGTAAAGAGTCGTATTAAAGAGGAGGAATCACTCCCCTTTACGTTTAAAGATGATCTATTGAAAAAAGTATCTGCACAACATGCAGACAGTGCTTTGCAATCATTTTACAATGCCATATTTTTTGCTACCCCTTTAGAGAGAGACTTAAGAGAAAAAATAAGTATGCTGGGTGTCAGTCATCTTGTGGCACTGAGCGGGTTTCATATAGGGATCTTATGGGGATTGCTGTATGGTTTGCTTTTGTTACTTTATAGACCTTTTCAGCAACATTTCTTTCCTTACCGTCATGCACTTTTTGATGTGGGATTGGCAGTCGTGCTGTTTTTAGGGATCTATGTGTGGTTTGTAGATTTTCCTCCATCTTTAGTGCGTTCTTATGCGATGGTTTTACTAGGTTGGGCTGTTCTCCTGCTTGGTATGGAACTGTTGAGTTTCACCTTTCTGTCAACGGTACTGCTGATACTGGTCGCACTCTTCCCCTCTTTACTTGTCTCACTTGCCTTTCAACTCTCCGCGGCAGGTGTCTTTTACATCTTTCTTCTTTTGCAATACAGCCAAGGAGTGAAGACCTGGATCATTTCATTGGTCACTATACCTTTTGGTATCTTTATCTTAATGCTGCCTATCGTGCATACTGTATTTGGTGTGACAAGCGGGTATCAGCTTTTATCGCCACTGCTCTCACTTCTTTTTGTGCCTTTTTATCCTCTGGTGATGCTTTTGCATTTGCTTGGGTTGGGAGGTTTGTTTGACACAGTGTTATTATGGTTATTTGCTTTGCCTGAAGAGAATGCAGAGAGTCTGCTTCCCGCTTGGCTTATGTATGCTTATCTTGCTTTGTCTTTAGGGGCTGTCTGGAGCAGGAAAATATTTTGGCTGTTATTGGGAGCGGCCACGTTATATATGGTCTATCTCTTTACCTTTGTTTAACAGGTCACAAAACTTCAAACCATGTAAAAAGATGGCCCATGAAATGTAGATCCACAAGAAGAGAAAGAGCAGAATAGAAATACTTCCATAGATACTTGCATAGGTATTGTTGTGCACCGCATAGAAGACAAAGGCAGATTTTGAAAGATACCATACCAGTGAAGTGATAAAAGAAGAGATCATAGCGGCTGAGACAGTGATGCGGGTATTGGCAGAGAATTGGTAAAGTACATAAAAGACCATCCAGACGACGAGATATGGTAGAAAAAAGAAAAGATGGATACCGCTTGTGATACGGTTACTGTCCAAATATCCCTGGATCAATGTTGAAATATAAAATGACAGAGCCATCATTGTCGGGATGACAATGAGGAGAAAAAGATAGGTTTTTAAAGCACCCAAAACACTACGGCTTGGTACAGAAAAGATATCATTGACAATATAATCATAGTTCTTAAAAAACAGAATAGCGGCAAAGACCACATAGCCGATACCAATATATCCTAACTTATCAGAGTTTTGCATAAAAGTTTTAATGTGTTCCATGACATCTTCAGATTCCGTAGGAAGAAGGTTCGAGAAGATGAGGGCTTCTATCTTCTCATGGACGGAAGCAAAGATCGGCAAGGTAGTAAAGACCCAGAGAAATATGACAAGCAGGGGGATGATGGAAAAGAGTGTACTCCAACTCAGGCTTGAAGCGTAGTGCCCTATTTTATCATCAAAAAGATCAGAGAAAAAGTCACGTAAAAAAATGTAATAGTGTTTTAAAATGGACTTAGTGATCACTGCTTTTCCCCCTGTGCCATCTTATTTCGGACACATTAATTCGGTAAGCCCATTTTCCCCGGATTTAAAATATTGTTAGGATCAAACGATTTTTTAATATCTTTAAACAGTTGTATTTCCATGTCATTAAATGCAATACCCATAAATGGTGCTTTGGAAGTACCTATGCCATGTTCACCGGAAAGTGTCCCACCCATGTCTACTACCATTTGAAATATCTCTTTTATGGCTTGATGACCCCGCTGTAATTCTTCTTCATCTTTTCCATCTACAACCATGACGTTTACATGTATGTTCCCATCACCTGCATGCCCGAAACAGGGTACTTTGAAACCATATTTGTCTCCTATGGCATAGATGGCATTGAGTGCCTTTGGAAGCATTGATCGTGGTACAGAAATGTCTTCATTGAGTTTTTTGTTACCAAAAATAGTAATGGAAGGTGAGGCATTGCGTCTGGCATACCAAAGTTTATTACGATGTTCATCATCATGGGCGATGATAAACTCTTGGGCATTATTTTCTTTAAAAGAAGCCTCCAGGGTTTTTAGTTGAAAGGCTACTTCTTCAGGTACATTTCCATCTACATCGCCAATGAGTAATGCGCCTGCATCTTCAGGGAGTTCCACGCCAAGTTTCTCTTTGAGTGCTTGCACGACCAGCGCATCCATGAACTCCATGGCTACTGGGTTTGCCCCCGCGGCTAAAGATTTAAAAACAGCATTCATCGCATCATCTACGGAAGGAAAAATACCCATATACCCTTTTGTGTACTTAGGTTTAGGTATGAGTTTGAGTGTCAGTTCACTAAGGACTGCCAGTGTACCTTCCGAGGCTATAAGTATACCTGCCGTGTTGTAGCCTGCAACATCTTTAATGGTACGTTTTCCTGCCCTTATGATGTCACCGTTCGCTCGTACTGCACGAAGTGCCATGACGTAGTCTTTTGTGATGCCATACTTTGCAGCTCTCATGCCTCCAGCATTTTCAGAGACATTTCCACCCAGTGTTGAGTACTCTTCACTGGCTGGATCTGGTGGGTACATAAGACCTACTTCTTCAGCTGCACGTTGTAAATCCATGTTGATGACACCAGGTTGGACAACGGCCACCATATTTTCCATGTCTATCTCCAGGATCTTGTTCATATGCTTTTCTAAACCAAGGATGATGCCACCATTGGTTGGTAAAGCACCAC
Organism: Sulfurovum sp.; assembly: GCA_002733215.1. Taxonomy (GTDB): domain Bacteria; phylum Campylobacterota; class Campylobacteria; order Campylobacterales; family Sulfurovaceae; genus Sulfurovum. The sequence continues at coordinate 59,805 of NVUY01000004.1, read as the reverse complement.
CCGTAAAGCCTGAACCTGCACCTCTAGGCGTAATGACTATGAGATGTTTATCACAGTACTTCAGTATGTCAGAAATATCTTGTTCATCTCTTGGAAAAAGGACAGCTTCTGGTTCATATCGTGTACGTGTCGCATCATAAGAGTATGCGATGAGGTGTGCTTTGTCGCTGTAAACGTTCTCTTTACCTACAAGTTCTTCAAAATATTTTATATGTTTTTTATCTAGCATTATTTCTCCATGAATGAAACTGCTTGCATAAGCAAACTGCTGAAGTTGTCATAGTGACAACGTAGTTTTTTTGGCTTTGACTAAAAGGTGTTATATTAATAATATATTTTTTATCTAGCATCTTAAATGGACTCTACCATGCTGTAGTAATTGCCTTTTACGTCACTGCCAAACCAACCTGAATCAAGTTGCTCAAAACGCATAAAGAATGGATATGCCCCTTCTTTAGGCAGACCGCTCATGTTTTTCTGTCCAACAATTTTTCCTGAAATCGGGTCGAAAAGTACAGCAGCGTTTCTACGTACAATATAGACAAGACCTATTTGAAACTTTTTTGAAAAATTAGCAAGATTTTCTCTTGTTGGCCTGTCGTCACCCTGAACAGAAAGATAGAGCGCAAAAAGGTCTGGATGTATCCATTTTTTATTATTTGCAGATGTGATCCTGGCATAGGTGTCAGCATCCGGTGCAAGGACAAGAATATTATTGTAAAGGTATCCCCCGATGACCTTGTCTCCTGCTCTAACAGCTGTTTTAATGGTAGGAAGAGAATCATGATCTATCACATCTGCACTTAGCAGTGAGGCATCTCCGCCAGATGAAACTTGTGTCATGCGGCTGGTGATGGCTGTAAGACCACTTCCATAGTTGTGAACGATCACACCACTCATGCCGTTGACAGGGAATCTTGAGTTGAGTGTGATGGTATTACCTTTGACAGATTTGACAGAAGTGTGTACTGTCTGGGGGAAGAAACCTGCAAAGAGGGGTAAAGAAAATAAAATAAACAGTGCTATTTTGTACATAGCCATCCTTTGGTTGTGAAAATATATTGTATTGATTATACAAGCAATATAGTAAAAGTCTATTGATGTCTTCATACTAGCGTTCATATTAACCTATTTAAGTTATAATAATTCCCAATTAAATAGAGGGGATCTCTAATAATAGGTAACACTCACAATGGGTTTTGCAAATGTAAGGTTGTGTAAGAGATTTTCAAGTCCTAGCCTTAGCTAAGACGAAGTAAATATCTTGTGCAAGATTGCGTTTGCAAAACCCACCCTGCGGGCAGTGCCAGCTTTTGCCTATACGTCGTTACTCTTTTTCGACTTAGCTATGGCTAGGTCTGTAAAGAGTGCCTAGCCTAGACAAAAGCTGACACTGTTGTGAGTATTACCTATTACTAGAGGTTCCCTAGAGGACAATGGTGAAGAATGGGAAGTCTTAAAAGTATAGTGATCTGGACTTTGATCGCAAGTTCATTATTTGGAGCAAAAGTATCTTCTGAACATTGGAAAGAAGGTGAAACATTTTCTGAGTATTTAGCGTCCAGAGATATTTCAAGAGACTTGCTTCAGTCTATCTCCAGAGCAGATATTAAATTCCTTTCTGAAATTCAGGGTCAACAACTGTTTTATGAATTAAAAGACAAAGAAGGCACACTTGAACAAGCATTGATCCCTATAGGTGAAGAGATGCAGATAAGGCTGGCTAAAGCGCATTATAGTCATACCTATAGTTTTGAGATCATCCCCATAGAGTACAAAGAAGAAGAATATGCTGCTACCATCAGTATAGAGAACAACCTTCATACAGATATCTCTACGTCACTGAAGCATCCGGTACTTGCAGATAAAATGGGTCAACTCTTTAAAGGTACGGTGAATGCAAAAAAGTTTAAAAAAGGAGATAAAGTCTCTTTTATTTATACGCAGAAAACAAGAATGGGTAAACCTTACTATAGACCATCTATCAAAATAGCAGTGCTTGAATCCAAAGGTAAACAGCAGTTTATTTATGCAGATGAAGACGGTTATGGTTATAAAAGTGATAAAAAGTCACAAGCGTATACTGTTACGGGAAAGAAAAAAGTAACCTATACGCGCAGGGTACCGGTAAGCAAGAAAGCGTCCCGTTTTGGGATGCCTTTACGTCATGTACGGGTGACATCTTCTTTTTCCTATAGAAGATACCATCCTATACTGAAGCGCTATCGTCCGCATCACGGTACAGATTTTGGTGCCAAAAGAGGTACACCTCTTTTGGCAGTGAATTCCGGTAAGGTGACGTTTGCCGGCCGTCAGGGTGGGTACGGTAAAGTAGTGAAGCTCAAGCATGCCGGCGGATATGAGTCACTGTATGCACATCAAAGCCGTATACGTGTTAAAAGAGGGCAACATGTTAAAAAAGGTCAGATCATCGGTTATGTAGGAAGTACAGGCCGAAGTACAGGGCCTCATTTGCATTTGGGAATGAAGAAAAATGGAAGATGGATAAACCCTATGCGTGTTTTGCGTAAGAAATCTATCAAAACATCTATCTTGAAAAAGTTTACAAAGTATAAAGATGTGACAACAACCAAATATAAAAAAGTAGAGATCAAAAATGCAAAAGAGAATAAAGTCAAACTTTTAAATTATATGAAACAGGAAAACAGAGCATTTGTCTGGGACGACTACATGCAGGCAAGTATGAAGGTAAAAGATGAACAATCTAATCAAACACTTTAAGCTTCAGCCTTTGGTCAATGCCAAGTTCATAGCAACGTCACTGGCTACCTATGAACAAGAGGGTATTCAAAAATCATGGGAGATCGTTCAGGCACATGACTCTGTGGCCATACTGATCTATCATCAAGAAAAAGAGGCATTTATACTTGTGAAGCAGTTCCGCCCTGCTGTCTACTTAAACAATGAAGAGGGTATGACCGTTGAACTGTGTGCAGGTATCGTAGATAAGAAACTCTCTTTGGTCCAAATAGCACAGGAAGAGATAGATGAGGAGTGCGGCTACGCTGTCCCGATTGAAACGATAGAAAGAATCACCTCGTTTCATACGTCAGTCGGCTTTGCAGGAAGTAAGCAGACACTTTACTTTGCCCAAGTGCATGAAGGTATGAAAGTGAGTGAGGGTGGAGGTGTGGATCATGAACAAATAGAAGTGGTCACTCTTCCTTTAAAAGAAGCCAAAGCGTTTATCTATGATGAAAGTATTGCAAAAACACCAGGATTGATGTTTGCTTTTATGTGGTACTTTGAAAGATATAAAGGGGACTTCCTCCGCCATTAAGTTAAGAGTAAATCTTTTTTTGGAGTAGGGACTTTAGTCCCAGAATAACGGGACTGAAGTCCCTACTTCTTGCGTATAACAATGTGCTTTATTCATCACAATATCTTTTTAAGAGGCAATCATAGGCTTCTATACGTCTGTCACGTAAAAATGGCCAAATGTCACGTACCTCTTTTGTACGTTCATGCTGGATATCCGCATAGAGTATGGTCTCTTTTTCATCGTCTGCCTGAACAAGCATCTCTCCCTGTGGACCACAGACAAAAGAGTGTCCCCAAAAACGTGTGCCTGCCATGACTCCCGCAGAGTCTGCTTCAAAACCTACGCGGTTACAGCTTAGTACAGGGATCCCATTGGCAATGGCGTGAGAACGTTGTATGGTGATCCAGCTGTCAAGTTGTCTGGCTTTCTCTTCCTCACTGTCTGCATCAAACCAACCTATGGCCGTAGGGTAGATGAGAACTTCAGCACCTTTAAGTGTCATGATGCGTGCCGCTTCCGGATACCATTGGTCCCAGCAGATGAGTACACCCAGTTTCCCTATAGAAGTTTGAATAGGCTCAAACCCCAGATCTCCGGGAGTAAAGTAAAATTTTTCATAAAACCCAGGATCATCAGGGATGTGCATTTTACGGTATTTACCTGCAATGCTTCCATCTTTGTCAAAGACAACGGCAGTATTGTGATAAAGTCCGGCAGTTCGCTTTTCAAACAAAGAAGTCACAAGCACTATCGCGTTTTCTTTTGCGACCTGAGACCAGTATGCTACATCTTTTTCAAAGCTGTTGGCGTAAGAGAAAAATGCTGTATCTTCACTCTGACAAAAGTATTCGCTCTGGTGAAGCTCCTGTAACACGATCAGTTCTGCACCATTTTCTGCTGCTTTGCTTATGTGTGCTACTGTCTGAAGAAGCATTGCCTCTTTGCTATGATGATATTTTTGTTGAATAAGTGCTGTTTTCATACTGTCATTTTAGCATAAAAGTATATAATTGAACTCTTTGAATAACCCATAATGAGTAACTAGGTTATTTAGAGAGTTCATTTAAAAAAGGAAGATAATGTTTGTACTTAAAACCTCAATGATCTTAGCTGTAGCTATCGTAGCTTTTACAGGATGCGGTTCTCACAAAGTCTATAAACAAAGTACGATAAACTCTAAACCCTACCATGCACCAAAGATCGATGCGCGTGTAAAACAAGTGTATTTGAGAGAGATCAACACGGTACGCAGTCAGGGAAGAAATTGTGGGGATGCCGGGTATTTTTCTGCAGCACCTGCATTGAGATGGAGTGATGTACTGTACAGAGCAGCGTATGAACACAGTCACGATATGATGAAAAATAAAACATTTTCTCATCGAGGGTCTCATGGCACTTTTGACTGGACTGCCAATGCCCAAGCCTTACCCGGAGGCAGCAGTTTTAGGGAGCGTATGGAGAATAACGGTTATACAAAGTGGAAATATGTAGCAGAAAATATTGCTATGGGATCTTATACTGCAGAGCAGGTCATGGCCGGCTGGTTATCTTCAGATAAACATTGTGCCAACATTATGAACCCTATACTGACAGATGTCGGTATGGCAGAAGTCAATACTTTCTGGACACAGAACTTTGCTGCGCATCAGTAAGCTATCTGCATCGTAGAACAATGCAGTGATCCTCCCTGTTCTATGAGTTTCAAACAGTTGACAGGGATGATCTCTTTATCCGGAAACAGCGCTTTAAATATTTCTCCAACCTTTTTATCATTTTTATCACTATAGGTAGGGTAGATGAGGGCATCATTAGTGATGAGAAAATTGACGTAGGTAGCAGGCAGTCTCTCGCCATCCTCAGAATAAATAGCATCTGTCATAGGCAGTGCTATCAGTTTGTATGCTCGGCCATTCTCTTGTGTAAAAATTTTGAGTTGGGCTTGCATTTTTTGCAGTGCTTCATAATGTTCATCTTCTTTGTCATCACACTTGACATAGGCTATGGTCTCTTTGTTGACAAAACGAGCCAGGGTATCTACATGGCTGTCTGTATCATCTCCCGCCAGGTAACCATGGTCAAGCCATAGAACCCTTTGGGCACCGAGGGTATGATGTAGGGTTGCTTCCACTTCTTTTTTTGACAGACCGGCATTCCTATTTGGGTTACAGAGGCATGCAGTGGTAGTAAGAATAGTCCCTTCCCCGTCACTCTCAATGGATCCACCTTCAAGTACAAAGTTTATCTTTTCAAGAGGAGTGACACCCATATATCCTTTTTGATGTAAATGTTGATTGACAGTGTTGTCAAGTCCCGCTTCAAATTTGCCGCCCCAACCGTCAAATCTAAAGTCAAGGAGTTTATTCTCTCCCTCTTCTTTGATAGAGATATACCCATAGTCCCGTATCCATGTATCATTGGTAGGGATCTCTATAAATGTCATATTACGTGTGGAGCAGAACATAGACGATATTTTTTCTTTGTCTTTACAGATAATGTAAACTGCTTCAGCATAAGCAATAGCCTGGGCAATACGAATAAAAGGTGAGAGGGATCCTTCAAGTTCACTCTCATTATCGGGATCATGCCAATCGGTCTCTTCATGCGGGAATGACATTAAAACATATTGTTGTTTTTCCCATTCAGCCGGCATCCTAATCATCATATTCCTTTTTTATTATGGATTTTGGTATAATCTCTCATGGCATTTATTAAAATAAATAAACAAAATTTCTATCATAATCTTAACCAAATTGCACTAAAGACCGGCTCAGTGGAGAAGATCGCTATTGTCCTGAAAGACAATGCTTATGGTCACGGATTAATACTTATGGCAAGACTTGCCTCTGAGTTTGGCATTCATCATGCGGTGGTGAGAAATATGGCAGAAGCTGAACAGATCAAAGCGTTCTTTCAAACCATACTTGTATTGGGTGACAGGATCATACAAGATGAGGTATGTTCCTTTGCTATCAACACTTTAGATGATATCAAAGAAGCAGACAAAGGTGCAAAAGTAGAACTCAAAGTTGATACGGGTATGCATCGTAACGGCATCGCTCTGGATGAGCTTGATATGGCACTGGACCTGATCAAAGCACAAGGCTTGGATCTTGTAGGCGTGATGACGCATTACCGTGCTGCTGATGAACTCAGCTCAGAACTCTTTTGGCAGCAAAAACAGTTTGAAACAGTGAAACATAAAGTGCTGAAATCAGGGTTTAGCGGGCTAAGGTTCCACTCTCATAACTCAGCAGCCATATTGCGTAGCAAAAGTTTTGATGAAGAGTTGCTGCGTGTAGGTATAGGCGCCTATGGGTACAATGAACTGCCAGTTCCTTTTGATAAAACCGTGTTAAAACCTGTCATGTCCCTGTATGCCAAAAAAGTCTCTACAAGAGTTTTAAAAGAGGGGGAACGCATAGGCTATGGCGGTGACTTCATCACTCCTTCATCGATGACTGTTTCGACTTATGATCTGGGCTATGGTGATGGCTGGTGCAGAGGTGACAGCAGACAACCTTATATGACAAGTGAAGGCTTAGCGATACTCGGCCGTGTTTCGATGGACTTCATCGCACTTGAGTCAGAGAAAGAGGAAGTGTGTGTCATGAACGATGCCCAGGCAGCGGCGAAACAGTTTGCTACTATTTCTTATGAAGTGACAACTTCCTTATCTGATAGCATACCCAAACAGCTGGTCTAGGAGTCTGTCGAATTAATTCTGCATTTGTTGCATCAGTTGGTTTTTGGCTTTTTCTCTTACTGCTTTAGGCTCTTGTATATTTAAAGTTTGTGTATTCTTTATCTCTGCTTCCGGAATGATTTTTGTATTTATGATCATTTCTTTTTCAGATATTTTTATGAGGGGTTCTTTTTTAGCTAATGCTTCTTCTCTTAATTCTTCCACTGTAGGTATTTGATTGGCTATGGGGATACTGTAAATATTTTCTTTGGGATCTTGAAGGTTAAGTGTATCTGTCTCCTCCTTGGGGTTAAACAGAACATAAAGGATCAGTAACACCAGCAGAACAATAATTATCCTAAGTCTTATGGTCTGTAATTTTCTTTTCTTGGACAATTCTTTACTGTCGTCTGTACTTTTCTCTTCCTGATAGGGAGTCTCATCTGTTGCAGTATTTTCATCAGCGATCTCTTGAAATATTTCATTAAGAAGTTTATCTTTGACAAATTTATCTTGTTGTGGTTTCAATATTTTTACTTTTTACTTTTATTTTTGGGTATAGGACAAATATACTCCAAATACACTATGAAGTATTTATTGTATACTTCTCTCCTTAAATTATGAAAGAAACGGGTGAATTTAAATATTGTATTAAAGATAGAATTTTTGTACTTGCACCGTATTGAGATATAGCAACCAAAGCTTAGGGAAAAGAATGTAACACATTAAAAATCTTTAGGAAATTAATGTTCTGGCTGCTATTTTTCTATTCTACCTTATTTTTATTAATGACGGCTAATCCAAAAACTAATCAGACTACAGATAAATTATGCTAGTATCATCTAAAATTTGTATGATAATAAAGGAGAACTAATGACAAGCGGAAAAGTATTATCGTTATATATGATCATGCCCGATATGATGCGTGCGGGTCACCGTATGAAGGTTGAAGATATGGACTTGGACGAAAATGGTATCATGGGTAGCAGAGACTATGAAAATGGTAAAGAACATCCTATGGTTCTGGTTTCAAAAAAGAGTTATGACATCATAGAAGAGGCAGAACTGGTTTTTGAAAGAGGTCTGTTGATGGAAGATATTTATGTAGATGTTGACCTTTATCATCTTAAAAAAGGATCGGTCATCGAGATAGGGGAAGTGCTCTTTGAAGTGACTGGACCATGCGAGGATTATCGTTACCTGTATGCATTTGCACCTGAACTTCCTGAACTCATTCATGGAAACCGTGGTCTTTTTATATCTCCTTTAGATTATGGAGGAATCGCAGTTGGCAATGAAGTCAAGGTGATAAAAGAAGCTTAACATGAAAAAAATAGGTATCGGCATAGATTACAGTAATATCTGTACAGACTATAATACATCATATTTAGACAGAGACAATATGGATCCGGCAACTAAAAAGTGTATGAAGCAAGTGCTTTCCTGGATCAAAGAGTTTGTAGCTGAACTTTTAGAAAACTATGAGTGCCAACTCCATAACTTAAGCTCTTCTACTCCAGTAAAGATAGATGATATTGCTTCCAAAAGATTTCTTTTTTATTCTCTGGAAAAAGAGATAACCTTACAAAGCTATGTGATGCAAAAAGAGTATGTAGAATATGAGTCTTTAGCTGCATGGGAATTAGATAATAACCATAGTATACTTGTTCAAAATGATGAGGATGGCGGAGCTATTTATTTTTATTTTAATGAAAACTCCGGCGTACTTGACTGGATAAAGAATAAACTAGAAAACTTTTCTTTAGATGAAATTCCCTTTCAGGCAATTAAATAGGGACTGTAAATAAGATTGAATTGTGAGATAAACACTTGTTTAGTCGTTATCACAATTCATCTTAAGACTTTCTATCAAACTGTTATATTCACACCTTACTCTTTTTAGAATAATTCTTAACATTTTTTTAGGCACTTCCCTTTTATTGTGATATACTGTGGTACGAGGTCGCAATAGAGGGCTTTAAGCTTAATATTAATATGACTTCAGGCTCTTCATTAAAAATGATCAGCTATATTATTTAGGAGAAATCATTATGGATAAAGAAATTAAAGAAAAACTGGAAGAACTTGTAGCGCTTATGAATGATACAGAAGCAACTGTAATCGCAAAAGAAGTTGAAGAGAAACTGGAGAAAATTCTAGCACTTGTGCAGGATCCGGAAGAAAGTGCAGCAGAAAGAAAAGAGCTTAAAGAGAAACTAGAAAAAGTTGTGACACTTGTGGGTAATGCAAGTGTAGATCCTGATATAGAAACTGAATATTGTGCGGCTGATGGATCGGATGATCCTCATATTTTAGTAAAATATATCGTAAGTGAATATACTCAACCTACACGTAAGATATATTTGAGAAGTACAACCCTTCGAAGAAATACAGCTGAAGACTTAGCCAATCAGATCACTTTCTCGATTGAAGAGTTTAAAGGTGAGATAGATTCTGTAGAGATGGGCTAAACAGCCTCTCCTCAGGAGGTTTTATGCAGGCTAAAAAGCTTTTATGTTTCTATGTAAATATAATTGTTTTTTAGTCTTCCCTTAGATCACTTATTTAATAATTCCATGATATTGTTCATAAACTCTTTTCGCATATTTTGGCTTGAGTCCTGAAGTTTTGATCTCATCATATTCCTGTTTGATATGCTCTTTTTTAATGGCGACCAGATTTTCCCATCTTTTCACTAAAAGTCCTCTCACATCTTTTTCAAAGTCAGCATTATGGTCAGGGTATGCAGCAGATAATTTCTCTACAATATCAGTAAAATCTGTTTCTTTAATAAGCGCTAATTGCTCTTTTGGATGTGTTTTTTCAACTTCTATATAGTGTGTCCAACCAACTACCAATATAGTATCTAGCTCTTCTGCATAATTTCTCTCTTCATCTGGAAAATTATGGGTTAATGCTGCAGCTATATCTTTAAGTGCATTGGCATTTACAATCTCCAATTCTTCTTCAAAACCTTTTAAGTCTTCTTCATACTCTGCTGCATCTTCATAGAGTTTTGCAATTTCAGCATTTTTAGGATTTCGGGCATTATTGGTTTTTTTCTTTTCTGGAGTAGGGTTCTCGTCTTCTTCCAGCAAAGCACCTTTAAGTTCGTCCATTTGTAACTCTAAATAAAGTTTTTTTTCATCTTTAGCCATATTATTGATCCCTCATAATGATTTTTTTTATATTAGCATGACTTGTTTAATGTATAATTAAACCAATAAGATCAACATTTCGATCGATAGAGCTTATTTACCTCTTCGATAAACGTCTTTGTAAACATTCCTGTGAACTCTTCTTCTTCATCATGATATGCTATAAACCCAAAGAAATCATCAGGTGTGATCTGACACTCACACATTTTGTCTATCGCTTCCATAGTGTGATCAGTAGAAAAAAGGTCTGCTATTTCTTCACCTTGATAAGCGTACTCTTTGTGATCGATCTCTTTATAGCACTTTTGCTGATGTAGTAAGGCTTCAAGTGCATCAATCCTGTCACCTTCTGTCTCAGAGGCAGAACCACTGCTTATAACGCTCATAATGATCTCTTGCAACTCTGCCAATATTTTTGCTTGTTCACTCATTTTATTTCCTTTTAACTGTCTTGACAGTATATCTTGTTCTACATATTTAAAGTTAAACATAGTTATAGAGTAGAAGTTTTAAATAAAAATGGTAAAATACTCCAAAATTAAAAGGAAGATAGTATGTCCCATACACTAATACACAATGAAGACGAATGTAAATATGAATACCATATAGACGGCCATGTTGCATACATTACCTATGATGATCAAAATGGAAACATGCATTTAACGGAAACACAAGTACCAGAAGCATTGGCTGGGAAAGGTCTCGCTCGGGCTCTTTTGGAAGATGTATTGCAAGAGATTGAAAAAGCAAATAAGAAAGCAGTATCTAAATGTTCATATATCGTAAAATACGAAGAAAAACATCCAGAAAAAAGTGATTTATTTACAAAATAGTGATATATGATTAGGTCTAAAGGGATTTAGACCTAAGTCTCACAAGTCACACTGTGGTTAACAACCACAACTCCCTGAGGCACAACTAGAATCTGTAAGCGCAGCACCTGTACTGCAAGACCCTGAATTTGGGTTGCTGCTTACGCCAATAACAAACTGATTATCTTCTGTTTTACATGCAGTAAATAGATGTGTTTGACAAAAATCCTCATTCATAAATTCTGTTACGATATTTGCATAGTTATATGCATCTTGCTGATTGTCAAATGTTTTTTTACTTTGATATTCACTTTTTTTAAAACATCCACATTCACGTTCGATTTGTACTGTATACATAATTTGTTCCTTGGTCATTATTTATTTGAATACAGTTATTGTAAAGTAACTGCACTATTATTCAATGTGGGTAGCTTATATCAGTTGTTTCCTTAAATATTTATGATTACCTGTCTATATTGCTAACAAAGTTGTGTTCAAAACTAACTTTGAAACATATTCTCGTGTGACAATTTTAAAGCTTGATGATATTCCAAAAGAGATTCACCTTGAGTAGTTAAGTAACATATTGCATAATAATATGAGATACAAATGATATAAATCTGTTCTTTTCTTGAAGGCTTAAGAATAATAAATAACATACATAATGTGTTATCATGTTTAAAGTGTGCAAAGTGTTACCAAAACACTTTTATAATGAACACTTTAATATAAGATACTTTGAATTTCAATATTTATAAAGATTTTATTCGATATTATTATTTCAACGATATGAATGTACAGATGATACTTTCTATCTGGAAAACGTTATGTCTAATTAATATTAAGGAGTCAACTATGACGAAGATAGTTACAGAAGGACCTGCCGGCTATATGCCTGATTCAGCACCTATGATGGGTGTTGAGCTTGCACCGGAAGGTCAAGCTTTACTCTATGGTAATGTAGTCACACCAGAAGAGGCAATGAGAGATGCTGCTATAGCATTACTTACAAAAGACAACCCAACAATTTTCCCTGGACCACAAGTTTTATGGGACTGGAAAGAGGATGTTGCGGAAAAATCTGCCGCAATATTGGATCTTGCATCTGAGATTCCTAATTGTAGAATTATTCCAATGCCGGATTACAGACCAAAATATCCAAAAATTGATGTTAAGGCTGAGATCAATCCTAACCACCCGAACTTAACAATCCTTGATAATAAGATCAAAGCCTGTGTTTTTGTAGGTGTACACTGTCACTATGCAAACCTTACACTTAGAATGATCCGTGCCGGTACTGACTGTTATACCGTTGCATTATGTGCTTACATGGGACATGAAGAAGCTATGGCGTCAATTAGAGATCTACATGCATCAGATATTCTCAGATTCAAAGAGATCGTTATTGAAGAAAGAGACAAATTAGGCATTAAGTGGGAAACTACTTTACCACCTGAAAATCCATCTTTACCAAAAGAGGATAACAGTACATTATCACCAGCTGATTATGGCGAGTATAGAAGTCTCATCATATCTAGAAAAGGCGAACACGTTGCAGAAGTTGAATAAAGGAGAAATGATATGAGTTATTTAGATGATGGAAGACCACAACCGGTAAAAAAATTAGTAGATATGGATTACCTTTTAAATGAGGCTCCAAGAGAGAAGCACTTTATTACAGGTGCTCAAGCGATGGCAGAAGCTGTTAAGAGAGCAAACGTAGATATGGCAATTGCCTATCCTATTACACCACAATCAGAAGTAATGCACCTTGTGGGTGATGTTTTTGCACAAGGGCATATTAAAGAGTACTATAGAGCTGAAGAAGAACTTGGAACAATGTCTGCGATCGCAGGTGCTTCAAGAGCAGGTGTTCGTCTGTTTACAGCAACATCAGGACCAGGACTCATGAGAGGTCTGGAAGCAATTGTTTCATGGTCAGGACACAGAGTTCCGGCAGTATTGGGAATCTTGACTCGTGTTATCAATGCACCGTTGTCAATCCAGCCTGATAATATTGAAATGGCATACATGATGCACTGTGGTGCTGTGATGCTTCATGCTGAAAACCAGCAAGATACATTTGACTTTACACTGGCGGCATTTGCTATTGCAGAAAAAGTTGATGTTTATATCCCGGTTGCAGTGGCTACAGAAGGTTTCTTCGTAACACACGCGAAAGGTTACGTTGACATGATGTCAGAAGACCTAGGATATTTGGACTTTGACTCAGTTGCTTCACCGGTTCCAGCTATGGATAATGAAACTCCACCAGCTAGAATCCAAAGAGATGCTCCTGTTCAAAAGTCAAACTTTATGTCTTACCTGATTCACTCAGTATGGCAACAAGAGATCTGGGATTCAAACAAACGTGCGATGAAATATATCTATCAGTACCTTGGTGGACCAATCGAAGTTCAAAACCCTGAAGCTGATGTATTTATTGTTGCTTCCGGTTGTGCTGCTGCACAGGCAAGAGAAGCTTGGAGATATGCACAGGAAGATGGTTTGAGTGTTGGGCTTATCAAAGTGAAAGCGATCAGACCATTCCCAGCTGATGAGATCAGAGATGTTGTTAAAAATGCTAAGGCACTTATCGTTCCTGAGCACAACATTATTGGTTGGTTATGTAAAGAGATCAAAGCAACGATTCCAAATGGTGGAATTGTTGTAGAAGGTCCAAGAGTATATGGTGGTATGACACTTCCTGTTGAGTTGATCATGAAAGAAATTCATGATGCTCTTGGTTTAGAATACGACCTACAATTATAAAAAAGGGAATAAAATGAGTTTAAAATATATAACACCTTCGGAGAGATTTAAAAGATATCTCCCAAAAGATTATGTTGAGTTGATTGACTACGGTCCATTTGGTAAGACTCAAGACGAAGCTGGTCCAGGTAACATGGGACAGTTTAAAGAGCTTGTGGAAGAGCACCCAATGTGTTCTGGTTGTTGGATGGCATATTACATTAGATTGATTTTTGCTTCACTTCCAAAACCTGAAGAAACAGTAACAATAGGTACAGCAGGTTGTGGTCGTTTGGCGATCTCTCAAGCTGCAGTGCCATTTATTTATGGTAACTACGGTGATCAAAATGCCATGGCTTCTGGTCTAACTCGTGCATTTAGATTACGTTTCCCGGATAAAACAAAAGATGTTATTACTATCGCCGGTGACGGTGGAACTATGGATATTGGTTTCTCTATGACTATGCACTCATGGATCCGTGGTGAGAAATTTACTACGATCATGCTTGATAATGAAGTTTATGGAAACACGGGTGGTCAATCATCTGGTATGTCTCCTAAAGGTGCTGTACTTAAAATGGCTCCACTGGGTAAAGACTTTGAAAAAATGCCTGCTACGGACTTAGCTAAAGCTGCCGGTTGTGTATACATTGTAAGAATGTCTCCAACTAACATCAAAAAAGCTGCAAAAGTGATCAGAAGAGCGATCTTTGTGGCACGTGAAGTAGGACCTACGTTTATTCAAGCATATACTTCATGTAACATTGAATACTCTATCCCTACAGAAGATGTATTTGCTGATGCTAAAGCACAAGAAAAAGATCGTTTCACATTTGACGAATACATGACAGATGCAGCAAAAGAAGTCATCGAACGTGTTGAAGCTGAAGAAAAAGCAGCTAAAAAAGCTAAAAAAGCAATGGAGGCTTAATATGGCTGAAAAGAAAAAAATAGAACGTTATAATATTAGAATCTCTGGACTAGGTGGACAGGGTGTTGTTACCACTGCCCACATTCTTGGTGCGGCAATGGATAATGCAGGTAAATTTGCATCATTGGTACCATTTTTTGGTTCTGAAAAAAGAATGGCACCTGTTGAAGCGTACGTTAGAGCTTCAACACAGCCTATCTATGAAGTAGGGGAAGTTATTTACCCTGATATTATTATGATCTACCATTCACAAGTTGTGACACATGGTAAATCATACACAATGCCTTTTTATACAGGTCTAAAACCAAACTCTTTGATCATCATTAACACGGACAGAGATGTTCTTTTTCCTGAAGATGTTGAAGTACTTAAAAACTTAAATGCTACAGTTGTACAATTTGATGCTACTGCATTGGCTCTGAAAATTGCCGGTACTGAACTTGCAACAAACATGGCAATGATGGGTATGGTTCTTGGTCTTACTAAACTTGTAAATATAGATAATATTGAAGCAGCTGTTAGAGAAAGATTCTTAGGAAACTCATTTGTTGCGTCTGGTGGTACTGCCGCTCTTGATTCTGCTATTGAGAAAAAGTTTAAGAAAAAAGAAGATTTACTTGCTAAAAACATGGAAGTTATTACTGCAACTTTCGCGATGGCAGATGAAGTAGATATGTCGACTGACGAAACAATTATTCAGTTTGACGTTTAAGAGAAAGGAATAAAATGTATTATGTAGCAAAAGTAGATGCAGACAAATGTGCTGAGTATAAATGTACTACCTGTACTTTGTACTGTCCAGAGGCAAATACACTAATGTTTGACTCTGTGGCTAATAACGCTTGGGTTGATGAAGATAGATGTAAAGGGTGTGCAATTTGTGTATACGTATGTAGCGACATGCTTAACCGTGATTGTATTACCATGACAATGTCTACACCTGACTAAGTCTAATATTTAACAAATAAGTCACCCTCTTGGGTGACTTTATCAGATAATATCTTTTATTATCTAACAATAAAAATATTCATATCAAAAATTTTAACAAGTTTATACTCTTAACTCAAAAACTACAGAAGTATCTTTTAATTGAAGTGAAATTTTTTAACATCTTAATTTTAGACAATAATGCTAAAATTACGCAATTTAAACCAAAAGGATTGTAGTGAAAATTACAGTAGAAAAAATAGACGATGTAAACTTTATTATGAGTGGTACTGTTGAGAACAGTGTGATTGAAAAAAAGGTTGTCACTCTTAAAGAGCAAGCTTCTAAAGAGTCAAAAAATGACGAATCAACAAATGATAATATTGAACAAAATGCTGCCAGTCTAGTTTTTAAAGACTTCGTTGATGCCGGCATTAAAGAAGGCAATTTAAACGTTGAAGATATTTTAGGTCAACCGGGACTTAAAAAATATGAGCAGCAAGATGATAGCATTTATTTTGAAGTAGAAATAGCTGTGAGTCCTGAAATAAATGTTGACATTGATTATAAGGAGTTCGTGCCTTCTTACACTGAACCTACTGCCAGTGCGGAAGCGGTAGAAGCTAAACTGCTGGAATTCGCTCAAAAACAAGCACCATTCACAAAGATAGAAAAAGCAAAGCCGATTGAAAATGCTGATGTTGCTGTGATCGATTTTACAGGTTTTATAGATGATAAACCTTTTGAAGGCGGGTCTGCGGAGAAGTTTAACATTAAAGTAGGTTCTAATTCATTTATCCCCGGATTTGAAGAACAACTTATAGGAATGGAATATGGTGAAGAAAGAGATGTTACCGTAAGCTTTCCAAAAGATTATTCAGCAGATGATCTTGCGGGTAAAGAAGCTAAGTTTGTTGTAAAACTTCATGAGATCCAAGAACAAAAAGCAGTGACCATAGATGATGCTTTTGCCAAAAAAATACTTCAAAAAGAAGATGCAACAGTGGATACACTGAAGAAACAATTTAAAGAACAAGTCACAGCTGAAGAACTTTCACAAATTTACATGAGTGATCTTAAGCCAAAAATTGTAAAAGCCTTACTTGAGAGATTTGACTTTACCCTGCCAAACAACATAGTAGAGCAGGAAATAGATGCAAAGGTACGTGAAAAGACAAGAGGATTTACGGATGAGCAGCATAAGTCATATATGGCAGATAAGGGCAAATTTAAAGAACTTAGAGAATCCGTACGTGAGGAGGCAAGAAAAAGCATAAAGATGTCTCTTATTGTTGAAACGTTAGCTAAAAAAGAGGGCATTGATGTGCATGAACAAGAAGTCATAGCAGCACTGGGCTATCAGGCTACGATGACAGGTCAAGATCCACAAGCCTTGGTTAAATACTACCAAGAGAATAACTTAATGACATCCGCAAAAATGGGACTTACAGAAGATAAACTTTTTGGTGTGATGCTTGGATTCCATAAAGCATAACAGAGTCTATAAGAGATTAAATAAGGGATGTTACGATCAAGAGTTACCCGAAGCATTAACTTGCTGCCTATGACTAATATGAGGGGATACGATGCCATATGACAAAGTCACCATAGATTCCATAAGAGAAATGGTGCGTGATTTTTATGCCCATATACTGAAAGATGACATTTTGGGTCCTATCTTCATCAAATCTTTAGGTGATGATGTAAACTCCGGGAAATGGCCTGAACATTTACACACACTAGATAGGTTTTGGGGCTTGATGATGTCTGGGCAAAAAGGTTATATGGGTAATCCTTTCCCAGCACATGCCTTTTTAAGCCCACTTTATCGTGAAACTTTTGAGCGTTGGTTAGCACTTTTTCATGAAGTTGTTTATCGTTTATTTGTTCCGGAAATTGCCGCGAAGTTTTATAAAAAAGCTGACATATTAGCAGAACATTTTATGGATAATCTTGGGATAAATGATGAAGAGGAAAATGAGTAAATATTTTATGAAAAGACTTGCGATCACCGGTGAAGAGGACGGGTAAAGAACTCATCACCAAGTAAAACTTTTCAAAGAGATGGGGCTTAGCCCATCTTTATATCATCGATCTCATCTTTAAACTCTTCAATGGCGAGAATAACATGTTTAGTGAAGTCCTCAGGGCTACTTTGCATAGCTGTGTTCCCCAAACTAACCTTACGTGTACGTGTAGTATATTCATCTTCTGCATATATCAGTAAGATATGAGGAGTAGAATTTGCATTATAACCCTCTGTTCCTGGTATAAAATATGAAACATCAACTTCAAGGTCGATCATTGCATCGCTCACAAGTTCTTTAATTTCTTTCATTTTCTTTTGAAATGCTTCTCTCTCTGCTGTAACTTCTTCCGGATGACCCAGATGTTCTATAATTTTTTCAAGTTTCTCTTTCACTTCTTTATCTAATACAACTTCATCTGGATCATTCAAAAGTTCTATGATTTCTTCCAATTTGGCTTTAACTTCTCTTTGCATAATAATTCCTTTTAAAATAATATAACCAGCTTAGATATCTCTAACATGGCCTATACTGAATTCTATCATAAATAAAATAAAATTATAAAAAAACATTATATGTTTGCATTGTTTATTTTCATCGTTTAGATAAGAGGGTGGTTTTTGCGCACACAGAGCAAGAAAGATAGAAAATTATTTTGATGTTTTAGCTTGTACCACTGGATTTTTCATAACAGCTGCCCGGACATCTTCATTCTCATCTATCATTAAACTATCCAGTGTCTCAGCGGGTGTACTTGGATTTACAGCAACAGAAGCTCGAATATTTTCATTTTCATGTTTACTAAAGCTATTTAACATCTCTACAGGTGTTTTAGGATTTCCAGCGATCCAATATGCAAGATCACTGTCTTTACTTAATTCAAGTAAAGTTTCCATGGGTGTATTGATATGTTCGGCAACAAACTGTTTGACTAGAGGAGTTTCACTTTTACTCAACAT
Source organism: Sulfurovum sp. (assembly GCA_002733215.1). Lineage (GTDB taxonomy): Bacteria > Campylobacterota > Campylobacteria > Campylobacterales > Sulfurovaceae > Sulfurovum. The sequence continues at coordinate 41,275 of NVUY01000004.1, read as the reverse complement.
CATCAATGTTTCTGCTGATGTATTCATATGTGCAGCTACACGTACGCAAACAAATGGATTCTCATCTGTACTTAATTGAGCTAAAATTTCCGCCGATGTGTTTGCATCTTGTAATAGTTCGAAGGCTTCTGTGCTTGTCATAGTGATTCCCTTTAATCGTAAGTACGCGAATTGTAGCTTTAATATCTTAAATTAAGTGAATATGCAATATGATGGCTCAGAAAAATTCCTAAAGGTAAAAGTAAATGCATAGAACTATCAATATAAGTTTTAACGTGACACCTGCACAAAAAGAAACGATAGAGTCAAGGATGTCAGAAAATGGATTTGATGACATCTCTGCGTATTTAAAAGTCATAGCACTAAAAACACAAACATTTACTCTTATCTCCGCAGGTGCATCAATGGGGGAGGCATCTGTAGAACTCGGATTTAAAGTGACAGAGTCACAAAAAACAAAAATAGAAGAAAAGATGAAGGAGAGTGATTGTGAAAACCTCACAAGCTATTTGCAATATGTTGCAATGCATGCGGTGGTAACAGCAGTAGTAGAGGTACGTTCAACTGGAAGTTTTGATGCAATGCTGGAGCGTATTGCCAAAAGTAAAGCATCAAGATAAAGTATTAAAAAAGGCGGCTTACTTCATGACTAGTTGGTATCACCTATGTGCATAGCAGTTTCTGAATCCCATCTTGCAACATGTAAAACCATCCAATGCTTGAAATCATCTTCTAAAAATCTTTTCACTTCTTTTGGGTCTTTGTGTGTAAGCCAATGTTCTTTTAACTTTTTTAATCTTGCATGGGTCTAATTCCCCGATGCTTGCATCGCAGTAAAGATTAATCTACTGACATACTCCTACTTTAAGCTTGCGAAAAAGTTTTAGCGTTCAGCTAAAAGGCTTGCCTCGGAGTTGTTGATTTTATGCTTAGGCTCAAGAAAAATCCAGTAATATGTCATAATTGAATGAATATAAAATGATAATTTTTCTCTATGAAGCATTATGCTTTTATGCAGATCGCAGCAACAAGAAATAACAAATGAAAATTAAAGAGTAACAATATGACAGAAACAGAAGCCTTAGTCAAAGCACAAGTTGAAAAATACGAAAACATAGATGATGATGAAGATGAACTCGAGAGTGCAGCGGAGAGTGAAGCGCAAAAAAATATAGCCTTTGTAAATACATTAAAAGAAGCGCTCTCTAAAGAATTGTTTGGACAAGATGAAGCTATCGACACTGTTGTAAACAGTATGAAAAACGATATCGTAGAGAATAAAAAAGCACCTAAGTTAACTTACCTTTTTTTAGGTTCACCTGCAACCGGTAAGACTTATCTTTCTGAGCTTATGAGTGAACATATACCCAAGTATAAGATCATGACTTTTGATATGACACAATACCATCAGCAAAATGGTGGAGAACTCTATGGGTATCCTGCCGGCTGGAAGGGATACGGTGTGGGTCAGTTAACGGGCTTTGTGCATAGAAACCCTAAGGCTATCATCGTGCTTGATGCTTTTGAAAAATGTGATACGAACATTCAAAGTAACCTTCTCTCCATCTTCCAAGGCGGTAAAATGCGTGATGGATGTGGCTGGGACAAGATCACGGATGATGCATGTAGTGAAGATCCCGATATCATCTACAGCGATGAAAATGCCCATTATATGGTAGACTTTACAGAAACTATATTTATTATTACCAGTAGTTTAGGTAAAGAGCTTTACCTTGATAACAGATTTAAAGAGCTTGTCAAAGAAGACTATATCCAAGCTGAATCGATGATTCTTGAAGCCATTAGAAGAGAGAAAAAAAGAGACAGTAGAAGCGGTGGTTTACAACAAGCCATTCTCCCCGAGTTGGTTTCGAGATTTTCACAGGCAAACATCGTTTTATTTAACAAGCTCAATTATGGAGCTTTTGAAAATATCACAAAGAAAACATTTTTAAAGTATAAAGATGGGTTTAAAGATAGATATGAGATTGAATTTGAGCAGGGAAGTAATTTTCAAAACTTCTTAAAAATACAGATACTCAATTTTGCACCGGAACTTGATGCAAGACGTATTAAAGATAAAGTAACTACGACTTTCTTTAATAGGATCACCAAGTATATGATGGATTCAGGGAAATCGACTAAAAAATTTAGCAAGATAAAAGTAGCTCTCTCTAAAGATTGTGTAACGTACTTGAATGAGATGGTAAACCCTCTTATAGAAGATAAAATACTGGTAAAAGAACTTTTTAGAAAAAATGTAACGCTGGATATCAAGGATAAGTTCACAGATAAAAATGGTGTCATCACTTACAAAGTAAACAGTTGTAAATTTAAACAGGTAACAAGAATCAAAGATTTTTCTGAAGACGGACTTGTTTTTGATATACCAAATATCTCTTTTGATGATATCGCAGGTCACCATAAAGCAAAGCAAAGGCTTCATGAGGTCATTAACTTCTTTAAAAAGCCGAAGTTACTAGAAAGCTTTAACATTACACCACCAAAAGGTATGCTGCTTTATGGACCTCCCGGAACAGGGAAAACCATGCTGGCTAAAGCATTTGCGAAAGAGGCTGAGTTACCTTTTATCTCGGTCACGGGTTTAGAACTGCTCGATCCTGAAAAAACAAAGCAAATCTTTGCCAAAGCAAAAGAGTATGCACCTGCTATTGTTTTTATAGATGAGATAGATACTATCGGAAAGCGTGGTACCGGAGACAGCAGGGAAGTGCCTATCAATAAACTTTTATCAGAGATAGATGGTTTTTCTGACAATAATGGTGAAAATGTTTTTGTCATTGCCGCAACAAACTATAAAGAGAACATAGATGCTGCCATCATCAGACCAGGAAGAATCGAGATCCACATCGAGATCAACAACCTTGATAAAGATGCAAGAAAATACTTTTTAAACCAAGTCATCGAAAAGAAACCTACCTCAGGTACATTTGACATCAATAAGCTGCTCATGTATACCGCGGGGATGACGGGTGCAGAGCTTGAACTTATGGGTAAAGAAGCATCATTCTATTGTTTACGCCATAGCTTACCTGCTATCACAGAAGATATTTTGATCTCTCAGATCAATGCGATCAAATATGGTGAGCAACAGTCCTATCTGTCTCCTGAACAGATGTTTGAAGAGACAGCGATCTATGAAGCAGGGCGTGCTGTGATCTCTAAGGTTCTCATGCCGCATCTTCATATTGAACATATTTCTTTAACACCAAAAGATAACAATGAACACTTTATTTCACAAAATTATAATGATGTGCAAGACAATATGACCATCAAAGACTTTAAAAACAAAATATGTATCTCTTTGGCGGGAAGAACAGCGCAAATGAAACTTTTTGGTGAGATAGAAGGTATGGATACGGGTGCTTCAAATGACATACAACAAGCCACACGTGATGCGTATGCTGCCATCGCGTATTATGGCATGGATAAAGAGGTAGGGTACATAAACATCAATGGTGTGATGGATGCTAAAGAAAAATCTGTCTCTAGTAAAGATACAGAACATTATCATGAAAAGATCGATAGGGCACTTGAGAGATGGATGCTTGAAGGTGAAAAAAGTACTATTGATCTCGTTAATGAACATTGGGACAGGATACAAGACTTATCAAAACTACTTCTTGAAAAAGAAATTATTTATGCAGATGAATTGAATGAGATGCTGGCGATATAATTTATATTTTATCTCAACCCAAATTATTGTATGGATAACAGGTTTAGATATCAAAGAGATAGAAGTACTCAGATAAGTACCTAAGAAAGCTTTTTTTGAGCTAAAAAAGTATAAAATAGTATTATTATAATAAGGCTAATGAATATATGAAAAAGACAGTGTTATGTTAAAAGATCAGCTCGAAAAAGAGATCAGTATAGCCAATGCACAAATAGAAGAACTGGAATTGACTACGCATGTTGTTTCACCGGAAAATACTCTAAGTGACATCATCACTTTTGAGAATCCCAGTGAAGATGAAGTCAATAAAAGAAAACTCAAACGGGTTTATATGAAAAAAAGAAAACTACTTTACCTTAAAGACCGGTTGAAAAATAATTTTACATTTTTATGTAATGGATGTGGCGAAGAGATCACTTTAGATCGTCTTCTTATCATGCCTAAAGCAGGGTTTTGTACAAGTTGTGCAAAAAACACGTAGCGATGTACTTCCCTTGGTAGACTTTAAATCTTAAGCAATGTGTGGGGCAGCCTGTGAGTCCCATTTTGAAACATGCCCGGTATACCACTTCTTAAAATCTTTTTCTAAAAATCCCTGTAGTTCTTTTGGCCCTTTAAGTACTTCCCAGCGTTTATGAAATTTTGCCAGTTTTTTTCGCATGACATCATGGTCACTTTTGTGCATCTGCATATCTGCATAAGCGCTCTGTTCCATCAACTCTTCTTCTGTTTTAAAGTGGGCCTCCACTTCTACTAAAAGAGCTTTAAAAAGTTCATCAATTTTTTCTATATCTTTCGCTTTAACAGCATCATAAAAATTATTAATAAGCTCAATCTCATCTTCATGTAACATATTCATCATAGCATTGGCTACTTGTTGTACATCATGTTCTTGTATTAGCATTTTTTCTCCATAAAATAATATTTTAAAAAATTATTATAGCTATAAAAAGTTTATACTTACTGACAGATGCCAAGAAGTTTAAAGGTATAATAGCCTTTATCATTTATAAATACAGGAGCCACAGATGATCACACTAGACCAAATACCTATGCTTGCAGTACCAAGTATGAACGACAGACATTTAGAAGAGTCACTCATCATAAACAGACTGGAGGTAGCAGTTGCTAATAACGACATAGACGAAGTGTACCTTATATTAAGAGAATTGTTAGAACATACCGGCCTGCATTATTTTGATGAAGAAGCGTTGATGGAAGAAACTCTTTTTCCTACGTTTAAAACGCATAAAAAAGAACATGACAGACATCTAGGTGAACTTAGGTCTGTCATAGAATATTTTGACAAACATAAAGATCCAAGAGCAGTATCTGCGTATATTGAAGGTAGTCTATCGGCATGGACACTTCATCATGCGGATACTATGGATAGGATGCTGGCTCTGTTTTTAGAAGAAAGAGCTACTAATGCTTCTGCAGCTGCCAAGTGATGCACAACAGGCAATTGTTAAGATGATTTTTAAATAAGAAAGTATTGATACCGGCGAGAGTAAACTCGCTTAGTGACTGTTTAGAAGAGAAAAGTTAAACTTCTTCAACCAGACAGGTTAAAGAAAACCTCTCTTTTTTAGCCAGTTGCTCAACCAGTTCTGCTTTGGTTTCTGCTATTTCTTGTATGTACCCGCCACAAAATCCTTCACCATTTGTCACGATCTCATGTGCAATGGCTTCTGCATCTTCATAGTTTCTATGAAAGACTTCTGTCAGTATTTTCATGCAAAACTCCCATGATACATGCTTATCATCGATGATAGTAATGAGGCACATTTCAGGTTTGTCGAATTGATTGTTCACGTAAGACTTCAGTGTAACGGGCAGTTTAATTGTAATAGGCATATTGCACCTTTCTAAATCTAAGTATATTTTACAAGTATAATCAAAAAAATTTGTATACTGCTTAAGGGGAGTTTGATGAAAAAGTTTATGAAAAAGAGTGTTCCGGATTTTTTAAAATTTTGCTATAATTCCATTTCAAAAAAAATTATCTTTCCCCCTGAGTAGACTTATGTTTATAGATGATTTGTACAAAAAGGATCAAGAATGGAACTGCAACATAGTATTACCAGAGAAAACCTTAGAATCTTGATGACTTCGTTTTATGAGAAAGCTATGGATGATCAAGAACTTGGTCCTTATTTTATAAATGAACTTGGAGATGATATAACATCTAAAGAGTGGATCGATCACATAGAGCTTTTAGCGGATTTTTGGTTGGCTAAACTTTTAGGGGAAGACACTTATTATGGAAGTTTTATTGGTGCGCATGTTAAGATGCCTCATATAAAAAAAGAAAGTTTCATACAGTGGGTGGATCTTTTTTCTGTAACGGCTGATGAAGTATATGTACCCGATATCGCTGAACTTTTTAAGAAAAAAGGCCTGCAGTTTTCAAAACAATTTATGGACAGTAAGAAAAAAGTCTAAATTAAATTTTAGATATTTTGTATATAGGGAAGATAATGAATACAAATAAAAAATGGAATGTACTTTTCATCAAAGATGACAAGTCAATGTTCGACTCAGACACTAAAATGTTCCATGCGCTATTTAACAAAGTAGATAAAGTGCTAGGCAGACCAGGGGCGCTAAAGTTATTTGAGAGTAATCACTATGATATTGTCATTAGTGATATCTCTGTGAAACCTGAGGAAGTGGCATTCATGAAACAACTGATAGACCTGAAACCGGAACAAACCATATTTGTGTTAGTGGCGCCAAAAGACAGTGATAAACTTTATGGGATCGCTGACCTTGGTATTCATGCCTTTGAGTTAGATCCAACGCAATTTGATCAAGCATTGGAGACTATCGCAGAATTTAATCCTTATGAAGAGGCACACTAAGCTCTTATGCTTTTAATAACTACAACACTTCACGGATACGTGAGAAGAGCGCCCCCCATCTTACTGTTCGTGTAAGACTTTTAGCAGCAGCAAACTTCAATTACTTTAACTCGGTCTTCTTCAAATACTTCACGCCATGCCTGTAGTAAGTCTTGGTTTACTTGATTCAAAGACGACTCATCTACATGAGGCAGACCTTGCTGTGTTTGATTGACATTAAGCGATATTGTCTCTTTCTGCACTATATCTAATTTACTCATCTGTAATCCTTTACTGTTAGTCTTATGCATAGCATAGCACATTATACTTTATAAAAAATTATATTACTAATTTATCTATGGTTAATATCTATCTATCATCCTTTATGTTTAACATACTTTTTATTTATATAATTACCCGTTTAAGCCCCCTAAAAGACTACTGTCTACCAACAAGGGTGTAAATAAGTCTTCTTTCGCTAAGATGTCATTATTATTAAATAAAGGTAAAATATGGAACAAGTAAATAGCTTATTAGAGAAATATGATTATTTTAGAGCTGCTCAGATTCGTTCTATCGAAGCAACTTCAGATTCTTCAAAAATACTTACAATGGTCATACAAGATGATGAGGGTGAGGATACGGATATAATTTCTATAGAGTTTAAAGATATCAAATCTTCAAAAATACTGATCAATAGCGTACTTCCATTTCTTGATATGATGGGTGGTATTAGTCTTGTTAAAGAAAATGACTTATATGGTTTTGCACTGGGACGTGATACATCTATGTTACATGTTCAGAGTGCACCCCTGTATATTATAGCTTCAGATATTAGTATTGAAGAAAAATAAAAAATAAAAAATGACAAAAGAAGAAAGCTCCCTGATCTATAGTGATATAATGCAGCAAAAATATAAGTGAGTACAACAGTATGGTAGAAAAAGATGAGAATTATGAATTTCCATGGGGATTTCATATAGGAGACTTACGCAAAGGCCATGACACGATCCCTTTATATACGGTTAGTAATGATGGCGGATTTTGCCTATTGTATGATAAGGTCTCTGAAGCCAAAGCTGACAAGTTACTGGAGAGTCTTTGTCTGGAATTACTCTCAACAATGCCTCCTGAGAGTTTAAGGGTAGACCTTTTTGATTTTGGTAAAAAGAAGTTCTATAATCTTTCACCTTTGCAGTATATTCAACTCTATAAAACAGCGTATACATCTGAGATGATGTTAACGCTTTTTGAGGAACTTGAAGAGACTGTCATTTCTCGTCATCAAGAGTTTTTATGTTGCAATAGGCCTACTATAAGTGAACATAATCAAAAATCTAAACTTAAAAAGATGTATCATCTGGTACTGATAAATTTAGAAAACTTTCCAACAGAAGAATTTGACTTAAGAAGAATCAAAAATTTTGTAGAATCAGCTTCTCAAGCAGGTGTTTATATTATTGCATTTGGCAATCTAGAGATAGAACAAAGTGAAAGTAAAACAACACAAGCACTATTGGAGTATTTTAAGAAGATCAGAGTCACCGAAGGTGAATTTGCGATCACAGAAGAGATCTTTGAATTTGTTGAGCTTTTGGAAGATCACCGTTTTGAGTCACTTGACCTTGACAAGGGTGCGTTGATGCAGCGAACATTTACCAATGCAAACCTTGAAAGTTTCCTTGATCCTGAAAACATAAAATTAGAAAAGAATACAAAAGTCAAATAATTAGTTTGAACCACTATCTTTTGGAGGTTCCTGGCTGCCATCAAATGCAATAGTTACACAGCTTTTGGCTACCAGTGTTCTTGCGTCTTCAACATCTTCATCTTCTTCATCTACTTCTCTTACTGTACTGTGTATTATTATTTTTTCACCATAGTCTACAGCTTCAAAAAAGTGCGTCATACAAAAATTTTGATTCATAAGACACTCCATAACCCGTGCTTTATTGATCATATCTTCTCTTGAGTCAAACGTTAAGACTTTCTCCATACCGCTTTTCTTTACGCAACTGCACTCTTTTTCAATTTCTATTGTATACATTATATTTCCTCTTTATATTAATTCGTTCTCTTATACCACAATTGAGCTAAAACTATGCAAGCTCTTTGATGACTATGAACTCTCCAAACTCATAGGAGTACACTTTTTTGGCTGCTTTGTCTATGATGATAGGGCGTATCCATTCATTTAAGATGAATTCCTTCGCAATTGAGTTTTCAACCGCTTTTGCTACTGTATCCAGGGGTGCTTCCATGTAAGTGAGTAGGCGTACAGGCTCATGATAGGCTTCACCTTCCAAAAGAACAGACTGTGTAGGAAGACCAATTTTTAAATCACTATAGTTACCATTATAGACACCAATTTTAGAGACGACATTGTGGTATACCTTTGAGCCTGCACCATAGATCTTGTTATCTACAGTAGAAAAATAATGCTCAAGGTTGATCCACTCACCTACAACCAGTGGGCCATCAAATATACGTGTGAGAAGATCTGAGTTCTCGTTGTCGATGGTCGAGTCATAAGAGTGCATAAATAGTCTGTTCTTAAAAGGGATATGTCTACAAGAGTCTCTTGGTCCCGCGAATACACCCATATTGCCGGCAAGTCCCCATTCCGGTCTAGGTTCAGACCAATCCATCGTTTTAATAAAAAGATCTTTTTGTTCATTGGTATTAGGCAAGTCTAAGGCTCTTTCTTCTCTTGCCTCAAATGATGCTTTTTTAAAGTCAAGCTCCATTTTAGAAAAAAGTTCTAGCTCTTCTTGATTTAGTAACTCTGTATCATGAAATGTAATTTCATCGGTGGTTGTTGTATGTATAGCAGGTATAAATCTTACATCTGCAGGGATATCTATCCCTTTTTCTTTGAGTTTTTCACGTACTTCTTCTTTGTTCGCAATCATACAAAGTGCCCTTGAATTTGGTAAAGAAATACTCCCCCCACAGGCACCACAGTCTAATGCAGATTCAAATGGATTATTGTCAGATACGCTTCCGTGTCCAGAGATAATAACAAATTTAGAGAAGTCTTTTACCATACCTATCATATTTAGAAGGTTTTCTACGTACATAACTTGTTCGTCTATGGTAAACCCAACTTGACCCAGTTTTTCTTTTTGAAGTGTATAATCCATACCTGTAATATGATAAGCATGTTTTAATTTGTTGATGATATCTGGGGAAATTTTAATACATAAATCTTTATTAAAAATAAGATGTTCCCACAAGATGAAGAGTTCATCTTTATTAAGTACTGTATCAGATTGTGTAGTTAATACTTCATTGATAATATTTGTATGGAGTCTTCTGATATATTTTTCAATCTCTTGAATGGTCAGCTTATCAAGTGTATAAGTAGTTTTTGGCTTTTTTGGCTTCATCTTATTAAACAGTTTTTCTGTTTTTTCCGGAAAAAATGTTTTTCCAAAAAGTTTGATACCAAACATCCATCCAATAGCTTCTACCATAATATAAGGGGTATAGGGATTATTTTTAAGGTCAGTTAAAACTTTTTTGTATGTTTTTGTTATACCTTTTTTTGAATTGTATTCTTCATGCACTTCGACGGGTATTTCAAAAACAATATTTTTTGGTTTTATAACAGCAGGAGCAAGTGCCAATGCATGTGCCTTATCGAACTCTACAAAGTTGATAGGTATACCGAGGAAACCACCTGCACCATAGGTCTCATAGGGTCCAGATTCTTCTACTTTTCTACGTATGGTTTCCGACCTTACATCCAAACAAAAAATAGTGGAAGAAAGAGGTTTTTCCTCATAAGTATGAGGTGATGTAAATGCATCTACATGTTCAGATATATAGCTGTCTTCCAAAGACTTTAACCAAAGAAATCCTTCTTCTTTTTTAAGCAGTTCTGCAAAATTTGCAAACTCTATGAGTGTCATATCAAGCGAAGGTAGCGATTTTTTAGCAAGCTGTATTTGTAATGAGTCCAGATTAATTTCATCTTTTACATAGGCATCTAAAATTTCTTGATAGTCCTGGTGTTCTTCCATGGCATCATTGTAAGTACCTGTAAGCTTACCTTTTGACTGCAAGAGTTTTAATATAGTATAAGGAGTATTGTTTTTGATATAAGCGTGTAGTTTATCAAAATCATTGATCTCTCCTTCTTGCATATATTTTAATCCAAAATGCAATCGGACAGCCATATAGTCCATAAGTGATGAGGGATGCACTTGCTGTGGGTAGTACTCTTTATCTTCTGAACGGTATTTGATAAATCCAGCCCATCCATGCAGCTTTAGGATATGTGTTAAAAAGTACTTTTCTATATCTTTCTTGGGCACTTTGAATTCTTCTAGAACCTTTTCAACATATGATTCTGAATCACCCTCATGGTCGATATCTTCATAGAGTTTAAAGGTGTTAAACATACCAAGGTCTCTGTCTGCCATACTAAGTGTGGTTTGCGCTTCATCAAGGAAACGAGCGATGTATTCAATGACATCTTTTTCTATGAGTTCTTTTTCACTTGTACCAAAGAGTGCATCATGTATTTCATAGAGTGTCATATGCTCTGTTAGTGATTCTATCCATGCCTCTTTGTGTAGGTAGATAGATTTCTCTTCAAGATACGTATGTAGTTCTTCATCTATGTCATTTATTTTTAAATCTTCATAGCTTCTCAGACTGTTCCATTGTGGACTTATCTCCAGCATAAATGTTTTAGCTGAACTTGCATAGTTCTCAAGTTTTGCTTCTTCTAGAGGTCTTAGCAAGTTTTTTTCAAGGTGTTCAGGTTTTACTTTTCCCTTATGGTAGAGCGCGATATAATAGTCTGGATCCATATAGACTTTGCCACCAAATGTGTTTTGGGCTTTGATTAGTCCTTCTTTAAAGTTAAGATGTTCAAAACCTTTTAGAGGATTATGATGGATAAAAGCACCTATAGGCCAATAGTGTGGTACGGTATCTTTCACCGCATTTAGTTTTTCCAGTAAACTCATGAAAGTAGCTCCTTAAGTCCTGCAGCACTGAGGACTAGTAATAGTGCAAATATAGCTAGATGTAACCATCTTTCTTTAGGTGCTAAGTCAATGTAGTGTACATTATCATTGGGTTTACCAAAGACGGTTTTTGCCATCACTCTCATAGCGATAAGAAAATTTCCAAAAAAGATCACTGCCACAGATAGATACCATAGTGAATTTGTGTCTGTAGAGAGTATGGCATTGAAAAATAGCAAGGAATTTGGGAATGGCGGGTAGAGTGCTAATGTAGTTAAGTAGAGGGTTAAAAAAAGCCCGGCATAAGGTGTGACAAGGGTGATACCACTCACTGACCTGTAGTTGGCACTTCCATAACTACGCTCATAATATTTCCCCATAAGGTAAATACCAAAGAGTGTTACAAGTAAAGATATCCCATACAAGATACTTTCTTTTGTTTCAAACATAATGAGCATAGGCGCATTAAAGAAAAGTACATAGTAGCTTAGTTTATAGAGGTTGGTCGTTTGCTTCGCTTTGTAAAGAGAAAACCAAGAAGCTAAAAATGCCACAACGATGACCAGTGTGCATCTTTCTTGTGGAAACATGCTTGAGACTATCATTCCACAAATGACTAAAAATGCAGAAAGAAGAAATATCTTTTCTTTCCCTAAGATTTTTGTCTTTTCAAAAAAGACATAGTACGGTACTCCCGCAAACAAAAACAATAAAATAAAATCTATCAACATTCACATTCCTCTTTAAAAAATCTTAAAATATTTGACATACATATCTGATATATAGCCTTCTTTTGCTAACAACTTGTAGATTCGCCATTTGGTTTTACTTGGGGTATGTTCGCCTATAGGTACATTTACGTAGTGCTGTTTGTAGGTAAAATACCATCCAATAACCATAATGGATATTAGCATAAGGATTGTCATAGCAAATGATACATGAAGTGTCGCTGCCTCATAGAACAGTTTTCCATGTTCCCCATACAAGAAGCGCTCAAGCGCATGTCCAACGGCTTCGTAGGTAAAGAGAATAATGACAAAAGAAGAGATGAGAATAGACAACACTTTGAGTGAGTTTGCCTTGGTCACTTCAAAGAACGATAAAAAGAGCTGCGTCCCTGTGAGCCAAGCAAAAGCAAGAATGATAATGGCAGCATTAAACTCAAATCCAGATTCGCTAAGTAGATACTTGATCCCAACAAATGCAATGACAGGCACTACTGTAAACAGAGCAATAAGTCGGAACATGTTGATACTGTTGTATTGAGGTTTCTCCTCCCAGAAGAGTTCATACGTGAGCCGTCTAGGGATATTTGGGTCTTTTCTTGCTTGCTTAATAAGGGAACCTGATTCCAGGAAGAAGGTAGCTTTAAAGATACCATGCACCATAAGGTGATAGATGGCAAGACTAAACGCTCCTAGTCCAACTTCCATGATCATGTATCCCATTTGACCCACTGTTGAATAGCCAAGATAGCGTTTGACATCAGAAACTGCCAGCATAAGCAGTGTTGCAAAGATAGCGGTGATAAGCCCCATCACAAAGGCAACATTAAGGACGGCAGGTGTTAAAAGTAATAAGAAAGCCATTTTATTGAGTAAAATACCACCCACATTTACGACACCTGCATGCATCAGTGCAGAGACAGGAGTAGGCGCTTCTGAAGTATAGGGTAGCCAAAGGTGAAAAGGTATGATAGCAGATTTCATCATCGCAGCAAATAAGAACAAGAATCCAATGGCGTATATCCTAGGGTCGTCAACAGACCCTTTTTGGGACATTTCTAGCCATATTTGGCTAAGTTCTGTTAAATCGAAGCTGCCAAAGGTCTTGTAAGTCAGTACCACGGCAATGATGAATAAAAGGTCTGCTAATTTATGTATAAGCATCGTCCATCCACCATTTTTGATGGCAGATGTTGACTCGACATTAAATGATATGAGTAGGTAAAGGCTGATACTCATAAGTTGCCATGCAATGGTGAGAATGATAAGGTTGTTACTCATAACAAGCAAGTAAATGGCTGAAAAGATGAAGTTTAAAAGTATAAAAAATCTTTTATAGCCAGGTTCATCCCACATGTATTTGGTAGCATACTTACGAATGACAAGACCTAAGATGGCCACATAGGGTACAAGGATGGCGGAGAGTTCGTTAAAGACAAGTAGTCCACCAAAACCATGTATCTCGGTGTCATTACTCATGACATAGTATGTTCCATAGAGTGCCAGAAGTGCAACGCCTGAAGAGAAATATAGGCTTACTTTAGGCATTAATATCTTTGTATTTAACATACCTATTAAAAAAGCAATTAAAATCGGTATGAACGGAATGAATAAAACTAGTTTTTCCACTGAAAACTCCTGTAATCCATAAAATATTTCATAAAAAACTTCTATTTCATTGGGGCTAGAATTTGCCTTTGATCATGGTCAGAACAGAGAATCAAAATAAATTTGATCAACTAAGATTATCACAATTGCCTTCTAAAACCTTTGTATTTATAGATTATTTTTTTAAATATAGTCTATGACTAATAACAGGTATTGTGCCCAAACTTAACTTTAACAGTTTCTCATGTGCAATTTCAAGGCTTGATGATACCCCATGTGAGATCAGTTTTGAGTAGTAACGTAACAAATTATATGGCAGCATCTTATATTAATCAGCTATTGATAAATTGTTAACATAATATATCATCCTCAACCATTGCCAGTACAGAGATAAATTTTTTAAATATAATTTACTTATATAGTAAAATTGTGCGCAAGCTTAACTTTAAGAGTTCTTCATGTTACTATTTCGAATTTGATACTCTCACAATTGATGTTATATCTTAAATTAAAGAGAAATCAAAGGTGTTTTGGTGTAAATTCTGTTTGATATCAAGTATCTAACTGTCGGTTGTAATAATTGAAGATAATTAGTTATAATTGATATATGTTTAAGTCACTATAACCATAAAGGAGAAAAAATGTATTATATAGCAAAAGTTGATGCAGACATGTGTTCTGAGTATAAATGTAACGCCTGTACACTATATTGTCCAGAGGCAAACACGCTGATGTTCAATGAAGATAAGAATACATCTTGGGTAGATGAAGATAGATGTAAAGGTTGTGCACTATGTGTATACGTATGTACAGACATGCTAGATCGTAATTGTATTACGATGGAAATGCCTGACACATCAGCAGCAGTCTAGAATTTAACTTTAATTCAGACAATAAACAAAATTTAGAGGAGAACTTATGGCAAACCAAGGCCCCGCATATTATTCACCGTATCCTGCGGCATTATATGATGGTGTAATTACACCACCAGAAGGAAAAGCACTTTTATTAGAGAGTGTAGTAGATGAAGAAACTGCAATGAGAGAAGTTGCAAGAGTGATGTTAACAAGTGAAAATGCTACTATTTTCCCTGGACCACAGGTATTATATGGTTACAACGAAGAAGCAAAGAAGAAAGCTACACTGATCAAAGAGATGTCAGAAGTACTTAATGCTAAGATGATTCCAATGTACGATTATAGACCAAAATATCCAAAAATTGATGCAGAAGTAGAGATCAATCCAAATCACCCTAACTTAACGATTTGGCATAACAACATTAAAGCAGCGATCTTTATCGGTGTACACTGTCACTATGCAAACGTTGCACTTAAGATGGTACGTTGTGAAACGGATTGTTATACAATCGCAATTTGTAGTATGTCAGGGCATGAAGATGCAATGGCTACATTAAGAGACCAGCATTCTTCAGAGCTTGAGAAATTCATCAAAATAGCTAAAGAAGTAAAAGCTGAGCTTGGTAAGTAGGAGATAATATGAGTACAATTAAAGATATGACAGACACGCATAACTGGTCTGGACAAAGACTGGTTACAGCAGATGAGCTCCTTTTTGAAGCTCCAAGAGAAAAACACTTTATGACAGGTTCAGAAGTGCTTAAAGAAGCAGTAAAAAGATGTACAGTTGATGCATCAGTATCGTATCCTATTACGCCACAGTCAGAAGCTGCTCACCTTATCGGTGAACTATGGGCTGAAGGTTACGTAGGTGTATACTTTAGAGGGGAAAATGAATTTGGTGTAATGTCCGAAGTTTCTGGCTGTGCTACAGCAGGGGCAAGAACAATTACAACCACTTCAGGACCAGGAACACTTAGAGCAATGGAAAACTTTCCACAATGGTCTGGTACAAGAATTGCCTGTCAACTGATCTTGATGGCTAGAGGTATTAACTCACCACTTACGATCCAACCAGATAACTTGGAAGTTACATTTATGTTGGAAACTGGATGTATGATCTGGTACGCAGAAAACGTACAAGAACTGTTTGATATGACAATTGCAGCATTCATCGTTGCTGAAAAACCTGATGTGCATGTGCCGATCGTTACTGTTGTTGATGGTTTCTTTGTGTCTCACACACGTGAGTCTGTAATGTTACCAGCTGATGATATCGCTCTTTTCCCTTATGAGCCATATAAGGCTCCATTACCTCCGATCGATTCAGAAACACCTCCGGGCCGTTTCTTAAGAGATCCATTTGTAATGAAGTCTAACTACATCTCTTACGCAACTCACGCTTCATGGCAGTGGGAAGTTAGATCAGCAGTAGAACGTTCACGTCCATACGCTAAACACTTCCTTAAAGGACTTGTTCATGTGACTGGTACTGAAGATGCTGAAATCGCATTTGTTACTTGTGGTACTGCTTCTAATCAAGCAAAAGAAGCTGAGAGAGAACTAATAAAACTTGGTGTAAAAACGAAAGTGATTAAACTAAGAACAATTAGACCATTCCCAACGGAAGAACTTCTTGAAGCACTAGAAGGTGTAAAACAAATATTTGTACCTGAATTCAACGTTGTTGGTTGGTTGGAAAAAGAAGTAAAAACTGCACTTTATGGAAAATCTGATGCAGAAATTATTGGCGGACCTAGAGTTGCTGGTGGTATGAGTATGCCTGCTGAAGCAATTCTTAAAGAAGTATTTGAACACATTGACGCTGAAAAAGGAGCATAAGATGGCAATTGATATATATAAGATCAATCCGGAATTCAGAGACATTATGCCTCAAGAGATCATTGATCTTGAAGAGAATGCTACATGGTCTCATAAAATGGATAGACCACGTGGTATTAAAGAACTTCCTCAAACAAAAGAGTTGCTTGAAGAGCACTCTTTATGTGCAGGTTGTCCAGAAGCAGCAGCATTGAGATACGTTCTTTCTGCATTGCCTAAACCTGAAGATACGATCATTGTTAACTCAACAGGTTGTACCGCTTTAATGTTCCCACACATTGCACTTCATACAATACACTCACTCTTTGGTAACCAGAATGCTGTTGCAACTGGTATCAAAAGAGTATTAGACTGGAGATTTCCAGATATTGAAAAAGATGTTGTTGTTCTAGCAGGAGACGGTGCTACTGTTGATATCGGTCTTGACTATACACTACAGTCTTTCTTTAGACAAGAGAAGATCACAACGATCTGTTTCGATAACGAAGTATATGCAAACACAGGTGGACAAGAATCAGGTTCAACTCCAAAAGGTCAAGTTTTTAAAATGGCACCTACTGGTAAGAAATTTGAAAAAGTTAAAATGTGGGAACTTGCAAAAGTTTCTGGTTGTCATTACTCTGTAAACATGACAGCTTCTGCTCCTAAAGCAGTGGCTAAAGCTGTAAGAGAAGCAATCTTGGTTGCTAGAGAAGTCGGACCAACATTCCTTAACATTTATACACCTTGTATTCTTGAGATTGGACTAAGTGCCAATGAAGGACTTGGAGAAATGAAAGATCAAGATAAAGATAGATTTGCATCTTACAAATATGTTTCACCAGAAGCAGAAGAGTTCTTGAAAAAATGTAAAAAAGAGGGACGTATATAATGGCTAAAGATTCAATCAAAGTAAGACTTCCGGGTCTTGGTGGTCAAGGGGCAGTAACTGCTGCACATATTGCAGCAACTGCTGCTGATACAGAAGGATACTTCGCAGTATCCAACCCATTCTTTGGTGCTGAAAAGCGTATGGCTCCATCTGAAAGTTACGCAAGAATAGGTACAGTGCCTATCTACGATAGAGGTGAAGTAATTTACCCGGATATCATTATGATCTTCCACCCACAGGTTATTACTATGGGTAAATCATACACTATGCCTTTTTACGCTGGTATCAAAGAAAATGGTCTTGTGATCATCAACTCTGATGTAGACCTTTTAACTGCTAAAGATAAAAAGATCTTAGATGATTTAAATGTTAAAGTACTTACAAGAGACTTTACTAAGTTTGCTATCGAGCAGGCTGGTACTGAACTTGCAACAAACATGGCAATGTTAGGTGCACTCTTTGGAGCACTTGGTACAATCGGAAAGCCTGCTATTGAAGCAGGAATTAAAGATAGATTCCTTAAGAAATATACAGCTTCAGGTGGTACAGCTACACTGGATTCAGTTATTGAAAAGAAATTTAAGAAGAAACAAGAACTTATTGAGAAAAACCTTAGTACTGCATCTGCAGCTTACGATTTAACTGCAGCTTGGGCTAAAGAAGTTGGTCTTGAGCCAATTCTTGAACCTTCTAAACACAACAACGGTAACCCTAAATAGACAAAGGACTGCGCCTTTGGGCGTGGTTTTTTTTGTTTCTCTACACACAACCTGTAGACTCTTTTCCTAACCCCTTATACATCTTTGGGTTATGAAAGTAGTTTGTTCACAAACATCCACTCAAGACAATCTCATTTTCAAGGCACAGACATGATACAATCATTTATTATTACAGGATTTCTAGGTGTGGGTAAAACTACCATGCTCACCCATACAGTTAAAAAATACTTTTCTGATAAAAAAGTTGCTATTGTAGTAAATGAATTTGGAGATATTGGTATTGATGGCAATATACTTTCTAATGTATACAGCGAGGTTCTTGAAATATCTGAAGGCTGTATTTGTTGCCAATTGGCCGAAGAGTTTGAAAGCGGTGTACTTGAGATCATAGAGAAATACAAGCCTGAAATCATATTTGTAGAAACCTCAGGAGCCTCTGAACCTTTCCCTATCTTTTTATCTTTACAAAACCTTGGTATTTCTGTTGAGGGTATCATTTGTGTGGTTGATTCTAAAAACTTTGATTCATATAAAGATAATTCAACGGCTAAATATCAAATTGGCGGGTCCAATATCATCGTACTGAACAAGACTGATCTGGTGAATGATGATGAGCTTGAAACTGTCAAAAACACTGTGATTCAAATCAAAGAAGAGTATAACATCAAAAACACGATGACAGGTAAAACAATATTTAATAACTATGTCATTAACAAATCAGAGCAGGGTCTTGTAAATAAAGAAGTATTTGAGGGTGTGTACCATATTGATGAGATTATTGGTTTGGCAAAAGATTATCAACATCATGATCACACGACAAAAGATTCGATCACGCAAAAAGTAGCTTATCTTAAAGAAGATATTGAGTTTAATGATGTGGACGAAGTATTAAACAATATTCCTAAAAGTATCTACAGAGTAAAAGGTGTGGTAAAAGTAAAAGATGTCCCTAATCCTATTGTAGTTAACTACTCATTTGGGAATGTCTCATTTGAAGAGTTAGAGACGTATACAGAACCCTCTATTATGATATTTATCGGCGAATCAATCGATAAGGATGTAAATCTATTGTGTGATAAGTTTGACTTTTTAAATATTCCTAAATTTAGACTTAGCAAGTAACTTTCAGCAAGTACTTCCTCCTTTCCGCAACTTCCAGCATAAGTATTTAGCTAGTAACAGCTATGCGACGGATATGCTGTCATACTCTATGGGGAAAACAGAAGGAATGTCTACTTCTATCACAGTATTAATCGTCTCGTTGAGTCTTACAAGATAGTTCTCTTTATTTTCAAAGTAGAAAGGATAATACCCACTCTTGAGGTACGCTCTAAAAAGCAGTGTCAAGTTAAACTTTTCCAACAGTTCATAAGCGATATCTACATGCTTAGAGAGAATCTCACCTAAAGGATAGCTTGGCAATTCTATGCCCTGAGAAAGTTCCACAAACTCTCTAAAAGAGAGTCCATAAACATGATACAGTATGGCTCTTCTACTCAAGTCGGCTTTTGAATGGTCTATCTGAAGTGCAGATGAACCAGAGAAAATGACTTTCAAATCTAAAATGTCATAGATCTTTTTGAACTTATGTGAGTGTCTTCAGAGTTATCAATAAGTCTAAAAATACAAGTGTTAGTAGATAATGGGTGCTTCCTACTGATAATTTTGTTGACAATTACAGCATTTTTCATTCATATATTTATGTTACAATAGTACAACTAAAAAAGATAGAAATCAGTCACCAAGGATGTGTAGTGAAGCAGAAAAAAAGAATTATAACTTTAAAAAAAATGTCTTTGCATGATGAAGCACACCATAGTTTTATTTTTGGGCTAAGTGGTGATGAACTTTTTAAAATGATGACATCTATGACAGCACAACATTACTTTGAGATACATGGAAAGTACCCACCACGACTTGATAAAACAAAAATTACATTTAGAAACACAAAGGCTTAATCTTGATGGATTACTTTGAAGATTATAAAGATATGTTGCAACTGTTTAACAAATATGAAGTGAAATATTTGGTGGTAGGTGCTTATGCAATGGGCAACTATGGATATAGTAGACACACATTAGATATAGATTTATGGATAGAAAAATCTACAAAGAATGCAAAGAGTATTCAAAAAGCCTTTAATGACTTCCCTGTACCTTATGAAATTACAGTAAATGACTTAAACGCAGATAATCTTGTATTGCAAATTGGTATAGAACCTATGAGAATTGATATATTGACAGATATAGACGGTGTTGAATTTTCAGTGGCATGGAAGAACAAAACAAATAATAGTCTATTTGGCGAAGAGATTCACTTTATAGGCATGAATGATCTTATCAAAAATAAAACTTCTACGAATAGAACCAAAGATAAATATGATGTATTGGAATTGGAAAAAATTAAGGGCTACTGATAATATTTGTATTGAAGGATTCTGGAGAACAATTAAATATGGAGAAATTTATCTTAACGAATACAGAAATATGAAAATTCTAAAAAAAGCTATAGAAAAATACATCTTTAAGTACAACTCAAAAAGACTACATTCAGCTATTGATTATAAAACACCAAATGAAGTCTATTATCAAGCTGCCAATAATTTAGTCCCAAAAGGAGAAAAAAAGTTACAAAATGTGTCATAGTGAGATGAAATAAGAAAAGTTGTTTTAGTGGTCTGAAAAATGGGGAGCATTATAGTTTTTGGTTCTTAGGCTGAAACTATAATTTTTGTTAGTATAGGGTATTTTTATTTTGAAAAAATAGTAGCTTCCATCTTTGTAGATATATTTCATTTGACTTTCCTAAATAAAAAGTTCCGAAAAAGTTCCCTAAATGGAGTTAGAAAGTTAAGTTTTTGAAGATTTGAAGAAAAGCTAAAATCTTGAAGTCCCTTATATAGGGCTTTCCAAGGATTATTTGGTGGAGATGAGGGGAATTGAACCCCTGTCCTAAAATAGCTAGAACTATGACTCTACATGCTTAGTCAGTGTTGTTAGTTCTCATCTGGTTTTGTACTACACTCAAAACTTTGCCAGACCAGCTAGAATTCTCACAATGAGGCATAGCTTCCTCAAAGCATAGTCACCAGATGTGATACCCAAGGTGCAAGCACGCCCAAATAAATGGGATCCGATTAAGATGACACTCCTCGGTAGGGCAGTCCTCCGCGTTAGCGGGGTTAATGACTTACGCTACTGCGTAAGCTGGACGGTAATCTGTATTGTTTGCGTTTAAATGCGTGTGAGCCGCGTAACGGAAGTGCTCAGTCCGACATGCACATAGCCCCGACTACTCCAGTCGAAACCAAGTCATCCCCAAATATGTCAAAGTATACTTTGACATATTTAGTGATCAGTGAATAACGATTTGTTATTGTCTGCAATGCTATGCATTGCCACCAATTACTAAATGTGACGGATTGTAACACTTTTGAGTTATTTTGTCAATAGGGTGATCAGATCGACAAAGGGGAAAGAGAGAGTGAAATTAACTTTATTTAGTATATAATAAATATAGAATGACAAGCGAAGGTTCCTGTGATGAAAAGTATCAATACATATTATACTGACTTAACAGGGTTACGATCATTCATTCAAGCACACAGTATAGAAAACTCACCTTCACTTTTAATACAGGTATTTACCGCACGTAATGATAAACAATTTATAGAAGAACTTTTAATACATCTTGGCATTGTGCTGCCAAAAGCTATCATCATAGGAAGTACAACCGATGGTGAGATCATGGATGGCAAGGTTTCTACCGACAAAACCGTATTAAGTTTTACGAAATTCGAACACACCCGACTGAAAACAGAAGTTGCTATACATCAGAAAGATGGTTTTTTTTCCGGACAGTCTCTGGCCAGATCATTGATTCAGGATGATACCAAACTCATCATTGCTTTTGCCGATGGACTGCATACCAACGGAGAGGCATTTTTAGAGGGTATACATTCTGTCAATACAGATGTTATTGTTGGAGGAGGGCTTGCAGCAGACCATGCCACATTTGACCAAACCTATGTGTTTACAAAAGAGTCTGTTATCACGCAAGGGGCTGTTGCTGTGGCACTGAGTGGCAGAGAGTTGAATGTCTACAATGATTATAGTTTCAATTGGCGTTGTATAGGGAAAGAACTGACGATCACCAAAGCGGAAAATAATCGTGTTTATACGATAGATGATAGAACAGCAGTGGATACGTATATCCATTATTTAGGTAAGGAGATGGCGGAAGGACTGCCTGCCATAGGTATTGAATTTCCGCTTATCTCAAGCCATGACGGCGTTATGGTTGCACGTGCAGTCCTGTCTAAACATGAGGATGGTTCATTAAGTTTTGCCGGAAATTTGCGCCTGGGGGAGAAGGTACAGTTTGGTTACGGTGATCCTGTGGAAATATTAAAATATTCAAATACTATGTTGAATAATGTGAAAAACAAGCCTTCTGAAACTATTTTTATCTACTCCTGTATGGCACGTAGGCATTTTATGCCTGATCTGATAGAGAGAGAAACATTACCTTTTCAAAATGTCGCTCCCACAGCAGGCTTTTTCACCTATGGAGAGTTTTTTACTTCCAGGAAAAAAGAGTTGCTTAATCAATCGATGACCATTCTTTCCCTCAGTGAAAGTGACAGTGTCTCTATGCAAAACCCTGAGCTTATTCTTTCTGAGCCGCAAGTGAGCAGTACACCTATCAATGCTTTGATCCATTTGGTCAATATGACAAGTCATGAAGCCATGGAACAAGAAGCACTGCAACAGGCACAAGTCAGGTTTGAAACACTGTTTGAAAAATCTCCGGATGGCATTGTTCTTATAGAATATGGCAGCTTTACCCAGTGTAATCAAAAAATGCTTGATATGTTTGCCTATGATTCAGAAAAAGATTTTTTAACTGCGAGTCCTTTACAGGTTTTTCCAAAACGACAACCCGATGCATCCCACTCTTTCCGTCACTTAAAAGAGATGAAAGAGCGAGCCACAAGAGAAGGGAGTTGTCAGTTTGAATTTGTATTTAAAAAAGCAACGGGAGTCACCTTTTGGACAGATGTGATGCTTACACGTATGGAAGTGAATGGACAAGATATTTTTTATGTGGTCTGTAGAGATATTTCCCGGAAAAAAGAGATGGAAATTGAACTATCCCGGCAAAAAAACATACTCTATTATCAGGCGAACCATGATGACCTTACCGGTTTGGCAAACCGTACACTCTTTATGAAAGAGCTGGAGAAAGGGCTGAGTGAATCTGCCAAATCGGAGAAAGAGCTGGCCATTTTTTTCATCGATCTGGATCGATTTAAAAAGATCAATGATTCCCTGGGACATGATGTCGGGGATAAGATGATCCATATTGTAGGAGAACGGCTTAAGAGAAATATACGCAAAGGGGATATTGTCGCCCGCTTGGGGGGAGATGAATTTTTACTGATGATGCGTAATGTCGAACAGTATGAAGATATTTTAGCAGAGGCCGGGCGCATTCTCAAGATCCTTGATGACCCTATTGCTATTGCTGAGCATACATTGTACTCTACTGCAAGTATAGGTATCAGCCGTTATCCTGTAGATGATCTCTCCGCTTCAAATCTTTTAAAGTATGCCGATACAGCAATGTATAAAGCAAAAGAGGAAGGAGGTAACAACTTTCAGTTCTATGCAAGTGAAATGACAGATATCGCCTATGAAGATGTTATGATAGAAAGGGATCTGCGTGAAGGGATAAAAAATAAAGATTTTGAAGTATATTATCAACCACAGATCGATTTACGGAGTGAACAAATCGTAGGTGTGGAAGCATTGGTTCGGTGGCAGCATCCGGTCGTCGGTATTTTGTCGCCAGATATCTTCCTCCCTTTGGCAGAAAAAACCGGTTTGATCAATGAACTAGATCTTTGGGTGATGCAAACAGCGATGCATGAGATCTCTGTTTGGTATGCTGAAGGGTTGAACCCGGGAGTTTTAGCATTAAACGTGGGCATGACACAGCTGGAATATCCAAGTTTTATAGATGAGATAAAAAAGAATTTTAAAATGTATGATCTTGATCCCAAATGGCTTGAAGTCGAAATAATAGAAAACGAAGTAATGAAAAATCCTGAAAAAGTGATTGGGATCTTGGAGGCTTTACATCTTTTGGGTATTTCCATTGCGATCGATGATTTCGGCACAGGGTATTCTTCTTTGTCCCATTTGAAACGTTTGCCTATTGATACCCTGAAGATCGATAAATCATTCATAACCGATATCCCCAATAATGAGGATGCCATTGTCATTGTCAACACGATGATAGCACTTGCAGAGAGTCTTCGTTTGAAAGTGATCGCAGAAGGTGTAGAGACCAAAGCACAAAAAGATTTTTTACTTTCCCATGGCTGTCATAATGTGCAAGGCTATTATTATAGCAAAGCACTTAGCAGTAAAGAGATGAGAGCAGTGCTTCTGGCACAATCCAAAGAGCTACTGGGTTAAACTTTCGATCAATTGAGCGGCTGTGCCTGCCTTTGCATTGTGTGGCTGATAGAGGTAGTTGTGTATTTTGTCCGGTATCGTATCGGGCAACTCCAAATCTTCAAATTCTTCTTTGGCACTTTGTTTGGCTTTAAAAAGTGCCATCTGTACACGGGAATAGAAGTTTGCTGCACCTTCTCCTGAAGTCTCTATGGCAAGGAAATTGGCTTGGGGAAAACGGCTTGTGACCAGTGACTGAATACCGTCAGAGACGGCAGAAGAGGGCATACATCCAAAAGGTTTCACTGAGATGACCAGGTGTGAGATGTTCTCTTTGACCGATTCGATGAGGTGAGCCACTTCGAGGTGTCCTTCTCCTCCTTCACAGTCAAGGGTATAATACGCTTCACTCAAACGTGCGAGTTTGTCCATATCCGGTATTTCATAGTGATGCAGACCTATGGCCTTGGCATACAGTGTAAAATGGGTTTTAATGACGACCTTGCCTATTTTAATGAGTGCCCTTGTTTTAACAGAGGAGAAGTCCACTTTTTTTGCACCCTCTACCTGTAAGGATTCTCTTTTGAGTACATCACGTTCTGCTTCCCATAGACTTAACATGAGACGGTTTATGATAGGTTGAGGGATACACTCCGCCCCTTCAGCTTCTAAAAATCGATGCAGGTTGTAGTTTCCGTCACCTTCTGTCATGGCTGCCCAGAATTCTCCCATGACCATCACTTTGGCTTTAGGCTGTAGACGGTTGAGTTTCACTTTTTTCAGGACAGTACGGCATTGCCATAAAGTGCGTATCAGGCTCTTCTTTCCCAAAAATGCTTTGGAGACAAGGTTTCTACATCTTTCTATGGCAGCATCCACAGAGCCTGCCTCGACTTCATAAGGACGCATTTTATAGCCAAGAATGTTAATGATATCA
The DNA here is from genome assembly GCA_002733215.1 of Sulfurovum sp. Lineage (GTDB taxonomy): Bacteria > Campylobacterota > Campylobacteria > Campylobacterales > Sulfurovaceae > Sulfurovum. The sequence continues at coordinate 15,736 of NVUY01000004.1, read as the reverse complement.
CCGATAATGACTGCTTTGATCAGTGTAATGAAAAACTTAGGCGTAAAGTTTAAGATCCCGTCATCAATGTCATCCCCCTGGAAAATACCTTTGTCATGTTCAAAAGAGGTAATACGGAAGCCCTCAAAACCTGCATCCCTCAATGCTTTTTTATACTCCGTAATATACATACCAAAACGACAGGGTCCACAACCGCCTGCCGTGATATAGACATATTTTTTTACGATCTCTTCGCTACTCAGACCTTTTTCATCACGAAGATTCTGTAAGTATTTGACTAGGTTTCCCACAGTGAAGTACGTAGGGTTACACTGTCCTCTGTTTCCGTAAGCTTTACCTGTCTGAAAAGATTCAAAATTCGGGTTAGGCATGGAAATATAGTTTTCACCCATGGACTGCAGGGCAGCTTCAATGAGTTGGTCCTGCAATATAGTGAGACCGCCAGAGAGCATAATGGTCTCTTCTTTGGGTGCATAGTGTATGGTTTTTTGCGGGACATCTCTCCACTGTGAAGGTGCTTGATTGCTGAAGTTCAGATTACCGTTTTTATCGGGCATTTTTATTGAATTGCATGTAATGCTCATATTAAATCTCCATTGTGTAGGGTGTTGATAACATATATTATTTTCATACAAAGACCTTTTCTTTGGTGGATAAATCTACCTTATGATAATCTATTTTGAGTCTTTGTTTATACTGCTCCAGAGTATAAGCAAAAGTCTTCACCCGTATCTTGATAGAACCGCCGGGCTTGTTCGCATCTATGTCATGCAGGGTCAAGTGCGGCGTACGGCTTGCGCCTATGATCTTGTCAATGATAGAATAGGTCGGAGCATCATGACCGCACTTAAAAGAAGAGAGATCAAGTACTGCCACATTTGGATGACGTGCTGCAAATTTGGCTGCCCATACTTTTTGTGCAGAGTTGGTAGAAAAGTTCTCTGCCCAGACATCACGTATGTCATAGGGTGACTCTACATGTCCACGTGAGACATCGTCTTTAAAATACTGCATCAGATATGCTTCATCTTTAGGGATCGCACGCATAGAGATGGTTTTAAAGCCTAAAGACTGAAATTCATCGAGGACTTCATGGTTCATACCGGGGTCTGAATGGTAAGGGCGTCCTAAAAGTAAGATGACTATCTCATCATTGGCTACGGCATCATCCAGGAGGGTACGTCCTTCTTGCATAATATCAGCATCATTTTTATCTAAGGCTTTCCACGCCTGTGTTGCAGCCCAGTTGTTTTCATCTTCTGTGATGCGAAGTTTTTCTCCCCAGGTATGAAAAAGTTGTTTTTTCAGTAAGTCACGGTCATCAAAGTTGAGAGGGTCTTCTACATAGTCTATGCCTTTTTCTTCAAAAAGATCTTTCTCTTTGGTAAATGCAGAATAGACCACTTTGGGTGTACCTGAAATGATAGGACAAGAGGTTTGACCCATGGTATGTTTGACGTACCCTGGAAGCTCTGTGACTGCGGGGAACCACAGATGATCAAAGTGTTTTTTGGCAAACTTTTTAGCGTACATAAGTGAATAGACATGAGACTGTGCCACTTTTGCGGGATAACAGGAGTCTACAGAACCATATTTAGCCCCTTCCAGGAACATATCTTCATTGGAAAACCCTGAAAACTGTATATTCATAGGATCAATATCGAGCGCTTCGAGGTAGGTACGTAAAAAAGGCGCCAAAGAGTAAATGTTAAGGACTTTTGGAATGGCTATTTTCACGTTTTGTCTGTATGTTTTGTGCTTGTCGTCACTGACTTTAAAGTTTCTGCTGACTTCTTTACGAAGTGTTGGACCCCAGCCGCCAAGAGTGACTTTGACCTGTTGTTCTTTGATCTGTGTAGAGGCAGTAGGTTTCATTTCCAGTTCATAAGTAGGGGCAAAGAGTGACATAGACTCTTTTTTAACAAGATTGGGTGTGTTTTGCTGTAAGGATCTTCTGCTCTCTTTGAGTATTTTGAGTGCTTCATGTGACTCCACCGTACCTTCTTCGCAGGAGAATCCTGCGATGTAACGTACAGACTTTGAGGAAGGTGTCTCTGTGTCTATGAAGGTACGCGAACAGTTGATGCTGCAGAAGTGACAACGTGTACTTTCATCGGTTTTGGATCTGTAGGTCATTTGCAAGGCTTCCTGCATCCCTACAAAAGTGGCATAACCTCTTTGTAGTACCATGTCTTTGGCTTCTATGGCTGCGCCATAAGCACCTGCTTCACCCGGATGTGGATGTACATTTACTCTGGCATGCGGTACTTTCTCTTTGATGTAATCTACCTGAGCTTTGAGTGCCGCCTGGTTGTATTGTGTGCCTCCCTGAAGTACAAAATGCTCTCCAAAAGCAGCTAAATTAGGTGCTTGAACCACATACTGCCAGATATTTTTGGGCAGTACTTTTGAAATACCTGCAAAGAGTTCTTCTTTACTGTAACCTTCTTTTTGGAAGTTCACGCGGTCTGTGTCTAAAAATACGGCACAGCCATAATTAAAGAGTGGGGCTTTCTTTGCAGCGAAGGCAATGTCTGCAAAACCTTCTACGGGCACAGAAAACTGTTTTGCCATACTCTGAAGCAGGGTACCGTTACCTGCTGAACACTGGTTGGAAAGACGAAAATTCTTCATCATACCATTTTCCATAAACAGTACTTTAATGTCCTGCCCTCCAATGTCACAAATGACATTGATACTTTCTCCGAAAGCTTTTTGAGCAGATTTCATATGCGCGATAGTTTCGATGATGTTTGCATCAGCATTAAGCGCACCGCCCAGTACTTCTGCCGCGTAACCGGTGACACCTAAACCTTGCACATCATAAAAATTGTGTGGGTCCTGTTCCTGGATCTTGTTAAGCAGATCAAGGGTGTCTTCTATGGGGTTCCCTTTGGAGAGTTGATAGACTTTTAAAAGTAATTCTCCCTTTTCATCACATAAGACAGCTTTTGAAGAAGTTGAGCCTCCGTCTATACCTAAAAAACATCTGGTTTTCTGCTTCAATACCGGCGGTATAAAATCTTTTATGGTATAAGCATCTTTAAATGCTTTTAACTCTTCGGGAGAGGAGACAAGAGGGGTATCATTATTGTCATTTTGGGTTACACCTCCCGTATCGACCAGTGTTTTCAGCTGGATAAGTCCGCTAAATGTCTTATCATTATTCGCTTCCCCTTCACCAAAGATGACAGCACCCAAAGCGGCATAATACTGGGCATTGTCAGGAACAATGATAAGTTCATTTACTTTTTCTTTGTCATAGGCTATGCCACGTTCATCCCAAAGTTCAGTGATGCGCATACGCCAACACTCTTGGAGGAAGGGCAGGTAGGTATTGGGACCACCTAAAAGTAACACTTTAGGCATCAGTGTATTACCGCGTGTGAGTACTGTAAGGTTTTGCATGACGATGGCATCTGCCAAGGAGTTCATGATCTCATAAGAGGGTACAGAACTTTTGACCAGGTTGACGATGTCAGTTTCGGCAAAGACACCGCATTTGGCAGCAACATGGTGAAGTTTGTCTGTTTCAAAGGTGAGTTTTTGAATATCTTCGCTCTCCATGCCGACTTTCATCGTACACTTTTCTATGGTGGCACCTGTCCCTGAGGCACATTTATCATTCATAGAAGTGAGTACAGATCTTTTACCGTCTTCACTCTCTTTGAAGTGGATGATCTTCGCATCTTGACCGCCGAGTTCTATGACTGCACGTACATCAGGGTGTAGTTGCTCAACGGCAAGTACCACAGCATTCACTTCCTGCACAAAACGTGCGTTGATGGTAGGAGCGATACGTGAGGCTCCTGAACCGGTGATATAGACTTTGTGTATTTTACTGTAGGCGTCCGGATATGCAAGGGAGAGTTCCTGAAGGAGTCTTAAAAGAGTGGGTGCCTGTTTGGTGTCATGTGCCGTATAGGCTTTTTCAATGATCTTGAAGTGCTCATCACAAAGTACGTACTTTACGGTAGTTGAACCAATGTCAATACCCAGTGCATAGTTAGCGAGGTGAGGCTTTGTCATGTTTTCTGTCCCTTGAAGTACTTTTAAATGCCCATATTATCCATAAGATACCCAATATTATATAAGGTATGCTTAACATCTGTCCTGTAGTGAAAGGAAGATCAGTGCTGTAGGCTGCTTGCCTTGTCTTTGTATATTCCAGAAAGAAACGCATCGTGAAAAGGGTGGTCAGAAATACACCGGGCAGTATCTTTGTGGCAAAGGCAGGAGTCACTTTACGGTAGATGACGATCAAAAGCAGGAAAATGAAGAGGTAGGAAAATGCTTCATAGAGCTGTACGGGGTGCCTGGGAACCATATCCACACGTTGAAAAATGATGGCCCAGGGTGCGTCGCTTGGAAGTCCAAGGATCTCAGAGTTGAAGAAGTTGCCAAAACGCACAAAGGCTGCAGTGAGTGCGCCGGGTATGGCTACACGGGCAAGTAACCACATGTAGGGTGTGTGATAGCGCTTTGCAAAGACATAGAGTGCAATCAGTACACCCGCAAGCCCCCCATGACTGGCAAGTCCGCCTTTCCACACTTTCAGTATCTCCAGAGGATTGGAGAGATAAAAGTCCGGCTCATAAAAGAAACAATGCACCAAACGTGAACCCAATACGGCACCCACCATGATGTAGATGAGAAGGCTGTCAAGTACTTCGGGATCTTTACCCTCGCGTTTATATATTTTTGTCAATATCATCAGTCCGAGAAAAAATGAACCAACAAAAAGCAGACCATACCAACGAAGTTCCAAAGGTCCTAATTTTAAGAGTACGGGATCGACATTCCAAAGTAAGTGTTCCATGTGTGATAAGCCTTAGTATAATTGTATTTTTGATCTACTCGGGAGAGAAGATCTAGCTGTTTATTTTATCTTTTATCTCTCTGGCAATGGCAGAGATCTTAGTGATTTTCTGAGTATGACTCAAACTCTCATCCAGTAATACTTTAACAAAAGCAGAACCGACGATGACACCGTCAACACCTTTGGATTTCTCTTTGGCTGTATTTTGATCCACTCCAAAACCTACATAGACAGGTGTCTGAGTAAATGTTTTGATATCAGTGATAATAGGCTGCAGATCTTCGCTTTTTCCGGAACCTGTGATCCCTGCATAGGCAACAAGGTAGATGAACTTTTGTGCCTCTGTGACTATCTCTTCTATACGCGCTTTGGAGTCCGTAGGCGCAATGAAGTCTATAAGGTTCAGTCCGGCAGCTTCTATAGAGGGTTTGTACGGTTTTGCTTCTTCGAGAGGAAGATCCGGGATGATGAAACCGTTCACTCCGGCTTTTTTTGCTTCAGCGATAAACCTTTCCATACCTTTGTGGTAAAAAGGGTTAAAATAACCCATCCAGAGTGTATCTATATGTGGTGCAATTTTTGCAGAGGCTTCAAAAAGGTGATCCAGTTTAAAACCATTTTGCAGGGCTTTAAGATTGGCAGCTTCGATGACAGGACCATCTGCCACAGGATCGGAGAATGGCATACCCAGTTCTAAGGTGTCAACACCTGCTTCTGCTAAAGCCAAGGCAGCATCTACTGTAAACTCTAATGATGGAAAACCTGTGGTGATATATGCGACCAATTTCTTCAAATAAGACTCTTTTTGTGATAATTTTTAACATTATATGATAAAATGAGTAAAAATATAGATTTAGCGCTTAGGATTAAAAGAAAATTATGAGTATTCATACCCCTAAAATAGAGAAAAAAGTAACTTTAGCAACGATTTCAAAAATGAAAGGCAAAGAACCTATCACTATGGTGACGGCGTATGATGCACTTTTCGCACAGTTATTTGATGGTGAAGTGGAGATGATACTGGTAGGTGACAGTCTCAATATGAGTTTTTTAGGAAAAGAGGACACGTTGTCAGCCACTATGGATCAGATGATCTATCATACTCAAGCTGTATGTAATGGTGCAAAGTTACCACTGATCATCCTTGATATGCCTTTTGGAACTTATACCTCTGCGGAAGTTGCACTACAAAATGCAAGCAGAGCGTATCAGGAAACCTCTGCTCAAGCTGTCAAAATAGAAGGCGGAAAAGAGAGAGCACACATCGTTGAAGCATTGACTCAAAATTCTATCGCTGTACTGGGGCATATAGGGCTTATGCCCCAGTTTTTGCGTTCTGATGGAGGATACAAGATAAGAGGAAAGGATCAGACAGATATAGATTCTCTTGTGGAAGATGCCAAAGCATTGGAGGCAGCAGGCGCATTTGCCATTGTGGTAGAAGGGGTAAAAAGTGAAGCAGCCCAAGCCATTACGCAAGCTATAGCTATCCCGACCATTGGCATAGGCGCTGGAAACAGTACAGACGGACAGGTGCTGGTCTGGTCTGATATGTTTGGTTTCTTTGAAACATTTAAACCCAAGTTCGTCAAACAGTACGGTAACGGAGCAAAGTTGGTACGTGAAGGGCTTAAGACCTATCGTGATGAAGTCAAATCACGTGAATTCCCTAGTGATGAGTACACGTATTAATGGAACGTATGGTTGAGATAGAACGTTTTGATGAAGAGATCTCTTATGAAGTGACCCTGCGTCCCAATTCGTGGGATGAATATATAGGTCAGGAGAAGATCAAAAAGAATTTAAAAGTATTTATAGAAGCAAGTAAAAAAAGAAAAGAAGCGCTTGATCATATTCTCTTTTTCGGACCTCCGGGTTTGGGGAAAACGACCATTGCAAACATCATCTCTACAGAGATGGGAGCGAATATTAAAACCACTGCCGCACCGATGATAGAAAAAGCAGGAGATCTGGCGGCATTGCTTACAAACATTGAAGAGGGTGACATCCTGTTCATAGATGAGATCCACCGTATGTCTCCGGCCATAGAAGAGATACTTTATCCGGCAATGGAAGATTTTCGTTTAGATATCATCATCGGTTCAGGACCTGCAGCACAGACAGTGAAGATAGATCTGCCGCGTTTTACACTGATAGGTGCGACTACAAGAGCAGGGATGCTTTCCAACCCTTTGCGTGAACGTTTTGGTATGCACTTTAGAATGCAGTTCTATACAGCTGATGAATTATGTAAAATTGTGATGCAGGCTTCACATAAGTTGGAAAAAGTCGCAAAGCTGGATGCTGCTTCTGAAATGGCAAAGCGCAGTAGGGGCACGCCAAGAATCGCTTTGAGACTGCTCAAACGTGTACGTGATTTTGCTGAGGTGGAAGACGAACAGGAGATCACACTTTCCCGTGCCAAGTATGCGCTCGATGAGTTAGGTGTGAATAATCTTGGATTTGATGAACAAGATATTCAACTTTTGAAACTTCTGGTCTCAGCAAAAAACAAACCCATGGGACTCAGCACTATCGGTGCCGCACTCTCTGAAGATGAAGGGACCATCGAAGATGTCTTGGAGCCTTATCTTATAGCCAATGGATACATCGAAAGAACCGCACGCGGACGTATCGCCACCTCTAAAAGTTATGAGCATTTTAAGCTTAGCGGCATGAAGGATGGTTTGTTTGAATAAAAGTAATTTAATGATCACCGCACTGTTTTTCCTGGCGATCATTGGTGCATACAATGTCTATGAACCTTTTATACTGTCATGGGTCGTGGCGATGTTACTGACCATGGCGACATTCAACCTCACCAAAACGTTGGTAGGGTATACCAATTCTGCACATATGTCTGCCGCGATCTCAACGACACTCTTGATGCTTCTTCTTTTTGCGCCTATTGTGTATCTGGCAACGATCGGTGTAGAGTATATTTCCCAGATCGACAGGGCTGGCATTAAAGATACGGTCCATACACTTAAAGCGATGATGGCTGACTTACCCTTTTTAAACAATCTGAGTGAACAATATCTCAATGATGAAAAGATCACCTCTTATATTCAAGAGTCTACAGGCTATGTGACTCTTGCCGGCGGTGCAGGTTTGGGCTTTATGAAAAATATGTTCTTTGTGGTTGTTTTTTACTTTTTTATCAACTATTACGGTAGTCATTTTTTTGATGTGATACTGGCATTGTTGCCTGTCTCTCCTGCCAAAGGTGTCAAGATGATGGAAGAGGTTTCAGCCACCATGGAAATCGTATTTTACTCTGTGATCGTCACTGCGATATTTGAAGGGTTTCTCTTTGGCATTATTATGAGTTATTTTGGTTTTAACGGATTATTTTTTGGTGTCATTTACGGATTTGCTTCACTTATTCCTATCGTAGGGGGGATCATTGTCTGGGCACCTGTTTCACTCTATGTCTGGACAAAGATAGATTCCCAGACGGCGCTTATCATTGCCGGTTATTCTGTGATCATGATCTCTATCATTGCCGATACCTTCATTAAACCGATGATCATCAATGTGATCAAGGAAGATCTTCTCAAGAGTACGATACAGATCAACTCTATCGTTATTTTCTTCTCTATCATCGCAGGTATGAGTACCTACGGTTTCTGGGGAATGATCCTGGGACCGGCAGTCACTTCATTTTTGATAGCTATTACCAAGGTGTATCTGGATTATAATGAAAAATAGTCTTGATGTATTAACCATCAATTAAACATAATGTAAGATAATTTTGACAGAAAAGGATTTAAGATCATAAAAATACTCATTATAGAAGATGACCCGGAACTGGCGCTCATCTTAACCAATTACCTCACGAAGTTCGATATGGAAGTCATAGGTGCGGAAGACCCGTACATAGGACTTTCCCTCTTAACACAGCATGACTTTGATCTGATCATCCTGGATTTGACCCTGCCCGGTATGGACGGCCTGGAAGTGATACCGAAAATACGGGAGATAAGCAATATCCCTATTATTATCTCTTCAGCCAGAGATGATATTACCGACAAGGTCATAGGCATGGAACGCGGGGCAGATGATTATATGCCTAAACCCTACGACCCCAGAGAACTTGTGAGCCGTATCAAAACGATCTTGAGACGTACCCATACGATTGAAGAGAAGACAGTGGAAGAAGAAGCGCTTTTTGAGGCAGATGCCAACGCCAGAGAGATCAGGTTTAAAGGGTATTCATTGGAACTTACTGCGGCAGAGTATGATATACTGGGTATGCTCTTACAGCATAAAAATGGGTCTGTTTCAAGGGAACAGCTTCTCTATGAAAGTGAACATATTGATGATGACAGCTCTATTAAAAATATTGATGTGATCATCTCCCGTATCAGACAGAAGATCGCGAAAGTAGACCCTGACAATATATATATTAAACCTATCCGCGGTGTAGGGTACCTTTTAACTGACCGTATTTCCAATAAAAAATAATAATGAAAAACCTATCTGTAAGCACCTTTATACACATTCTTTTCTCTGTAGCGATCATTATTTTGATCGCTACGTTTTTACTCTTTCTCTCCTGGGATAAAGACAGACAGAAGATCGAAGAGTATAAACGTTATCAACTCATTTCTATTACTTTTCTTTCAAATCTGCAATTTAATTCCGCAAAAGAAGAAATTGTAAAACTCTATAAAGATCTGAATGTAAGATCTGTCTCCGAAGAAAAAATAGCAGGGATCAAAAAAAAGATAGAAACCAAGGGTAAAACGATCTTCTCAGGTGGTTCATCTCTAGGACGTGTACGAGTATTTCAGATAGAAGAGAAGCATTATATCTATGTTCAGCGTATGGAGCATAATCTTATGCTGGAAGATAACCGACCCGAAAATTATTATTTTGAGATAGCTGTGACATTGGGTATCTTCCTCATTGCCTTGCTTCTGTTGCTTTATCTTGCGGTATTAAGAAAGCTGTATCCTTTAAAAACCTTACATAGGCAGATCCAGAGATTTGCCCAGGGTGACATGCAGACACGTATTACCTATCTTTATGATGATGAGATCGGTAAGATCGCAAAGAGTTTTGATGATGCGATCTTGCATATCAATGAACTCAGTACTTCCAAAAACCTTTTTATGCGTAACTTAATGCATGAACTTAAAACGCCTATTACCAAAGGTCGTATTGTGGTTGAAATGATGGAAGATGAGGGTACCAAGAAGATACTGGTACGTGCCTTTGAACGTATGAACGAACTTATCTCTGAACTTGCTCAGCTTGAACGGGTTACCACACAGAGTTTTGAACCTAATTTTGAGTATGTAATGATCGATGAAGTGATACAGAAAAGTCAGGAACTTTTGATGACGGTGAAAGGGAGTGTGACGACCGATGTGGAAAATAGAGCATTGACGACAGATGTGAAACTATTTTCTTTGGCTTTAAAAAACCTGCTGGACAATGGTATAAAATACAGTAAGAACAAACATGTAGACTTGAGATCAACAGGTCTTGGGTTGGAGGTCATCTCTCAAGGAGAAGAGCTACAGCATCCGCTATCGTATTATATAGAGCCTTTTTCTCAAGAGGAAAAACGGAGTTCCGGTTTTGGATTGGGACTCTACATAGTACATAGTATTTTGGCAAAACTGGGGTGCAAGTTGGGCTACAGATATGAGGATGGGAATAATATATTTATTATCGAGGCTGGAGAAGCCTGTAATCTTTCGTAGATTCCGTCTTTGAAATCAATCTTTAAGCCCCTCTGCGATAAGCTCCAGTGGATTTTTAAAGATAGTCTCAACGTCTGCATTGTTCATCGCTTCTGATAGCTGTATACGACAAGCAGAGCACTCAGCACTCACGTAGTGAGCCTTAGTTTCTTTTATCATGGCAGCCTTTGGTTTGCCTGCAAGCTCAGCCAAATAGAATTTATCAGTTTGCATGGTAACCCCTCCAAATCCACAACATCTGTTTGGGTCACTCATCTCTACCATAGGGTAGTTTGGAGCCAGTAGATTTCGTGGTTGTTTGTAGATGCCTTGTACTTTTCTGGCATGACAAGGATCATGATAGGTAACAGCAGTATCAAACTTTTTACCCTTATCTTTGAGTAGTTGTTGTAGTGGGGTATTGTCATCTAGCCATGCTGTTGCCATGTGCATTTTTTCTGCTACGATTTTGGCTCTCTCTTCCCACTCTGGCATGTCATGGTTTTTGAAAAATACTTGCCAATCATGTTTCATCATTGCAGAACAGGTAGCCTCAGGAATGAGCATGGCATCACACTCATCCATAAAACTTTCAAAATATTCTATGTTTGCCTTAGTCATACGTTCTACAGAGTCTACAGCACCCGTAAAGTATGCAGGTGCTCCACAGCATTGCTGTTTCTTTGGGATAAATATCTCTATGTTCAACTCTTTTAAAATTTCTACTAAACTATCACCTATGCCTACATAGTTGTAGTTTGCCAAGCACCCTATGAAAAGTGCCACACGTTTGGTTTTTTCTTCAGGTTTTTGTGCAGGGATAGTTTCAGGATAGCTATTTAAAAAACTTGTTTTCGCCAAAGAAACAATAAGCCGATCTTTTTTGACCATAGGAATACCAAGCATTTTAATACGAGGAATACCAAAGCGCATTTTTAAACCTCTATCTTTAGGGTCATTGGCTAATGCACAAGTTTTGAACATAAAGCCAAACTTCATCACAATATCCATTACTTTTCTGTGTTCTAACATGAAAAATATAGCTTTTTTAAAGAAAGCGATGCCAAACTTGTCTGCAATGTCCGCCCGAACCTCTTCTATGACCATATCGGTAGCCAGCGAGTTAGGACAGACATCTACACAGTTAGTACATAAAAAACAAGATTCAAAAATGTCTTTGGCATTTTTATCTAGTTCCAAATTCCCCTGCTGGTAGGCACCCAAAAGTTCTATGAAGCCACGTGGTGATGTGGTTTCATCCGGGTTGACCTGGTGGATAGTACATACGGGGATACATTTTCCGCATTTGATACAGTCATCTGATGTTTCTGTAAAGTTGAAAATCTCTTCTAGTTGTTTGCTCACAATTTATCTTCCTCTCTATTTTTTCTGTAGGTTTAGTACCACGAAACGACAAATCCCAAGTTGCATGATTGGCAATTTAATCTTTTTCTCGTTCCCATGCTCTGCGTGGGAATGCATACGAGAGTTTGTTTTGTAAATTATACTTTATATTGACAAAAAGAGCAGGTTATTAAACGGTCTTTGAAAAACTCTTTTTATCCCCGCCATACTTTTTCATATACGCATCAAACGGCATCGCAATGTTTCTGATGAGCAGGGTACCTGTGGTGCTGACAGATATTTTATCATCAGTGATGCTCACCAAGCCTGTATCTACGAACTCCTGTAGTGCTTCCAAGGCATCAGCAAAGTATGTTTTAAACTCTATGTTGTGCTCTTTATCTATTCTTCCCATGTCTATGGAAAAGTTTGCCATGAGTTCCATGATGACTGCTTTACGAAGGAAGTCATCTTCACTTAGGTTCACACCTCTTTCAAAAGGTAATCTCCCTGCATCCAAGGCTGCTTCATAGACTTTCATATCTTTGCTGTTCTGTACATAATAACGTGCACCTTCGCCAATGCTTGTAAGACCGATACCTACAAGGTTTGCACCGCCTTTGGTCGTGTAACCTTGAAAGTTTCTATGGAGTTCACCTTTCTCTATTGCGCCGAAAAGTTCATCTTCGGGTTTAGCGAAATGATCCATACCTACCATTTTATATCCATTCCTTTCAAAAAAGTCAATAGTGTACTGGAAAATTTGCAGTTTTACTTCCGGTGACGGCAGGGTAGTTTCATCAAATTTACGTTGTGTTTTCATAAGCCATGGCACATGTGCATAGTTAAAGACAGCGACTCTGTCAGGGTTGAGGTGGGTAGAGAGTTCCAGTGTTTTTTTGAAGGTCTCTAGGGTTTGGTAAGGTAAACCGTAAATGAAGTCAGTGTTAATGGACTTGATACCGTATTCTCTTGCCAATTCAACAGCATTTTTAGTAAGTTCCAAAGGCTGTACACGATGGATCTCTTTTTGCACTTTATCGTCCAGGTCCTGTACACCAAAACTTATGCGGTTAAAGCCATGCTTTTGGAAGACTTTCATTTGATCTTCATTAAAAAATCTCGGGTCTATCTCACAAGAGATCTCAGCCTCTTTGCTCCAGTTTGGAAACTTGGACTTGATGTAGCTGACTATCTCGTCAAGTTCAAAGGCTTTGTAGTAGGTGGGCGTTCCTCCGCCAAAGTGAAACTGTATGACTTCACGTGAGGTGTCGATGTGTTGTGCCAGGATGTCTATCTCTTTTTTGAGGTAATCGATGTATTGGCTTAGTTTCTCTTCTTTTGAAGTAAAAACAACATTACACCCACAGAAGTAACAGGCCGATCTGCAAAATGGCAAGTGTACATAGAGCGAGAGTTTCTCTTCGGAGTTCTCAAGGTAGCTAATGTAGTCATCATATTTGAAATCATCATTGAATTCAAGGGCAGTGGGGTAAGAGGTGTATCTTGGTCCTGGTTTAGAGTATTTGCTGAACTTTTCGAAATCTATGTTACTCATTCTCTCTCTTTATATTTTACTTTTGTAGGGGTACATCGATGTGTGTACCCTCTCTTGGGCAGACACACAGGTCCTGCCCCTACAGGTTTTATTTATCTCTTTGGCTATCTAACCATACCATAATACCTTTTTGCGCATGCAGTCTGTTCTCTGCTTCTGAGAAGATGACCTCTGCATGCTTTTCAAAGGTCTCTTCACTTACTTCGTAGCCTCTGTAGGCAGGGAGGCAGTGTAAGAAGATGGCATCAGGTTTTGCTAAACTCATGAGAGCCTCATCTACCATGTACCCGTTAAAGGCTTTCATGCGAACTTCTTTTTCATCTTCCTGCCCCATGGAGACCCAGGTATCTGTTGTGACCACATCACAGCCTTTGACCGCCTCTTTCGGGTCATTGCCAAAGGTGATCTTTGCACCTGACTCTTTTGCCATTTCAAGTGCATCTGCAACGATGGCTTCATCACATTCATACCCTTTGGGTGTCGCTACTCTAAGCTCAAACCTGAGCTTGGCTGCAAGCATCAGCCATGAGTGCGTCATGTTGTTTCCGTCACCTACATAGGCCACCACAGGATCTTTATCTTTACCGAACTCTATCATGGTGAGGTAGTCAGTCATAAGCTGTACCGGGTGGTAGGAGTCTGTAAGACCGTTGATCACCGGTACTTTTGAATAGCGTGCAAACTCTTCAAGCTTAGAGTGTTCAAAGGTACGTATCATGACCATGTCAAGCATGCGGCTGATCACACGTGCGGTATCTTTCATAGGCTCACCGCGACCTAGCTGTATGTCATTGGAAGAGAGAAAAAGCCCTATGCCACCAAGCTGGTAAATACCCGTCTCAAAGCTCACACGTGTACGTGTAGAACTTTTTTCAAAGATCATCCCAAGTGTCTGGTGCTCCATGTACGGAACAAACTTGCGCTGCCCGGTTTGCGATTTTATCTTCTGTGCCAATGTTATCATCTCCAAGATCTCATCTTTGCTAAAATCTTTGAGTGTTAAAAAGTGTCTCATGTGGACTATCCTCATGTTTCGTCATATGACGAAAACTATAAATGTAAAATTTAAAAGAGAATATTTTACCATAAAAGGGTTGAAAGTTATAGGGTTTGTAAAAATATCTATGGAATGCCACGCTACAGGTTATTTCTGAAGTAAAAGAGCAGCTTCTTTTGCATGGTAAGTGATGATGATATCTGCACCCGCACGTTTAAATGCCATCAAGGTTTCCATCATCACCGCATTATAGTCTATGACACCTGCACGGGCTGCCATCTTAAGCATGGAGTATTCACCACTTACATTGTACACAGCTAGAGGCAAAGAAGTGTTGTTTTTCACATCTCTTACTATATCTAAGTAGGCTAGCGCAGGTTTTACCATGAGGATGTCTGCACCCTCTTTTTCATCTTCTACACTTTCTAGAATGGCTTCATTTCTATTGGCTGGGTTCATTTGGTAGCTTTTTCTGTCACCTTTTCCTGGGCTAGATTCTGCCACATCACGGAAAGGGCCATAGTAGGCTGAAGAGAATTTAGTCGAGTAAGACATGATGGGAATATTTTCAAACCCTGCAGTATCAAGTCCTGCACGAATAGCTGTAATCATCCCATCCATCATACCAGATGGGGCTATCATGTCAACACCAGCTTTGGCGTGCACCACAGCTTGTTTTGCAAGGTTGTCAAGTGTAATGTCATTGTCAACAGTCTCTAAAACTGGATCCATGACACCACAGTGTCCGTGGTCTGTGTATTCACAAAAACAGAGGTCAGTAGTGACAAACATATCGGGGTGTGCCTCTTTGACTGCTCTTACAGTTTGTGCCATGATGCCATGTTCACACATCGCGTCGCTGCCAACTGAATCTTTCAGATCAGGGATGCCAAAAAGGATGATGGACTTGATGCCCAGCGCTTTAAGTGTGTCGCACTCTTTGACTATTTCATCAATACTCATCTGAAATACACCAGGCATAGACTCTATTTCTTTTTTTATGCCTGTACCGCTTTTGGCAAAAAGCGGATAAATGAAGTCATTAACAGATAAATGGGTCTCTTGAAGGAGATCTCTTAAAACGGGATTGATTCTTTTTCTTCTAAAACGTGCAAACATGCTGTACCTTAGTAAATATAATTGGATTATTTTACACTAATTAAAAGAAATTCACTATTAATTCTAATTTCTAATTTCTAATTTCTAATTTTCAAGTATAATTTCGTCATGTGTGCCAAGACAAATCGGCACTTACTAGCAGGTGCGATACTTCAAAGTGTTTAGTCCTGCCTAAGTAGTCTTACAGATAAGAGCTTAGTATCGAG
>NVUY01000025.1 GCA_002733215.1 Sulfurovum sp. | reverse complement strand
ACCAAATGAAGCTTTTTATGGTTTAGAAATGTCAGCTTAAGGCAGAAATAGATATGATTTTTGAACTTAGAAATTGCACTTCAGATTTAAATTTTGGAATCAACTCTGCATATGTTATTTTAAATTCATCTACAAGCAGCTTCTCTACATAATCAACGGCTTTCTCTTTTTGCCCATTTGCTTCATAAAGTGCTACAATCTCTACGGCAACATTATCATCAGAAAAGTGCTGCAGATAGGCTATTTTCTGTTCAAATGTAAGCTGTTCTTTGATATATCCATAAAATGATAAATTGCTTATTTCATCTATGCCTTCCACAAGAAGACTCTTCTGTTTTATCTTAACACTATCATAATTTATATGCATATAGTCAGAGTTTTCACAGAGTGATGCAAAGTCTAAAAACATCTCTGCTTGTATTTCTAGATTATCTATATGATCTACCATAGCTACTATTTTTTCGGAGAAGTAATCAAAATCAAAATGGCCGTCTACATCATAATAACCATCACTAAAAAGATAGCCCTCATCATTTTTCTCTTCAATATCAGAAATAAAGTCAAACACTATTTCAAATACTTGCTCGGTTGCACAGTTGACATGCGCTTCAAGACATTCTAAATGTCCCACGGTTGCATCCAAAAATGCACCTGGATCATAGAGTAATTTATCATCATGAAGGTTAAACTCTATCTCTCTTTCAATCACATCCTCCATTCCCGAAAAATCATACCTATAATTCATAACATCCCCTAAAAACCGTACTTTAAAGCAAAATCCAAAGGAGATATTAACCCAAACATAGGTATAATTATACCTATCAAGGAGTTAAAAATGTCTATCGTTCGCATGAAACATAAAAAAAGTGGTGTCACTTATGTCTATGAATCAACATCTTATTGGGATAAGGAAAAAGGACAGGCACGTAATACAAGAGTCTGTATTGGTAAACTTGATCCTGATAATGGAGAGATACTCTACAACAAGCGGTACAAAGAGCAACAGAGTGCTAAAAAAGGTGTAGGTCGTCCTCTCTCTTTGGAGTACAAACGTCAATTTTACGGTGCCACCTATCTTTTTGATCAAATTGCTAAAAACTTAGGTGTGGCAAATGATCTGCATGCCTGCTTTGGTGAACAGTATAAACAGTTGCTCTCTACTGCCTATTATCTCATACTTGAAGATTCTGCACCTCTGAGTCGCTTCAAACGCTGGAGTGCCTCACATCAGCACCCTTATGGAGAAGATATACCCTCACAGCGAAGTAGTGAACTCTTTGCTTCTGTGGCAGAAGATGCCAAACAACGCTTCTTTAACCTACAGAGCAGAAGAAGAGTGGAAGAGGAGTATTTAGCCTATGATACTACTTCTATCTCCTCTTACTCAGAGTCATTGAAACAGGTGAAGTATGGTGTCAATAAAGACCATGACCCTTTAGCACAGATCAATCTGGCACTACTGTTGGGACAGAAATCAAGACTTCCCGTGTGTTACCGTAAGCTACCAGGGAATATGAGTGATGTCTCTACGGTAAAAAAGTTACTAAGTGATCTTGAAGGGATGCCCATTAAAAAAGTAAAACTGGTACTTGACCGTGGTTTTTATAGCCAAAAGAATGTGAATGATCTCTATATGCATCACTATAAGTTCCTTATGGCTTCCAAGATCTCTTTAAAATGGATAAAGAGCCATATAGAAGAGATACAACCCCATATGGTAACAAGGAAGAACTACAGTGCTGATCATGGACTCTATATGCATAGTGTCACCACAGGTTGGGATTACAACTATACCAAACCCCGTACACAAGAGGTGATCAATGAGAAACGTCGTATCTATCTGCATATCTATTATAATGACCAAAGAGCCACTGATGAGAAGATACGATTTAATCTCTATTTGGATCGTCTTGAAGAAGAACTCCTAAACAACAAGAGAGACACGCGTCATGAAAAAGCCTACCAGCGTTATTTCATCATCACAGAAACACCCAAACGGGGAATACGTGTCACACCCAGTGAAGAAGCCATACAAGACAAAGAGAAAGACTTTGGCTACTTTGTTCTTATCAGTAACAGTATCAAAGAGGCAAAGGAAGCCATAGAAGTCTATCGCTCCAAAGATGTCATAGAGAAAGCATATAATGATCTTAAACACCGTTTAAACATGAGACGTACCTCTGTTTCATCGGAAGAAGCACTGGAAGGTAAGCTGTTTGTTCAGTTTGTGGGATTGATCTTTATCTCCTATATAAAACAAAAGATGGAACAAAACAAACTGTTAAAAAAATACACCTTACAGGGCGTACTGGATGAGATTGATATTATTGAATGTTTTACACAACCGGGAAAAGCTACTCAGGTAGGAGAAGTGACCAAGAAGCAGAAGGAAATTTATGAGGCTTTGGGGGTCGAGGTGATTTCATAGGTATAATTGGGCGGGAATGTAGGTTATAAAGTAAACTATGTGGAAAGAATGTGTAGTGTGTATTTTTTCATGATGTTAAAATTATTTATTCAAATGACTCCACATTGGAGAATTAATATAGTGGGGTAGTTAACTAGCTCCTCCTGTAGCGATATCAATGTGCAAATCTTAGCACATGACCACAAATTCACATATGATAAGTGATAAAACAATGGTATCAGGACTAAATCTTACGATTAATCATCAGGTTTTAGTAAATCTATGGGTAAGAGGAGCTAACTGACTACCCCCTTTAATATATTTGGTCTTGAATAAAAGATCATACATTAAAATATCATGATCAAACTACCTGCGATCACCAGAAGTATATTGGCAAAGGCATAGGTGCCGGTATAGCCCAGTGCAGGCACCGGGCTTTTTGCTTCTTTGATGACCACAGACAATGCCGCACCGCTTGTCATCGCACCGGTGATCGCACCAAAGATCAGCGCGGGTGATATCTTCAGGATCTTATGCCCCACTGCATAACCGACCAGGATCGGGATGATCGTCACACACATTCCTGCAGCCACCAGTGCCAATCCGTTGTGCTGCAGTGTCTCAATAATACCGCTTCCCGCACGCATGCCCACACCTGCCATAAAAACCAGAAGACCAAACTCCATCAAAAACCATCGTGTCGCTTCCGGAAGCTGGGCAAAAGTCGGTTTGACAGACCTGCGGTATCCGATGAACAGACCTGAGGCTAACAAACCGCCTGCTGCCCCCAGTCCAACTGAAACACCTGCCACTTGCACGGACAATGACCCGATCAGCAATCCCATGACAATACCAAAAGAGAGGGTGATCATATCTGTTTCGACCCCGGCACGTTCCACCTGCCCCATATATTCACCCATCGCTTCGATCTGATGAGGCGTACCAATAACCGTAAGCACATCATTTTGTTCGACTCTCGTATTTTCATCATCCTCAACATGTTTGCCATTACGCCGGATTTCCATCAGCATAAGACCAAATCTTCTGTGTATTGCTACTTCCTCAAGTGTATGACCTATGACATCACTGTTAGAGATGACGACCTGTGCCGTATCCTGAACATCTTCACCTTTCCATTCAGGCGAGATCTCTTCAGCAATCTTGGAAATTTTCTCTGTAAAATACTTACGCGGCCCCAACACTTCAATAATATCACCTGTTTCCAATCCTTTTTCATCTATAGGAAAAAACATTTCGTTGCGTTTTACTTTCACAACGGATCTCTTATCCCAATACTGCTCCCGCAATACTTCCAGACTCAGATCCTTGATCTCAGGATCTGTGATACGATAGGTTCTTAGTACCACATTTTCCGGTAAAGTCGTACTCTCCTGCTTACTTGTTTCAAAATTTTCTGCTTCTTTCTCAAGATCTATTTTTAAGAGTTTAGGTAAGAACTTGATCATAGAGATCAAACCAACCAGTCCAAAAATATAGGTCACGGCATACCCCATCGCAATATTGTCAACGATCTGATCTTCACTCCAGCCATCTGGAAATTTGACAGAACCGGCATGGACTGCCTCCTGGGCAGCTGCCAAAGTCGGGGAAGAGGTCAAGCCTCCGGCAAGCAGTCCCGCAGACATACCGGGTGGCAAAGAGAGCATATTTGCCCAGAGTGCCGCAATACCAAACCCTGTAAAACCGACAACAACAGCGAGTGTAAAATACTTAAGCCCATCCTGTTTCAAAACAGTCACAAAGCCGGGACCAGCCTGATAGCCGACTGAAAAAATAAAGAGAGCAAAGCCGACCATCTGTGCAGCAGAATTGATACGGAAACCATAATATCCGAAGATCAATCCTGCAAAGAGTACACCCGCAACAGATCCCAGAGAGAAACTCCCTATTCGGATGTTGCCGAGTATATAGCCTATACCCAATACAAGAAAAAATGCTATATCTCTATGCGCATTTAAAAATGTAAGAAACAATTCACCTAAGTTTTCAAGATTCATCTTCTAACCCTTCTGCTACTTCTTCTAGTTTTATATTAGCATAAACTTTCATATAAAAAATCATTGCAAGCTATAGAAGTGTATACTTTTAAAAATGATAAGAAAAAAACCTTTACTGCACATTACCATGACCGGCGCTGCTTTTCTCCTGGCGACAGGCTGTGTCAAAACCAACTGCCCTCTTCCGGACAACATCGATCAGCATGTACAACAAATGCAGATCAAGTCTGATACAAGATCATCTGATCTCAAACGAAACAGCTGGAGCATGGGCTCACTCTGTGCCAACCGTATTACTTTTAAAGAAGGCAAACGAACCTGGACTTTCCTGCTTGTCTGGAACACTTCACACCCCCAAGGATCTTTCTGGTATCTGCCTCATGACAATGAGGAGAGTGCTTTTGATGCCGCAGTCTATGCTGTCAAACGTTACGGGGGAGGTTTCCTTGCCGTAGAGTCCAATGGACAACGTCATATGTCAGGGAAAGACCCGAACAGGAATTTCAAAAAAGATTCTCTTTACAGTAAAACGATCTGCAGCATCATCAATACCTATAAACCAGAACATCTACCCTACCTTGCTCTCCATACCAATGCAGAAGGGCATCATAAAAATGGCGGTTCTGGTACCGTATCGATGAAAAAACATTCCAGGAATGTAATTTCTTTCCCTGCGGGGGAGATCAAAAGCGGTCATCAAGAAGGTTTGGAAGATGAAGATACACTCATCTACCTTGCAGGGAAAAAAGTTTCAAAGGAAAAAGTCAAAATATTTACTGCCCTGGGGCTCAATGTCAAATTTGAGAAAGTCAGCCAAAGATCCAATGACAATTCCATGTCCAACTGTATCGTGCTGCACAAAGGCCATGAAAACTACATCAATATAGAAACAGAACACGGAGACCTCAGCACACACAAAAAGATGATAGACAAAGTGATGAAGATCTTAGGAGAGAGAAGTATCTAAGCCCGGAAGAGATTTAGTATCCCCCCTCAATGCCATTTCGATAACATTGTTTTATGCAAGTAGTAGGGACTTTAGTCCCATAATAACGGGACTAAAGTCCCTACTCCAAAAAAGATTTACTCTTAATTTAATGGCATTGCCCCTAGATCTCTTGACTGATAGTCTCACTGAAATGGTCTATCTTGAAGCGTGTTTGCGTCAAGCCTTCGAAGTCCAATCTTGCTTTATGAAATTTATACACAGGCTCACTGCGCTTAATACGAAAAAGTAACTGGATCATATTTTTTCTATGATAATTCTTTGCATGCTCAAGCGTGACAGCATCTGAGACAGAAATACCCTCCTTTAGCATAAACACTTTGTAAGCCGCCAGCTCATAATAGAACAGATCACTCGCTTTGATCTTGTCATATGCTGAATACTTGATGATCTGTTTCAAAGCATCCATCGGTTCAAGGTGATCGTGCCAGACCAGTGCAGTATAAAACTTGACGACAAAGCCGATATTTTTGATCTTGTGTGATTCAAGCAGTGTCGTGAACTGTTCAGGCAGTGAAGCTGTCAGGAAGCGTTCTCTGAATTTACAGATATTTCCGGCAATATCCGCACTCTGCGAGGAGTCACTCTCTTTATTGAACAGTTCCCATTCTCTTGCGAACATATCATACTGATAAATAATTTTCAGGGAGTATGCACTGTCTAGTTTAAGGTAGCCCGTCTCTTCCTCTCCCAGACTGTTCAATATGCTGAGTGCTTTTCTAAAGAAAGAAAGACTTTTCTCATAACTAACGGCTGGTACTTCTTCATCTTCAAATATCTCTTTGGGTGGATTCATCAATCCCATCCCGTATTTGTGTGCCAGATAAAGATAACGGAAAACAACCACAATATTAAGCAGATCTCCCTTGCATATTTCCGGGTGGGAAGAGAGAAAAGTACTGATGTTTGCATAGGAGCTTAACGCTTTTTTTACAAACTGGCGTATATCTTCAGCATTGAAATACTCCCGTTGATTTGCCAGACCAAAATAGATAAAAGCACTCTGTACTCTGAAAATGGTCTGCACAGTAAGATCTTTCTGGGCTAAAGCAAAGGCATCGATAGTTTTGACTTGTGTTTGCAGCTGCTGTACATAGTCTTGCCTTGAAATTTCATGGCTGATCAAAAGATCTTCAAGATCTTCCACTTTTTTCACAGAGGCTTCATAAAGAGGATAGCTCTGAGACCCCAGGGAATCAAGGATCGCTTTGACCGGGAGATTCTCTTCATGATGCAGCACTTCAAAACGTGCCTGTTCTGTATCGATCTGCAGTCGTTCAAACTGCTCTTCTATGTTTTGCATGGCCTCTGAAAGCAATTTCCACTGTACCGTTATCTTGGCATTTCGTCCGGATCCTTTGGCCTGGATATTATAATTGTTTGTATGCTCCATCGATGACCATAGACTTTCAAAAGTGGTATGCAGCTGTATCTCAATATTAAAATAATTTTTGAGTTTTCGCAGCACTTCTCTGTTGCTGTCCCCGGGTTCAAGTAGGGTAAAAATAGTGTTAGGGTCATCAGCTATCGTCTCATTCTCTCCAGAAACAGCAGCATCAAAACGGGGATTGAAGAGTGTATGGTCACAATGAAGCCCCCGATAACCGCTCTTCTTCTCTACTCTGTAAAAGCCGTATAAAAGATGATCATCCGTCCGATTGTCATACTCAAAGTAATTATATAAAGTACGAGCCACCCACTCTTTTTCATAAGGGTAGGCACAGACAAAAAGCATACCTATCAGATCATGCAGTACACCCCCTTTCAGAAAGACCTTCAAAGGATCTTCAAGCACTTTGGGGTCTTTAAGCCCCAACTTAATGATCTTTTTGATCACAGAGTCGGTGTATTTGTATCGTATCTTGATCGTAGTCACTCCGGAATATTCCAACACTTTGATCTCTCTGCTGGCAGGAAGCTGTTTTTCCAGCTCCTGAAAATAGGTGAGCAGACTTTCAGTGTATCGGGGAAGGACACCTCTGGGTTCAACCCTCCCTTTTCCTGCGATTACTTCCTCATCGATTCCCATAAGCTTATAATACACTTCCATACAGTGAAGTACATTTTCTTTAAATTGCTCAAAGTATGCTTCTTCTATGATCTCTTCTGCATTTTGATCAGCAAGCGTTTGATCGATAAGAGGGATCAATGTTTCCAGGGGCTGGTAATTTGTTTTGGGTAAAAAGTGGTGAATGCCTATATATGAATGCATGTTTATCCTGTGAAGTATTGTTATGATATTATAATCTAAAATAAAAAAAGGCTCATTATGTATCATGAAAGTATCTATATCGCTTCCACAGAATCTCATGCAGGAAGTTTGATCATAGCCATAGGATTTATGGAGATGATGAAAGGAGAACTGGATCGTGTTGCCTTTTTTCGTCCTATCATTCATGATGGGGAAGAGAGGGAGAGTGATATTGACTTTATGCTCAAACATTTTGAACTTGACATACCCTATGAAGCATGTTGTGGATTTAAAGTCAGTGACTACACCAAAGCCTATGCTGAAGACAAGGAAGAAGCACTCTATGAAGCATTGATCCACAAAGTCAATCAACTCTATAAAACCTATGATTTTCTCATCATCGAAGGGTATCCCCGTGATGTCTTTGCTTCTGTTTTTGATTTTGATATCAACCTGAAGATCGCCAAACATTTAGAGACTGTTCTTGTACCGGTTCTTAATGCCCGGGGGAAATCTTCTGATAAGATCATCGATGAACTGCAGATCGTCTCTGAAGCCATTCAAGCAGAAGGCTGTAGCCACTTAGCTACGTTTGTGAACCGCTGTGATGAGAAAATATTTGAGATCATTCAAAAGCGTATCGATACAAAAGAAAAAAATACACCGGTATATTTACTTCCTGAGATGAAAGAACTTGATACACCCACCCTCGCCCAGATCATCAAAGTACTTGAAGCAGAAGTCATCATGGGAAACCCCGAACAGATGCAGCATCTGGTCTATGGCAATAAAATTGCGGCGATGGGTGTTGAAAATTATCTTTCCCATATAGATAATGGAGACCTTGTGATAGTCCCTGGAGACCGTGTGGATATCATCCTTGCTTCCCTACTCTCTTTTTATACCAAAAATCATCCAAACATAGCAGGCATACTCCTCAGCGGAGGTATCACGCCCAACCCTACTATGATGAAGTTACTGGAAGATTTTGGTGAAATTCCCATCCCTATTTTAAAGGTCAGGAATGACAGTTATCAGACAGCCATCACACTGGAGAAGATACGTGCCAATATCACAGCGGGGAGTACCCGTAAGATCAGCATGGCAAAAGGTCTTTTTGATGCCGCTGTCGATAAAGTAAAACTAGTCGAAGAATTCCGAAGTACATCAAAAGAGATGATCACACCCATGATGTTTCAATACAGACTCTTTGAGCGTGCCCGGACAAAACGTCAAAAGATCGTACTGCCCGAAAGTATGGATGAGCGTATTCTCAGAGCAGTAGACATTCTGATCCACAGAGATATCGTCGATATTATACTTGTGGGAGAGAGAACGGTCATTATGAATCAGAGTGCTCAGATGGGATTGGATATCAGCAAAGCAGAAGTTTTTGATCCTCAGGAGAGTGACTTGAGAGAAAAATTCTCACAAACATTCTACAGCATGCGAAAAGAGAAAGGATTGACACTTGACGCAGCAAAAGATGCAATGAGCCATCCCAATTATTTTGCAACCATGATGGTCTATGAAGGCTTGGTCGACGGTATGGTCTCCGGTGCCACACACACCACAACCGATACCGTACGCCCTGCCCTTCAGATCATTAAAACAAAAGCAGATATCTCCATTGTCTCAAGTGTGTTTTTCATGTGTCTGGATACCAAGGTCCTTGTCTACGGTGACTGTGCCATCAACCTTGACCCCTCTGCGGAAGAGTTGGCTATGATCGCTATCTCTTCGGCAGATACGGCTGCGCAATTTGGTATTGAACCACGGGTGGCGATGCTCTCTTACTCTACAGGAAGTTCAGGTGCGGGACCGGAGGTTGAGAAGGTGAGAAAGGCGACACAGCTGGCACAGGCACTGCGACCTGATCTTCTCATCGAGGGGCCCATACAGTATGATGCCGCCATCGATGAAAAAGTGGCCAAAAAGAAACTTCCTGACAGTCAGGTAGCAGGACGTGCCACAGTTTTTATCTTCCCTGATCTCAATACAGGGAATAACACCTATAAAGCGGTACAGCGTTCTGCCGGTGCCCTTGCCATCGGTCCGGTACTGCAAGGGCTGCGTCTCCCGATCAATGATCTCAGTCGCGGCTGCCTGGTCAATGATATCGTCAATACCGTTGCCATCACTTCCATTCAGGCACAGCAGGAGAGTGAGCAGTGAAAATTCTTGTCCTTAACTCAGGAAGCTCTTCTCTCAAATGCCAATACTTTATCGATCAAAAAAGTGTCGCTACTGTCTTGGTTGAACGTATAGGTGAAGCGGTGTGCCATAGTGAGATAAGGTACAAAGAAGAAAATTCTACTGACACAAACCCTGTTGCTGATCATTTACAAGCCCTCGACAGGCTGTTTTCCATGCTGAAAGCTTCACAGGTCATCAGCTCCATGGATGAACTGGATGCAGTCGCTCATCGTGTGGTACATGGCGGCTCTGAGTTTTCAGAAGCGACACGCATCACAAAGGAGGTGATCGAAACTATCCGCTCCCTCATTTCTCTGGCTCCCCTGCACAACCTTGCCAATCTTAAAGGTATAGAACTCATCGCTGAAGCATACCCTGATCTGCCGCAGGTTGCAGTCTTTGACACTGCATTTCACCAGACCATGCCGGAGCATGCTGCACTCTACCCTGTCCCTTATGAACTCTACCGGAAGTCCAACATCAGACGCTACGGCTTTCATGGTACTTCCCATGCCTATGTGGCTAAAGAAGCCGCAAAGATGATGGGAAAAGATCTTAACAAAGTGAATCTCATCACTTTGCATCTGGGGAATGGTGCTTCTGCTGCGGCTATCAGATCAGGTAAAAGTATCGATACTTCTATGGGCTTCACTCCTCTTGAAGGATTGATGATGGGGACACGCTGTGGAGACATTGATCCGGCGATCATACCTTTTCTCTTACACAACCATGATATGGATATCGATGCCATTGACAACATGCTCAACAAAGAGAGTGGCTTAAAAGGAATCTGTGGTAGCAATGATATGCGTGAAGTCATCATACAGGCGGAAGAAAATGATCCTCTCTCTCTACTTGCTCTTGAAATGTATAGCCACAGGATCAAAAAATATATAGGAGCCTACACTGCCATACTTGGACGTGTAGATGCCGTCATCTTCACCGGGGGTATAGGAGAACATGCCCAAAAAGTGCGTGAAATGGTTTGTGAAGGATTGGAAGTATCTATCGGATTAAAATTGGATCGTTCAAAAAACCAAAAAAGTACAAGGGGAAATCATAGCATTCATGAGGGGAAAAGTGAAATACAACTTTTTGTCATTCCCACCAATGAAGAGTTGGAAATAGCAGTTCAAACGGAAATACTATTAAAAAAATTATAGGGGATCTCTAATAATGAGTCGTTGTTTTCCTACCCCCAACGCCATTAAGTTAAGAGTAAATCTTTTCTTGGAGTAGGGATTTAAATCCCGTCTTTACGGGACTAAAGTCATAAGTATCTACACAACTCAAAAGTCCATTCCCAAAAAATCATTAAGTTCATTTTTCATAGAGATGAGCTTCTCAATATCATAAAGTTCAAGAATATCCATAGTTGAGAAGAAGCTCCAGATTCCTGCCAGTAGTGCTGGAGAAGTAGATACTTTTCCTCTGGCTACCAGTCGTCCGCTTAGTTTGACTAGAAACTTCTTTATTTCTACTATATTCTTTTGGCTTGAATGTTCAATTTGCCAAACAAGTAAACAAGCATAAGAGGCTATGAGTAATCTTTTGAATATAGCTTTTGAACTCTCTTGTTGCCACTTTTCTAAATTAAATCCTGAACTCTTAAGGAGTTTAAAATAGGTCTCAATATTCCATCTGTAATAGTACCATAAACCTATTGTTTTACTATCAACATCCTCTTTTAAGTTACTCAACAATAACCAGGTTGCTACTGTATTGTTGTCACTGTCAATTAATCTTTCAACAATAAATCTACTCTTTACAGGTTCACCTTTGTGTTTTTTATGGGTCATTTTTCCTTTATCGTTTATATGCCTTACATAGGCATCTCTTGTGATATCAATATCTACAGAGTTTACATATATATCAACTTGCTTCTTTTGATACTCTATCGTTTTTACATACTCACCAAGTTCTATTGTATCAGCCAACTCTTTTTGCGTTATTGTGTTACCTTTATACTCCACAGATACCCTATCTAAGGCTCTTACTATATATAGGTCATTCTCTTGCAGTCTTCTAAAAAATCCTACACTATCTGCTTCTCTATCAATTATATGTACTATTTTTTTATTGATATGAAGTTCATTATTAATATATGCGATACGATCGGATAGCTCATTGAGGTGTGTTTGGTTTATATCAATACTATTATTATATGTTGAGTATATTTTATCTTTTGTTTTTAGGTTGTGTATCAGTGGAGTAATTGGCTCTCCTGTCTTATCACTAATTGCCAGGGAGCTTTGCAGATCATATCCTTTTGATATGGCGTTTGTACTATTACTTCTTTTTGTTTCAATGCAATCATCTTTTGTGGTATGGTTTCTATAGTTTACCAATGACCAATCATGGGCTACCAGAAGATATTCATTGCACTCTTTCTCAATAGTTTCTAATCCTGCTTGCATGATTGGATCATTAAGTGATTTGATATCTACATTCTCATTATTATAAAATCTCCAAGCATTTTGTGCTTGTGAAAACCCTTTGATATCTTTAATCAACAGGTTTAAGCCGTTTGTACTATTTTGTTTATGGTTCATATGACTTTTTACTAACTTAACATGTCTTTTTTTAAACGCTCTTCCATTGTTTTACTCTTTCTATATATTTTATAATATATTACCATTATTTATTTAGATTGAGTTGTGTAGATACTTATGACTAAAGTCCCTGCTCCTTATGCAAAACAATCCTTAACTTAATGGGCATTGTTCCCCAAAAAGAAAGGGGTAGAAAACAAGGTGCTACAGGGAAGATGACTACTCTACCATTGCAACAAGTTCTTCTTTGGAAACTTTGTGGAAGTTCAAGTACTTATAAATATCATCTGTCATTTCCGGTTTAATTTTATCTTGCACTTTTTCTAAGTACTCTGCTGCTGTTGGTAATTCACCTTTGAGTGCGACAACCGCTGCAAGTTCTGCAGAACCAAGATAAACTTGTGAACCTTTACCTAGTCTGTTGTCAAAGTTTCTTGTAGATGTAGAGAATACCCATGCATTTTGTTTTACAGATGCTTGGTTACCCATACAGAGTGAACATCCTGGAGGTTCAACTCTCGCTCCTGCCATACCAAATACTGAGTAGTACCCCTCTTCTTGAAGTGTTTTCTCATCCATTTTAGTAGGAGGACAGATCCAAAGTTTAGTATTTACCGGACCTTCACCTCTAAGTACTTCTGCATTGGCTCTAAAGAGACCAATATTTGTCATACAAGAACCAACAAAGACTTCATCCATCTCTATTCTAAGCCCAGCAGCATGTACTTCAGTTAAAGTTTTCACATCATCCGGGTCATTTGGACAGGCAACGATCGGCTCTTTAATGTCAGACATATTGATCTCGATCACTGCTGCATATTCTGCATCAGCGTCCGCTTCAAGAAGTACCGGGTTAGCGATCCAGTCTCTCATTTTTTGTGCTCTTCTTTCCAGTGTCGCTTTATCTTCATACCCTTGAGCGATAAGCTCTTCTATAAGTGCAACGTTAGACTTCAAGTATTCAATGATAGGCTCTTTGTTAAGATTTACAACACAAGCAGCTGCAGAACGCTCTGCAGAGGCATCTGAAAGCTCAAATGCTTGTTCACATTTAAGGTCTTCCATTCCTTCTATCTCTAAAAGACGTCCTGCAAAGATATTTTTCTTACCTGCTTTTTCAACAGTCAAAAGACCATCTTTGATCGCTTGATGAGGAATAGCATTTACCATATCACGTAGAGTGATACCTGGTTGAATTTCACCTTTAAATCTTACAAGTACAGACTCAGGCATAGTAAGAGGCATAGACCCAGTAACTGCTGCAAAAGCAACAAGACCAGAACCAGCAGGGAAAGAGATACCTATAGGGAATCTTGTGTGACTATCTGCGCCCGTACCAACAGTATCTGGAAGACACATTCTGTTTAACCATGAGTGGATAACACCATCACCTGGTCTAAGAGTAAACCCTTTTCTATCTGTCATAAAGTCTGGAAGTGTGTGCTGAAGTATAATGTCTGCAGGTTTTGGATATGCAGAAGTATGACAAAATGATTGAAGTACAAAGTCTGCACCAAAGTTAAGTGCAGCCAAGTCTTTTACTTCATCTCTGGTCATCGCACCTGTGGTATCTTGTGAACCAACTGTAGTACATACTGCTTCACAGTACACACCTGGCTTAACACCCTCAATACCAGCAGCTTTACCTACTATTTTTTGTGCAAGTGTAAAACCTTTACCATTATCTGCCGGAATATCTGGTGTCATAAAGATGTCACCTGCATCCATACCAAGAGCTTCTCTAGCTTTTACAGTAAGTCCTTTACCGATGATAAGTGGAACACGTCCTCCTGCTCTCATCTCATCAGGAAGTGTGTTTGGCTCAATCTTAAACTCAGAAACAACCTTTCCCTCTTTTTCTATGACACCATCAAAAGGTTTAAGGGTGATCACATCACCAGTTTCTAATGCAGCTGTTGGTGCTTGGATAGGGATACATCCACCATCTTCTGCTGTGTTAAAGAAGATAGGAGCGATAATATCACCTATAACCACACCACCTGTTCTTTTACCTGGGATAAAAGGAATGTCCTCACCCATATGCCATTGAAGTGAGTTGATACCGGATTTTCTTGAAGACCCAGTACCTACAACATCACCAACGTATACAAGTGGGTTTCCTTTGGCTTTAAGTTCTACCATTTTGTCTAGTGGGTTGTCCATTCTGTTAATAAGAAATGAATTTGCATGTACAGGAATATCTGCTCTTGTAAATGCTTCTGATGCTGGAGATAAATCATCTGTGTTTGTCTCACCCGGGATTTTGTACACAGTCAATGTGATCTCTTTTTCCATTGCTGGTTTATTGTAGAACCACTCAGCATTTGCCCATGACTCTATGATTTCTTTTGCCAGTGCATTACCAGCATCCATAAGTGCTTTAACATCGTTAAATGAATCATAAACAAGAAGTGTATTCTTAAGTTGTGATGCTGCAGACTCAGCCACAGTCATATTAGATGAAGAAAGTGCATCCACAAGAGGAGCCACGTTAAATCCACCTAACATTGTTCCTAAAATGATCGTTGCCAATACTTTATCTATCTCTGTACAGGATGCATTACCCTGAACAATATCATTTAAAAATGCTGCTTTAATATATGCTGCATCATCTACACCTGCTGGAATTTTATTTTTAAACAAGTCCATTGCATACTCTTTATCTGCAACTGGGTTTGCTTTAAGTAACTCTACAAGTTCTGCAGTCTGATCTGCCGTAAGAGCTAGTGGTGGTACACCTAATTCTGCACGCTCAGCGGTGTGAGCTTTATATTCTTCTAATAAGGCCATATTGGTCTCCTGTTTATAGTATTTGTATGCAGATATTAGCAGAAAATGGTTTTAATACAAATATTATAAGTTGAAGGCATAAATAGATAATTTATTTGTATCGTATAGTTACAGAAAACGTCTTACACAATACGTCACATTGAAGATATTTCAAAATCACTGCAACATTAAAGAGTAATTTTGAAACACATATGATTTAGACGATCTCTCTGTTTCCTTTTGCGTTAGGTGGTGAAAGTACACCTTTTGCTTCAAGTTGTTCTACAATGTTGGCAGAACGGTTGTAGCCTATTTGCAGTTTACGCTGCAGGTAAGAGATAGAGGTTTTATTGTCTGTCAATACTACAGATTTTGCTTCTTCATAAAGCGGATCGAGCACTATCTCTGCCTCTCCGCCATTGGCTACTACAGCAGCCCCTCCTGCCACCAAGTAGCTTTCATCATACTCAGGTACACGTTGGGCTTTGATGTATTCTACTACCTTTTCTATCTCTTCTTCTGTATTCCATGGAGCATGTATACGTACAAGCCCCGTACTTCCTGGTGGAGTAAAGAGTCCATCCCCTCGTCCCAGTAAGCTATCTGCACCCATAGCATCCAATATGACTTTAGAGTCTATGCGTGAGCCTACACGGTAACTCAATCTTGATGGGAGGTTGGCTTTTATCATACCTGTGACTACATCTACAGATGGTCTTTGTGTAGCTACCACAAGGTGTATACCACAAGCACGTGACTTCTGAGCAAGTCTGGCGATGCTAAGCTCCACGTCTTTCCCTCCACTCATCATCAAGTCGGCTAATTCGTCGATAACCACCACTATGTATGGAAATGCTTCTTCACCTGTTTTCTTCATTTTTTCATTATAGTTATCTATGTTTTTGGTACGTGCATCAGCCATAAGCTTATAGCGTCTTTCCATCTCCCCAACCATATTAGCCAAGGCAGCTATCGCTTTCACCGGCTCCGTAATGACAGGAGTAATAAGATGTGGAATGTCCTCATAAGCAGCAAACTCAAGCATCTTCGGGTCAATAAGCATAAGCTTTAAGTGATCAGGGTCGTTACGGTAGAGAAGCGAGAGTATCATCGCATTAATACCTACAGATTTACCAGAACCTGTAGTACCGGCTATAAGTAAATGTGGAAGCTTCTTAATATCTGTCACAAACGGTTTACCTACGATGTCTTTACCTAAAGCCACGGTCAAAGGAGAAGAAGCCTCTTTAAAGACTTCACTTTCAAGTATTTCACGCAGGTAGATCGTATCTATCGTTGCATTGGGGATCTCTATCCCTACTACATCACGCCCCGGTATAGGTGCCTGTATACGTATCGTTTCCGCAGAAAGTGCCATGGCAAGGTCATCCTGTAAACCCAGGATCTTTGAGACTTTAACATTAGGTGCCGGCTTAAATTCGAACGTTGTAACCAAAGGACCGCTATAGGTACGTATGACATCACCCTCTACTCTAAACTGTTGAAGTTTTGAAAGTAATTCTTCTATCTTTCTGTCTATCTCGGCTTCATTTATTTTTTTAGTTACTTTAGGTGCTTTTTGCAGGAAATCAAGTTTTGGCAGTTTAAAATTCTTCGGTTTTGCTACCGCTCCTTTATCTATGGCATCCATAAGCTTGGAGTTCTCTTCAAGTTCTTCTACTATCTCTACATTTGAACTTGTCGTAACAGTTTTTGCAGCCATACTGCTTTCCATCTCATGTTCGAGTTCAAGTATTTCATTCATCACCGGATCATCCGGTTCATCAAGCGCCTTCACTTTTACAACTAGCGGTTTGGCACTACTCTTTTTAGCTGCTGTTTTTCTCGCAACAGGCTTTCTTTTTAGAGCTGTTTTCTTTGGTTTTGGTCTTTCTTCTTCCAGTACAGGCATCATTTCATCTTCAAGTGCAGGAGAGGAGAAAGGGTTTGTAAATATTATCTTAAGCATATTTTTCAGTCCGTTCAAAATACTTTTAACCCAGCCAAAAGAGAAAGAGACACCCGGTGTTTTCACTTTCAAACTGGAAAATCTGAAATCATCATCAACAATGAATACCAATGAAAGTGTCGCGATCATTAGCCATAGCAGCCAAAGTCCCGCTTTTCCGATGAAGGGTTTTAAAAAGTCAACGATCTGCGTACCGAGGAAACCTACATCTTTGGCTTCAAGGACCAAGGCTTCCAGAATAACCACTGCGATAAAAAGAAGTATCCATCCCAGGTAGAAATCAATGTCTGTTCGTGCTCTTCTGTCTGTATAGAGTTTGTAAAGCGGATAAAAAAGTATGAAGATATTGACATAGGCGAGATAACCAAAAAGATGGATATTTGTCTCACCGATGATCTTTCCTATATTACCTACTAGAGCAGTCTCAAGAAAAAGTGTTGAGAATGCCCCATATAAAAAAAGTATCGCTGTGATGATGATCGTGATTTTCAAAAATATGACCTTAATATTAATTAATGCAGATATTATAACAAATTAATATAAGGCACCTATGAAAAACTGCCAAATTGACATATTTTTATGCTTTCTCTAGCTACTAAACACTATTTAAGCTCGCTAGGAGTACAATCCCATCTACATTTTATATGTATGCCGCAGTGATGGAACTGGTAGACTTGGTAGACTCAAAATCTTCTGCTTTAGGGCGTGTCGGTTCGAATCCGACCTGCGGTACCACTAATCAAACAAACCCCCAATACATCGAAGATAGAGAACCTAATAATATTTTTAGTACACTATTAGTACAGATATAATTTTTATTTTTTCAATTCCTTCTTAAGAAGGAATGATCTTTTCAATCTCTTTTCGCTCTAAAAAAGTAACTAAACTACATGGTTATTTAGTCAACCCTAAAAATACACTCAAAGATTAAACCAAAAACTCTACTATATTGGCTTTGATGTGCTTATAACTATTGGAAAGTACATAACATCCTCTAAAGCACTAGTGGCAGCCGCAGCCCGTGCCACAACTTTCACCCTCTGCCGCTTTAGCGGGTACAGCCGCAGCTGATCCTCCTGTGCTGCAAGCAGATACACCTGGAGGTGTAGTAGGTTGTACACCTGCATTTCCTGCTAAGTCTTCAGCATTTACTTTTTCTATGAATTCCCATAGCTTAGTTGCTGCTTCTTGGTAACGCCTACCTGTCTCAGAGTCAGGTTTATGGTACGCTATTGGCAACCCTGTGTCACCACCTATCCTGATAGCTGGTTCAATTGGTATAGATGCCATAAGTTCTGTATCAAACTCTTTGGCTACAGCGGCACTTGTATCCATACCAAAGATGTCTGATTTTGTATCACATGAAGGACAAATAAACCCTGACATGTTTTCGATGATACCCGCAGTTGGGATGTCAAGTTTTTTAAACATGTTTAGTGAACGTCTAGAGTCATCCAAAGATACTTCTTGCGGAGTCGTTACTGTGATACCTGCTGTTATTGGCACTGCCTGAGCAAGTGAAAGTTGTGCATCACCAGTTCCTGGAGGCATATCTATGATAAGTACATCTAGCTCTGACCATATAATATCTCTTAAAAATTGTTCTATTGCTTTCATAATCATAGAGCCCCTCCAGATAAGGGCCTCACCTTCTTCCGTGATAGAACCCATGGACATGATTTCAACCCCATAGGCTTTAAGTGGTAATAGTTTACTACCTTGTACTTCTGGCTTTTTATCATCTACGCCCATCATTCGAGGAATATTTGGTCCATAGATGTCTGCATCAAGAAGACCTACTTTTTTACCTTGCTTTGCTAGAGCAATCGCTATATTTACAGAAGTTGTTGATTTGCCAACCCCACCTTTACCAGAACTAACCATAACGAAGTTCTTAATGTGCGGAGCAATGTTTTTACCGCTCACAGAGTTTGACATTTGTCTTGATGCTTGTGGTGCATTGATATTTACATGGATTTCTTCAAACCCAGCTTCTTCGAGTGCTTTTGTAGCATTTCCAATAAGCTCATTTTCCACTTCTGCTGCTGATGATGTGATGTCAAGCATAAGTCCAACTGTTGTGTTTTTAACAACAATATCTTTTACAAATCCAAAAGTTACGATATCTTTCGTAAATCCTGGATATATAACATTTTTTAATGCGTCTAATACATTTTGTTCTGTCATGGATATCCTTCATGTTTAAGTTATAATAATTAAGCGTTAAGAAGTTATAGCTACAATAGCTTGAATATAGACTTAAAAGGTAAACAAAAGTTTACCTAATTGTCTTGGAAGGCTTTTAGATTTTACGTATGGTACAAATTGTGTCATTCCACGCCTGCATACCCACAAGTGGTGCAGGATTAATAGGGATAAGACTATTTGGGTTAACCCCATTACCTGTACCTCCTTGTGATGTATCCCACCATATATTGCCACGTAAGTCCAAGTCTTCATAAGAAGGAAAAGAGAGATTATTTCTTTTGGAACCATTTTTTGCTTTTGGAATTCTGCCTCCAAAACCCATTCCTACGGAATTACTAATAGCTAAAACTTGTGGATGAATACCCTGTGTTACAAAAGCTTTAATTTCCATACTTGCTACGACCTCATTTTGAGAGGATGCTCTAAATCCACTTTTTGGTCTATAACTTGTGATTTCAATCATATCGCCATTTTTAATGTTGAGTTTTTTTGCAGTTTGCGTATTTATCCATATAGGATTGTCATGGATGATTTCACTCAAATATTTTTGTGGTCCAGTTCGTGCTTGTGTATGTACATTCCATTTAAATGTAGTTAAAACCAACTCATTGTCTAAAATTTCTTTGAGCGATTGAGGCATCTCAAAGTGAGGTAATCCATCATCTTCTATTTGTAATGATTTTGCGGTACTTTCTATGGTGCTTGAATAGATTTCAAATTTTTTTGAAGGGGTTTTAAATCCTTTTTTAGCCACGCCATTATGCATGATTCCAATGGCTTTCCCTTTTTTGTTGTAAACAATGCCCTCTTTTACAAAAGAGTTCTGTAATTTTTTAGGGCTTAGTGCCATATTGTATGAGTTATAGTTTTTCTTTTTGTCTTCTACCCAAACACCGTACTTTTTCATATACTCGAATCCACTTAAACCTTCTCTTTTGGGTAAAGTACTTAATCGTAGTTTTATAAACGCTTCATAGGAGTCAAATTCAAAATATTTAGCAACAGGGCTTCCAAGTCTCTTAGCAATCTTAATAAGTGTGTCTGCAAAGTTTTCACAATCATAAGGTGATTGAACTGCAGGCTGCCTGAGTGCAAAGTAAGGGATAAGTTCATAAGCATTTCTTCCTTCTATGGTATATCTTTCAAAGTATGTTGCGTCAGGGAGAATCAAGTCAGCGTAATGAGCCATTTCAGAATATACCACATCTGAACAGGCATGAAAGCCTATAACATTTTCATCTTTTAAAGCCTCTACTGCCACTGTTGGACCCTCTGGCCAAGTCTGTGGTGCAGAAATAGTATATGAGAGATAAACATCAAGTTTTTGCTTGGTATTGATGAGTTTGTCAAAAGCCAAATGACTAACTCTCATTTTTTGCCATTTATTAGCAAGAGGGTAGAGTCTTGGGTCTTCAAGGTCTGTTGTAAATTTAGGTTTTGGCGGTATAGGTTTGGGTAAAGGAAATGACTTATGTCCTTTGTTTTTTGAGCCACCATAAGCGTACCCGCCCTTTTGTCCTATGCTTCCTACAAGTGCATTAAGCATGATGACGGCCCTGTCATTATTGAGACCATTCTGATGGGCTTGAGAACCCCTATTTGTAAATGCGGCACATGCAGGAGCAGCAGAAGCAAACTCCAAAGCAATACGTTCAATATCTTTTGCAGCTAACCCACTTACCTTAGCAGCATATTGTGCTGTATAGGGTTTTAAAAATGTGTCTAATTCCTTTAAAGACATATTTGTCCACTCTTCGATAAATGTTTTGTCGTAAACCTTTTTTTGAACAATCACATGAGCCATCGCCAAAGCAACTGCCCCCTCTGATGAAGGAAAAGGAGCAAACCATTCATCACTTCTTCCTGCAGTATTTGAGAGTCTTACATCAAAAGTGATCAGTTTTGCACCATTATTTTTTGCCTCTACAAATCTTTTAAGTAA
This sequence comes from Sulfurovum sp., assembly GCA_002733215.1. Classification (GTDB taxonomy): domain Bacteria; phylum Campylobacterota; class Campylobacteria; order Campylobacterales; family Sulfurovaceae; genus Sulfurovum. The sequence goes on along the minus strand of NVUY01000025.1, from coordinate 14,727 downwards.
AGGTAGCCCCCCTTGATGCGTTTCAAAGAAATTTGATCCAAAATTGAGAAAATATTTACACTCTTTTGCATCTATAGTTTCCCAACTAGTGTCCCCAATGGTGGTATAGTTTGCTGCTCTTTTGTTAGATGAACACAATCCTCTGTGATTAAGAATAACAGGGGAGCCAATAGCATTCATAAAACGATTGGTAATATCTCCCATTTTATTTCTTCCAAAATGTAATGCTACTTTTTCTGGTTCTCCTGCATCTAAATTCTTTTTTATTCGTTTTGCAATCGTATCATAAGCTTCTTCCATAGTGATTCTCTGCCAAAGTCCTTCACCTCGCTTACCTACTCTTTTCAAAGGATACACAATACGTTCAGGGTAACTAACCGCAGAGACACCACCATGTGCTTTTGCACAGAGTTTTCCTTGTGAGTTTGGGTCAAGAGGATTTCCTTCTACTCCTAAAATCTTATTGTCATCCACTAGTATATTGATGCCACACACTGTAGAGCAGTTTAGACAGACACTGGGTACTTTTTTGATAGTATGTATGCTATCAGCTAATGTTTTTTGTGTTTGCTGCAAGATAGTTTTTTCAGATGATGCTTCTGCGTTAGGAGACAATGAAATAAGACCTCCTAAAGGAAGTGTTGCCATAGATAAGGCACTATTTTTTATAAATGTTCGTCTTTGCATTATATCTCCTCCGCCCATGTATCTATTTCATAGTTTAAAGGAGAAAAACTTTGTCCTGCAACTAATTTTTGCTTCATAAGAGGATTTGCACCTATATGTAAGGTATGAGGTTTATCATTTACATTATTTTTTAGTGGTAGCGCATCTTTAGGAAGAGCATTATCATTTGTGACCAACGTTAATGCATTCGATATACATGTCTCTACACAGGCAGGCTGCATGCCAATTTCTAATCTATGCGAGCAAAGATTACATTTTTCAGCTATTTGGGTGATAGGGTTAACATAAATTGCACCAATAGAACATGCCTTTACACAGTCTCCACAGCCCGTACATTTTTTTTCATCTACTAGTACTATTCCATTTTTACGACTAAGTGCTCCTTGCGTACAAGCACTTATACAAACAGCATCAGTACATTGTCTGCACATAAGTGGTAAAAATTCTCTTTTCACACTTGGGTAAGTACCCGTATCTAAGTAAAGGGTTGTAGTACGAAAAAATCCTAAAGGAGCTGAGAACTCTTGTTTACAGGCAACCTCACAGGCATGGCAACCCACACATTTGTTTGCATCAATAATCATTCGGTATGTATTCATTATGAATATCCTTATTATAAAATATAAGTGTGATGTATGTTTAAAAAAGAAGTTGTCAACACATCTGCTTGATCCTCAAGCCTAAGTAGTGTGTCGATTATATATTAGTATGGATTAAACGATACTTAAGTAGGTAAAAAATAATTTACCAAAACTTGACAAAGTGCTCATAAAGATGTTATTATATTTTGGAATCTTTATTTTCTAAACTATATTAGGAAATAACTTTATTGGTCAGGATGTAAAGCTTTTGATAGAGAACAAGTGTAATTTTTTATATTAAAAAGTTGTATGACTCTATTATTTTTTCGAGGTAAACAAAGGAGAATATATGATAAAAATAATGGTAAGTATGGTGTTATTATTGGGTACTTTGCTCTATGCAAAACCTAATCTTACACCAGAGGTTAAGAATCTTTTGAAAGAGGCAAAGGCAACAACATCTGCTGTTGATGCCAAAGAAACCAAAGAGCTACTAACAAAAGGTAAAGTGATTTTAATTGATGTCCGTAATCCAAACGAATGGGAAAATGGTGTGATTAAAGCAGATAAGCTTATAAAAATATCAAGAGGGTTTATGGAAATAAAATATCCTAAACTGGTTTTAAAGAAATACTCTAAAGATGACCATTTTATAGTGTATTGCGGCATTGCACCACGTGCTATTTTGGCAGCAAGCAGATTAAAAGAATTAGGCTTTACTAATGTCAGATATTTAAAAGGTGGCATTAAAAACTGGAAAAAACTGGGATATAAAATATCCAAATAAAGGAGAAACAAATGAAAAGAAGAATGGCAATTAAATTATCACTTATGGCATTAGCCTCTAGTTATGTGATGGCGTATGACAAAAGTAAAATTGTAAATACCATAAAAATGAAGAAAAAAGATCCTGCAAAACCAGAAAAAGGTGAACTTAAACACACTCCAGATATTACTATGGGTGAAGTAGATGCCAAAGGGTATGTCACAGTAGAGGTAAATATAGGTGAAGAGGGTATTATTCATCCAAGTACAGCAGATCATTGGATTTACAAGATAGAACTTTATGCAGATGGTAAAAAAGTAGCACAAGTTGACCTAGAGCCTGAAATTTCACGAGGATACTTATCTGCAAAAGTGAAAAAAGAAGGACTTAAAGAGCTTAGAGCTGTTTCTTCCTGTAATCTTCATGGAGATTGGGAAAATATACTAAAAGTATAATACCCTCTTATGAGGTAACTATAAAGTTACTTCATATTCTCCTCTATCCACTTAATAGCAGCTTTAGCCGTTTTGAACTTTTGTGATTTAGCCACAACGGTTGTACCTTCATAGAAATGAATTCTAATTTCATCTTTAATCTCAGCTACTTTTACACGCGTAATTCTGTCAGTATTTAAAAATACTCTATCATTCAATTTTGCAAACATATTTTTCCTTTATGTGATGATGGTCAAATCATACTCAGTTTTATCTTTAGCCTTGGAAATATGCAAAATAAGAAGATTTAGATCTCTCTACGAAAACTTGTTATTGACAAAGCGTATGGCTAAAAAAACACTCACTGAGACCAATATCATGGATGCGGCAACAGGTGCAGAATACTGCAACCCAAAGTTTGTAAATCTATCATAGATAAGTACGGGTGCAACCATAGGATGATAGGCAATGATAACCACGGCTCCAAATTCTCCTAGCCCCCTACTCCACATCATCAATGCGCCATTTAATATATCGTTTCTTGCATTGGGTAACACTATGGAAAAAAAGGTACTCATACGACTGGCTCCTAGAGTTCTTGCCATATGTTCATACTTGACATCTACTTTCCTAAATCCTTCTTTAGCACCGTTGATGAGAAAAGGTGCTGAGAGAAACATCATCGCTGCCATAATACCTGTAGTAGTATCCATAAACTCTAAACCTATACTTTTAAAAAAATCCCCTATTTCTCCATTTTGGAAAGTGACAAGCAGTGCGATACCAGCAGCCGTATGGGGTACCATCACAGGTACATCCAAGAGAGATTCTAAAAATGACTTACCCCAAAAATCATATCTGGCAATGAGATACGCCAAAGGTATGCCCGTAAGAGCGACAAACAATACTGCATAAAATGAACTTTTAAGTGTCAGAAAGATACTTTCATAGACTTCTTTATCTTGAAGTGTCTCAAGAAGCCTGAACGGTCCTACATTTAGAAAAAGTTGCACTAGAGGTACAAGTAGAAATAGTGATATCACAGCACCTAAAAAAATGAAAATAATTAAAAAACCTTTATCTCTTATCATATAAATACTATGTCCTTTTTCTTAATACATAAAAAACACTTTATACCTTCTTTCAGGTCAAGTTTTTCAAACATATGTTTAGGTACTTTTGCAAAAAATAAGTGTTCTTTGACTCTGGCAAAAACTTTATAATGATCACTAATACCCATGATATCTTCAATAGTACATTTAAAACAATATTCTGAAGCAGAGGAGGTATGTGAAAAAAGTATGGCACTAGGGTCAATAGAAAATACCTCTGCTTCAGCTTTTTGATGAATCAAAGAACTTGGGAATATATTTTTAAATCCTAAAAATTGAGCCACTTCTATACTTTTAGGATGATTCAGTATGCTATTTGCTTCTCCTTGCTCTAAAATAGATCCATCCATCATCACAGCAATATTGTCTGCAAGATAAGAAGCCTCTCTAAAATTATGTGTCACATGAATAATGGTCGTGTCATAGCGTTTTACAATCTCTTTGAGAGATTTCATAATAGCATTTCTAAACGTAGGATCAACTGCACTAAGTGGCTCATCAAGTAAAAGTAATTTGGGTCTGGAGTAAATAGCTCTAGCCATAGCAACTCTTTGCTTTTCACCACCACTTAAATGGGTGGTTTTACGTTCTAAGATATGTTCTATTTGTAAAAAATTTATTATATCTGCAAAGAGCGTATCTACGTCAAGTATCTGTTTGTAACGAGAAGCAAATACTATATTTTCTTTGACAGTTAGATTAGGGAAAAGTACAAAATCTTGATAGACAAAACCAAATCCTCTTTTTTCAGGAGGCAGATGAGTGATATCTTCCTCTCCAAAAAAAATTTTCCCATTTATTTGATTAATCCCTGCGAGAGATTCCAGTAACATCGTTTTACCACTACCCGTTTTGCCTAAAATCACAAAATAACTATTTTTTTCTACCGCAAAAGAGAGCTTCTTCAAAGAGAAGTCCCCTTTTTGTAAAAATAAATTTTCTACTTTGAGCATTATTTTTCCAATATCTTTGCATCACCTGTAATAACTGGTGGACTAATAATACCTTGACCATTTTTACGCATAATCTCTTGACCTTCTGCACTTAAAACAAATTTGACAAACTTCACAGCACCCTCTTTGTTTTTAGGCAATCCTTCTTTTTCATTCTCAACCACAGTAATGCCATACACCATCGCTGAACCTTTTTTGGTGATAAAAGAACCTGGTGTCTTGCCAGTAATTTTGATGCTGGCTTGTTTGTAAAAATCTGAAAACTGTTCATCTTTTAAACTTACTTCAGGAGGAAGTAGAATGTATTTTAATCCATGTTGTTCTGCAACTGATTTATAGATATACAAATAATCATACGCACCAGCTTCTAAGAGACCCAGCAAATCTGTCTCTTTTGGACGCACAACAATTTTCTTTCTATTTTCTTCGCCATTTTCATAACTTTCTCCATAGCCTAAAAGTTTGTTATAAAAGTCTGGTTTTTTATAATACTTTTCTGCTAGTTTTGTTACCAGCATACTTCTATAACCACAAGGATCTAGATTTGGATTAGAATGCCCTACTTTAACACCCTCTTTCAGAAAAATATCTGTCCAATTCTCTGCATTTATCTCTTTAGAATATTTCGATTTTTCTGTGTAGGCTATTGCCATTTCATTGGTCACAAACTGTACATTAAATTTCGCGTACTCGGGTATCAGTAAATTATCTATGACTTTATATGCAGCTGATGCCATCACGTCAGCTGGTTTCTTAATGTCAGTAATTTTTCTGGCACAGGCTCTACTGCCTGCTGCTTCTCTTAGCACATCAAATTGAGGGTATTTTTCTTCAAATGCTTTTTCCATCGCCATAAATGGTACAGCTAGACTTCCTGCATGGAAAACCACTAGTTTTTCTTTTGCAAATCCTATAGTGACAACAAGTGCCAAACTTAAAATTATTTTCTTCATCTTTTCTCCTAAAATTGGTAATTTATTTCAAAACGTGCATCCAGACTATCGAAATCAAGTCTTTCTGTGTCGTTATATCCAAGCCTAAGCCGTACTTGTGTGTCAGCTAAAGATGGAAAGTTTTTAACAAATCCTACATAGTAGTAGTTTTCATCAGAATATCCCTTACTCTCATCTGCATCTGTATGCAATATGGAGATCTGTGTGTACATGTCTCTATAGATACCTTTAGAATTTCCATTACGAATGACTTCTATACGATAACTTTTTGTATTTGCCATCCAGTTGTATCGAGCCATTGAGCGTGTATACCCTGAAGTTGGGAATGCTCTCCATGGGGTGACAAGATCAGCTTCATCAAATACTCGAGAGTATCCAAGGTTCAGCTTGTAATTTTCATACTTTGTTACTATTCTGGCAGCGATCATCTGAGAATCAAGAGAAGAAGCATCTTTATACCCAAGTGCTGCACCACGTTTTCCAGCTAATTGCCCTCTGTAGGCTGCTCCACCCACTGCCCCTGCCCCATTATCAAATTGTTTTATATATCGAACACCTGGTGCAATAGAAAAACCATCCATTTGTATTTTATAATTTGCTTCTGCCATCACTTCTGATACCAAGTCTGGTACAGCATAAAATGAAGCATTCAACTTAAGGTTATCAATGGATTGATTTTCTATATCTGCGACAATGAGTGGTGCATCCGTATCAATACCTGCAGCCACAAGCCTAGTATAACTTAATCCTTTATGCATGGCTGTATCATCATTCTCACTCCATATAGGTAACTTAGAAGAGGTAGAATTTGAATCTCCACGCATTAAAACAGAATGGGAACTGGTATGATCACGCAACTTTTGTCTAAAAAGATAACCTACATCAATCTTTGTATTTACTATAGCCTTCGTTTTGATCATGACACCATCAAAGGTATTGGGTATCATTTTTGTATCATTAGACTTAGCATAAAATGTTTCTACAAGTTGACGTCCCATAATGATATCGGTTTGAGAGATACCTGTATACCTAAGATAAGCTTGTCCTAAAACAGCCATATATTCGTCACCCGTATTGGCATAATTAAAGCGACTTAAAGTATCTTTTCCAGGCTTAAGTCGATTTAAGGGATCTTTTGTTTCATTAAAAAATGCTCTAGTGTAATACAGTCCTGCAGTAAAATCAAAATTTGCATAATTTGCACTTTTGTACACCACCGAACCACCTAGTCCTGATATAATATGTGAATTTCGTGTACTACCTTCCCTACGCCATCCATAATAAAATGTATTTGAACGTAATCGTCCATAAAACACCCCTTCAGAAAACATATCTGAAAAAGTATCTACTTGACTTGGTAATTGATTGTATACTACTTGATAGTTACTTTTTAATGTATGTTTGGGCAATGTAGGTTTTACCTCATTCTCCACCTTTAGTTCCATTGGAGCTACATCTCCTCCTGCTAGACTCAATACACTTACAAGTATTGATAATGCTATTGTTTTCCCCATTTTCTTCCTTTTTCATATATATGATATTTGCATATTACTGCGGCCCTAAAATCTAAATATCTAGACTCTAATTAATTTAAGCTCTCAAATGCTAAAGCACTTGGGAACAGATCAAATAAAATAACTTTTACAAAATCACCCTCCTCAATAAGAGATATATTTTTATCTAAAACTACCAAGGCATTACTTTCAACAATAGGTATCATCATTCCTGACCCATATTTATTGTTTCTTGTAACAGTAAATTTTCCTTCATTCATGTGACCTAGTACAACATTGGCTCTGCCAGGTTTTGCATTAAAACTTTTAGTATTTTTTGCATACACAAAATCGTGATGATGGGCTGTCTTTCCTTGTAGTTTAGATAAAATTGGCACTGAGAGTAAAAAAGTATTGATCATCGCAGTCAAAGGATTACCTGGCATTGCCATGACAAAGGTATCTCCCATGGCTCCCATCATTGTTGGACGACCTGGCTTTACATCGATACCATGAAACAATACCTCAAGACCATTGTTTATAAATGCCTCTTCCAAAAAGTCAGCATCACCCATGCTAATCCCGCCTGTGGTAATAATGACATCGTAGGATTTAAGTTTTGAAATAAACACTGTACTTTTTTCTAAACTATCTGGTATAGAACCAGCATATGTACTTTGAAATCCATATTTCTCAAGCAATGAAGTAATTGCAGAGGCATTTGAATTGTATATTTCATCTTCATTTGCCTTTTCCCATGGTTCTTTTAATTCATCTCCCGTTGCCACTACAGCAATACTCAAAGGCCTATATACAGTTACACCCATAATTCCCTGGGAAGCCAAAAGGGCGACATGTCCAGGAGTAATCATTTCTCCTTTTTTAAATAAAGTATTTCCCACACTTTGCTCTTCTCCCTTAGGTCTAAATGCATTATGTTTTTTTATATTTTCTGGAATCGTAACATTCTGTTCTGATACATCTATACAGTCCTCTATAGGTACTATAGTATCTGCATCATTAGGTACTTTAGCACCTGTCATTATTTTATAGCATGTGTTACTACTAAGTATGGGTTCAGGGCTATCTCCTGCAAAAATTGTTGCCGCTATTGTGAGCGTCTTACCTTTGTTTTCATAATTAAAAGCAAAGCCATCCATCGCCGAATTATCAAAAGAGGGAAGATTCTTCTGAACCATCACATCTTCCGCCAATACGGCATTAATTGAATTCGACACAAGCATTATCTGAGTTGATTTTTGCCCTAAAGCCTCTTTGAGTGCCAATTCATAGGCATCTACAAAAGAGAGATAATTGAATTTCTTCATTTCTTTTTTCCTCTTCCTTTTAAAAATAATTCTCTAAATCGTTCATTGGCATAGTTTTCTATATCATCCTGTAAGAGTTTATAGTTACTGATGTATTCATCTGCTTTTTGAGTGAGTTTAGTGCCTCTCTCTTCTCCTTGTCCTTTGTGACTTATAACCAATTCATCTTCAAGATTTTTTTGAAGTATCTTAATATGTGTCCATGCTTTTTTATAACTCATWCCYAATRCTTCTGCTGCTTTAGMRATRGAACCATGYTCTTTGATAAGTTCTAAAATTTCTGTTTTACCTTTTCCAAAAAGTAAATCTTTATTTTGGTTTTCTATCCATGTTTTAGTCTTGACATAGAGTCTTGTACGTTTTTTCTCTGCAAAACACCCAAGCTCACAATAAATCACATCTAAGCCACCTTTGAGTATGGCTGTACGTACAGATTTGAGGTTAGATTTTTTTGCTAACTCTCTTGCGTCTTTGCAGTACACTCTATCTCTGTCGTCTGCTACAAACTTTAAATCGGTAAAGACCTCTTGCTTATACACACCCAAAGGCTGTTTTCCAAACTGACCTAAATCACATGCAGAAATACGTACATCTAGCTCTTTTGCTCTTTCCCCAACTATAGGTGCAGTCGTCCTAAGTTTAGCCGCCACCTTAAAAGCATTGGCACAAGTAAGCTTGCCATCTTCACCTCTATATCGTTCTATCATTTCATCAAGTTCTTTAGACATTTATTCTCCTTGGATTTCTATAGATATTCATTCCTTCACCTCGGACAAAACCTATAAGGGTTAGTCCAAACTTATCTGCTATATTTACGCCTCTACAGGTAGAGGCCGTTCTTGATGCCAAAATGGGTATTTGATGCATCACTGCTTTTGCAACCATCTCCGAACTAAGCCGTCCACTTACCATCAAAAAACATTTGCTGACATCAATCCCTGCTAATCTAGCTTTCCCTATAGCCTTATCAATCGTATTGTGTTGGGCTATATCCTCACCTATAAAATATGTGTTTTCATCAAAATAAACCTTTGCAGTATGTACACACCCTGTCTGCTCATAAAGAGGGCATTGTCCATAAAACTTACCCATTTCTTCAAATAATAACTTTGCATCTACGCTAAAATCATCTTTCATAATTTGTGCCTCTATTGCCATGGGTGATATATGGGTACTCGCACCTCTCCCGCACCCGCTAACAATGACACCTTCCAAATCCAATCTATCTAAACTCTCATCAACTACATTAGCTTCCACTATGGCATCAAAATTTTTCTGTTCATTGTCTATATCAATAATTTCTAAATTTTTTATATCTTCTATAGCCAGTACAATATTTTCACTGATTAAATAACCTACAGTTAACTCTTTTAAATCTACAGGCACAGACATCATCGCACCAATTCTTTTGTCATTGACTATAATAGTTAGTTTAATTTCTCGAATCACTTCATCTTCAGTAATAAACTTTTTACCGTTTTTTATTTTTGTGACTTCTGTTTCAAAAATTGTCCACATACCTAGCCTTTTTCTAATAATTGTGCAAGATTAGCATATTTAAATAATCATAGATGTCACTTAGATGACACTTGGATGACACTTTTAGATTAAATTCTCTAAATACGTTCAAACTTACTTGTATTAGTATATGTAAAACGTTCTAAAACTATTCTTAATCGGTAAAGTATAGTTTACCGTGACGATTTTATTTGTTCCCTCTGTATAAGGTAAATATCTTTAAGCTTTAAAGTCTTTCCTTTAGATTATTGATGTTTATCAAAACTATAACAAATAGTCACAACCTCCGGCAGAGCCGGAGGCTTGAGATTTGAACCGCTCAAAGCGGATTGTTTTAAGCCGCCTAAAGGACGGCAACTTAGAATAGAGCTAACTGGTCGATACGTTGATCTTCAGCTTCTTGATGTCTGATATATTCCCTGATCATTGCTTCATCTCTTCCCACTGTTGAAACATGATACCCTCTTGCCCAGAAATATTGTCCCGTAAAATTCTTTCTTCTTCCAAAATATGTTCGTGCAATTGATATGGCACTTTTCCCTTTGAGAAATCCAACAATTTGCGCCACTGAGTATTTTGCTGGTATTTAAACCAGCATATGTACATGGTCACTCATCAAATGTCCTTCTTCAATTGTACACTCTTTTTGTACTGCCAAATCTCGCAACATCTCTCCCAAGTATTGCCTCAACTCTTTATAGATCTTTTTCTTTCTATATTTTGGTATCCATACAATATGATATTTGCATTCCCATTTTGTATGACTTGATTTTTGTTATATACTTTTCGTGTTGATATCCCTTTCTCTTTGAACTTTGAGCGGTTCAAGGATAGAATATCATATTGTCTCCCGGAATTTTCAAATTGTGGGAGTCCTCCGGCATAGCCGGAGGTTTACTTTGGGTTAATTAAAACATTAGAAAAAAGTGATATGTATTTTTTAAGTTATGACGAGATGTTAGGACAAGCCAAAGAATATCATAAAGAATTTATCGAAGCTTATGAAAAAACAAATAATCTTAAAAAGTTAAATTCAGATAAATAGAAGGGAGATAGAGAGACAAAAAAAGGGGTTTAGGCACTTTTCTCAAAATCACCAATCCTCTACAGTTTAAAACAGGCAAAGGAAGTAAATCCATCAACTCCGGCTTTCAATTCGAAATAGACCTTGTCCTTGAAAACCAAGACGAAATCATCATATTTGAAGCCAAAACAGGAAACAACCCTTTCAAAAACTTCTCCCTTCTCCAACTCTACTACCCCTTGATCTACCTCCGGTCTATCATTAAAGAACCCAAACCGATACGAACCATCTTTATAGACATCACCACGGATGATGATAGAGAAAGCTATCGCCTGCTGGAAGTCCGATTTAAAGAGGATATGTTTGATGAGGTTGAAGTTCTTTTGGCATGTGAATATAAGAAAGATTGAAAAATACAGGTTGATGAATAAAAAAGAATTAAAATAAATTTAGTTATAATAATGTAGGTTATCATAATAGGAGTTATTATATGAAATTTTACAATCGTGAAAATGAACTTGAAATACTGAAAAAAGCTGATACATTAAAGTCAAATAGATCTGTTATGACCATGTTGATAGGAAGAAGAAGGGTAGGTAAAACTACTTTGGCTCTACAAGAATATTCAAAGAATCCAGTATTGTATTTTTTTGTATCTAAAAAAAGTGAACAACTTTTATGTGAAGAGTTTATAGAAGAAATTATCGATAAACTTGAAGTAAAAGTTTTTGGTAATATTACTAAGTTTGAGCAACTATTTGAGTATATACTTGAACTTGCCAAATCTACACCTTTTACGCTTGTTGTAGATGAGTTCCAAGAGTTTTTCAGGATCAATGAAAGTATTTATTCTTCTATACAGAAGCTTTGGGATAGGTATAGGGATGACACTCATATACATTTTATAGCTTGTGGGTCTATTTACAGTTTGATGAAAAAAATATATGAAAATAATAAAGAACCACTTTTTGGAAGAGCAGATTTTAAGATAGACTTAAAACCATTTAAACCCTCTGTGCTCAAAGAGATATTAGAAGACAATAGTGTATATACGAATGACAATTTCTTCGACTTTTATCTGCTAACAGGTGGAGTGGCAAAGTACATAGAACTGTTTACACTCTATAAAAGTTTTGAGATAAAGAGTATGATAGAAAATATTATAAGTCCTAATTCACTCTTCTTGGACGAGGGTAGAAGTAGACTTATAGAGGAGTTTGGGAAAGAGTACGGAACATACTTTTCAATACTATCCCTGATCGCTTCCTCCAAAACATCACGAAGTGAGATTGAATCTATATTGGAGAAAAATATATCGGGGCACCTTGCTAGACTGGAGAATGACTACAACATTATAAAATCTATTAAACCTATGGGTTCTAAGATAAATGCCAAGGTTCAGAAATATGAGATCGTAGATAACTTTTTGGCATTTTGGTTCAGGTTTATATACAAATATCAATCTCTTATTGAAGCTGAAAACTTTGATAGGTTGAAAACGATTGTCTTTAGGGATATCAATACCTTTAAAGGTAAATTTTTGGAAAAGCTCTTCATCGAACTTTTTAAAGAGCAAAAGCAATATACAGCTATAGGAAGCTACTGGGAAAGAGGGAACAAGAACGAAATTGATATTGTAGCTGTAGATGATTGGGAAAAAAAGATTTTGATCTGTGAAGTAAAACTACAAGAAAAAAGGTTAAATTTGGGTGAGCTTATCACTAAGTCAGAAAAGTTACTTCAAAAATATAGTGGTTATGATGTAGAGTATAGACTTTTGTCCGTTAAAGATCTAAAAAATTATTGTAATTGAAACTACGAGACTTTTTAGTTCTGTAGAAAATAATGCTTTAAAGGAATTATAGTGTGCGAAAAAACAGAAGAAATATATAATTATTTATATAGTAAATATAAGAAAGCAACAATTGGCAAAAAAGAAATGGCAACTGAATTAGGTATTTCATCTTCAACCTTGGATTCATATATTGCTAGAGGTATAGGCATACCTGAGTCCAAAGAAATATAGACTGTTTCAATGAAGATGACTTTATGTTCGTCTTGACAAAAAAAGAGTTTGATGATTTGCGGCGCCGAATTGGCACCGCAAGGAAAAAAAAAGGGGGGGGGTTCAGGTGATGCCGATGCTAAGTTTATTTCTGCTGCGAGTAAAGGGCACAGGCTATATTAAACAATCAACCTCCCCCACCAAAGCCACAACATTCTTCTGTACATTTACTAACACCTCATGAGGTGCTTCACATATAAACACTATCTCCCTAGCTACAAAGTCCAAAGTCTTGATCTGCTCTGAGAGTATGACACCCTCTACTTCTAAGCTTTTGGGCAAGGCTACTTCAAAAGGGTAGCCTTTTACTTTAGAGGTGATGGGTAAGCAGATGCATAGTGAAGTTTTTTTATCAGGCTTTTTATCACTATTGAATTAAAGGTGGAAACAGTCCCCATATTATTCAGATTATTTTTAAAAAAGGTATCATTTCAATATGAAAAGAGATAAACAAACCAATCTAAGAAAAATTGAGAAAGAAATTCTTGAGATATCTGATCTTGTTAAAGAGATTGCAGTCATTGTGTATGATGGCTATCTTCTGGCACTCATCTATCCGGACTTTCAGAAAGCCAAAGAGCATAGGATCCTACATCTTGAAAATGAGATAAAATGGTATGCGGTAGAACTTTACAATATAGAGGCTCACGAAAGATATAAAATAAAAGAGTATAAGATTGTAGGTACACCTCTACCCAAAGATGACAAAGGAGAGATCGACAGAAGTAAACTTGCAGTATGTATGCAAGAGCAAATCTCCCCTGCCATTATCATAGAAGAAGAACCAAGAGATATCGTCTACCAACATATAAAAAAGTTCCTCTCTACTCTCAGCAGAGAACCCATTTTACTCTCCTCGCATCTTGAACTTGATCTTCATCTTGACTCACTCAATTATGTTGAACTTTTAACCTTTATAGATCAAAGTTTTGCTGTGCATATCACTGAGTCTGAGTTTTCACAAATGATGATTCTAAAAGAACTTTATCATTATGTCAGCAAAAATAAACAAAAAATAACCGATACAGAGATAAACTGGCACATGATACTTTCTGAGAAGATAGATTATGAACCTGTTACTTCATCAGCCTACCTTAAAGTCTATAGAGCCTTGTTTCTTCCTCTTTTTAAACTGTACTTTTCACTGACCATCCACCATCCTGAAAATATTCCAAAGCAACCCTGTATTATCGTACCAAATCACCAAAGTATGCTTGATGGCTTTATGATGATGGCTGCCTTACCCAAAGGGGTTTCAGAAAATACATTTTCTCTGGCTTTTGAGATGGTGTTTGGGACAAAGATCATGGGGTTTATTACAAAAAGAGCACAAAGCATCCTGATTGATTACAATAAAAGCCTTAAGACTTCGATGCAAAAAAGTGCTTCTATTTTAAGCAAGGGGCATCATCTTCTTATATTTCCTGAAGGTGCCAGGACAAGAGACAGAAAACTTCTAGAGTTTAAAAAATTTTTTGCCATTTTATCCATAGAACTTGATATTCCTGTCGTGCCTGTTGTGCTTGACGGTACTTTTGAAGCACTGCCTACTGGAAAACTTTTTCCAAGACCTTTACCTGTCATCATCAAATATTTAAAACCGGTTTATCCAAAGGGACTAAGCTATGATGAAATGACTGCCAAGGTTAAAAAAGCTATAGATGATGAGATGACTGCCCATCCCCTGCATTAGAGAATAAACACAATAGAAACACCAAAATTTAAATCTGAAGTGCAATTTCTAAGTTCAAAAATCATATCTATTTCTGCCTTAAGCTGACATTTCTAAACCATAAAAAGCTTCATTTGGTGT
>NVUY01000003.1 GCA_002733215.1 Sulfurovum sp. | reverse complement strand
CTGAGTACATTAAACGGAATGAGTGGGAATAAAAAATCGCCAAACAAGTACTGTACTGCCATAAGCAGACCAAATAAAATTTCTCCTGCGAGAAGAATCAATGCAAAAATAAAATATGGTTTTGCGACCATTTGTGATGTGTATTTCATACTATCTCCTATCCTTCAATGGTCGGTGGCCATTCATTTGTATCAATTTTAGATGTCCAGATCAAGAAATCTGCAAGTGAATTCACCTCTGTTTCGGTTAAATTAAACTGTGGCATTTTTCTTCTGTCTGGTATTGCAAGCGGTTGTGCAGCCATCCATCCTTGCATAAATGATTTAAAGGTTGTTGCATCAGAAGCACCTCTCCTTTTAAATACATTTCCTAATTCAGGAGCATAATATGCCCCCTCTCCTAAAATAGTATGGCAACCTACACAGTTATTCTTTTCCCATAATGATTTACCATGGACAACAGATTCAGTCATAGCAACTTGATTTGATCGCTCCGGTATCTGTTTAACTGTATCAAAAGTAAGACCTGCAAATATTAAAAGTGCAAACAAACCGCCACCATAATAAATATTCTTAGCCATACTTTTCGTTATACGTTCAGTCATAAGATTATCCTTTTTTTAAATTCTACATCTAAGTAGTAATTGGAATATTAGCAGGATAGGAGTTAATTCTACCTTAGAGTAGTAATTAAATATACTTTAATATAAACTATGATAAAACTATCTCTATAAAACGATAAAAGGAACCTAATGCAATTAAGTAATACTTCAAAATATACGATACGGATTTTGGCGTATATGGTCAATCATAAAGACAAACCACTTATCTCTGCAAAAGAGTTATCGGAGAATTTGAACATACCTTATAAGTTTTTAACAAAGATCATGACTGAATTGGTAAGCGTTGGTTTTATTGAATCTATTAGAGGTCGTGAAGGCGGATATAAATTTCTCAAAAAAGCATCTGAGATCACAGTGAGCGATATTTTAACCCTGTTCAATGATTCCATTAAAGATGAAGCGTGTATCCTTGGCATTGATTTTTGTGATGCAAAACACAAATGTGCATTACATGATAAATGGATAAAATCCAAAGTGCAATTACAAAAAATGTTTAGAGAATCAACGATTGAAAGTATCGCAGGGGAAGGTAGTAAGATATAACTGGTATTACTTCATGCATTGCATCAAAGAGCGAATGAAATTCTAGTGAAAACTTCATCAGAGTTTCCACAGGCATCAAGGAGAACAGCGTAACTTTTAGAATGGTTTACCTCTTGCATGATTTGAAGAGATAGTACAGATTTTACCAGACGGTTATTTGCCAGTCTTCTAAAGTCACACAGGTACTCTTCTTGTGCCGAGTCATTGAAACTAAATTGTGCAAAAGTCATTTTGTAGATGGATTGTTCATTATCGGTGAGGTTGTTAAAGTTCTTTTTTTCAGTGCTGGTATTGACTTCAGAAGGAAACCAGGTATTGGCATTCATTAAGTCATAGATGTTGGTGTCCCATCTGTATTTGGATCGATTGAAATCCACAAATCCGGTAGGTGAACCGCCAAATATTTTTTCATCGAGTATCTTTTTTCCACATAAAATAGTAATATATCTTACCATTTTAAAGACTAAAAGAGATTGATAAGTATCGAGTTTTGATACTTATCAATACAATGTTTATGTATTTTGATTATAATGTTATCTATGCAAAATCATCAAAAAGTTGTCCTTATTACAGGAACCAGCATCAGTATGGAGAGAGCCACGGTTAGATATTTAGCTCGGCATGGTTTTAACGTCTATGAGTTGTAAAAAAATACGCATTTTTATCAATGGTTTTGGGCGTATAGGCAGAAGTGCTGCACGTATCATGCTTGAAGATAGCAGTTTTGAGTTGGTGGGTGTCAATGACCTCTCTAGTTATGAACAGATGGCATATCTTTTAAAATACGATTCTATCTATGGAGCTCTTGATCATGATATAAGCGTTAAAGAAGATAGACTTTTTATCGATGATCAAACAGTAAAACTTTTTTCTGAAGCTGACCCTAAAAATATGGATATAAGATCTTTAAATGTGGATGTTGTTTTAGAGTGTACCGGTATATTTTTATCTACTGAGTCTAATTTCCCTTTGATCGAGAATGGCGCAAGTAAAGTGATCATCTCTGCACCTGTGACAGATAGTACCCCAACGTATATCCTTGGTGTAAACCATAAGGAGTATAAGCAAGAGTCTATCATCTCGAATTCCAGCTGCTCAGCCAATGCCATTGTCCCTATATTTCAGATCATAGATAAGTACTTTGGTATAGAGAGTGCGATGATGAGTATGTATCATAGTTATACAAGTCACCAGAATCTGCTTGATGGAAAACATTACTCAAAAGATATACGGAGAACACGCTCTGCAACGCAAAATATCATACCTCTTATGAGCAGTGCCGCTGAGGCAACGGCTCGTTTTTTTCCACATCTCAAAGAGAAGCTTTATGCAAAAAGCATAAGAGTGCCCATCCCTAGTACCACACTGTATGATTTAAGTATCAAACTTGATGGGAGTTATACAAGAGAAGAGGTCAATCAACGATTTGAATCAGAGGTGAAATCTTCGTATAAAAATATACTAGATACTACAAATACGCCAAATGAGTCCAACGATTATATACAGAACCCTCACAGTGCTGTGATCAATCTTCCTTTTACAAGTCTTGTAGGAGGAAATCTACTTAGAATCTCAGCCTGGCAAGACAATGAATATGGGTATGCTAAAAGATTGGTTGATATGGCAAAAATTATTCAAGAGGTTACTTAGCATAAGTTTCAAATAAATTTATTGATTTAAATCAAAAAATGATTTAAATAAAATGCTTCAATGAAAGATTTTTAATTTATTGACAGGTATCAAACCATTTGGAAACAGCTTCTGTTATAATGCTTTCCTTGTAAAAGTATGGGAGAAATAGTTATGATAAAAACAATTATAAAAAGAGATGGAAGTTCTCAGAAATTTGTACCATTTAAGATAGAAGATGTTGTCAAGAAAGCATTTGAGAGTGAAGTGAAAGCCTATGACAAAAGTGTTTTTGCAGAGTTAATGGATACGATAAAAAAAAGAGATGAGATCTCGGTCGAAGAGATTCAGGATATTATAGAAAAAGTGCTTTATGCACATCAACATTTTGAAGTGATGAAATCATTTATGCTCTATCGACATATGCATAAGATCCAAAGAGAACAGATAATGGGACTTGATGAAGATACTACCTATATCAATTCTACACAGACCATCAAAGAGTATATCGATAAATCTGACTGGAGGGTTAATGCCAATTCCAATACTGGCTATTCCAACGCCGGACTTGTTAATAACACCGCAGGTAAGGTGATCGCAAATTTTTGGCTGGATACAATCTACTCTAAAGAAGAGGGGTATGCGCACAGAGATGGAGATTATCACATTCATGACCTGGACTGTTTGACCGGATATTGTGCAGGATGGAGTTTGAGAGTATTGTTGGATGAAGGGTTTAATGGTGTCAGAGGCAGGGTAGAGAGTAGAGCTCCTGCCCACTTTAGAGAGGCACTGGGACAGATGGCAAATTTTCTGGGTATTTTGCAGAGTGAATGGGCAGGAGCACAGGCATTTTCATCATTTGATACCTATCTGGCCCCTTATGTGTTTAAAGACAGACTTTCGTTTGCTGAGATAAAAAAAGCAATTAGAAGCTTTGTATACAACCTTAATGTCCCGGCACGATGGGGACAAAGCCCTTTTACCAATATTACTATTGACTGGACGGTTCCTGCTGATCTGAAAGATCAAATACCGACAAGAGACCAGAAACATCTGTTTTCTGGCTTGGATGATGAAGCGTTATTGGAGAGCGCTAAAGAGAGAGGTGAAGACATCAACTCTTTGGAGAGTATGACCTATCACTATTTTCAACATGAGATGAATCTCATTAACAGAGCTTACTATGAGGTGATGACCGAGGGTGACAAGAGTGGACAGCCCTTTACTTTTCCTATACCTACAGTAAATATCACAGAAGATTTTGACTGGTATGGAGAAAATACGGATATCCTTTTTGAAAATACAGCAAAAATGGGATCTTCTTATTTTCAAAACTTTATAGGCAGTCAGTATATTAGAGATGAAAATGGCGTATTGATACCCAATGAAGAGGCGTATAAGCCTGGACATGTACGAAGTATGTGTTGTAGGTTACAATTGGACCTTCGTGAACTTCTCAAGAGGGGTGGAGGTCTGTTTGGAAGTGCTGAAATGACGGGAAGTATCGGTGTTGTGACGATCAATATGGCAAGATTGGGATATCTCTATGCAGGAGATGAGGAGAAGCTTTTTATAAGGCTTAGCAAACTCATGGAGTATGCCTACGCAACACTTGAGAAAAAAAGGATATTTATCCAGGAGATGTACGATAGAGGACTTTTCCCTTATACGGCAAGATATCTCCCCGGGTTTAACAACCACTTCTCTACCATCGGTGTTAATGGAATGAATGAGATGGTACGAAATTTCTCTAATGATAAGCATAATATAGCTGATGAATTTGGAGAAGAAATGGCTATGAGAATCTTGGACTTTATGAGAGATCAACTCAAGGATTTTCAAGAGAGATCGGGAAACCTCTATAACCTGGAAGCAACACCGGCAGAAGGAACAACCTACAGGTTTGCTAAAGAAGATGCCAAAAGGTATGACGATATCATCCAGGCAGGAACGAAGGAGAACAATTACTATACCAACTCTTCTCAAATCCCTGTATTTTATACGGATGATCCTTTTGAGGCGTTAACACTGCAAGATGATCTGCAGTGCAAATATACAGGTGGAACTGTATTGCATCTGTATATGAGAGAGAAGATCAGTTCCTCAGAAGCAGCCAGAAAACTGGTAAGAACTGTCATCAGTAATTTTAGACTGCCTTATATTACTATCACACCAACCTTTTCTATTTGTGAGAAACATGGTTATCTCTCGGGGGAACATGAGTATTGTCCCCAATGTGATGAAGTGATATTGCAGAAGGCATGCTGATGATCAGTGCAGGTGAGGGGCGCTATACCGTCACATTGCAGTCTCATAAGATAGGTAAGGACAAGCTTGTTATTATTACAGGCGGAGAGGAGGAGCATATTGGTTCAGCAACATTGATAGAAGAAAAGGGACATTTGCAAACTATGATCAAGAAAGGTCATAAAGATCATATCGTCTCAGAGAGAATGGCAAATATCATTTATGATAAAATAGGAAATGATCTCTTGGTAATTTGTGGTATTCATGTAGAGAATGCGAGCAAAGAAGAGATTGATAGTTTGGTACATAATGCCAAAGAGTGCGTAGAGCAATTTTTATTAACAGTAGGAGAAAAAAAATGAAAAAAGAAGAGATACTTCATCGTAATGAATTCGAGAGAACAAAATGCATTGTTTACACAAGAGTGATGGGCTACCATAGGCCAGTAGAGAGTTTTAATATCGGTAAAAAAGGTGAGCATCAAGAGAGAAGTTTTTTTCTTGAAAAATCATCACGACCTAATGTTTCCTAAACCCATTTATGACATTACACCATTTACAATGTTGGATTATCCTAATCATCTAGCGACTATTTTTTGGTTTACCAAGTGTAATATACGTTGTGTATATTGCTACAATAAAGATCTTGTATTTGGAGAAGGAAAGATAAGCCAAGAAGAGGCATTAGTCTTTTTAAATAGTAGAGTAGGACTTCTTGAAGGGGTGGTTTTATCTGGAGGAGAAGCTACACTCTACAGTGATCTGGTAGCATTCTGTAAAAAGATCAAGCAGTTAAAGTTTAAAATCAAGCTGGATACCAATGGGTTAAATCCTGAAATGATTCAAGTGTTGGTAGCAAATAAACTAATTGACTATATTGCGCTTGATTACAAGGCACCCAAAGAGAAGTATTACGAGATAACAAAAGATAAACATTTTGATAGTTTTTCCGAGACACTCAATTTTTTAATCAAAAAACAGTTTCCTTTTGAAGTGAGAACAACTGTACATAGGGATCTGTTAAGAGTAGAAGAAATCAATAGGATCATTAAAGATCTGCTCAAAAGAAAATATAACGGTACGTATTATTTACAACCATTCGTTTTTACAGAGAATACAATAGGAAGAGTAAAAGAAGAGAAGAACCCTTTTAATATAGCACAGCTTTCTAAAGAGTTGGAAGTGATTTGGAGAGTATGAAATTACATAAAGAGGAGAAGTCATATATTAGATAGATATGGTATACTTTTCTTGTAAATGGTTCGGTAGAAAAACTGGAAGAAGCTGTACGTATCCCGACTTCACCTACCAACCCAGACCAAACCCCATAAACACGGGGTTTTTCTAAAAAAGTAGGCACTACAAGAGATACGGTATTTTATTTATCCTCACCTCCATCAGTTTATAAATCTTTTCTGCATCAATAGTAATACTCGATGGCAGTCCAAACTTTTTATCATTTTTGGTATCATAAAGTATGCTCTCTTGAACGCCAAGCAGTGCTGTTCGTATTCTTTGAGGAGAGAGCTTTTTGTATTGAAGTCTTACTCTGTGTTCTAAATGTCTTACAAGGGTATATGCCATAAAAGAGATAGCAAGATGGGCTTTGATCCTGCTCTCTTTATGATGATAAATAGGTCTTACTCTTAAATCATGTTTGGTAATCCTGAAAGACTCTTCTACTTGCCAGAGATTGGTATACTGACCAATAAGTTCTTCATCGCTTAATTCACTATTGTTGGTAATGATACCTTTGAGTCCATCCCACAAAGCATCTTCTTTTATCTTTTCTTCATTGAGTACAATGTTCATATCACAGTTTTTACTGTTTGTGCTTTTATCACTATTTTCTAATTGGAGATACTTCTTATAGCCCTGATTGGAGAGATGTGTTTTAACTGATTTTTCTTTTGAAAGTTTGACTCTTAGTTTTTCTATTCCCTTTTCTCTCTCATATTTATCTTTTTTTGCTCTTTTGAGGGAGTGTGATACCAGTAGCTTTTTACCTTCATATTCAAAGCTTGCTACTTTGGTATTGTCATTCATGGCTGCATAGTTATCAAGGTTCAGGATCTGTTCTTTAATGCTTTGTGGCATATTTTTTATTCTGGCACCTACAATATAAGTCATCTTATGTTCATCTAAGGTTTCAAACTCTTTAAGATTGTCTCTGTTGAACATCCCTGCATCTGCTACATAGACTACTTTATCCAAATCGTAATGCTCTTTGATCTCTTTGAGGACTGGAATCAGCGTATGTCCGTCAAAGGTATCTCCACTAAAGGCTTTATAGCCTACAGGCAAGCCTTCTTTAGTCACCATCAGAGCCAAGACCACTTGTGGCTGGTTAAACTTCCCATCTTTGGAATAACCGTTTCTTTTAAATTCATCTTCACTGAAACTCTCAAAGTATAAGGTAGTCGCATCAAAGTAGATGACATCTATTTTCTGTTTAAAAAGTGATTTGGTTTTAGTATAAACCAGTTTATTGAGTTTGAGTATCTCTTTATCTTCTATCTTATCCATCATACGGTAAACCAGGTTCAGATCCAAATTGACTGCAAAGTTTGCTTCCAGGTTCATCACACTGCCTCTTTTACTCTCGGGATTGGCTACTCTTGCTAAGACAATCTCTTTGAGAGCCTCTTGGCTTCTTTTATTTCTAGCAGGATTGGTAATAATAGTGTTGAAGCCCAGTTCGTCATAGAGTTTACCATACACATCGTGTATACCTTTGATCACTCTTTTTTCTTCTTTGATATCTAGGAGGTTAACCGCAAAGGCTTCTCTGTCGGCATCGGACTCTTTCATCTCATTCCGAGTTGGAGATACAGGCTCATTGTCTGCAAACAGTGGCAACTGTCCTGATTGTTCTATGCTCAGTTTTACTGACTCTGCCAGGGCTCTTAGGGAGTCAAGCTCCTCTCCCTCCAGTGCTGTTCCCATATGTTTGACGATCTTCTGTTTTACT
This sequence comes from Sulfurovum sp., assembly GCA_002733215.1. GTDB lineage: Bacteria > Campylobacterota > Campylobacteria > Campylobacterales > Sulfurovaceae > Sulfurovum. The sequence goes on along the minus strand of NVUY01000003.1, from coordinate 152,069 downwards.
TTTCCATCCACTCTTTTAGACTCAACTATCTGAACAGAAGACTTTGGGGAGTTTTTACTTTTTTTGATTCTTATAAACATAGAGGTATTTTAGCATAATAGTAAATGTATGTCAAGTACTATATTAATTAGGCACTACAATTTGAGCCATCTTCTCTCTTGCCCTTATTTTAGGGAACTGGTGGTTTTTTTGTGGTGTGGATAGGTGAAGTCAGGAGAAGCTTTTTAAGTGTTTCTTTGTCTGTGGTCGGTATCGTATAGGCATAGATCATATTTCTGCTCTTGTAGGTACGCACAGTCTTTTGAAGTGCTGGTGATAATCTCTCTATGGCTTTTTGAAGACGTTCCTGTTTATCGAAAACAGCAATTTTTACAGTAAAGTTAGAGGCAGAGAAAAGTAATGCTGATAATAATGTTGAAAGAATGAAAATACGTAACATAATGACCTTTTTTATGAGTTTTATAGTGTAAGTGGTGACCCCAAGGAGACTTGAACTCCTGTAACATGGATGAAAACCATGGATCCTAACCGCTAGACGATGGGGCCACAAATATTGATAAGTTTACAAGTTGTAAAATGGTGACCCCAAGGAGACTTGAACTCCTGTAACATGGATGAAAACCATGGATCCTAACCGCTAGACGATGGGGCCAGCTGCAACTTGTGGATGGAATTATAGTGATTGAGTGCTTAATAATCTCTTAAATAGTGTATACTTTGCTTAAAAAAAAGGGAAAACAGATGCATATGAGACGAAGCATTTTATTTTTAATAATAAGTTTTATTTTGACAGCCTGTGTGACAAAAAACTATACCCATCAAAATGCTGCATTGATCATATTTAAAACGCCTGCATTCAAATATGCAGATATGGGTTTCATTTATGAAAATAAAGAAGAGGTAAAGGCAGAAATTTACAGCAGCGGACAGGCATTGATGTCTCTGGAAATCTCTGAAAGCTCTGTCTGTATGAGTCTTTTGGAGTGTATGGGCAAACGTGCTTTCAACAAAGAAGTCTTAAGCAGACAGTATCCGGAAGAGATATTGGAAAATATCTTCAGGGGAAAAGCAATTTTTAATGGAGAAAATTTAGAAAAAAATCGTAACGGCTTTACACAAAAAATCATAAAAGAAGGTAAATATAACATTGACTACAGTGTTTTAAATAACGAAGTCATTTTCCGTGATACAATCAATACAATACTTATAAAGATCAAAAAACAGCAATAAGGTTCCAGGATGGCGAAATTTGTCGGTGCACATGTGAGTGCAAGCGGCGGAGTAGATAATGCTCCGCTTAATGCTATGGCGATAGGCGCAAAAGCGTTTGCGCTTTTTACTAAAAATCAGAGACAATGGGTCGCAAAACCTTTAGAGACCGCAACCATCGATGCCTTTCATAAAAACCTTGAAGCTTCAGGCATTCTGCCCAAGCATATACTCCCTCATGACTCTTACCTTATCAATCTTGGACATCCTGAAACAGAGAAGCTTGAAAAATCCAGAGATGCCTTCATTGATGAGTTGGAACGTTGTCGTATCTTGGGACTGGACAGACTTAATTTTCACCCCGGTTCGCACCTGGTGAAGATTCCTAAAAAAGATCCTGAATATAATGATAAGTTGATGCAGGCAGAACTTGGCTGTCTGGATGTGATCGCAGAATCTATGAACAGAGCCATAGATGCCACAAAAGACTCCAATGTAAAACTGGTGATAGAAAATACTGCAGGGCAAGGATCCAACCTTGGGTACAAATTTGAACATTTGGGGCATATCATCGCTAAGATCGAAGATAAAAGCAGAGTAGGTGTTTGTTTGGATACCTGTCATACTTTTACATCAGGGTATGATCTTCGGACAAGAGAAACTTATGATGAAACGATGGGGGCATTTGACCGTATTGTCGGATCCCAGTATTTGATGGGAATGCATATCAATGATTCTAAACCAAAGTTGGGTTCAAGAGTGGACAGGCATGATTCATTGGGACGGGGAGAGATAGGTTGGGATACTTTTAGGTTTATCATGAATGACCCGCGTATGGATGATATACCACTTGTCTTGGAAACCATTGATGAATCGATCTGGGCAGAAGAGATCAAGGCACTGTATGCGTTGATTGAAAAGTAAATTTTATCTTTAGGGGAAGAATAATGGGGAAAATAGTAAAAATATTGGCACTAAGTGCAATAGCAAGTTCAATGGTCATGGCAGGGGGATACAAGATCCCGGAACAGTCACTGAACTCCATGGCTCTGGGTGCAGCCTATGTGGCACATACGATGGGAGCAGATACTGCCTATTTTAACCCTGCGAATATGGCTTTTATGAATGCAGATACAAGTTATGTGGATGCTGCTTTAACCCTAGTGAATCTTCCGTCCATTCACTACTCTTTACAGTTCCCTGTTTCCGGGAAGTCGGAAACAGAAAATATATTGATCCCGACTTTGCATTATGTTGCGCCGGTGATAGAGGATTATGAAGCGTTTAGATGGGGGGTGAGTTTAGTAGTACCCGGAGGACTTACAAAACGTTGGGAAACACCTTTTCAAAAAGCTACAGCAGAAGAGTTTACCTTAAAAGTGATAGAACTCAATCCCAGTATGTCTTATAAGATAAATGAGGATTTTTCTGTGGGTGCGGGTTTGAGAATGATCTACTCTGAAGGTGTGGTAAAAAGTAATTCTGCCTATGCCAACGCGATCGATCCCAGAGTGCCAAGTGCTGCACGTGATATGCATGGAGACACGATAGCATTCGGGTATAACCTGGCACTCACGTACAAGCCTACATCCGATATTATTTTGGCGGCAACCTACCGTTCAAATGTTGATCTGAAAGAAGAGGGAACTGCAAAAATTTACGCCGCTCCCTATGGACTACTCTATGATGGTGATGCCTCTGTGGAAGTCCCTTTGCCTGCTGCACTGAATCTTGCCGTCTCTAAAACATGGAATGATCAATTCACAGTGGAATTTAATTACGAGAGAACATTCTGGTCCACATATGACACCTTGGATTTTGATTATACGGGTTTCGGAAGTTGGTATGTGCCTGCGGCATTTGATGCGCCTATCCCAAAAAACTGGAATGATACCAATACTTATAGGGTGGGGGCGACTATTAAAATGGATAACAAGATCACTGCGATGTTCGGGTTTGCCATAGATGACACACCGGTACCTCAGAATACGATAGGGTTTGAACTTCCGGACTCGGATGCTAAAATAGCTTCCATAGGATTCAGGTATCAGCAAACAAAAGATCTTTCCTGGGGTGCAGCATTCCTGTATGACAGTAAAGAGTCATTTTCTCTTACAAGAGGGGCACATCTCGATCAAAGCTCTTTGCTGAATAACGGCGGTACTTTTTCAAAAGGTGGAGCATTCCTGACCACCTTGGGTATGTCGTACGAGTATTAAGATGGCTTACCCTTTTAATAATTTTTATGAACTGATCACATTTCAGGCTAAAAAGCGCAAGAAAAAAGTAGCACTTTTTGTAGATGACGAGAAGATCACCTATGGTGAAATACTTGAAAAAGTCGATAGACTTGCAGGTTTTTTGGATGACAAGGGTGTTAAAGAGGGTGATAAGGTCGCACTCTTTTTACGTAACTCTCCGGAATTCATCTATACGATCTTTGCAGTCTCTAAACTGGGTGCGATCCTGGTGCCTATCAATACTTTCCTCAAAGAGGATGAAGTGACCTATATATTGGAAGACAGCGGTTCTTCTGTTCTCTTGGCTTCTTCGATCCATGAGAAAGTGGTCAACAGCTCTAAAGCCAGTACCTTGTGTAAATTCATTGTGTGGGAAGGTGAGAAATCTGCTGAAGGTGTACAGCATGTAGATTTTGATGAAGCCTTAAGCTCGGAAAAAAGTGTAGAGAACAAGGTCGGAAAGCTTGAAGATACAGCAGTAATTATCTATACCTCAGGCACTACCGGAAAACCCAAAGGTGCCATGCTAAGTAACAAAAATGTACTTTCAAACACTGAGTCGGGTCGAAGAACGATCAATGTGAAGGCTAAAGACAGAGCGATCGTCTTTTTGCCGATGTTCCACTCTTTCACTTTTTCCATAGGTGTGATGCTGCCGCTGTATGTAGGAGCGAGTATCGTCATCATCAAATCACTTAAACCTTTCTCTAATATTTTTAAACAGACTTTGATGAAACGTGTGACCCTTTTTTTCGGTATCCCCGATGTTTATAATGCCTTGGCAAAAGCCAAACTTCCCTGGTACTTTATGTGGTTCAACAGCCTTCGTGCCTTTATCTCAGGTGCAGCGGCCCTGCAGCCAAAAACACTGGATGCCATGGCAAAAAAATTCAAAGGTGCGACACTGCTTGAAGGCTATGGACTAAGTGAAGCCTCCCCTGCTGTGAGTATGAACACCTTTAAAAAACAAAAGGCAGGGTCTGTCGGTACTGCACTTTACGGATACGAAATGAAGATCGTGGATGATGATATGAATGAAGTGGACTTTGGGATGATAGGGGATATCATCGTCAAAGGTGATAATGTTATGCAGGGCTATCTCGGCCGTCCTACGGCTACAGAGGAAACGATCATTAACGACTGGCTGCTGACAGGTGATGTGGGATATATGGATGATGAAGGTTTTTTGTTTATCGTAGACAGAAGAAAAGATCTTATTATCTCCAAAGGTATCAATATTTACCCCCGTGAAATAGAAGAGGTCATCGATGTCTTTGAAGGGGTGGGTGTCTCTGCGGTCATCGGTATTGTAGATGAAAAGAGCGGAGAAGCCCCTGTCGTGTATATAGAGCTCGAAGAGGGGGTAGAGACACTGGATGAAGCAGGGTTAAAAAAATATATGAGAGCGTCTCTTGCAAATTATAAGATACCCAAACAGATCCATATCATTCCGGAACTTCCTAAAAATGCTACGGGTAAAGTGTTGAAGCGTGTGTTGAAAGAGAGACTTCGTGACACCTAAGTACCAATGAAAGCCATCATCAATGCCAAACTCATGGTCAATGATGAGATCTTAGAAGGTCAGGTACTTTTATTTGATGCTAGGATCATCAAGATCGCAGAGACCGTTGACCTTGACAATGTAGAGGTTATAGATGCAAAAGGGCACTATGTAAGCGCAGGATTTATAGATCTGCATATACACGGTTCCGGCGGTGCAGATGTGATGGATGCCACACCTCAGGCACTGGAAATGCTTTCTAGCACAGTGCTTCAAACAGGAACCACTTCATTTTTGGCAACTACCATGACCATGTCTCTGCAAGATATCGACAACGCTCTGAAAAATATTCAAGATCATAAATCGACTGTTTCAGGTGCCAATATACTGGGTATTCATCTTGAAGGGCCTTTTATCAATACTGAGAAACATGGAGCACAGGACAAGGAATATGTCCAGTCACCCAACCTGGCTCTCATAAAAAAGTATATGCAAGAAGTCAAAATGATCACACTTGCACCTGAAGTAGAGGGCGCAGAAGGTTTTATCAAACACTTGGCAAAAGAGTATCCTCACATTATATTGAGTATAGGGCATTCGGATGCTTCTTTTGAAAAGAGTAAAGAGAGCTTTGGCTGGGGTGTTTCTCATGTGACACATCTTTTTAATGCCATGAATCCTTACCATCACAGAAAACCGGGTATTGTGGGTGCAGTATTTGATTCCGATGTGACCTGCGACATTATTGCCGACTTGGTACATACGCATCCTTCCGTACTGGAATTGGCACAGCAAGTTAAAAAAGAGAAGCTCATACTCATCACAGATGCGATGCGGGCAGGATGCATGAAATGCGGTACCTATGATCTGGGAGGACGTAGGGTTGAGGTAGCAGACGGTAAAGCAGAACTCGAAGACGGTACGCTTGCCGGTTCTGTCCTTAAAATGAATGAGGCACTGTTAAATATGCGCAAACATACTTCTATGACAAAGGTAGAACTTGTCAACTCTGTGACCAAGATACCCGCACTAAAACTGGGTGTCAGTAAAGGTGAATTGAGAGAGGGGTATGATGCCGATATAGTCATCTTTGATGAAAACTTTAGTATCATATCAACGATAATCGCTGGAGAAGTGAAATATAAAGGCTAAGCAACTCGTTTGCGAGAGCCTGCTGCTGAAGTAACCCCAGTGTTAACGTAGTGTGTGGAGTTTTGCTTCATATGCGTTCTAAAGGATAAGAATGTTCGGATTTTTAAAACGTAAAGTAAGAGAAGTGAGGTCACCGGTGGATGGTCAAGTTGTAGCACTCGAATCTGTGGATGATGAAGTGTTCTCTCAAAAACTTGTAGGTGACGGTGTAGCAGTGATCCCTATGTCAAATAGGTTTAAAGCACCTATAGACGGTGTAGTGAGCAAAATATTTTCCACCAATCATGCCTATAGTATTAAAAGTCCAAAAGATCTGGAAGTGATGGTACACATAGGTCTGGAGACTGTGGCATTGGAAGGTAAAGGGTTTACACGTATCGCTAATGAAGGGGATGAGGTAAAAGCCGGCGATGTGATCATTGAAGCAGATCTGGCATATATCCGTGAACATGCTAAAGATATTATCACGCCTGTTATCATTATGGAAGAGAGTGATGTAAAAGAGATAGATAAAAGATTAACTATCGTCAAAGCAGGCGATATGATCATGGAGGTGAAGTGATGCCACAAGATGACAATATTTATTATATCGCTTATGCTGTGATCCTGGTTGTATTTTTTATTGTGCTGAAATCACCTAAAAAAAAGAAAGATGACAAATAGTATTACCTATTATTAGAGGTTCCCTTAATACTACTTTTGTATACTATGGCATGATGAAGATATTACTACTTGAAGATGACCAGATCTTAGCTGCCAGCCTTAAAGAATTTTTAGAGCTTGAAGGCTATATCGTCGATATTGCACACAGAGGTACAGAAGTATATGACCTCACCTTCTCCCAAACTTATGATCTGTATATCTTTGACGTTAATGTTCCTGACGAGGATGGCTTTGATGTACTCTCCGCACTTAAGGAAGCCGGTGATACCACACCTGCCATCTACATCACAGCCCTTACGGATATAAACTCTATCGCAAGAGGATTCAAGATCGGTGCAGAAGATTACATCAAAAAACCTTTTGATCCGGAAGAACTTGTTATTCGTATCAAAAGTAAATATCAGCAGACAGATACTTTGTTATATATTCAAGATCTATGTTACGATCCAGTCACACGTCTTTTACAAAAAGCTGATAAAACCATAGGTTTGGGAGAGGTGCAGCAAAACCTTTTTCATCTCTTAATGACCCAGCAAAATAAAATAGTAGACAGCTTTACCCTGATGGATTGTTTGGAGTATCCTTCTGCAAATGCCTTACGTGTCAACCTGGCTAAACTCAAAGCCCGTTTAGGTATAGATATAAAAAATATTCGGGGACAGGGGTATATGATTGAAAACATATGAGCTGGAGGCATTTTTAAAAAGTTTTTTTATGTTTTTTATACTTTTGGAAGTGCTGTTGGCGATTAATTTCTGGCATGAATATCGGGCGAAAAAAGTGAATATAGAGGAGACAATTCATCTTGAAATGAAACTCTGCGCCTATACAGTTCACTGTGAGGGAGTCTCAACGGACTTTGTCGATAAAGATGACAAGAAAGAAGAAAACATACTCTACAAAGATGGAGATTTTTACAGTTATTTTAAGATACCTACTGTTGACAAATCTTTGATGAAAGTGGTCTATCCAAGAGAAAGATATGTGCAAAGAGTGAAGGAACTTAAAAGTAAAATAAAACATAAGTTTTTACGCTATTCTCTCTTTGCTTCTTTGATCTCTTTGCTGTTTGCCATCTATGCTTTAAGACCACTACATAAAGCGCTACAGCTGAATGAAGAGTTCGTCAAAGATATTTTACACGATTTCAATACCCCGATCAGTTCTATGAAAATAAACCTTTCCCTGTTTAAAAGAGAGATAGGTGAAAATCCGAAAATAGAAAGATTAGAGAACAATATAGAAAGTATACTTTCCCTGCAGGAGAATTTACAAACTTTTCTTAAGGGGGTGCCTAAACAGTCAGAAAAGTTTTCTCTGAAGCCTTTAGTGAAAGCACGTGTGCACTATTTTGAAGTGTTATATCCAGATATAGACTACAGGATCTCTATACCTAACCTTACGATAGAAACAAATAAAGATGCCTTTACACGTATACTGGATAATCTCCTAAGTAATGCAGGTAAATATAATATGGCTCATGGGGTAGTGACTGTTGCTCAAGAGGGAACGGTGTTATCTATTAAAGATACAGGCAAAGGTATCAAAAATCCTTCAAAGGTTTTTAAACGCTATTATAAAGAGCAAGACAGAGGTATTGGTATTGGTCTGCATATTGTAAAAAAACTTTCTGATGAGTTGCGTATACCGATTAAAATAAAGCATAATATACCAAAAGGAACAAACATACTTTTAGATATCTCCACTGTGATGGTTAAAGCATAAAAAAGTTATTTTTGAACTTCTTTCATCAGTTCTAAAATGCGTTTTTTATAGCTTGGTTTTTTAGTCACTTTATAGGCAGAGATAAGCTCTTCCAGTGAACCCTCATTTAAAAGATTTTCTTCTTTAAGTGCGGTATGTCTTTGTTCAAGTTGTGCATATTGATTAAACGAGAGCGTACTTTTTGTTGTGCTTTCTGCAAGATAGATGTCAAGTTCATCATAAGAAGCTTTCTTTGCATAATGATTAAAAGACAATGTGGATACTTGAGGTTCTTCCTGTTCTTTAGGGGCTTTCGGTTCTTCAGGTTCTTCCGGTATTTCTTTCGCCAGTGCAGCTTTTGCTTCTTCATTGCTTTGTATCTCTTCAAGACTGTCTAATTGTAACTTTTTAGCGATGATCTTGAGTTGTAGCCGTGCTTCGTCACTCTTTGCTTGTTTATAGTATCTATCGTAATATCCGGAGATGAGTGAATGGGGCAGTTTTGTTTTGATATGGTGTATAGAGGCAGCATTATAGTTTTTAATGGCTTGTTGATATTTTATTTGCAAGGCACTATAGTCTTTGACTTCTACAAGCAGTGTTTTGATCCCTTTATAAAGACGTAAAGCCACGAAAGAAGTTGCCCCTGCATCCTGGGGACTGCTTAAGTGATAACCTTGTTTCTCTAATACTTTTTCTATCGCAGTGAAGCGTGTATTTTTATGGGCACGTATAGTGATCTTTGCTGCTTCAGGGTGGAAAAGACTGTAGAGGATATAGTGATTATTTTTGTGTAGCAGGATAGCCAGGTCTTTCTTCTTTTTGTTATAGAAATAGAGATACTTCTGATTATCTTTAATAGGTTTTAGCCGTGTGCGTACAAAGTATGCTCTATAGTGGGAGACAGAGGCATTTTTACTGACGACTTGGACTTTATCTACTTCTCCTAAGGGGCTAAGGCTGTTTAAGGAACATCCGTTCAGCAGTAAAAACAGTGAAAGTAGTAAAGCTTTTTTTAGCAAAAGGGCACCTTTATTTTTATCAATTCTAGTATATAAGTATAACCATAATCGAGAAAAAATTCAAGTCAAATTAGTGTTTTAAAGATTCTTTTATGGCCTCAGCTACGCTTTCTGCTTTTGTTCCAAGTACGATCTGAATAGAAGTGGTATTTGGACGAATGACACCTTTGGCCCCAAGTGCTGTAAAATCGGCATCTGTAAGCATGATACTGTCTTTTACAGACATGCGCAGTCTTGTAATGCAGGCATCGGTATCTACGATATTATCTTTTCCTCCCAGCGCAGAAATGAACGCTTCTGCTTCAGAGTCTTGTTCTCTGCTCTTCGTCTCTGTCTCTTCTCCAAATATCTTGAGCTTAAAAATTTTGATGGTGTAATAAGCGCTCACAAAATAGATCAGAGCGAAGAGTGCTCCCAGAGGAAGGATGAGTAGAGGGTTGGTTGCGAGCTTATAATTGATGACATAATCTATGAATCCCGCTGAAAATCCGAATCCTGCATGAATGTCCAGCAGTTGTGCTATGGCCAGTGCCAAACCTGTAAGCAGGGCATGCAAAAGAAACAGCAGCGGTGCTGCAAACAGAAAGAGAAACTCTAAGGGTTCTGTGATTCCTGTAAGAAAGGAAGTAAAGGCAACACCTGCCAGAATGGCACCTACTTTTTTACGTGAATCCTTAGGAGTGTTCAGGTAGATAGCATAGGCCATAGCCGGCAGACCAAACATCATGACAACATAGAAACCGGACATGTAGGTACCGGCTGTTTTATCTCCGGCAAAGAAACGGTGCAGGTCACCGTTGGCTACAACTTCTGCGCCATCTTTCAGGTAAGTGTATTCTCCTAACTGGAACCAAAAAACAGAGTTCAGTATGTGATGTAATCCAAGAGGGATGAGTAGGCGGTTGAGTGTTCCATAGATGAAGGTACCCACTTCTTCAAGTCCTATGATGGCATTTGAAAATGCATCGATACCGCTTTGGGCAAAGTGCCAAAAATATCCTGCAAGTACACCAACACCTACGGCAGAAATCGCCGTGATGATCGGTACAAAACGTTTTCCTCCAAAAAAGCCTAAAAATTCGGGAAGTTTGATGTTATGGTAGCGGTTATAGAGTGTGCCTGCCAGTACACCGATAATGATACCGACAAAGACACCCATATTGACATCCTTGTCAATGCTGAGGTAAACGGCTTTTGCTATGAGTACACCGATGGCTCCGGACAGTGCTGCCGCACCGTCATTGTTCTTTGCCAGACCATAGGCGATACCTATACCAAAGAGCAGGTCTAAATTGGAAAATACAGCTTCACCGGCAGATTTCATGATGAGGGCTACCTCTCCATCAAAGATGTCTCCAAAACCTAAACGAAGTAACAGTGCTGCAACAGGGAGTACAGCAATAGGGGTCATCAGTGCTTTACCGATGCGTTGAAGTAAGTTAAACATGTCTTATTTCCTCTTTAGTTTGTGCTATGCTTTTAGGTGAAACACTGAGGGTTTCCAGTCCCAGAGCCAAAAGTCTTTCTATGGCATCTTTATTGCCCGCAAGTTCACCACAAATACTTACAGGCTTGCTGGCTTTGTTGAGAATAGTTTCAATAGCAGAGAAAAGTACCGGTGAAAGCGCATCTGCTTTGAGACTGGAGTGTGTTCTTTCTATCGCAAAAAGGTATTGTGTGAGGTCATTGGTTCCGATGGAGTAAAAGTCTACCACCTCATTGAATTTTTCCAGGAGAAAAAGTACAGAGGGTACTTCAACCATGATCCCAAAGAGAATATGTGAAATGTCAAGCTGATATTTTTCAGCTACCTTCAGGGCAAAAGCTTTTGTTTCTGTGAACTCTTCTACTGTAGAGACCATAGGAAACATGATTTTAATGCTTTTTTCTCCTGCAGCCAGAAAAATGGCATGCAACTGTTCTTCCAGGAGTTGAGGATGTGTTTGAAAGAGCCGTACTCCGCGTATGCCTAAAAAAGGGTTGGCCTCTGAAGGGATGTCTATGTAGGGAAGTGCTTTGTCTCCCCCGACATCAAGGGTCCGAACGGTAATATTGCTAAAGAGGTCAAAGATCTCTTTGTAGGCGTTTTGCTGTGTTTCCAAAGACGGTTTGACCTCCTTAAATAAAAACTCGGAACGTAAAAGTCCTATACCTTCAGCACCTTCTTCTTTGGCTATTTTTGCAGAGTTTACATCCCCCACATTGGCAAAAACGTTAATTACTTTGCCTTTTTGTGTTGTTGCAGATTCAAATCGTTTCTTTGCAGAGTGTAGATTTTGGGCTGCATCCTGCGCTGAACGCACGTTTGCTTTTTGCAGATCATCACTGCTCGGAGTTTGCACGATCACCCCCGAATGTGTATCAAGGATCAGTATTTCATTTTGTTTGAATGTTTTTGTATCAGCAATAAGAGAACAGATACCGGCTGCACGCAGCAAGATGGCGCTATGTGAATTCACCGAAGTCTCTTTTAAGATTACCCCAAGTACTTTTGTTTCCAAAAGCATATCTATCTCGCTGGGAAGCAGGTCGTTACAGAGTAGTATAAAAGGAGTATCCGGAAAAGTGACTTTGACCTCTAGGCCTAAGTGTTTTTTTACCCTTTGCAGTATATCCCGATAATCACTTCTCTTGGCATCCAGCCTGGTACCTGCAAGTTTTCGAGACTCTTCTTCGATCAATGCTTCAAATTCTACGAGGCTTTGGCTTATTTCTCCGAGTGAAGAGAGCAGTTCTCTTTGTGCCAGGTAGATCATGGCATTCTCTTTTTCTTTGCGGGAAGCATAAAGTGACTCCAGCTCATCGATGCTTTGAGCATGCGCTTCCTGAAAGTTCAGATCATTTTTATGTTGTACCTCTTCACTGCTGTAGCGGTAAGCAGGGGCAATGGCAACGCCCTGAGAGATGATCTCCCCCTCGGTCACGCTTCCTTCATAGATATAAGCAGTTTTTTCTATCTTTTTGACTTCTTTGTCGTTCTGCATCAGTGTTTCAAAAAGCACAAGAAGCGATTGAAGGGCTTCCTCTGCTTTTTTGCCTTTTATGCTGAGAGTGAAAGAATCTCCTTTTTCCAAAGAGAGGGAGAGTAGCGCGTTGACAGCTTTGGCATCCACGGTTTTATGCTTAGTTGCAGCAGTGATCTGAGCAGGAAATGATTTGGCCAAAGAGGCAAACTGTGCAACGGGTCTCAGATGAAACCCGTTATTTGAAGTGACCGTCAGTTGTGTAAAGAGAGGTTTTGGAAAGAAATGTTTAAAGAGTGACATTTCTTACTTAACAGCACTTACACATCTGACATATCTGTTGTAGGTTTCAGAAGCATCTTCTGTCGCACCATCTTCAAATTTTACACCCCAGAAAGAATTGGCACTGCCATGGTAAGGAGTATTTGACCAGTAGAGTGTATCTCCGTCGACATGGCTGAACTCTTTGAGTATTGCCGGATCATAACGCGCATAATCTACAATGCTAAGCAGTTCAGAAAGTGTAGGAACACGCCAATTTTCGAAGGTATCGAGTTTGAGTGCCTGACAATAGGCTTTTGCCTCAAACAGGGTCACTTTCTCTTCACTTACATGCTTGGTATCTTCCCAGATAAGATTTGTTTTAGGGTCTTTGACCATTGTTGGTTCCGCCATCGCCATAGATAAAGCTACAGTCATCATTAATATTATACGCATACGTACTCCTTTTTGGTTACATTTTCGGGAACATTGTTCATTATAAATGTATTATACAAAGTATAGCTAATCTTTGTTATACTCAAATAAAAATTAGGAATTTTATTGAAACACCTTATTGATTTTATCGAAATAAAAGATGTGAGTAAATCATCTATTTTTGAGCATTTGAAATGTACCAAAGAAGAAGCGGTACTGGTGCAGTATATCTGTAAACGTTATGTGGCAGGGTTGGAAGAAGTCTCTATCTTGGAAATGCTTCAAGAACATTTTTCATCAGAAGGGTATATGTATTTGGAGAAGCTAGGTCTGGCTAAAAACCTTTTGGATCTGGGTTGGATGATCCAAGTCAGTTTCGGACAGGCAAAAGCACATGAATCCTCAAAACTGGAACTTCTCTCTGCTTCTATCACACCCAGTATTGCACTTTTACGTCTTTTGGAAGAGGGATCATTGGAGATCTTCCTTCCTGAAGTGAAACCTTACACAGATCACCTGGAGTACCTTCAAGATCAGTTTGATATGGTGGCGCTGCTACATAAGATCGCTACTTTCAAACAGGGATTTGCAGACAATTCACTGAGCATAGGGCGTTTAAAGAACAAGTTGACACTTTTAACCAAACGTATCGAAGAGCGTGTGAAAATGACAAAGAGACCTATCGTCGTCGAAGAGTTCTTCAAAGAAAAAGAGCTTGATGAGAAAGAAAAACGTATCTTCCTTGCCTTGCTCAAAGAAGAGTACTCCGGGGGAGAGGGACAGTTCAGAGATATGAATACCCTCATCAAACTCATCTCTTTTGACGAATATGAAAAGATAAAGAACCGTGCCCTGCTTGAAGATGGCGCAAAACTCATCACCGATGATATCATAGATTATGAAGAGATACTCAACATGTTTGGCGGGGTGAGCCGTTCTTTTTATCTGCAGGAAGAGGTGATGCAGCGTATTATTCATCCTAAAAAAAGCAAGAAGGTCACCAAGCTCAAACTGGATGCACTGGTAGGAGAACAGGAGATCTTTGAATATCTGAAGCCAACAACCACCTTAGATGATGTGGTACTGCATCCGAAAACCAGAGAGACCCTGCAAAATGTTGTTAAGCAGGTTGACAAAGAAGTGTTCAAAAAACTCAAAGAGTGGGGCATCAAAGATAAGCGCAAAGGGATAGATGCACGCATCATTTTCTATGGACCAGCAGGTACAGGAAAAACCATGACAGCCATGAGCCTTGCAAAAACTTTGAAACGTCCTATACTCTCTTTTGACTGTTCCAAAATTCTTTCCATGTATGTAGGGGAGAGTGAAAAAAATGTACGCAAGATCTTTGATGACTTTAAAGAGTTAAGCAAAAAAGCAAAAGTCGATCCTATTTTACTCTTAAACGAAGCAGACCAGTTTTTAAGTGCAAGAAGCGAAGGTGCAGGATCTTCAGCCGATAAAATGCATAATCAGATGCAAAATATCTTTCTCGAACAGATAGAAAAATTTGAAGGTGTATTGATCGCCACCACAAATCTGCTCGGTAACATAGACAAGGCCTTTTCAAGACGTTTTAACCATAAAATAGAGTTTAAAAAACCGGGCAAAAAACAACGTTTGAGACTCTGGCAGTTCATGCTTCCTGAAAATGCAGACTACGAAGAAGGCTTCGACATGACAGAACTTTCCAAACACGACCTGACAGGCGGACAGATCAATCTCATCATCAAAAACACAGCTTATAAAGTGGCGGTACGCGAAGAGTCTGTCTTTGGAAACCAGGACTTTTTGGAAGAGATAGAAAAAGAGCTTGGCAGCAGTTTTGAGGGAGCTAAGAGTATGGGCTTCAAAGTATAAGCTATGCAGAGTTGACAGATCTAATGAAAGAAGAACTCAAAAAAAAGAAGTCTCTGAGGAATGAAGTAACACTTAGGTAAGTTCTATCTTATATGATATGTTAAACATATCAAGAAGGAAGAACTAATGAAGATCAAATACTCAAATCTACTCGTTGCGTTACTGCTGCCACTTACTTATATAAAGGCTCAAGAGGCATCTCTTACACCAACAGATGCAAAAGCGGGTGAATGTTATGCCAGGGTGGTGCTGCCTGCACAGTATGAGACTGTAGAAGAACAAGTGATGATCAAAGAAGCTTCTGAAGAGATCTCTATCATCCCGGCAGAGTATAAAACTGCTGAAGAAGAGATAGAGGTGATCCCTGCTACTAAAAAACTCACCCCTATACCTGCAACATATAAAGAGGTCGCAGAAACGATCGAAGTTAAACCGGTGATCCGTACCTGGAAAACAAGTCTTAAGAAAAAAGCTTTACCTGTAAGCAAAACGATTCTGGCTGCTGTAGGGACAGCGGGAGTAGATCTGAACAATTCACAGCCCGGTGACTGTTATAAAGAGTATTTTGTGCCACGAAAGTTTAAAAAGATCACAGAAGATATCTTAGTGCGAAATGAACATAATGAAACAGAAATGATTCCTCCGGAGTTTGAAATAGTAGAAAAAACCATCGTTATAAAACCGGCATCCAAAGAGATCATCGAGGTTCCTGCTGTTTATGAAGAGACTGAGGAGCAAGTGTTGGTCGAGGCTGAAAAAAGCGTATGGAAAAAAGGTCAAAATCCAGCACAAAAAGTTTCTGGTGCTACAGGTGAGATCATGTGTCTGGTCAAGATACCGGCAAAATACAAAACCATTAAAAAACGTGTGCTTAAAACACCTGCGACTACCAAAATTGTCGAAGTTCAGGAAGAGACTCAAGTGATCGAAGTTAACAAACTACTAACAGATACACAGATTAAAAATATTCCTATGCCTGCTGTATATGTGACCATTGAAAAAACCCAATTAGAGAGTGAAGCATCATTCTCTTGGCATAATGCTAAAGACGAGGTGAAAGATGCTCTTAAATACACCGGTCATCAGATCTGTTTGACAGAAGAGCCTGCAGAGACTACAGAGGTGACAAAAATAGTTCTTGACGTACCGGCAAGGGTAGAAGAAGAGGTATTGTATGCGACATATGAAGTCGTAACAGTGCAAAAATTAGTTAGCGAAAACAAAGAGGTAAAAACACCTATTGAAGCTGAGTATAAAATGATGAAAAAACGTAAAAAGATCTCAGCAACACATGTAGGATGGAAAAGAATCCTCTGTCAAACCAATATGAACAAAAATATCATCTCTAAGATCCAAACAGCTCTTAATGAAAAAGGCTACAATGCAGGTGAAGCAGATGGTCTCTTAGGTAGAGGAACTAAAAATGCATTAGATAAATTCCAGAGAGAAAGCAAGCTTGCAACAGGTGGGATCACTTATGAAACACTTGGAGCTTTGAATATCACACTTTAATCTATACCCTCTCCCTTTTTTTTGGGGGGGGCAACGCCATTAAGTTAAGAGTAAATCTTTTCTTGGAGTAGGGATTTCAATCCCGTCTTTACGGGACTAAAGTCCCTGCTCCTTGTATGGAAACAATCCTTAACTTAATGGCAATGTCCCCCCCTTTTTTTTGACAGTTTTTTATGGTATCATTGATATGAACTATCAAATTTAAAAGGAAAAGAATCATGAAAAAAACAACTTCAAAATTGTTATTGGCTCTAAGTCTTGGTTTTACTGCAACAGTGATACCTACACAACTTATGGCAGCTGCCAAGCCAAATATCTTGGTAATATGGGGAGATGACATTGGTCAATCAAACATCTCTGCGTACACAAGAGGAATGATGGGCTACAAAACACCAAACATTGACAGAATAGCCGATGAAGGGTTATTGTTTACCGATTATTATGGTGAACAGTCTTGTACAGCAGGGCGTTCAACATTTATTTTAGGGCAGTCAGTGCTACGAACAGGACTTTCAAAAGTAGGTCTTCCTGGGGCAAAACAGGGTATCTCTGAAAAAGATCCTACAATCGCTGAACTGTTGAAAGATCAAGGCTATGCTACGGGTCAGTTTGGTAAAAATCACTTGGGTGATAGAGATGAGATGCTTCCGACCAATCACGGTTTTGATGAATTTTTAGGAAACCTTTATCATCTTAATGCAGAAGAAGAACCTGAAAATGTGGATTATCCAAAAGACCCTGCATTTCTCAAAAAGTTCGGTCCTCGCGGTGTCATCCACTCTAAAGCAGATGGGAAAATAGAAGACACAGGTCCTTTAACGAAAAAACGTATGGAAACTATAGATGATGAGACAGTAGCAGCGGCTATTGACTTTATGGAGCGTCAAGCAGCAGCCAAAAAGCCTTTCTTTGTATGGTGGAATGGTACAAGAATGCACTTTAGAACCCATGTGAAAAAAGAGAATCAAGGTATCTCCGGTGTGAACAACTATGCAGATGGTATGATAGAACACGACAGACATGTAGGACAACTACTTGATACTCTTGATAAACTTAAAGTAGCAGATGATACCTTTGTATTTTACTCAACAGACAACGGAGCACATAAAAATACTTGGCCAGATGCGGCAGCTTCACCATTTAGATCTGAGAAAAATACAAACTGGGAAGGTGGTTGGAGAGTGCCGGCACTTGTAAGATGGCCTGGACATATAAAAGCGAACTCTGTAACGAATGGCATTGTGCGTGGTATGGACTTTTTCCCAACACTTCTTGCCGTAGCGGGTAAAACAGACATAAAAGCGGACTTACTTGATGGATATAAATCTACAGCAAATGGTAGAGAGTATAAGGTTCATCTAGACGGATACAATATGCTGGAACATTTACAAAATCCAGATAAAGTAGAAAGTCCAAGAAAAGAAGTATTTTATTTCTCTGATGATGGTGATTTAACGGCTATGCGTTACGGTCCTTGGAAACTCATCTTTATGGAACAACGTATGGCAGGTACATTAGGTGTATGGGCAAATCCATTTACGCCACTTCGTATGCCACTCATTTTGAATTTACGTGCTGACCCATATGAAGAGGCAACTATTACTTCAAATACCTATTATGACTGGATGCTTGATCGTGCATTCTTACTTGTCCCTGCACAGGCATATGTTGGAAAGTTCCTAAGTACATTTAAAGAGTATCCTCCACGTATGAAGGCAGCGAGTTTCAGTCTTGATCAAGTGATGAAGAGTATGACGGAGCCGACAAACAATTAAACTATTTTATGGAATGCCCCAAGAAACTAGACAAAGGAATAAAAATGAATACAGAAACACTACTAAACGAACTGAGTCAGCTTAAAGATGAGTTGACACTGAAAGCAAACCTTGGTGCTGCAGAAGCTAGAGATGAACTGAAAAAATTGGAACCTGCCTATGATGACTTAAAAACAAAGCTGAAAAAAATGGGAGATATCGCCGGAGACAGTGCATCTGAACTTAAAGCTGCGGCTGAACTCGGGATTGATGCTGATTCAAAAGAAGATGTTGATACGGCATTGACACTTGCAGCAGGTGAGCTTAAAGACGCTTACGGCAAGATCAAAAAACTTTTTTAATCAAACATAAATATGAAAGAAAATAGGCAGAAGATCTGGCCGGTCAATCAGCTTTTGATGTTTTGGGCTTTTCTGTCCATCATTATGCTGGTACTCAAGTATGCATCAGAGCTTGTGGTGCCTCTGCTCATTGCCATAGCAATTGCTATTGTGCTCTCTCCTCTACTTAATTATCTGGAACGTAAACATATCCCTAAAGTGCTTTCCCTGATGGTTCTTATTTTCATCTCACTCATTCCGACCATAATACTGGGTGGGTATATCGGGGAAGAAGTGAGAGATTTTGCCAATAATTTTCAGCAGACCAAAGGACAATTCTCTGCCAGTCTTGTAAAATTTTCTCATTTTATGCAAGGCATAGGCATACAGATCACACAAACTGAGTTGCAGGAAATGCTTAGTAAAAGTAATGTGAGCGATATTATAAAAAACCTTTTTTCTCAGGCAGGAAGTCAATTTTCCAATATCTTCCTCATCTTCTTTATGGTTGCTTTTATGCTTATGGAGTCTCAGCTCTTCTACAATAAAATGATGAAAATCACGCAGACTTATGATAGTAATATGGAAGATATGCTTAAAATCATTGAGAAGATTAAAACCTATTTTCTCATTAAGGTGAAGACCAGTCTACTCACTGGAGTGAGTGTTTTTGTGGTTTTGTGGTTTTATGATGTCAATTATGCCTACCTTTGGGCAACACTGGCATTCTTTTTAAATTTTATCCCGGTGATCGGCTCAATCATCGCTGCTGTGCCTCCTGTGATTATGGCATTCATCGACCAAGGTGTAATGACAGCCATGTGGGTAGCGACAGGGTATGTGCTTATAAATATGATAGTGGGGAACATTCTTGAACCAAAGATAATGGGAAAAGGGTTGGGGCTTTCTGCCTTGGTCATCTTCCTTTCCATGACATTTTGGGGATGGATATTTGGTCCGGCAGGGATGATACTCTCTGTACCGCTTACCATGATAGTGCAGTTTATATTTTCTCAATATAAAGAGACAGAATGGCTGTCTATTTTGCTGAGTGATTATGAGAAAGAACCTCTAAAGGTTACTTCTGTAAAAGAAGAAAACATAAAAGAAAAGGAGAATAGTGATGGCTAAAATGACCATGCATCAGGAACTCGATATGCTTCGTATAGAGGTGGAAGCACTTAGAAAACAAAAAGAAGAAAGAGAAAAAMRAGNMGCNNYRGAAGWGMTRRRASMWGWRGRAKYRSGWSAMCRKGNSASTYRWANAASCMRAWGARMWWKCAGRWGRGNYWRYGGSAWMSRTAGACGAGGCAAAAATGGATGCCAAAGACGGTATACATGAACTTCTCCATAGCATTAAAAAAGATTATGAGAACCTCTCGCCTGTAGCGGCGGTGGTACTTTTTGCATTGGGTGCAGCTTTCGGGCGAGCACTGGAAAAGGATTAGTGATGAGTGAAGATTTTAATGCGAAGATGAAACTTCTGATCAAGAGTGAAAAAGCACTTTTAAGTTTGGAAATGCGTAAGAAAAGTCGACAGACTGTATGGGTTGCTGTTGGACTTTTGGCAGTGCTTGTAAGTTTGATCATGTTAAATGTCACGGTTTTTCTTTATCTTGAAACACGCTACAGCAATCTTGAATCAGCAGCGATACTGTCCGGTATTAATTTATTGGCAGCCCTACTGTTCTTTACTATCGCTTCCCGACAAGACAGAGGAGCAGAAGCAGAGTCCATAGAAGAGATACGTGATTTTGCCTGGGGACAAATTTCGACAGACATTGATGAAGTGAAACAAAATGTCTCTGAGTTTACAAGCTCTGTTAAAAAAGTAAAACGCACTGTCGATTCGTTTACAACAGGTGATGCTTTCGGGATCAAGAAAGTCATGCCTATTATCACGACTTTGATCGATCTAAATAAAAAAAGGTAAAGGAAGTATATGATCCGTATCATACTCAACGGGAAAAAAGCAAGCTATGATTCCGTCCGCTCAGCTATTTCAACCTTACGTGAAGAGGTAGAGGGTGTTGAAGTCCGAGTCACTTATGAATACGGTGATATGGAGCATTTTGTAAATGAAGCCATCACTGATGGCATAAAGCGTTTGGTGGTCGGCGGAGGAGACGGCTCTGTCAATGAAATAGTAGATGCCATGGCTAAACTCCCCAGAGAGCAAAGACCGGAACTGGCGATCTTGCCACTTGGTACCGCCAATGACTTTGCAAGCGCATGTAAGATTCCTATCGACAGTTTGGAAGCTTTGCGTTTGGCTGTTTCCGGAAAGACAACGTCCATCGACATTGCCAAAGCCAATGACAGACACTTTGTGAACATCGCAACAGGAGGATTTGGGGCGAAAGTCACAGCAGAGACACCCGTAGCCCTTAAAAACTTTTTAGGCGGCGGTGCCTATACACTCACTGGTTTGATAAAAGCCCTCAATTTTACCCCTTATACTGCCAAAGTAAAGACCCCAGAATTTGAATCTGAAGAGTCAAGTGTGCTCGCTGCTATATGTAATGGAAAACAGGCAGGAGGAGGGCAGGTACTTGCTCCGGAGGCATTCATTAATGACGGTCTGCTTGATGTCTTGATCATAAAAGAGGTTTTAGGTGCAGATATCGCACAATTTTTGGATGAAGTGAAAAACCCGACGCAGGATGGTCGGTATATTAAGTATTTTAAAACCCCTTGGATTGAGAGTGAGTCCGAAGAGATCATCCCTGTCAATCTTGACGGTGAACCTTATGAGAATAAAAAGATCCGTTTTGAGATCGTACCGGCTGCCATAGATCTTGTACTGCCAAGTGATTGCCCTTGTCTCAAGTAAAGGGCAAGGAGCCTCCGCTTCGCATTCTCCATTTGAATTGAAAAAAATAAGCTAAAAAAGGAAATAATTGTGTCAACAAACAATAAAAAACTTAGCAATAAAAAATATGAAAAAGAGTTATATARACTTCAAGTAGAACTATGCAAGCTTCAAAATTGGGTAAAGCGGGAAGGTAAGAGAGTTATCATTGTATTTGAAGGGCGTGATACAGCAGGTAAAGGGGGTGTGATCAAGCGAATTCTTGAGCGGGTAAGTCCACGGATCTTCCAGGTCAATGCCCTGCCTGCTCCGTCAGAACGTCAAAAGACACAAATGTATTATCAGCGTTATATTGAACGTTTTCCTGCTGCAGGTGAAATTACTATTTTTGACCGGTCTTGGTATAACAGAGCCGGTGTTGAGCGAGTGATGGGCTTTTGCACAGAGAAAGAGTATTATCATTTTCTAAAAGGTACACCAACTGTTGAGCAGGCTATTGTTGATGATGACATAATCTTGATCAAATACTGGTTTGACGTGAGCCAGGAAGTTCAGGTAAAGCGTTTGAAAAAAAGAATTGAGGACCCTCGTAAACATTGGAAGCTAAGTCCTATGGATCTACAAGCACAGGAACTGTGGGATAAATATAGTGAAGCAAAAGATAAAATGTTTTTAGCGACAGATAGCAAACATGCCCCATGGTTCGTGGTTAATTCAGACAATAAAAAAAGTGCCAGACTTAATTGTATTTCACATCTGCTCAGTCAAATTCCTTATGAAGCTATACCTTTTAAAAAGCCTAAAATTAAAAAAATGAAGAAAAATAAATACAAGCCGCTAAGCTATAACTATCATATAGTTCCCGAAAAGTTTTAACAAAAAACCTGAAGAGAGCTTAGAGGTCCCCTATAGTGTTTTAGGGTAAAATAGATAAAAGGATGTGAAAAATGCACAAAACAATCAAATACAAGTGGATCACAAGTGGATCGATACTGTTGGTTTCCTTACTCTTGATAGGTTGCACAGGTGTAAAGACACCGGCACCTGAACAGGAGAAGTTATCACTGCCTGCTATCACAAAGAGTGCAACACATAAATATTACTCAGGAAAGTTCGTATGGCATGACCTTTTGACAGATGATATTTCTGCTGCCAAAGAATTTTACTCAGGACTTTTTGCTTGGACATTTGATGAGAAAGATGATTATATCAGTATTTATAATCGTGGAAAATTAATCGGCGGTATGATGCAGGTTACAGCAAAAGAGAAGTCTGCAGCTGTTTGGTTGCCTACACTTTCAGTTAAAAATGTAGATAAAGCTTTGGTTTATGTAAAAGCCAAAAACGGTAAAGTCCTTAAAGGTCCGCTTGATATGAAAATGCGAGGCAGAGGTGCTTTAGTGAGTGATGCACAAGGTGCACACCTGGTACTTTTACGTGCTAAAGAGGGTGACCCTTTAGACAGAGAAGCAAAGATAGGTGATTGGCTTTGGAATGAACTTTGGTCAAAAGACCCTGCTAAAAGTGATGCTTTTTATCGTAAGTTGGGTACTTATGGTACTTCGGAAGTGCGAGATAGATATCGTATTTTAAAATCTAAAGGTAAATGGCGTGCAGGGATCAGAGATGTCTCAATGGTTTCAGAAGGTGAAATAAAAACACGTTGGGTACCAGTAGTCAGAGTTGACAACCTTGCAAGGTCAACTAAAAAAGTAGAAGAGTTAGGCGGTGATATCTTAGTTACTCCATCCAAGGTCTTCCATAATGGGAATGTTGCCATCATCTCTGATAATGTAGGTGCCATATTGATCTTACAGTATTGGTCTGATTCTGCTGCGAAAGGAGGGAAATGATCATGTCTAAAATGATGAAAATTTCCTTAACTGCTTTTGCCGTACTGGTTACTCCTTTTATGACAGGGTGCACAACATATACATCTGTAGGATATGGTGGATATGGTGGACATGGTGTTTATGGCGGCTATGGGTACCCTTCTTATGGCTATGGCGGTGGATATTATAGAGGAGGATCTTATGGTGGAAGATATAGACCTCCAAATAGACCAAACAGACCAGGCGGATCTCATAGACCAAGACCTTCAAACCCTACAGCAAGACCAGGCAGACCATCAGCCGGGCGGCCTTCAACGATGCCATCACGATCCATGAATAGATCGTCCGGCAGATCAATGAATAGATCATCTGGCAGATCTATGAGACGAAGGTAGCCTTTGATAACTCAGATGGCGATGTTGCTATGATGGAATACACAGAAGCAAATAAAAAATATAGAACCTTAAGTCCTATTTAATAGTATATGTACTAGTATATGTACATATACTAAGAGGAGTTATCATGCAAACATTAAATTTTTCTCACACAAGACAAAACTTGGCCAGTACTTTAGATGCAGTTGTAGACAATGCAATGCCGGTGATTGTTACCCGCCAAAATAAAGAGTCTGTGGTGATAATATCGATGAAAGATTATCGTGCTATGGAAGAGACTGCGTATCTTATGCAAAGTGAAGCGAATGCAAAACGGCTCAATAGAGCCATCAGTCAGCTTGAAGATGGTCTTGGCAAAACAAAAGAGCTGCTGGAAGAATGATACTTAGTTTTGCAGATGATTCATGGAGTGATTACCTCTATTGGCAAGATCAAGATAAAAAGATCTTAAAAAAGATAAACAGACTCATAAAAGAGATTGAGCGAGAACCTTTTAAAGGTTTAGGAGAACCTGAACCTTTAAAATATAATTGGTCAGGGTATTGGTCAAGACGTATCACTATCGAACACAGACTGATCTATAAAGTAACGCAGACACATTTACTTATTGCTCAGTGTCGTTATCATTATGGATGAGTATGAGATCTGTAACATGATTGGCGATGCATAAAATTGCATACGAAGGAATATTATGACCCCATTTGAATCCATCCAACTTCTTCAAAAAAGAATGAATGCGTCTATCATCGGGCAGGAAAATATCGTTGAAAGACTCATTATCGGTTTGCTTGCTAACGGTAACTTACTTGTAGAAGGTTTACCTGGACTTGCAAAGACAAGAGCAGTAAGAGCCATGGCAGATGCTATTGACTCAAAATTCTCGCGTATTCAGTTTACCCCTGATCTGCTTCCTTCAGATGTAACCGGTTCGGAGAATATGTATGAAGAGAACGGAGAGTACAAGTTCCGTTTTGAAGAGGGGCCGATCTTCGGGAATATCATTCTGGCAGATGAGATCAACCGTGCTCCGGCAAAAGTGCAGGCAGCCATGCTTGAGGCGATGGAAGAGAGACAGGTGACTGTAGCAGGTAAAACCCATAAAATGCCTAAACTTTTCATAGTCATGGCAACGCAGAACCCTGTAGAACAAGAGGGGACGTATCCTCTTCCTGAAGCTCAAAAAGACCGTTTTTTAATGCATGTGAACATTACCTATCCGGATAAAGCTTCAGAGATAGAAGTCATACGTTTGGTTAGAGGTGAAAGAAGTGGAAATGCTGCAGAAGAAGATAGCACTCGCATCTCACAAGAGATGATCTTTGCTGCACGTGATGAGATAGCTAGGGTGCAAAGTTCAGAAGTCATTGAACAGTACATCGTAGACTTAGTGTTTGCCACACGTTACCCTGAAAAGTATGATGAAAAACTGGCATCATACATAGATGTGGGTGTGAGCCCACGGGCTTCGTTAGGGCTTGACCAATGTTCAAGGGTAAATGCATGGCTACAAGGAAGAGACTATACTACCCCAGAAGATGTAAGAGCCGTACTGCATGATGTGTTCCGTCACCGTCTGACACCTAGCTATGAAGCACAGTCTGAACGTGTGAGCAATGATGACATCATCGATATGATTTTTGATTTGGTTGCACTTCCGGCTTAGATGATGGACAGACAAGATGAAGGTGTCTATGTAAGCTTGAATGAACTGCTCAAGTTTGGAGTAATGCCAAAAAACTTTAACATCAGACCTAATGCTGCGGTACTCTCAAAGTTAAGTGGGAGACATAGCTCTAAAATGCGTGGTAGAGGTATGGACTTTTCAGAGATGAAGCAGTATGTACAAGGTGATGACACACGCAACATGGACTGGAAAGCCACACGCAGAACAGGAAAACCTTACATTCGTGTTTACAATGAAGAGCGTGACCGTAATGTATGGTTGGTTGTTTCTCAGATGAACTCTATGTTTTTTGGTTCAAAAGAACGGGTGAAATCAGTCTCAGCTGCCCATACTGCAGCACTTTTTGCCTTTAAAGCCTTGGAAATGGGTGACAGAGTAGGTGCCGTGGTCTATAACAATGAAGAGGTGAAGTTTTTTAAAGCCACCTCGAGTAAAAACTCTGTGGTGCAGATAATGACTGAAATTGAGAAACAAAACCATCTTTTGCATGCAAGCAATACAAACAACGCAAAAGGGAATCTAAGTAAATCTCTAAAAATACTCTCTAGCTTAGCCAAACATGATGACCTTGTGGTACTGATAGGTGATGGACGTGCGATGGATGAGGAGACAAGAAAACACATAACACGCATAAATATGCATAACGATGTGTTGGGAGTATTGGTCTATGACCCCATGGAAGAGAAGATAGTCGAGTCAAGTTCTTTGTTTTTTACAGATGGGAGTGAGACTGTAGATGTAGACAGTACAGATAAGCAGTTCATACAAAATTATGCAGCGCGTCTGGGTGCAAGAAAAGAGAAAATGCAACAACTCTCACAGAAAAATGCATTGCCCGTGCTTTCTGTCTCTACAGAGTTCCCCGTATTAGACCAGCTTTATGAGCAGTTGAGTTTGAGCAGAGGAAGAAACTAATGTCTGTAGATTTGAATCAAACCATAGCAGAAGCATCACTGGATAATATGCATGATATTATAGTGCCTGACGCTGTGGGTTTCTTTCCTGTGGCTCCTGGATGGTACATGCTTATAGTGTTATTTTTAGCACTTCTCTTGCCTTTTGTTATGAAAAGGTATAGACGATATAAAGGTGAACAATATAAAAGAGAAGCCCTCAAAGAGCTAAGTACTTACAGTGAAAAGAGTAAAGAAAACAGCATCGCCTTACTTTCACTCGCAAAAAGAGTAGCTCTTCTTTCTTACGGACGTAAAGTTGTTGCCCACCTCTCTCATGAAGGATGGTGGGACTTTATGGAAGAACATTCAGTTGTTAAAGTGTCCACAGTATTTAGAGAAGAGATGCAGCAACTTTTGTATGATGATACTTACTCACTTGATGATGCCCAATATGATAGGTTAAAACAAACGGTAGAAGTTTGGATAAAGAGACATAAGGTTCAAAAAAATGTTTGAGTTTTCGTATCCTTGGGTTTTTGTATTGTTGGTATTGCCTTTTATTGTCACTAAACTACCATGGGTCTATAAAGCAAATCGTTCTGCATTACGTATTAGCTTTAAAGATGATATTGATGCGCTTAACTCAAGTAAAAGTTCAGTGAGCGGCATATCGAGAGCCTCAACATTCCAAAAGATACTGCTGGCTATGGTCTATGTTTTGGTCATTACTGCACTAGCCAAACCACTTTACATCGGTGAGCCTCTAAGTAAAGAGATCTCTCAAAGAGAAGTATTGGTCTCCATCGACCTTTCAGGCTCTATGGCAACTAAAGATTTTAAAGACAAAAACGGCACAGCCATAGACAGGCTAGAAGCAGTGAAAATGGTTTTAGAGAACTTCTTCCAAGCAAGACAAGGAGAAAAGATAGGCTTAATACTCTTTGGAAATGCTGCTTTTGTACAAGCACCTTTTACACAAGATTTGAATGCCTTGGAGCATCTACTCTCTGAGTTGCACATAGGCATGGCAGGTCCTCAAACTGCTTTAGGTGATTCCATAGGATTGGCAGTCAAAATGTTTCAAGACTCTAACGTGACTGACCGAATGCTTATCGTCATGAGTGACGGAGATGATACAGGCTCAAAAATACCACCACTTACTGCGGCAAAACTAGCTGCCAAACATCAAGTAAGCATCTTTCCCATAGCCATAGGTGACCCACAAAATGCAGGAGAGCACCCCATAGATACAGACACACTTAAAGAGATAGCCCAAATCACAGGAGGGAAGTTTTACTATGCATGGAACTCTGAGGAACTCTCAGATATTTACAAGCAGATAGATAACTTAAAACCTAAAGAAGTAAAAGTCATCACCCATAGACCAAAGTCTGAACTGTTTAGATACCCTTTACTTGCCACACTTCTTTTGTTGCTTGCTTATGGTTTTCTACTTTTTGTGCAAAGCACGAGGAGTAAAACATGAGTGCTTTTCATTTTTTAAGACCAGAGTATTTACTTTTTTTACTCCCTGTATGGGCATTGGTATGGTGGCTACTATTACAACAAAATGATGAAAAGAAATGGCAAAAAATAGTCTCAGAAAAGTTACTAAAACATTTGCTCGTAGCACCTAAAAAAACAGCATCTAGGGTAGCAGCACCTTGGTATTTAGGGTTTGTACTTACTTTGCTTGTTTTGGCACTCTCCGGTCCTAGTTGGAAATTGAAAGATTCTCCTTTTGCAAAAGATGAAACGAAAGTAGCTCTTGTAGTCGCCGTGAAAGAGAGTATGCTAAGTACAGACATTTTACCAACCCGTTTAGAAAGAGCAACGATTAAGATAACCGATCTTTTGGAACACAGAGCTGACATGCAGTCTTTGCTCATTGCATACAGTGGCACAGCACATTTGGTTTTACCTCTTACTCATGATCATAGCATCATCCAAACCTTTGCACAGGCTCTTGATGTCTCCATCATGCCTTTAGAAGGAGATAACATTTCAGATGCTCTGTTGTTGGCACAAAAAGAGTTAAATACACAAGGTGCAACAATTATTGTTTTAACGGATTCTCTCTCTTCCTCTTTGGTAAAACAAGCCATCAAAAGTGGCTTTGACAAACAAAGAGATGTTGTCATATGGCAAATGGCATCTAAAGAACTCTCCAATGCAGACAGTGTTAAGCAGGCATCTTCACTTTTAGGGGCTAGCTATGTACCTTTTGCAAGAGATGGGTCTGACGTGGCAGAGGTTTCTTCTTTGATAGACAAAAACTTTAAAAATGCTTCTAAAGAGGATGAAAGTACGTATGAAGATGGCGGATATGTATTGATACCTATTCTATTTTTACTTCTACTCTTTTGGGCACGACAAGGGTTTTTTGCTGAGTTATGGAGGAAATCATGAGATCCTACATAAAAAACCATAGAACTCTGATGCCTTTTTTCGTGACCTTACTTGCCTCTTTGATATGGTTGGTTTTTTTCTATGAAGGCAAAGTTGACAGACTTTTTGTGACTGCTGACCAAGCGGGTTATAAAGTATATACAAAGAAAAACTATACACAAGCATCTGAAAATTTTGAGAATCTCTCTTTTAAGGGAGCTTCTTACTATAGAGAAGGAGCTTTTAAAAAAGCAAAAACGGTATATCAAAATTTGAGTGGCAAAGAGGGTAGGTACAACCTTGCCAATGTTTACGTGATGCTTGGTGACTATGATGCTGCCATAGAGTCTTATGAACTGGCATTAAAAATAGATCCCAACTTCAAGAAAGCCCAAGATAATTTAAAAGTAGCCAAAGCCAGAAAGATTCTTAAAGAACCTGAAAATGACGGACAACAGGGTGTTGGAGCATTGGGAGCAGATGAAATTGTTTTTGACAATACAGAAAACAAGGGGGTTGACGATGACCAAAGTGCACAACAAGAAGCATCATCCGGTAATCCAAACTGGCTAGACAGACTGCAAACAGGACCTAAAGACTTTTTGAAAAATAAATTTTCTTACCAGTATCAGATGCAAGAGAAGAACATACAAGGGAACAATGATGACAACTAAACATCTTGTAAATTTTTTAATTCTTTTGCTCTTTTTTACACTTGATGCTTTTGCCATTGAAGGGAAAGTACGTGTGTTTACAAAAACAAATGATGTCGTGTACACTTCTCAAAAAGTAACCATTGCCATCGAGATACTAACGACTGCTTTTAGTACAACCGATGTAAAAATAACTTTCCCACCTTCAGATAAATATATAGTGCAAGCACCTAAAAGTGCAGCTTATCTGGGTAGAGATGAGATAGAGAGGGAGGAGTGGCAACTGGTACATTATGAGTATGCACTTTATCCTCTTAAAGCAGGCAAGATAGTGATACCCACCATCTTAGTCTCTTTTACTTCTTCTATGGGATACGGACAAGCCAAAAAAGAATTTTCCTTAAAAAGTGACAGACTTTCTATTGATGTTCAATCACCGCAAGGCATAAAAAACAATCAATTTACATTGGTAACAGACAAGTACAGTGTAGCGTCTAAAATGACAGCAGTAAAAAAGCAGATTTTTGTGGGCGATGCCATAGAACTTAGTATCACTCAGAAAGCCCATGATGTACTCGACATATTGTTAAAACCTATAAACTACAGTTCAAATGAAAACATGCGTGTTTACAAAAAAGAACCAGAGCTACAGAGTAATCTAAAAGGAGACTATGATGTCTCTAGGGTGGATAGATTTACCTTTGTTACCACAGGAGAGGGGAATGTAACCCTGCCTGAAAAAGAGTTGTTTTGGTGGAATCCTGTGACGCAAAAGTTACACACAGAAAAAATACCTCAGATGCAATTAGAAATTATAGAAGACCCTCAAATTGCCTTGGATGCTAAGAAAAAACTAAGAAATGAAAGACTGATGTATGTAGGTTTATTATTGGGGGTATTACTTGTATTGTTTTTACTTTTTAAAAATAAAATAAAGCAAAGAATAGAAGCCAAAAAACGTCAGTATGAAGAGAGTGAAAAAGGCAAGTTTGAGCATCTTCTTTCTACAGTAGCAGAAGGAAATCTTTCAGAAGTGTATAAAAGTTATTATGCTTGGCTTGGTGTTGCTGGGAGTAAAGACACTATAGATGAATTTGTGGAAGAAAATGTTGTGTTAAAAAAAGGTTTGTCTGATTTTGAAGCAAGTCTTGTTGGGGAAAAAGCATTTGATGCTACAGTGTTTAAGGAGACTTTACATCTGTTAAGAGCTATGTTCCTTCAAAAGAAACAAAAGAGTGTAGAGGGGTTAGCACAGAAACTCAACCCAAATTAAGATTTGGAGATACTTCATTTACGCAACTTCGTTATACTTCCCACACATAAATCCACCAAGGACAACAATGCATAAATTTTTACTTCTACTGCTCAGCACACTTTTTTTGGGAGCCAGTACACTTCCTGTTGAAAAAGCTTTAGTGCAAGGAACATTAGGCAATGGCTTTAGCTATAGTATTTTGCATAATGAAAAGCCTAAAGATACTGTAGAGTTTCGTTTTTTAGTGAAAGCGGGTTCTCTTGAAGAAGAGGATGACCAGAGAGGTTTGGCACACTTTGTTGAACATATGGCATTTAACGGTACCCAAAATTTCAAAAAGAATGAACTCATCTCGTATTTGGAGTCCATAGGTTTGAAATTTGGTGGTGACCTTAATGCCAATACAGGCTTTACCCGAACACTCTATAAGCTCTCTGTTCCCCTTAAAGATAATCATCTTGATACGGCTTTGACCATATTGGGAGACTGGGCAGGAGGTTTACTTTTTAACCCTGATGAATACGAAAAAGAGAGAGGGGTAATGCTGGAAGAAAAACGTCTTCGAAACAATGCCAGGTTCAGACTTTATCTTCAGTATGCACCACTGCTGTATGGGGAGAGTAAATATGCTGATCGTATTGYGATCGGGTCAGAAGAGGTAATTAAACATTCTCCTGTGCAACGAGCAGTAGATTTTTATGAAAAATGGTACAGACCAGAGTTGATGCACCTTGTGGTGGTGGGTGATGTAAATGTCACGCAGATGGAAAAGAAGATAAAAAAGCAATTTTCTGCGCTTACAAATAGCAATCATGAAAAACCAATATCTCGTCTAATACCAGAAAACAATGAGACGCGTATGATGGTGGTCAGTGACAAAGAGTTGTTTGAGAATGCTGCTGAGGTTTACTATTTTGAACGTCACTTAGGTACGCGAACGCTTGCAGAGAAAAGAGAAGATGTTGTCACTTGGTTAGCACAAAACATGTTTAACCTTGAGGCAAAAAAAGCACTTTTAAAACCAAAAAGCAAAGCTTTAGGTATGTCTATGCGTACACAAACGTTAACACCCCATAAAAAAGTACATACCTTTGTAGCAACATACAATACAAAAGAAAGAGAAGCAGCCTTTTCTCAGCTTCATGCATTTATGTGGCAATTTGGAAAATTTGGCTTTGATGCATCTACACTTAAACGTGCTACAAAACAACTTCTTAAACGCAACGAAGATGCTTTTAAAAGCATTCAAACTACAGAGTCTATTACTTTATCTTCACAACTTTTTCAAAGCATAGAGCATAACAGTACCTTTGTTGACAGAGAGGCAGATTATGCCATTGTCAAGACACTTGCAGACGAGATTACACTACAAGAGGTAAATGCGCGTTTTAGGGAAATACTTAACATCCAAGACAGGGTCATACTCTTTAAAAGTACCAAAAAATTTGAGCTAGATAAACAAGAGGTACTTCAACAAATTAAAAAAGCAAAAGAAGAGGTAAAAGAAGCGCCAAAGGTAGAAAAAAGAGATTTAACACTTTTGAAAAAACCACTTACAGCTAAAAAGATTTTGAAAAAAAGTTTTGATGAAAAAGCAGGTATTTACACCTACACATTGGAAAATAATATCACTGTGCTGTTTAAGCCTACAGATTTTCGTAAAAATGAAGTTTTGCTTTCTGCTGTGAGTCATGGAGGCTTAAGTGCTTTACCCACAGAGGCACTCAACGATGCAAAAAAAATGTCTAGATGGGTCATGCAGTCTGCTCCAAGTGATTTGAGCCCTGATGAGATGAGAGAGTTGCTTTCAGATAAAAAAGTACAGGTAAATTTTTCTCTATCACGATTTTATGAAGGCATCAATGCAGTCAGTAGTTCCAAAGACTTAGAGAGCATGATGAAGATGATCTACCTCTATGCAACCACAGCCAAGATAAGCCCAAATGTAGACAGACAGTTACGTAACAAAGACCTCTCTTTGGCAGAAGAATCAGACCGAGATCCTGCCTACAAATTTAGTAAAGAGATGAACAAGTTTTACTATATGAATAACCCTCGTATACTCTTTGACAGCAAAGAAAGCATCAATGATCTCAACACAAGTAAAATGCTAAGTATTTTTAAAGAGAAGTTTAAAGCCATGAACCATTTTGATTACATTATAGTGGGAGATGTTACAGCAGAAGAAGTAGAAAAACAGATTGCTCTTACCCTTGCGAACTTAGCAACCTCAGTTAAAAATGAAAGCATTAACGCTACACCTTACTCGTACAAAACAGGGTTTCAAAAATTTGTGAAAGCTTTGAATACAAGCAATATTGCTAATGTTGGGTTAAAGTACCGTGCACCTTTAGAATACTCACTCCTAACAGACAGCGCACTCTCTATGATGAAGGATATTCTGACCATCAGACTGCGTAATTTGATTCGTGAAGAGAAATCGGGTACTTATGGGGTAGGGGTGAGCTGCAACATTATTCGGGAACTTGAAAAAACTGCTTCGTGTAACATACGGTTTGCCTCTGACCCTGCACGTAAAGATGAGTTAATAACAAGTATTAGACAGGCTATAGTTCAATTTGTAAAAGAGGGACCTACTTCGTTAGAACTTAAAAATGTGAAAACAAAGTATACGCTGTTGTATAAAAAAGCCTTAAAAAATAACTATTTTTGGCAAGAACTCATACTAAACCATGCCAAACATGGTGATGACATTCACGTACTGCTCGACTTTGAGAAAAACATAGAAAATGTAACTCAAAAAGACGTACAAAAGGTGTCCGAAACGCTTTTTGGTGGAGATTTACTTCAAACAGAACGGATGCCAAAGGGGAGTAAGAAATAGTGGACTTTGTGGAGTGATTATTGGAGGTCCCCTAAAATAAATAGATGAATAGACAATAAAAAAAGGAAGAAGTAAAATGCAGAAAATATTTTTAGGACTGATACTACTGTTAGGTATGTATTTGGGTTTACATGCAGAGGTGAGTATGCATGCAACCCCGATCCCGGAACAGCCCATAGTCAGACCACCTATAGACCCCGAAAGACCGATAAGACCCAGACCCATCATCCGACCTGCTTTGTTGTCTGGGAGGCATTACCATAATTATTATGATACGGTATCAGACTCCAATTGTGATGACTATATAGAGATGCTCAAAGAAAAAGATGAGAAGATAGCAGCATTGCTTGAAGAGAATGCCAGGTTAAAAGAAGAAGCGCAGACAGGTCTTCAGAAACGTCTCAAAGAAGAGTACGATAAAGAGTTGAAGAAGTTTGATAATCGACATAAGTCAAAGCATGAATGATCAGTACATCATTAATAAAAATCAATGCCTATACCAAAGATAAAACTTTGGTATAGATTCTTGATTCAAAAATTCTATTTTTGAGGCAGACCCAGTTTAAAGATCTCTAAAAGTTTTACACTCTCCGGTCTTAAGTTCTCAATACCGCCATAAGGAATATCTCTTGTTGGAGGTCTGTTTGGATATTTCATTTTAAATGCCATATGACGTTTGATCATATTGGCAAATTGTCCGCCTGCCCAAGGTCCGTACTTGATAGAATCCAAAGGACGTTCTTCTCTGGGATCTCTATAAAGATCAAATATATGTGCAGCAATAGGATTTGACCCTTTAGGAGGAAGGTGCATTTTATATTTGTTTTTAACCACAGATTTCAGTACAGGACCTTCGTAAATGTGTACATAATCTCTACGACCATGTGTTTCACCTAAAAGCCAGATACCCGTTTGGTCTACACCATCGATGATCCTGTCTCTAGGGATCTCTTGTGTGCCTTGTCCAATACGCGCTAGAGTAGTAAAGAGGTCAGAAACGTGGAAAATGTCTTCAGACACACTTCCCGGTTCGATCATACCTTTCCACTGCACCCATGCATTTACACGTACGCCACCTTCGAGGTGATCGGCCTTTCCACCACGGTAAATCCGGTCAGACTGTCCACTTGCTCCGGCATATTGCATAAATGGTCCATTGTCACCCATAAGAATGATGATCGTGTTTTCTGCAATACCTAAGGTATCTACTTCTTTTACGATCTCACCAATCCACTCATCCACTTCTACTAAAATATCAGCCATGGTTCCACCATTCAGCGTGTTGTATTTACTGTTATGCTCTTGTACAAATGAAAGAGGGAACAGAGGCCAGTAGTTTAGGAAAAACGGCTTGTCTTGTTTTGCAAGTTTACGCAGTTGGGATAAAACATTTCTTTGATAACGTTCATTCATCTCTCTGTATTTTTTTTGCGTCCACTCTTCACCGGCTTCCATTTCCACTTCATAAAGTTTTCCATCTTTACCAATTTCCACACCTGTCACCATATGTCCAGGATCAGGAACAAAAAGTTTGTCTAGTGTAAATGTCTGTTTTGCTCTACTTGGGTCAATGCCACGGATGATATCGGCATTTTCCATATCTCTACCCATAATGGCAAGTTGCCCCTGTTGGTGTATTGGAAATTCTGCATGCATGAATCCTTGGTTGTTTGCATAGGCTTCTTCAATATCTCCCATGTGCCATTTTCCAACATGTGAAGTGTAGTATCCGGAATCTCTCAGTATTTCTGCAATGGTGACTTCTTCACCTGAAAGACCATCACCTGCAATGGTTGCTTTTGCTTCTGATAAACCTGTACGTGTTGGGTAACGTCCTGTCATCATAGCTACACGGGTAGGCGTACAAGAAGGCTCTGTGTACATACGATTCAGACTCATTCCTTCTTTTGCAAGCTTTGTAATATTTGGTGTTTTGTATCCACGGATCACAGAAAGATTATCCATACCGATCTCACCAAAGCCGACATCATCAAGAAGTATATAGATGATGTTAGGTGCTTTACCACCATTTATTTTTCTAAAATCAGCTAGTTTTTTATCTATATTTTTGTCATCTTCTTGCCATTGTTTCCCATTTTGAGCTTTCAGGATCTTATATTCAGCATCGTGAATGATGGGATCTTGAGCAAATAAAGAAGCACCTAGGAAGACTGCACCTGTAAGTATTTTTTTCATTATTTTTCCTTTTTTAATGTATGTCTATTGTATAGTGACAAAACTATATATTTGTTTATTTAAGTTCTCTAAAATTATGACCCAATGGATCAAATAGCTCATCAATAGTTAATTCACGGCTACTTAATCCCTGTTCATACGAGTATCTAAAGAGTGTGTTCAGGGTTTTTCGATTGGCTTTGTTAAGACCATAAGAGTAAAAGTTCTTTTCCATTAAAGCCTGTGTATTTTGTAGTTCCTGTCCATACCAGGGGAGCATATCATCTGCCCAACCTAGTTTTCTCATGTAGCTGTAAGTCATTGCTTTGGACTCTCTGTAAGCATCAAAAACTGCTTGTGCAAGCCAGGGATGCTCTTTTAAAAGGCTTGTTTTGATGGCAATGGCGTGCATAATGGGGAAAATACCGGTTTTCTTATAGTAAGCTTGTTCCACTGCGCGAGAATCAGCAAAGAGTCTGCTGATCTCCGGGTTCCCCTGAACATAAGCTTTGGGTTCTGCTGCATGGAAAAGAGCATCCGCTTCACCCGATAAAAGCAATTCAGATTCATCTTTGCCTTTTGTCCCACTTTGTATGTTTATGCCTTTAGGGATCATTTGTTCATTTTTAGAAATTTTTCCGGCTTCCTTGKCTGAGGAGTCTTTAGATGAAGTGACCCATTTGACATCTTGTGGCGTGATACCGTATTCATCTTGTAGTATGCCCCGTATCCAGGTGAGGGAAGTAGAAGAGTACCCTGGTGTGGCTATGGTCTTGCCTTTGAGGTCTTTGGGTGTTTTTATGCCACTGTCAGTGCCGATAAAGATACTTTTATGACGGAAAAGACGCAAAGGGAAGATAGGTAAAAGTGTATAGTCACGAAAGTTGTCATTTGCGTAGGCAAGCATAAAAGGGTGCAGGCCTATCTCTGTGACATCCAAGTCTTGGGGACCATGAAAAACATTGGTGTTCATATCACCAATGCCCATTTTGACAAAAGTGGCATCACAGCCTTTGATTTTCACGCGACCATCAAAGAGGGCAGCAAGACGTTCAAATTTATAGGCGCCGACTTTGAGCTTAAGAGGTTTAGCATTTTGAGCAGAAGCAAAAGTAGTTATACTTAGAGCGAGAAATAATATAGATTTGAATAGTGACTGTTTTGGATAATGTATCATCTATGTTCCTAACGTGCATTTAGTAAAATAGTAAAAATACTACTTAAGTAAATGAACCTCTCCATAATACTATGGAGAGATCATTATATGTTTATGGAACCTATCTTTCTTTAAGAAGTTCAAGTCCGGTATATGGTTCACCACGTGTCACAGGTGTGTGCGGATACTTCTTGATTTGTGCTTCGTGTCTGGCTTTCATATGGTCAAAAGCTGGCCAAGCCCAAAGAAATTGTGCCATTTGCGGATGCTCTTCTCTAGGATCTTTGTCTAAGTCGAAGAAACCTTTTCCTGCCAACCCTGCTCTTGCACCAGCGAAATGTCTTTTGTACTGTTGCTTGACGATAGCAGAAAGATTTGCTCCCTGGTAAATAAATACATGATCACGTCTTCCATGCCCATCACCATTGAGTAGTAGTGATGTCTGGTCAATTCCATCAATAACACGATCTCTTGGGATAGCATCCATTTTGTTACCTAAACGAGCAAATGTAGTGAAGAGGTCTGCTACATGTACGATGTCATGAACAACAGCACCTTTCTCTATCACACCTGGCCAGTAAGCAAATGCTGGAACACGAACCCCACCTTCAAGGAAGTCATTTTTGCCACCACGGAAGATTCCAGGATTTTGGTAAGTCTCAGGCCAAATCTCTTGCATTGGACCATTGTCAGCCATAACAACAATCAGTGTATTCTCAGCAATGCCAAGTTTTTCTGTCAGTGCTACAATCTCACCAATCTGCTTGTCTAGTCTATATAGACTCTCAGAGCTCGCTGATCCATGTGGTGTTTGCTTGGGTGAATTTTCTTCAGAGAACATTTCTATAGCATTCGGCCACCAGTCTAGTAAAAATGGTTTATCAGCACTGGCATGCTTTGTAATGAACTTTTTCACTCTATCATAAGCCATAGCATTAAACTCATGGTACTCAGAAACTTTAACAGGTGTAGATATCTCTTTACCTTTTTTACCTTCAAAACCTTCTATTGCCCATACCCATTTTTTAGGTCTAAACTCTTTATCAAGTGCATAAGGACTTACTTCATCATCTGCCCATCCTGTAGTCATTCCTCCTGCTTCAGCCGTTGGAGTGAACATTTGACCGGCAAACTGGTTATACATAGTGAAAATAGCTTCATCCCATCCTTGGTTATGTAGATATGATTCTTCCACATCTCCAAAGTGTGACTTCTCAAAGAAACCTGTATGGTAGTCATCATCCAGTACTTCAGCAATGGTCACTTCAGAAGCGGGTAGTCCCATCTCATGAATTGGGAAAATTGGGAATATCATACCAGATCTTACTGGTTGACGACCTGTTGCTGCCGCAACACGTGTAGGTGTACACGAAGGCTCTGTGTACATTCTGGTGAATGTCATCCCATTAGTGGCAATTTTATTAATGTTAGGTGATACATAACCTGTTACATTATTGAGCATGGGGTGTCCGATTGCACCATACTTCATGTCATCCCACATGATATGGATGATATTGGGTGCTTTACCATGTTTCTTGCGAAGTGCTGCAAGTTTATCATCGAGGCTTTTATCTTCTTTAGCCCATTTTTCTCCATTTTGAGCCGCGAGTATATTATACTCTGCATCATGGATGATCGGACCAGCTTGTAGTGTTGCTAAAGTCGTAGCAGCTACAAGGGTTGTTTTTAGTACTATTTTAAACATAGTTTACCTTTTTTTTGGGTTAAGATAAAGTATAACGAAATATTGTATGTGTTACATATCTATTTTCGGCAAATTTAACTATTTAAGCTATACTCATAACATGACTAATAAAAATGAAATACAACAAGAACCTTTTTTATGGATAGATCTTGAGATCAATGATTTTGATCACTTTAAGGAAGTGGTGCACTCCTGGGATATTGATTTTCTACAGCTGGATGGAGGTACATTTTATTCGGAACTCAAGCAGATGATCCTTCCGGAAGTACAGGTAGCAAGCACACATTTTGACTGCCATTTGGATCAGAAAGGTGCCTCTCCTGACAACATGTGGTCTTTTGTCATTATGGGTGAAGATGCTTCAATGTTCAACTTCAATCATACGATGACACAAAGCACATCAACGATGGTCATTTACTCTCCCGGACATGAGATCAATGCGATGAGTTATGAAGGCTTTCATGTCTATATACTCTCTGTGACACGTAAACATTTACAAAAGCTCACTCAAAAGTTGGGACTGGACGAGATAGAAGAGAAACTCTCGAAAATAGACAGAGTAGAGCTAGGTCCCCCACAGGCAGATGCTTTGAGAGCTCAACTGAAAGATATACTTGAAGATGCATCCTCATTGAAACACAAAGCGATCACCCAGGAGGGAAAGGAGCTGCTGCTTAATTTTGTACCTATGAAGTTTCTCAAAGAGATAGGCACACAGATAGGCTGTTCCAAACATAAGGTAGTGAAAGAGAAGCATTTTTTGTACTTGGAAGTCAGAGCTTATATGCATACCCATCTTGAAGAACAGATCAGTATCGAACACATAGCCAAAAAATTCAAGATCTCAGAACGCACGCTTAGAAACTATTTTAAAGAAGAACTCCATACTTCTCCCAAAGAGTATCTGACAGCATTGCGCCTGACAAAAGTGAGGGATGAACTCAGAGCACAGAAAATGGAAAAAGGCTTAGTGGAAAAAACTGCCCGAAAATTTGGTTTTAACCATATGGGACAGTTTGCTAAAAATTATAAAGCGTATTTTGGTGAGTTGCCTTCGGAGACACTTCGTCAGTTGTAAAAGACTATATAAATGATTATTATTCTATATGCTAACCAATAATATATCATAAAGTTTTCACTATACTGAAAACTTTATGATATAATATGGGTAATATAATACCAATGAAGGATAGTTTTATGGAACTTATCACTACTTTAACTTACTATTCAAGTATATTTCAGGCTATGACCACACCAGATTATAGAAGATCTGTCTATGATACTATTAGTTTTTCTCACAAATTGATAGGACTTAAAGGGGCAAAAGGTGTAGGTAAAACAACATTATTACAACAATACTTGCAGAGTCTCACTATAGATATTAGTGAAAAAATTTATATCTCAATGGATAATCCTCTTATAGGTGCAACACGCCTTTTGAGCATTGCAGAGGAGTTTCAAAAACGAGGAATCAAAGTATTGGTTGTGGATGAAATACACTATCAAAGAGATTTTGAAAAAGATTTAAAAACAATTTATGATTTTTTCGATATACAGGTTGTATTCTCCGGGTCCAGTGCCATTGCCCTCTCACAGGCAGATTTGAGCAGAAGAGCACTTGTTTATACTATTCCGATACTCTCTTTTAGGGAATACTTGGAATTAAAATTGGATATAAAATTAGAACCTATTACATTTGATAACTTGCTAGATAATCATCCTCAGCAGGCTTTTGAAGTTATTTCTAAATTAAAGCCATTGAAATATTTTGAATCCTATTTAGATTTTGGCGCATATCCATTCTTTTTGGAGGGATCTGAGCAAGACTATATTATGAAGCTTACAACAGCTGTAAATAAAACGATAGAGAGTGATCTTCTTCAACTTTTCAGCATAGATCCTAAAAATATTGCTTTACTTAAAAAATTATTGGTAATCATGTGTGAGAACCCTCCAGGAGGGATAAATATTACCTCTTTGGCAAGAGAGATGGAGCTTAATGTAAAAACACTTTATCACTACATCACGGCACTTGAAAAAGGTAAATTAATTAAGTTGCTTTACTACAATAAAAAAGGCAATGCTCTTTTCCAAAAGCCCGATAAGGTTTTACTTGACAATCCAAGCCTCTTTAAAATACTCTGCCTGACCTCAAATATAGGCTCTAGAAGGGAATCCTTCTTTGTGTCTATGCTGGATGATCATTCTATCAGATACTCAAAAAAAGGTGATTATATTGTAGATCAGTATCATTTTGAAGTAGGAGGAAGAAATAAAAGTTTTTCTCAGATAAAGAATATAGCTGATAGTTATTTAGCTTTGGATGATATTGAAGTAGGGGAAGGAAATAAAATTCCTCTTTGGCTATTTGGATTTTTACATTAGAATAATTCTAAGTCACATGGGACAGTTTTCTAAAGCCTATAAAGACTTTTTTGAAGAGTTGCCTTCGGAGACTTTACATAGAGTGTAGGGTAAATGCCATTAAGTTAAGAGAATAATGTAGCAAGGGGATGTGACTTCAGTCGCATGTCATCGACTGAAGTCGCTGCTCCACAAGTGCTTAACTTAATAGCATTGGAGATACACTTAAGTTGAAAATAATCATAAATGTATATAATGATAATATACAAAATAAAGGTTCATTAAGTGGAATTTGAATGTTTGGATATTGAAAATACCGTTGGTTTTGAATGGGATGATGGTAATATCTCGAAAAATGAGAAAAAGCATCATTTAAAATGGCAGCTTATTGAAGAAGTTTTCTTTAATGCGCCTTTGTTGATTCTCGAAGATCCTAAACATTCAGACACTGAATGTAGATGTTTTGCTTTAGGTAAAACAGATGATGATAGTAAACTGTTTATAGTTTTTACGAAAAGAGTTGATAAGATTCGTGTCATCAGCGCAAGACCAATGAACAAAAAAGAAAGGCTGGCTTATGAAAACTATTCCTGAATTTTCTACAGAGGAAGAAGAACAAATATTTTGGGAGAACCATGACAGTACTGAGTTTTTAGATTGGAAAAAAGCACAGTTAGTCAAACTTCCAAACTTAAAAAAGAGTACAAAAACTATCTCATTAAGATTACCTGCAGATATGCTTGAAAGTTTAAAAATAAGAGCCAATGCGATGGATATCCCTTATCAGTCTTTAATTAAGATGTTTTTACAAAAAGAGTTGCGTTCGTAAAGCAGATCTTATCTAATACCCACAAAGATTTTTTAAATAATCACCCAAATGCTACGATTAACCTTTACAATCGTACCATTTTTTGGTACTATAAAGAGAAGTAAACGTACCAAAGGCTCATTATGGACAGACCAATAAAGTGGATATGGGAAGATAAACGGTATGGAAACTTCCCTTATGATGCCGATAGGGTGGAAGAAGCTCTAAGTACTATTGCCTACACCAAGGGGAAACTTGATCTGTTGATGTTATTTTTAAGTAAAGATGCTATCGATGAGGTTGAGGTAAACAACATCACCAAAGAAATCATGGATAGCTCAAAGATAGAGGGTGAATACCTACGCAGAGAGAGTGTTCGTGACTCAGTGACAAAAGTAGTACAGGGAAACATTGATATAAAACATGACCATGCTACACGACAGACAGATGCCTTAGTAGAACTACTCATAGACTCTAGGCTCAACCAAGAAGATTTGACTGTAGATCGTCTTCATGGGTGGCATAATGCACTGTTCTCACATGGAAGAGGGGAAGGGGTTAAAAATATAAATATCGCAACATTTAGAAAGTATGATGAGATGAGAGTTACGGAGGGAGCGATAGGAAAAGAAGTGACCAAGTATCTAGCACCTCCTTACAGAATGATGCAAACACAGATAGAAGCGTTATTGACGTACTGTAACAGTGCAATTGAAAACCCTTACATAAAAAGTGCCATAGCCCATCTTTGGTTTGTTTCTATACACCCCTATGACGATGGCAATGGTAGAATTTCAAGAGCAATGGCAGACTATGTACTTTCCACAGACAGTCATGAAAAGTACAAGGCGTACTCTATCTCTTCTTCGATTGTAGCAGACAGAGAGGGCTATTATGAGATGTTAGACAACACAACAAACTTATATAAAAATAGAGATTTCAACTTTACCCACTGGATTAATTGGCATACGCATACTTTGCAAAAAGCAATGGAAAAGTCTATAGAAAGTATAGCGTTCATCATAGAAAAAACAAAATTTTGGGACAGACATAGAGCTGATGGATTGAACCAAAGACAGGTTAAGGTGATAGAAGACTTTTTAACAGCGAAGCGTTATGAAAAACCTATAAGTACCAAGATATACATGGAGATGACAGAATGCCCTAAAACTACAGCAGTAAGAGATATAAGGTCACTGTTAAAACTAGGGTGCATAGAAAAAATAAAAACACAGGCAGGACGAAATACTGCCTACAAGATCTTACTTGAAAAAGAGAAACAAAAGTCATTGAAAGAGCGTTTTGAAGAAAGAGAAAAAGGTTAAACTTTACTAATACTAATATTTTAGCTATTATATTAAATATATAAATATTTAACTAATATATTAGTAGTGAAGGATAGTTTTGAGTGACTTTATGTTCTATACAGCACCGGATATTCAGCAGACCTTTGCTGATAAAACAAAAAACATTCGTAAATCTAAAGGATGGACACAAAAAGAAATGGCACAAAGAGCAGACATTCCTTTATCTACCTATGCACGTTTTGAGCAATTGGGGGAAGGTTCTATGCGAGACTTTGCAAAAATAATAGTGACTTTAGGGAGAGGTGATGAGATAGAGAAGATATTGAACTTGGCAGCAGAGAATGAAAGCCCAATGGATATATACAAAAAAGTAAAAGGTAAAAAATAATGGATCGATATGTCATTCCAAGTATATTTGGTAAAGATATAGGCATTATTGTGGAAGGAAAGCATGGCATACAGTTTCAATACAGTGAAGATTTTAGTGAAAATCTTTTGCCTATTTCTCCTATCTCTCTACCCTATGACCCAAAAAGAGTTTATACTAAACATGATGCACTGGCTTTCAATGGACTGCCTGGCATTTTTAATGATTCTTTGCCCGACAGTTTCGGTTCAATCTTAATGAACCATTATCTTACAAATAAATATGGTTCGGCACATAAGCTTTCTGTGATCGATAAGCTTTTATATATCGGTACACAAGGCATGGGTGCGATAGAGTATCAGCCAGCAGAAGAAGATATTTCTCCTGATGGCATAGCACTAAAAAGATACATTGATGCGACAAGGACTTTAATAGAAGGGAAAAGTGAAGAGGTGATACATTTACTTACACGAAATCCTTCTCCCGGTGGAGCAAGACCTAAAGCAGCAGTCATGTGGGATAGAGAAAACGGTATCATGAGTGTTGGTAATACTTCTGAAAAAGCTATGCAAGGTCATGAGGCATGGATTGTGAAATTTGATGAACACAGCAAAGAAGAGACGCTTATTGAACATTGCTATATGACTATTGCAGCTCAGGCAGGTATTGACATCCCACCTATTGAAATGATTGATATGGATAATGAGAAACACTTTGCAATCAAGAGGTTTGATAGAGAAGAGAATGGAGATAAACTGCATTTAGCTACATTGTCCGGACTGCTTCATCTTGACTTCAGTACCCATGTCTCCACAAGCTACGAGACTTGTATGAAAGCAGCGCTCTCGTTAACAAAAGACCATCGTTCAGTGAAAGAGATATTTAGACGAATGGTGTTTAATGTCGTGGGAAGAAATTGCGATGATCACTCCAAAAATACCTCCTTTCTTATGAACAAAAAAGGAGAATGGAAACTTTCTCCTGCTTATGATCTTGTATATAGCTATGGTCAGGCAACTTTTGGGCAGCACAGAATGTCAATCTTTGGAAAAACAAGTGACATTACGATAGATGATCTTGCACAGTGCGGATATAGCGCAGGACTCGAAGCTTCATTCATGAAAAAAACTATTGAAGAGATTAGTGACATCTTTTCAAATGTATCATCAAAACTTTTAGATCATGGAGTATCGGGTGGATTGGCAGGCAAAATAGA
The DNA here is from genome assembly GCA_002733215.1 of Sulfurovum sp. GTDB lineage: Bacteria > Campylobacterota > Campylobacteria > Campylobacterales > Sulfurovaceae > Sulfurovum. The sequence goes on along the minus strand of NVUY01000003.1, from coordinate 107,594 downwards.
AGAGAATGTTTGTCAGTTTTCGGTAGTTGATTTTCCTGAGTACAAGCAAAGAAAAAACAGAAAAAAATCAAGTACTATGCAGATGGATGACTTGACAAAGAAAATTCTTAAGAAAAGTATCAGCAAAATTTAAATCTGAATTATAAGCTTAATATAACCACACTATAATAAAATACAAATTAAAAATAGTGTGGTTAAAATGTATTATAAACGAGATTTAGAAGAGAAAATAGAACAAAAAATGGTGCAGAAGTTGACTATACCGTAGGATATATTTTAAACTTCAATCAAATAGGGTGCAGAGTGTTTAATGATGTGGAGATCAGATTTTTACCTCATTTTCTGGCAAAGACTATTTAGGAAATATACACTGTAGCTAAGTGTCTATTTTCGGCAAATAGTTTTTTAGAAAGAGCGTTAGTGCTACTTTATATGAGGTCTTAGCTAAAATACCACTAATTTAACCCAAAGTGAACCTATGACAAAAAAACTATTTCTACTTCTTGCTTTATTTACTGTGCTCTTTGCAGAACAAGAAGCTACCTATGTCGGTGACAAGTCCTGTGTGGAGTGTCATGCTAAAGAGACACATGAGTGGAAAGGGTCACACCATGACCTTGCCATGATGGTAGCGGATGAGAAGTCTGTCAAAGGAGATTTCAACAATACCAAGTTTGACTACAACGGCATCATCAGCACCTTTTTTAAAGAGGGTGACAAGTTCATGGTCAACACGGACAGTGAAGACGGAACCCTCCAAGATTATGAGATCTCTTATACTTTCGGTATCTATCCGCTTCAGCAGTATATGATCAAATTTCCAAAAGGAAATGTACAGGTGATGGATATCGCCTGGGACTGCCGTACAAAAGAAGAGGGCGGACAGCGCTGGTACCATATACATGTGGATGATAATGTGACCGCTGGGGATATCCTGCACTGGACTGGACAGAACTTTAACTGGAACTATATGTGTGCAGACTGTCACTCTACGAATCTGAAGAAGAATTATGATGTGGAARCAAAAAGTTATCATACCACCTGGGACGTGATGAATGTTTCCTGTGAAGCCTGTCACGGTCCGGCATCCAAACACATGTCGTGGATCAAAGAACAAGACAAAACGACGGCCAACAGCGGTTTTCCTATTTCTTTGAAGTATAAGGTAGGAAAGTGGGATGTCAATGCCACAACAAAGAGATCTGCCCTGACAGACAAAGAGATAAGCGTTTGTGCAAAATGTCACTCCAGACGTTCGCAACTTGACGATAACTTTACTCCGGGTGATAAATTTTCCGACCACTACCTTGCCGTCACACTTAATGAAGGTCTTTATTTCCCTGATGGAAAGATCCAGGATGAGGTCTATGTCTATAACTCTTTTCTTCAAAGTAAAATGTATGAAAAAGGTGTGACCTGTACAGACTGTCACAACCCCCATACTCTGAACAGAAGAGCAGAGGGAGACAAAGTTTGTTTCCAGTGTCATCAGAGTGAAACATATACTGCGACCTCACATCATTTTCATAAAGAGGGAAGTACCGGTAGTTCTTGTATCTCTTGTCATATGCCTGCACGTACCTATATGGGTGTAGACAGTCGCAACGACCACTCTTTCCGTGTACCACGACCGGATGTTTCTGTAGAGATGAAAGAAGTCCCCAATGCCTGTAATCTTTGTCATACCGATAAAGAGCCAAAGTGGGCAGCAGATGCCATGAAGAGCTGGTATGGTAAAACACCTGTAGGCAAACAGAACTTTGCCCATGACCTTCAGGCGCTTAGAATCAACAGCCAGGAAGCACCAAAATCGCTTTACAATATCTTAATGAGTGAGGCACCCGGTATCGCTAAAGCAACAGCAACAGGGTATTTGGGTTACTATCCTTCCAAACAAACCTACACCACAACGCTTCAAATGCTTAGGAAATCCGATGCAAAGATAAGAAGAACCGCACTGCAGGCATTGGAAGCTTTCCCTCCAAAAATGCGTATGAAAAAGACCTTTGAAATGCTCTCTGATCCTGTGAAGATCGTGAGAATGGAAGCAGCAAGACAACTTTCTTCTTTTCCTTTGGGAGAGATGCCTAAAGCGGAAAAAGAGATGCTTCTGAAAGCATTTGACGAGTATGAGAAGATACTTCTCTTTACGGCAGAACGTCCTGAATCACAATTATCATTAGGAGTATTTTATACCAATCGCAATATGCCTGAAAAAGCTAAAAAAGCTTATGAAGAATCCATACGTCTGCAACCTCAGTTTGTCCCTTCATATATCAATTATTCCAACTTTTTATTGGCAAAAGGGAAGAATAAGGAGGCATTTGAAATCTTGAAAAAAGGTATACGTAATGTGCCTGATATGGCGATGCTTCACCATGCCCTTGGCTTGTGGTATGTGCGAAATAAAGAGAGTAAAAAATCAGTAGCAGAGTTAAAAAAAGCAGCCCTTCTGGCTAAAGACAATGCACGCTTTAACTACGTCTATGCTGTCTCTATAGGCGAAGAAGATCCTCATGAAGCTATAAAAGTGCTTGAAGAGATCTACCCTCAGCATACGGGCGATATGCAGATCGTTTCGGGTTTGATGTATTACAGTAAACAGGTGGGTGATACGGAGAAGAGTGAAATGTATGAGAAGAAATTAAAAGCCTTACAGAATTTTTCTGTACGCTGATTTCATAATTAATGGTATTTGGCTATAATCATTAAAAAAGACAAACACCATGAAATTTTTAATCTTATTACTGACTCCCCTTTTACTCTTTGCCAAAGTACATTATGCCAAAGTGGAACCTTATGACTCTATCGTATTAAAATCAGCAGTAAGTGCTTTGGTGATGGAGGTTGATCTTGATGCCGAAGGATCTATGGTTGATGGAAAGCGTGTGGTCTATTTAGATGACAGATTAGATCAGTTTAATTTAAAAGCATCTAAAGAGAGTGTGATATTACTCCAGAAAATGCATGATATCAATCAAGAAATCGCCAGCTCTTTGAGTGAAACGGTCAAGCGGCAGGAAGGCTACTATCACCGTATCAATAAACTCAAAACCGCATCCAAAACACAAAAAGACAATGCTTACAGCTCTTTTGTTTCTGCAAAGACACAGCACCTGAGTACACGTGAAAAAATAGTCAATCTGGAGAAACAGATACTTGATATGCAATTTAAAGTGGTACAACTTGAAGACAGCATTTCCAAAAAATCTTTAGTACTTGAAAATAAGTATCTCTATAAACTTATGGTGCGAAAAGGTGATTTCGTATCCCCGGGTTCTCCTTTGGCACAAGTTGCAGATGCAAGCAGAGCGAAGCTGGTACTTTTTTTGGAACCTGAAGAGTTAGAGCAGATAGATCAAAAGATCGTTTATCTTGACGGGCTAAAAACCGAATATAAAGTAGATAAGGTCTGGAGAGTGGCAGATGAGAAATTCATCTCATCTTATCGTGCAGAAATTCACATTCCTGCACCGGAGGGGTCGTTCTCAAAACTTGTGAAAGTGGAAATAAAGTAGTAAATGCTAAAACACAGTGTGAGGAGGCAGTAAATGGCGAGTCATAAAAATACAGCCTGTGGATTGGACTGTTATGATGCCTGTAAGATCGTGCTGAAAGAGGGGGCATTTCCAAAGATGTCAGGAGATGCGGAACATCCGGCAGGAAATGGTGCCTTGTGTACCTTTCTCAATAAAAGTATGCATGAAGCACCACGCATAGAAAAAGCACGTGTGAACGGGCTAGAAGTAAGTCTGGATGAGGCTATGGAAGCCGTGTATCATGCCTTTACAAAGAAGGATTCACTACTTTGGAGGGGCTCAGGTAATATGGGTGTCATGCAGGAAGTCAGCAATCTTTTTATGGAAAGAGTAGAAGGGCATTTGACTAAAGGCAGTCTTTGTGACGCTGCGGGGGATGCAGGGATCGTAGAGGGTAGAGGGGTCAATAAAGGACTCCCTCTGGAACAGATAAAGTCCGCAGATTCCGTCATCATCTGGGGGCGAAATATAACGGTGACCAATGCACACCTGATGCCTTTTTTGGAAGGTAAGAAAATAGTGGTCATTGACCCGGTGAAGACAGCCATTGCAAAAAAAGCAGATCTGCATATTCAGTTACAGCCGCGAACGGATTACTATCTTGCCCTTATGCTGGCAAGATTAGTCTTTATGGAAGACTCTCAGGCAACGGAATGGTTAGAAGAGTTTGCACCTGAATATAAAGACTTTTATGAATTTACCCAGGAACATCGTATGGAACCTATCTTGGAGTATATAGGTACGGATCTGGGTGAGATGGGAAGAGTACTGAACTATCTGCGTGATCAAAAGGTTGTTTTTTTAGTGGGTACAGGGGTACAGAAGTATTCTACCGGAGCGGCTACATTACATGCCATCGATTCTTTGGCTGCCTTGCTTGGACTCTTTGGCGCAGAGGGCTGTGGTGTGCATTATCTGAGTGATTCTAAACTTGGTTTTGTCAATCCTTTTGAAGTACCATGCAAGAGAGTTTCTAAAGTGGTCACCAAGTTTTCAGACTTTGGTACGGTGTTGATCCAGGGCGGCAACCCTGCGGAGTCTATGCCGGACACGAAACGTGTCTGTGAAGAGTTGGAGAAAGTAGAAGATCTCATCTACTTTGGACTCTATGAAAATGAAACCTCCAAAAGAGCGAAGATCGTTATACCAGCAAAGAACTTTTTTGAAAAAGAGGATGTACGTTTGTCTTACGGACATCAGTATGTGGAGAAGATGAACAAAGTTGCAGACTCTGAGATAGGCATCAGTGAATATGATTTTACCAAGTATCTTTTTGACGCCTTTAACCTTGCAGGGCTAGAGAGTGAACAGTATTACATAGATGCCTGGCTGACACAGTGCAAAAAGCAGGGGGAGCAGTACATTTCACCTGCCTATGAAGAGATACCCTACAAAAATGGTTTTGGAAAAGAGGGTGATGATGCGTTTGAGTTCATAGAAGACTATGCTGATGACTTCATCAATGTAAAAGATGAAAGGTTTTGGCTCCTCTCACCAAAGACGAACAAAGCGTTAAACACGCAGTTCAAACGTGACAATAAAGTACAAATGCACCCGGATGCCGGCTACGCCGAGGGTGAAAAAGTACGCTTGTCCTCTGACAATGGTAACCTGGAACTTGAAGTCGTGCTGAATGCAGACCTACATGCCAATTGTGTAGTGGTGACGAACAATACTTTAGGTTTGAACATTTTAACACCTTCTATCGTGAGTGACGAGGGTGAGAATGCCTGTTATCAGGAAGCGAAGGTGACTTTGAGCAAAATTTAGAGAGTGTATCATTATYGACATATGCATAAAAGTATGATAATATGTATGATGATAAATCATATAAGGACTCAATGATGCTTAGAAAAACAATTTCTATTGATGAACATCTTTTTTTAGAATTACAAAATGAAGGCATATTAGATCATTTTAAAAACTTCTCTGATCTGGTTTCCAGCTCTTTACAGAAAACGATAGACTCTATGAAAAAAGAGAACTATCGAAAAGAGATAGAGAAGATGGCCAATGATCCACTGGTTATCTCTGACATAGAAGAGATACAGGAAGATTTCAAATATGCTGATGCAGAGTTATTTAAGATGGATCAATAGATGCATTTTGATATCTATTGGGCAAATCTAAATCCTACGATAGGAAGAGAACAGGCAGGGCACAGACCTGTACTTGTGATCTCTAATGATATAGAAAATCAGATGGATATTGTTACAGTGATTCCTATTACTTCACGAAAAGAGGGAAGAAAGATCTATCCAAATGAAGTGTTGATAGAATTAAATGCCAAAGAGGCTATTTTACTCTGTCATCAGGTTAGAACTATTTCTAAAAAAAGACTTGATAAGAAGATAGTGGCTTTGAATGAAGGGCTAAAATATAAGGTGATCAAGACACTTTGCATGCGTTTTCAAGCATCATGAATATGAGGAGTTTGAATGAGTTATAAGAAGTTATTGTTTATTGCTGCTGTTGTTTTGACTTTGATATTTCCCGATATTGTGTTTACAGGACTTGCCATTTTCTTTATGGTCATTATACTCTTGATTATAATCATCGAGTTAGCCTTTGATGTCTATATATTCAGTGCCATGCTTATACAATGGCTCAGAAAAAAGTAAGGACTAGACTATGCATACAAATAAAGAATCCTCTTTTTTTCTGATACTGCTTATCTTCATAAGTATCCCCCTCTTTCTCTCGGCAGGGAAGAATATCCATGTCATTATTCCCAAGCCGCAAAAAGTTCTTTCTGGAAACGGAACATTCCTCATGACAAAGCAAACCCGGTATCTTTCCGACACTTCTCTTGCCCAAAATGCCATAGCGTATCTGCAAAATCATTTGAAACAAAATGCAGGATATCTGCTGAAAAGAGGCAGTGACTCCAAAGTGAATACCATACATTTTCATTATGATCCGAAAAAGATCAAAAAGTCTGAGGCATACCGCCTGCATATCGAAAAAAATAAGATCAGTATAAAAGCCAGAGACAAGGCAGGTTTCTTTTATGCGGTCGTCTCCCTGATGCAGCTGATGGATCCTGCTATCTGGGGACAGAAAGGCTCAGGTAGAAAACAAAAAAACTGGACTATTCCCTCTTGCACTATAGAGGACTATCCGCGTTTCAGGTGGCGAGGGATGATGCTGGATACATCACGAAATTTTTTCTCCAAAGACTATGTCAAAAAGTTCATTGACCGTATGGCACAGCATAAGCTCAATCGCTTTCACTGGCACTTGACGGATGATGAGGGGTGGCGACTGGAGATCAAGCGTTATCCTTTGCTGACGAAAGTGGGGGCAAAACGGGGACCGGGTACCAAACTTCCTTTTTCGACTTATCCTGCGTTGCGTGGTCAAAAAAACAAGGTACAATCGGGTTACTATACCCAAAATGACATCAGGGAGATCGTTGCCTATGCCAAAGCACGCGCCATAGAGATCCTTCCGGAGATCGATATCCCCGGTCATGCCAAAGCGGCTATTGTCGCGTATCCTAAACTTTTGCAGGACCCCAAAGACAAAAGCTCTTACCGTTCTGTACAAAAAGTTGCTAACAACACGATCAACCCTGGCATGGAAAGCAGCTATGTTTTTCTGGACAATGTCATTGCGGAGGTGAGCAGACTTTTCCCTTTTGGCTACATTCACCTGGGAGGTGATGAAATCCCCAAAGGGGCATGGAAAAGATCTCCTGCTGTGCATAGATTGATGCAAAAAAAAGGATTGAAAAACGCCAAAGAGGTGCAAAATTACTTCTTTACCCGTTTGGACAGGATCTTGGCAAAACACAAGCGAAAAATGATCGCCTGGCAGGAGGTCATGCAGGGAAAAGCAAAGTTAAGACAAAATAACATTTTCATGGCATGGAAAAGTAAAAAAGCCGGTGTGAGAATGATCAAAAAGCATCGCAATGTCATTATGACACCGGTGCAGTATCTCTATTTTGATCAGCAATACAGCAGAAGTAAAAAGGAACCGGGGCATACCTGGTCTACGCCCGTCAGTACCCAGAAGACATACGCATTCAACCCGGGTAACTCTTCTTATATCCGTGGGGTACAAGCCTGTCTCTGGACTGAAACAGCGCTGAATGAAAAGATCGCGGATTACCTTGTCTGGCCAAGGGCACTGGCACTTTCAGAAGTGGCATGGACAGCGCAGAAAAAACGACATTGGAAAGAGTTTCAAAAACGTGCATCGGGTGAGGGGTTGAAACGGCTTAAAGCACAGGGAGTTCATTACCGTCCTGTTGTGCCTATTAGGTAAATAATGAAACATACCTCAAGGATAAAGAAGATATTTTTTCCGTATTTTCCTAAACGTGTTAAGATCTTTTTTCCAACTTTTTCGGATCGTCTTTTCAGAAGCACCTGATGTTATCTGCAAGCGCAGTTGATTAGAACCTGCGAGACTATCCATAAACCTGTTTTTGAGAAAAAACCTCTTTTTATCCGGGTAATTGGCATAGGCATCTTGAAGATAGCTGAGGTTCAAGCGCTTTTTGGCACGATCTTTCCTGAAGTCTGTTTTGCTTAGATCCACACCGTAACATCGCTTGCCTTTGAACTTTGGAAATCTTGCTCCCGGTCTTGAGCGTGGGACAAAAGAGAATTTTTTTACTTTATATTTGGGTGCGCCGTAAAGCTGAAAAGGTTTTTTTGTACCTCTTCCTGCCGAGATGACCGTTCCTTCAAAGAATGCCAGAGAAGGATAGAGTGAAACAGCTCTGTCATTAGGCAGATTGGGTGAGGGTTTGACAGGCAGTGAGTAGAAAGAGCTGTGTGTATAGTTAGCCAGTGGTATGACGCTAAGCTGCACTTTTTTGCCACCTTTGCCACTACCTTTGAGCCAGCCTTCGCCATTGATCATTTTGGCATACTCTCCGATGGTCATCCCGTAGACGACAGGTACAGGATGAAGCCCGACAAAGGAACGATACTTTTTTTGAAGCAGCGGTCCGTCTATATAGTGTCCGTTCGGGTTGGGTCTGTCCAGTACGATGACAGGAAGTTGCTGCTCCATCCCGGCTTCCATGATGTAGTGCAGGGTCGAAAGGTAAGTATAGAACCGTACACCCACATCCTGGATATCAAAGAGGATGAGGTCTATGTCTTTGAGGTCAGCCTTTGTGGGTTTTTTATGTTTGCCATAGAGAGAGATGATAGGCAAACCGGTTTTTGTGTCTCTGCTGTTCTTGACATGGGCACCGGCATCTGCTTTACCACGGAAACCATGCTCCGGAGCAAAGATCTTTTTCACCTTGACACCCTGATTCAAAAGCGTATCGACCAAATGTCTTTTACCTACCAGGGATGAGTGATTGACCACCAGTGCAACACGTTTGTCTTTGAGCAAAGGAAGATAAAGTTCCGGCCGTTCAGCAGCCGGTATGATCTTCCCGGCAAAAAGTACGGAAGAGAGGAGTATAAGTACAAAAGAACGCTTACATAATTTCTTTATCAAATGTATCATGCCTACTCAATTGTATTATGACATTTTATTTTCAACATTTCTTCCATTTTGCTTGCCATCATTGGTTTTGCATAAATATAACCTTGCATATGCATACAACCATTTTCCATTAAAAACTCCTTTTGCTCTTCCTTCTCCACACCTTCAGCAATAATATTAATATTCAAATTTTCGAAAGCAGAATCGCCGCTTTTACCATATTTGAATTATCTTTATTGTGAGGTAAATCTTTTATAAAGGTTTGATCTATCTTTAATTTGTCAATAGGAAGATCTTTTAGCTGTGCAAGTGTAGAACAACCTGTACCAAAGTCATCAATAGCAATTTTAATCCCCATTTCTCTGATCTGTGTAAGGGTATCAAGCACATTCTCCAGATTTGGCATAATCTGACTTTCTGTCACTTCAAGAGAGATCCATTGAGGCTTACACCCTGTCTCTTTCAGCATGCTCTTAAGTCCAGAAATAAAATCTTCACGTTGAAGCTGTTTCATGGAAAGGTTTAGTGCCAATACTCCTGGATTATGACCCATTTTATACCAGAGAACAATATGTGTGAAAGCTTTTTTCATCACCCATTGATCCAAAGGTACAATGAATCCTGTTTCTTCAGCAAAAGCAATGAATTTTGAAGGTGGTATAATTTTTATGTTTTTATGATTCCAACGTACAAATGCTTCCATTCCTGTTAATTCACCATTTTCACTATTGATTTGTGGCTGATAGTAAACAAGAAACTCGTCATTGTTTAACGATTGACGTAATTTTTCTTCTAAACTTACACGTTCATTTGCTATCTCCGTTAGATCGCTTGAATGAAACTGAAAGTTATTTCTTCCCTTTGCTTTGGCTTTGTACGTTGCAGTATCGGCACAGTGTAAAAGATTATCAATACTGCCATTATTTTCCGGGTATAGACTAATACCTATACTGCCGGACACATAAAGTATATGTCCCTCAACATAAAAAGGTTCAATTAAAACATCAAGAATTTTTTTTGCCAATATGGCTGCATCTGTTTTGTCAAACATGTTTTCCATTAAAATGACAAACTCATCACCGCCAAGACGTGCTAAAACATCTTCTTTACGAATAGCCCCTGTTAGCCGGGTGGCAATTTCGCAAAGCACTTTATCTCCAGTTGCATGCCCCAAAGAGTCATTGATCTCTTTAAATCTGTCTAAGTCCAAAAACAATATTGCCACTTCACGCGCATGCCGTTTGGGCATTGAAGTTACCTGTTCCAATCGATCAATAAAAAATAGACGATTAGGCAATCCCGTAAGCACATCATTATGTGCAAGGCGATGAAGTTTTTGTTTCTCTTCAAATAATCTCTTTTCCTCTTTCTTCCTGCGTGAAATATCTCTGCATGCTACATAAACAATATTTTGTTGATCCATAGTGATTGAAGTCATGGTGACATCTACCCAAACATCTTCTCCATTTCGCCCTGTATAGACCCAATCAAAATTATGACTTCCATGGATCAAAGCAAAGCGCATCATCTTTTTTTCTTTTATCGATGATCTTTGTCCATCTGGTTGTAGTTCAGGAGAAATATCTGAAGGAAGAAACCCATATAATAAGTTTTTATGCTCTACACCCAATGTATTAAGTATAGCCCGATTACACTCAATACATTTTCCGTTTTCTAAGATCATTAACCCGTCACTAGACTCTTCAAACAAGGTTTCAAATAATAACTTTTTATATATAGACATTCTACTCTCCCCCCTAGGCAAAAAATTTATAAAATATGTGTTTCTACTTAGCTCACATATTTTAATGTTAAGAGTATGATAGTAGAAATATGTCATAAAAAAGTCAAAATATAATCATATCCTTGTTATGAGATGTGCCCATGTGTAATTGAATAATACAGTGCTAATTGAACTTTTATGTACTATCTCAAAAAAAAGTATGATACTATAGAGATATCAGTACATACTACGGAGGTAAGAACTAATGGCAAAAACAAACTATTCTTATGAAAAACGGGGTCGAGAACTCGAAAAACAGAAAAAACAAGAAGAAAAGCGTCAGAAAAAACTTAATAAAAAGAATGATAACAAGGAGGAGAATGAGTCTAAACCGTCTTCAGATAATTCTTTAGAGAAGTAGCCCCCCCCCTCAATGCCATTAAGTTCTTTTCTTGGAGTAGGGATTTCAATCCCGTCTTTACGGGACTGAAGTCCCTGCTCCATATGTAAAATAATCCTTAACTTAATGGCATTGGCTCCCTTCAATCTTAGAGTTTCAAGACACCTTTGACTCTGGCGATCGTATCACTTTTATGCAGGCTGAGTCGTACGATTGACTCTTCAAGGGCTTTCAGTTCATGCATGATATTTCCCTCTAACGCGATGACATCCCCTGCATTTAAAATAACTGTTTCTTCTCCCACAGAAAACTCAATGGACCCTCTCATGGTCATGACTGTAATGGGAAACTTGGTTTTATGTTCCTTCATGACCTGTCCCTCTTTAAAAGCAATGCGGATCTCTTTACCAAAATCACTGTCGAGCATAGGTTTGATGACGACACTTTCATCTGAAAATGTAAGATCTTTGTAAAATGATGCTGTTTGCATGCACTCTCCTTTATTTTTAGATGATTATAGCGATAAGGAGTGTTTTGTTACTTGATAGATGTCAATTTGGAGGAGGCCGTATGTGAATAAAGTCAAATTTCTGTATGATTAACAGATAAAACTAAAGCGAACTTAAAGGCCGAAGCATGAAAAAAGAAAAAAATTTAATTTCACTTGAGAGACGGTTATTCTTTGAAAAGGGTACAAAACTGGCAGCAGGTTCATTTCTCTTTTCCGGGCTGTTCACTTCACTGAATGCCAAAGAGAGTGTTGCATTAAAAGTACCTGCGTGGAGTAAAAGTTTGGGTACCGTAACTGCTGCGAACCTTTATGGTCTGCCGTCACCTTTTGAAAAAGATGTGCTCAAAGAGATACGACTTTCGGGTGCACCCAAAGGCTATGTTTCAAATTCCATTGCTCTGACTTCAGCCAATTCACCGATCTCGAAGATAAGAGGCAGCATTACACCCAACGGGCTTTTCTTTGAACGGAACCACTCTGGAGTACCTGTCATAGACCCCAAAGAACACAGACTGCTCATACATGGTCTTGTAAAAGACAACATCGTGCTCTCCATGGAGAAGATCAAACGTTTTCCTTCCATAGAAAAGAGCTATTTTGTGGAATGCTCGGGAAACACAGGCATCTCTAAAAACTCCCCGCCTGATAAAACTTTGGATGATATGTACGGTTTGATGTCCAGTGCTTCCTGGATAGGTGTCAAACTTTCTGTTCTACTCGAAGAAGCAGGCATAGATCTTGATAAAGCCAAATATATCATCGCCGAAGGGGCAGACGGGGCGACAATGGCAAGAACGTTACCCATCTCAAGGGCTATGGATGACTGTATGGTCGCTTATATGCAGAACGGCGAAGCGATCCGTCCGGAGCAGGGCTATCCTTTGAAGCTGATAGTGCCCGGCTGTGAGGGAAACATTCACATTAAATGGCTCAGACGTTTGGAGGTGACAGATACCCCTCTCTTTGCCAGAGATGAAGTGTCCAAGTATACAGACCTTTTTGCAGACGGTAAAGCACGACAGTCCACACTGGTCATGGATGTCAAGTCTGTGATCACTTTTCCGACAACAGGTGACAGGCTTCCTGAAGCAGGGTTTTATGAGATCCGTGGTTTGGCATGGTCGGGTCGGGGAAAAGTAAAAAAAGTGGATGTCTCTGTAGACGGAGGGCGAAACTGGGAAACAGCCAAATTTAGTACTGATCCGCTTTCAAAAGCTTTTGTGGAGTTCATTTACCCGTGGATCTGGGATGGCAAACCGGCAGTGATCCTAAGCAGGGCAGTGGACGAGAGTAAAAAAGTCCAACCCTATTTTAAACAGATCTCGGATGCAAGAGGATTTAACTCAGAGAGTCATAACAATGCGATCCAGTCCTGGAGTGTCAATGCCAAAGGGGAGGTGCACAATGTACGTATATAGTGCACTCTTAAAAAGTATTTTGGCTTCGCTGTTTCTGCTAAGTGCAGGTCTGTATGCAGAAGAAAGAGCAGGGCAGTATCAGCTGGCAGAGAAGATCTCTTCCGAAGCACTTCAGTCCTGGAATATCTCTATTTTCCCTGACGGCAAAAACCTGCCAGAAGGTAAGGGAGATCACGCAGAGGGGAAAGTGCTTTATGATAACCTTTGTATGTCTTGTCACGGAGAAAATGGAAAAGGCGGTATAAAACTTGATCCTTACAGAGGTAACGTGGAGACTTTGGTCAAAAGCAAAAATGATACCCTGGTCTCAGATGAACCTCAAAAAAACATAGGTACCTATTGGCAGTATGCACCGCTGATCTTTGATTATATCCGAAGAACCATGCCTTACCAGGCACCCAAATCACTGAGCAATGATGAAGTCTATGCTTTGACTGCCTACCTGCTAGCAGAAAACGGGATCATCTCTAAAGATACTCTGGTAGATAAAAATAATTTAGCCAAGATAAAAATGCCAAATGTTGATGGTTTCATTTGTGATAACAGGATAGATACCAAAAGTGCTCCCTGCATGAAAAACTGTCCCTTGCCGGGTGAAAAAGAGTTTAATCAATGGATAAAGATCGATAATAAAGACTATTTGAAAAGTGACTGTCTAGTTATGCCGGAAATAAAATTTTAAGAAGCGGTATGAAGTCAATTTTTAGCATTGTGATATAATAATTGTATGTAATACTTTTTAAAAGGAGGTATTTTGCTATGTTGAAAAACTTACTTAAAAAAATCACTTTCTTATTGATCTCAACTATGTTTCTTTCGTTGCTCCATGCAGAAACAATTCAGGCAGGTCAAGAGGATAATAGTTCAACAGAAAATAACAAGACGGATATTTTTGTTGACAACATTGTTTCCCATTGGACAGGAGATCTTGACGGGATGATAAAAGACCGTCTGATCCGGGTGTTGGTCATACCGTCTATGATCATGTATAAAGTTGACAAAGGAAAGAGGAGCGGTATCTTTTATGAATTGATGATGGAGTTTGAAAAAAGTATCAATAAACACTATAGGCCTAAAACAAAACATCTCAAGACAAATGTTGCTTTTATCCCTGTATCGCGTGACGATCTGATCCCGGCACTTTTAGAAGGACGGGGAGACATTGCAGTGGCAGATATTTCTATCACGCCCAAGCGTCAAAAACTGATCGATTTTTCTGATCCTTTATATAGCAAGATCAATGAAATTGTGATCACCGGCCCTTCTTCTCCTTCACTGACGTTTATCGAGGACTTGGCAGGGAAAGAAGTGTTTGTGCGTCCCTCTTCAAGCTACTGGGAGCACCTCAAAGAGCTCAATATCCATTTTTCAAAAACAGGGCTTCCTGAGATCATAGTTAAGCCTGCTCCCGAAGAGCTTGAAGATGAAGATCTGATGGAGATGGTCAATGCAGGTCTGATAGGTATGACTGTGGTGGATGACTATAAAGCTAAACTCTGGTCGAAAGTGATGCCGGATATCGTTCTGCATACAGAGATCCCTATCAAGAAAGATCTTTCCTTTGCCTGGATGATACGCGAAAAGAGCCCGCTTTTGATGAAAGAAGTCAATGCCTTTGCCAAAACGCATAAAGAAGGTACACTTTTTGGTAACATTCTCATCAACCGATATGTCGATAAGTTCAAGTTTGTCAAACATGCCACCTCGAAGAAGGAGATAGAGAAGTTTAAAAAAGTGGTAGTGTTCTTCCAAAATTATGCAGATAAGTATGATCTTAATTCTCTCTTGATGGTCGCACAAGGCTATCAGGAGTCGCAGCTGGATCAAAGAAAGAAGAGTCGGGTAGGTGCGATCGGTGTCATGCAGCTTATGCCTGCCACAGGAAAAGAGATGAAAGTAGGGGACATCAAAAAAGTCGAAGCAAATATCCATGCAGGTATTAAATATCATCGCTGGCTCATTGATCACTACTTCAAAAACGAAGCGATGGATGAACTCAACAAGGAACTTTTTGCTTTTGCTGCTTACAATGCAGGTCCAAACCGCATACGGAGTCTGAGAAAGGCAGCGGCAAAGCGCGGTTTTGATCCCAATGTCTGGTTTGACAATGTCGAAGTACTGGCAGCAGAAAAGATCGGTAATGAAACAGTGACCTACGTCGCCAATATCTTCAAATACTATGTCGCCTACAAACTGATACAGGAAAAGAAAAAGAAGAAAGATGAGATAAAAGAGTCTTTGAGGTAGAATATGCTGCTTAAGATTTATTATCGACATTAGGATCAGATCATGAAAATACTCTTTATACTATTATTTTTAAATGTAAGTATATTTGCTTTAGAAAGTACGGACAACAGTACCCCAGATAAACAAAAAGAATTGGCTTTTATAGATGTAAGTGATGTAAGCGATAAAGCCATTGAAGTGATCACAAAAACTAAAAGTATTCACGAACGCATAGAAGCAGAAAAAGAGAAAACGAAAGATATACATGAAGCAGTCAGATCCTATGCTGATTCGATCTCTTTGTTGTTGAAAGATCCAAACTATCAAACTATCAGCAGTCAAAATCTAAGAGAGCTGCAAAAGATGCAAAGTGAACTGGCTGTTTATTTGGTACAGATGAAGGAGTGGCAGAGCGTACTGAAATCCAGTATTGCAGTTTATGATGAAAATTCTGAACTCTTGGAAAAATACTCTGCTTTGTGGAGTCAGACACATATCCATGCTGTTGATGAACATGCACCGGATGCTATATTGGAACATATTGGATCTGTGATCACAGATGTTGAAGAGTTAAAAAACACTTTAAAAACGCAATATGATCAAACACTTACCGATTCACAACTGCTTTCAGAAAAGATCTTAACACTGCAAGAGATGGATTCTAGGCTTCAAGAGAGTGAAGTGTCAGCCAAAACGGAAGTATTTTATCAAGACAAGGTTCCTCTTTTTCAGCTCTATGCTCAAAATAAGTTCTCATTTTATGCGTATCTGAACAGTATAAAAACGGCTACAATTGAACAATATAATGAAGTAACTGTCTACTTTAAAGTACATGCAGACCTCTTCCTAACCTTTTTTATAGTGACGCTTCTAAGTATGGCATTCGTAGCATATTTTAATTACCTCTATAGAAAAAAAGAACTTTTTGTCAGTGAAGAATCAGCGTACAAAAAAATGTTCTTTTTTATGGGAAGACCATTTTCTACCTTTGCCATACTCTTTATAATGATCATTATCGCTATATTTCCAGATAGACCGCACGCGCTTGTAGATATGATGTCGATATTTCTTATTATACCGGTTATAAGAATATTGCAAACCATTGTAAAAAAAGAGTATTATAAGTATATCTACATCATTTTTTCTCTCTTGGCGATGTATCTGATAGAAAAAAGTTCAACGGAGTATGAGTTAGAGAGTAGAATATTTATGTTGCTTGTCAGTATAGTTCTGTTTTTTACCATAGGCGCTATTCTGATCAAAAAAGTACTCTATAACATTCATTATAGTTTTGTTACCAAAATAGGTAATTACATTTTGGCTTTTTCTTTACTTCTACTTCTTGTTGCAGCATGTTCCAATTTGTATGGTTCTGTATTGTTGTCTTCACGTCTTATTTTTGGAGTATTATCAACCATCTATACTTCCATGATATTTTATGCCATCTACACTATATTGACTGCTTATGTGGTTATTGTCCTCAGACGAAGAATTGCAACTGCATCCAATATGCTGGAAAAGTATTCTAAAAATATTGAAAACACTACAAAGTTCCTGATAAAAATATGGATGTTGTCATGGTGGTTTATGATCGTGGTGAAAGTAGTAGGTGTTTATCCGTATTTGGTGACGCTTAAAAATGATACTTTGGCACTCTCCTGGCAGGTTGCACAAACTACGATATCTGTTCAATCTGTTTTTGATTTTTTATTTATTGTTTTTGCAACCTGGTTTTTAGCCCGTCTCATAAGAACTGTACTTGAAGTAGAAGTGTTTGCAAGATTTACGTTTCCAAGAGGGGTTCCCACGGCTATTATAACGGTATTGAATTACGCCATTATCATCACCGGTACCATCATCGCTTTTTCATCATTGGGTGTGAGCGCACAACAGTTTGCATTGATCTTCGGTGCCCTTGGTGTGGGTATCGGTTTTGGTCTTCGCAATATTATCGCGAACTTCGTATCCGGCATCATTATGGTCTTTGAGAGACCGGTTCAGATCGGGGATGTCATCGAGGTTGACAAAACGATGGGTGAAGTGCAGAGTATCGGGTCCAGAGCCAGTACGCTTAAAACATTTGACGGTTCCGAAGTGATCATCCCCAATGCGGACTTTATAGCCAAAGAGATCACCAACTGGACACTTTCAGATAAACAACGCCGTAAAGTGGTTGATTTTAAAGTCGCTTTTGACTCAGATATAGACTTGATACTGAAGATCATGAAAGAGGTGGCACTCTCTCATCCGGATGTACTGAAAGATCCGGAACCCTTGGCAACATTTCAGGGCTTTGGTGAGTATTACCTGGAGTTTAAACTTTACTTTTGGCTCTCGCAAAACCTTATCGTTGCACCCAGTGATGTGTCCATCGGTATTTATAAGACACTGAAAGAATCAGGGGTCAGGATGCCTGTTCAGAAAACACAGTGGGAAGATGTAAAGCAGTAGGGTAATAACATAACGTAGGGTCGATTTATCGACCATGTAAAAGTTTGAAAAGCAAGTAGGGAGTATTGGCATGAGAAAAGAAAACAGACTACAACTATTTGAAGAATAAAGTGTTAGGGCATATTGGGATGAGGTACAGGAAAAATGGTTATGAGTTATGAAACAGAATTATGTGTAAATATTGCTTCCAAACGCATCAATCAGGCAGATGTTTCCAAGTTGACTACCGACTGAACGATGAGATACTCTCACTAAAAAGTGCTATCAAAAAAGAGTCGCAGTTCAATGCCAAGGTACGGTTGAATATGCAGATAAAGCAGCCTGAAGAAGAGATAAACACATGCAAAGAGATGTTATAGTGTCAACCCTATCGAACAAAAAAGTATCATTATTACTTAATGGATTAAGCAAAATTCATTCTTATAAATATTAAATTAGATATAAAAATACAGTTTAAGTACTAAAAATAGACATGAAAGTCTAATTTTGATAAAATGAGAAAAATTCAAGGATAAGTTATGCTAGACGAATTAAGAGCCTATCAGCAAATAATCTTTGCAAAAAATGACTTTAGATACAAAAGATATTTTCATAAAACGCTAAACCTTGATAAAAAGCTAGTAGGTATTGTGGGAGCGAGAGGTGTAGGAAAGACAACCTATCTCATTCAGTATCTCAAAGCACTGGATCTTCCTTTCAGTAAAAAACTATACATCAGTGCAGACACCATTACCATCCCGTCGCTTTTTGAGGTGGCGAACGCTTTTTACAAAGAAGAGGGTGAAGTTCTGATCATAGACGAGATCCATAAGTACAAAAATTTTGAAATAGAACTCAAAAAAATCTACGATATTTTGGATCTCAAGGTGATCTTTAGCGGGAGCAGTGCTTTGAAACTTGACAATGCAAAGGCTGACCTGAGCAGAAGAGCCATTGTGTACCAGGTAGAAGGACTGAGTTTTAGAGAGTTTATAGAATTAAGCAAAGCGATCACGCTGCCATCATTTACGTTGGAAGAGATATTGAAAAACCATGTCGATATCGCCTATGCATTGCTTGAAAAGTTTAATCTTACGCTGCTTTTTAGGGAGTATCTCAAAATGGGCTATTATCCTTTTTATTTTGAAGACAAAGAGGACTATCTCGTCAAACTGAACCAAACGATCAATACAGTGATAGAGGTTGATATCCCCTCAATATTTCCTATAGAATACGATAGTGTACAAAATCTAAAAAAGCTGGTTCGCTTACTTTGTGAATCGCACCCCTATACGCCAAATATAAAAGAGCTTTTGGTAAAAATGGATATGAAAGATAACTACAAAGGTCTTTATAGGTTTTTAGAATATCTCAATAGAGCCAAAATATTGAACACGATCAAGTCTAAAACAAAAGGGGACACTATTTTTGTTAAGCCGGATAAAATATATCTCAACAATACA
Source organism: Sulfurovum sp. (assembly GCA_002733215.1). Classification (GTDB taxonomy): domain Bacteria; phylum Campylobacterota; class Campylobacteria; order Campylobacterales; family Sulfurovaceae; genus Sulfurovum. Next base: position 88,427 of record NVUY01000003.1, on the reverse strand, counting down.
AACTTGCACTATGCTTATTGTTCGCAGAGTAACATTGGAACTTTGAGAGAAGTGTTTATTACGAGTATGTTACAAAGCAAACATCGACTTGAAGTTGCCAAAAAAGGTGATTTTTTGGTAGATGATACCTATCTGCTAGAGGTGGGCGGCAAGAAGAAATCGTTTAAACAGATAAAAGATATAAAAAATTCATTTGTTGTTTCTGACGATGTGGAAATTGGCAGTGGCAATAAGATACCTTTATGGTTGTTTGGGTTTATGTATTGAGAAAAGGAAGAAAATAGATGGAAAAATTAGACGGTAAGAGTATGGATATCGTGAGTATATCTGTAGAAACTGACAGGCCAACAGTCCTCATAACAGCATACAGACCAGATGAAGACAAATGGTCTGAAGACTTTAGAAGGAGAAAAGATGCATAAAAGAAAACATACAAAACTGGTACACGAAGGAAAATATGTGGCAGAAGTAGAGATTGAAATCATTGATAGTGATAATAGTTGGTCTCCATATATGAGCTTGGATGATGCCTTAAAACTTGACTCAATACGTGAAGTGCTAAGAAATAATGAACTTGAAATAGCTAAGAAGCTTGGTAAAGTTTATATTATGGATCCTATTGTCGCTGCCTAAGACAAATGATTTTCCAAAATAAAGTTTGATGTTTACCATAATAACACTTCGCTATAATACTAACAATAAAATATTGGAAACAAAAATGACTTTAGAAGAACAAGATAAACAATACGTACTGCAAACCTACGCGCGTGACTACACGAACTTTGTGAAAGGTGTAGGGTCTACACTTTATGATGAGAATGGAAAAGACTATATAGACTTTGCCTCCGGGATAGGGGTGAACTCTGTTGGGCATGGGAATGAAACATTAACGTCTGCACTTTGTGAGCAGGTTAAGAATATCATCCATATCTCAAACCTGCAAGTGATAGAACCACAGGCAAAACTGGCTCAAAAAATAGTTGAATTGAGTGGTTATGACATGGGTGTCTTCTTTGCGAACTCCGGTGCGGAAGCCAATGAAGGTGCCATTAAGATCGCGCGTAAGTATGGAGAAACGAAATTTGATGCCAAGCGTTACAAAGTGATCACACTGGAACATTCCTTTCACGGAAGAACTATCACCACAGTAAAAGCCACAGGACAGGAGAGTTTCCATACACCACACTTTTCTCCTTATCCTGACGGGTTCTCTTATGAAAAGTCTATAGAAGATGTGTATAAGGCTATAGATGATGAAACTATCGCTGTACTTATAGAACTGGTGCAGGGTGAAGGCGGCGTACAGCCTTTTGACAAAGAAGAGATCCAAAAGCTGGCTGCGCATTTAAAAGCAGAAGGGATCTTGCTCATAGTAGATGAGGTACAGACAGGCGTTTATAGAACAGGTGAATTTTTGGCTTCCAATCTTTATGAGATAGAACCGGATATCATCACTTTGGCCAAAGGACTTGGTGGCGGTATGCCCATCGGTGCCGTTATGACCAAACATAAAGATATTTTGACTGTGGGTGAGCACGGCTCTACCTTTGGTGGTAATTATTTGAGTACCTCTGCCGGCTTGGCTGTCTTGGATGTGTTATCTAAGCTGTACGATAGCGGTAGTATAGATGAAACACTGATCTATTTTTCGCAAAAACTGCAAGCGATAGCGAAAAAGTATGATCACCTTTTTGAAAAAGAGGTAGGATTGGGTCTCATGAGAGGATTGCGTGCCAACAATGCAGAGATACAGAATGCCGTATTGGAAAATACATTTAAAGAGCGTTTGATCGTTTTAAAAGCGGGTAAAAATACTGTGCGTTTTCTGCCAAGTATCACCATCTCCAAAAATGAAATCAATGAAGGGTTCAAACGTTTTGAAGCAGCTATTAGTAGTTTGTAGTTTATTATTCACCTCCACGCTTTATGCCGATGAATTAGGCAGTATACTCTCTGACAATAAAGAATTGCTCTTTGATTATCAGTTTCAAAGTAATGAACTTGAAACGGATAAGCTTTCAAAGAGTTGGGTGAATCCTATCATTTTGAAGTATAAAAAGAATTACAATACGCAATTTAGAGATCAGACAGTGGAGATCGGACAATATTCTATTATTGTAGACCAGCCCATCTTCAGGTCAGGGGGGATCTATTATGGTATCAAGTATTCACAAGCACTTTATGATGCGAATCTGGCTGACATTACACTTCAGAAACGTACGATGATCGGTGATGCCGTATCTATACTTTTCAACTTGAAAAAAACAAGACTCGAACAGCAAAAACTGAAGTATTTGATTAAAAATGATATTATAGACATACGTCAAAAACGTGACAGTTATGAAGCAGGCTTACTGGACAGCAGTTTTCTCGATCAGGCTATTTTAAAAAAGAGTCAGGATGAGGCATCTTTGCTTGAGATGGAATTAAATCTTTTGGAGTTAAAACAGAGGTTTTTTCTTTTAAGTGATAAGAATCCGGACAGATTACGTCTTCCTGTTTTAAAATTAATGAGCAAGGAGAACTATAAGGATCAAAACCTTGAACTTAAAAGAGATAAGTTTCGTGCGAAACAATCAGAATATAATGTTAAAGTGACATGGGCGAAGTATCTTCCTACTGTCTCTTTGCAGGGACAATATATTAATGGAAACCTCAATCCGCTTTTTCCAAATCCTATCATTCAGGAACGCTATTATAATTATGGGTTTTCTATCTCTATGCCACTTGATATTAACTCGATGGATGATATTGAGTTGAGTAGAGTAGACAAGTTAAGGACGGCGGTGCAGGTACTGGACAGAAAAGAGACCGTAGCGGAAGAGTATGACTGGATACGTAACAGTCTGGGGATATTGGATAAAAAGATCCTTTTGGCGAAAAAAGATGAGAAGATCTTTAAAAACCTTTTTAAACTTACCAAAAACCTTGCAGAGGCGGGAGAAAAGACTTCTCTGGATGCAGATATCATGAATAACTCTCTGCAGATCAGGAAATTAGACCAAAAGATATACCGCATAGATAAGCAGGTACAGTTACTGAAACTGTATGTACGGGTTGAAGATGCAATTTAGCAGCTATATGGAAGCGTGGCTTTATGGTGAAGAGGGCTATTATAAAAAGTTCAAAGCCATAGGAAAGTCAGGGGATTTTTATACGGCTGTGAGTGCAAGCAGTTTTTTTGGTGCAAGCATTGCCAACTATTTCTACTCTCTTTTAAAAGAAGAAAAAGCTGATGAAAATGGCTGGCTTATAGAGATAGGGGCACATCAGGGCTATCTGCTTTGTGACATGATACAGTGGCTCTATACTTGTGATCCTGCTTTGGTAGAAACGCTTAAGTTTGGCATTGTTGAACGTCAGCCTGAAGTACAGAAGGCTCAATTGGCTTACATCAAAGAGCGTTTTGGTGATGATGTTCAGATCACACATTTTAATGATATCTCTGAAGTGGAAGCGGCTTATGCTTTTGTAGTGGCCAATGAAATTTTTGACGCCTTTCCCTGTGAGCTGTTAAAAGATGAAAAGATCGCAGAGGTCAAAGAAGATGAAATAGTCTGGGAAGAAGCGCCTGCTGAAATGCTGACCTGGGCAAATAAACACCACTTGAGGCAGGGTGAAGTGGCAGTGGGTTATGAAAAGTTTGCCAAAGAGATGGCTTCGGGTATAGAAAAATGTGACTTTGTCACCTTTGATTATGGTGAGAAGTATGTCCGTAATGATTTTTCCATTCGTGTCTACAGAGCGCACGAAACTTTTCCTCTTTTTGATGAGACACTTAACCTTTCAGAATCGTATAAAAAAGATGATATCACTTATGATGTGAATTTTGAACATGTTAGTGAAGCATTTTTAGAAGCGGGTTTTGAAGAGATATTTTATGAAACACAGGCACGCGCACTCATACGTTTTGGACTGATCGATATACTCGAACAGTTTGGCAAACAGACTACACAGGCGAGATATGCAAGAGAAGCAGACAAAGTAAAAACACTCATATCACCCACTATGATGGGTGACAGATTTAAGTTGATACATTTTAGAAAATAAGCTCTGAAGTAGAGATCAGTGCTGCGTTGCCTTAATCATCTGGCATCGTTTGATGGAGGCGGCTTCACTTCCGAACATCGTTGCATATTTATCAAATTTTTCCTGACTTATCATAGCGATACACTGTTCCTTGTTCATCGTTGAGAATGTTCCGGAAGCGGCTACAGGCGCTGCTGCAACTTTTCTTACGGGTGCTTTTTTCACCGTACTTTCCGGATACATATAGCTATCAGAAAAATTGGTATCTTCTACTTCTTTTAATTCGTGCTCTTTCTTTGGTTTTGGAGGGACAGCTACTTTTTCTTTTTTGACCACTTTTGGTACTTCTTTTACTGTTGCCTTTGTACCGTTTGTTGCACATCCTGCCAGGAATATGAGTGCTGTAAGAGCAATACTCGTATATTTCATTGGGTTCCTTTATATTTTATCCTGCATTGTAATATAATTTGGGAAGAATTACAATAAAATTTTGCTTAAACTTTATGCCTGAGGCGTTTTTTGCAATTGTACATTAAAAGGTGCTTATGGCTACAACTGCGATAGCAAAGCCTCCATCATGGCTGATAGAGAGTGAAGATTCTTTGATCTTATGATTTTTCTGTGCCTCTTCGGTCAGAGAAAAAACAGGTGCACCACGATGATTTTTTCTGATGACAATATCATGAAATGACAAATCAGACCCGATACCGCATCCGAGTGCTTTGGCTATGGCTTCTTTTGCTGCCCAGAAACCTGCGATGGATTCTGTTTTTTTCATTATGATTATCTCTTCAGGATTTAAAAAACGTTCTTTGAATTTATCGCCGAATTTTGTTAATGATTTTTCTATTCTGGAAATTTGTATTATATCTGTACCTATTTTCATAGAAGTATTATATCTGTTACATCCATTCAACTACTTTAGCAACTTCATCGGCAACAAAACATTTGATGTTAGTTTTTTCAAGCGCTTTATTGGGGATCACTGCTTTTGTAAATCCTTGCATTTCCATTTCTTTCAGGCGTTGGGTGAGTCCTGAAACTTCCCGTATCTCACCGGTCAGACTGACTTCACCAAGAAAAAGGGTTTCTGCACTCAGTTCTCTGTCTCTGTAGCTGCTTAAAATAGCGGCGATGATGGCGAGATCAGCAGAGGGTTCATTGACTTTGATGCCCCCTGAAATGTTTATAAAGACATCATAGGTACCTAAAGGAAGATCAAGCTTTTTTTCCAGCAAGGCCAAAAGCATACCGAGCCGGTTGTTGTCAAAGCCTGTGGAAGATCTTTTGGCATGTCCGTAAGACTCAGAGACCAGGGCCTGTACTTCTACGATAATGGGACGGCTTCCCTCCATGATGACTGTCAGTGCTGAACCTGACTGGAGTTTTTCTTTGTTAAAAAACTTTCCTGCCATGGATTTGGCATCATTGAGCCCCTCTTTATTCATCTCAAAGATACCCACTTCATTGGTGGCACCAAAACGGTTCTTGAAGCCACGCAGGAGGCGCAGGTCAGAGCTGTTGTCTCCTTCAAAATACAAGACCGTGTCTACCATGTGTTCAAGTACCCTGGGTCCTGCTATGGAACCGTCTTTGGTGATGTGCCCGATGATAAAGATAGGAATATGCAGAGATTTTGCGATACGCATCAGATCAAAAGTAATGGTTCTAACCTGTGTCACTGAACCCGGAGCAGAGGGTGTCTCTTCAGAGTAGAGTGTTTGAATGGAGTCAATGATGATGAGTTCATAGTTTTGATTACTTATTTCGGAGATGACAATGCTTAGGTTTATCTCCGGCAAGAGATAGAGGTTGTCATGATTGGCTTCTAATCGATTTGCCCGTAGTTTTATCTGTCCTGCAGACTCTTCTCCTGAAACATAGAGTACCTTCTTGTTGTCCCGGGCAAGATTACCGGCTATCTTGAGCAGAAGCGTGGATTTTCCCACACCGGGACTTCCTCCTATGAGAGTCAATGAGCCCGGAACGATACCTCCACCAAGTACAAGGTCAAGTTCTTGACTTCCTGAGGTAAAACGTACAATGTTGTCTTCTTCTATCTGTGTAATGGGTTTGGCTTTGGATAATACAGCGCCGGATGCACTTGAAGCAGAGGTCTCTTTTAAAAATTTGATCTGATCAGTGCTGAGTTCTATCATACTTTCCCACTGATTACATGAAGTACATTTTCCCATCCATCTGGGGGATTGAAATCCACATGCCTGACACTCAAATAGGGTTTTTTTCTTTGCCATCTTCTTACTCCTGTTTCTTATGGGATATTGTAAGATAACTTTTTGAAAAGTTGTAAAAACATGTCATATTGACATATTTTTATACATTTAATTCTTTTGGTTATAATTCGAATCTATAATAAAGGACATGCAGTGACATTTAATACAATAAAACAGGCTATTTATGCGCTTTATCTGACAAATAGTTTTGGGTATAGATTAAAGAAAACCGATGATCCTATGGAAAAGAAAAGATTAAGACTTGGCTACTCTCAGGCACAGCTTGATACCCTGAAGATCACAGTGAAGATCGAAAACAGTGAAAAATTACCTCAAGAGGGACAATATCTTGTGCTAAGCAACCATCGTAGTATCATTGACCCTCCTATTGTAGAAGTCACATTGAAAGATACGAAAATTTTTGGGTCATGGATCTCAAAAAAAGAGCTTTATAACTCTTTTTTCTTTGGACTTTTTGTGCGTAACGGAGGATCCATTCTCCTTGACAGGGAAAAAAACCAGATGAGTGGATTTTTTGCAGATATTAAAAAAGCAGTCAAACGCGGCGAATCTATATTTATCTTTCCTGAAGGTACACGAAATAAAACAGATCAACAGTTGACAACATTCAAAGAGGGTTCACGTATCATTGCTTTAAAAAACCGTTTGCCTATCTTGCCTCTCTATATCAAAACAGATGCAGATAAAGCATTGCATAGTGCCTTGGCAGACAGTAAGCTGGAACAGGAAGTGACCATTGTGATAGGAGATATCATAGATTATAAAGAGAAGACAAATCTTGAAGTTTTATATCGAGAAATGTTTTCGTTGGATAAAGTGTAGCAGAGATTAAATAAAGATCTCGTCCAGGATCGTATTGATATACGCATTGGCCTTAAATCTGATAAGGTCTTTTGGCTGTTCCCCTGTACCGATGTAAAAGATCGGCATTTTCAATTCATCGGCGATACTGAAAACAGAACCGCCTTTGGCAGTACCGTCAAGTTTAGTAATAATGATCCCGTCGATACCGATCATATCGTTAAATGCTTTTGCCTGATTGATGGAAGAAGATCCTTGTGTACCGTCCAGTATAAGCATTTTTCGGTGTGGTGCTCCCTCTTGTGCTTTTCCTGCAACACGGATCATTTTCTTCAACTCTTCACTGAGGTTGGTTTGAGTATGCAGTCTTCCKGCMGTATCRAYRATSACMWYATCATAKYYWTYTGCMWYKGCMKWMTCYATGGYRTCAAAWRCSACMGMYGAMGGRTCNTGCCCCTKYTGYKTTGNMAAYRAYKKSAAYANSCAWTKYKKTSRCCCMWSWKYTYAAKYKTTCTATGGCTGCTGCACGAAAAGTATCTCCTGCACCCAATATTACTTTTCTACCTTCTTGCTGGTAATGGTAGGCAAGTTTGGAAATAGTAGTGGTTTTCCCTGCACCGTTGACACCTATGACCATCTCTACAAAGGGTTTCACATCACTCTCTTTGAAGTCTGCTTTATATTGAAAGACCGAGATCAGTGAGTTAAATGCCTGGATCCTGTTAATAGTGTTAGGAAGACCTTCTAATAATCTTTCCACAAGATCATAATGCACATCTGCCTCAAGCAAAATATCTTCAAACTCATCTTTGGGGATATTTTTTCGTTTTTTAGGTGCAACATCTTTAATGGCATCATTGGTCATACCCAATACTTTTTTAAATAAATTGAACATTTTGTCTTAGCTCCATTATAATTGTTTTTTAGCTTGTTCTAGATCGTATTCTATCATTTCAACCGGTACAACACCTTCATAGTGGGTGAAGTATTGACCATTCACGTAGATCGCTGTAAGCGGTATGTCAAAGTTTTCAGGTTCCTGGAGTGTATTTGCCAGAAGGGTTGCGAAAGCATCATTGTAAGGACTGTTCGAGATGAAATAATGGAGATTATTTTTGGCGAGAAATGTTTTTAACAGGGATTCATCCATAGCGTCATGAGTGAGAATCCCTACGATAAAAAGCTCTTTTTCATGTTTCTTCTGCAGATCATTCAAATGGGAAAGTTGTCCTACACAGGGAGGACACCAAGTTGCAAACAGGTTGATCAGTACGATGGGTTTCGCATTCTCATGAAAGATCACTTTTTCATTGGAGATGGTGACTTTGTAGGGAAATGCTTTTGTGTCACGCAGGATAAATGTATTTGCTCCTGTTTCTATTTCAGAAATTTTTTGTTTAGAAGATTCTGTTTCTTCTTGTGGGTCTGTCTCTTTTTGTGGGGAAACTTCAGTTGTGTTCTCTACAGGCATAGGGGCATCATCTGCTGTTTTTTCTTCACAGCCGCTTAACCCTATAAGCAATAGGAGTAAAAGAAAAGCAGATATTTTTTGCACACAGTCCCTTTTGGTATAATCAATATGGCGATTATAGCCAAAGAGCATTAATAATAGAATACAGGGTTGTTAGCTATGCCCTAAAATGGATCGATATGATAAAAGAAGATAGAAAAAAACAATTTAGGGCAGAGAGCTTAAAACGATTAAAGAGAGCTTCCGGAATAGGATCTTATCAAAAAGACAAGAAAGTTTTAGCTCTGCTCTATAAAATGATCGCAGAGTGTCATGCCCAAAATGTGATGCTTTACCTGCCCCTGAAAACAGAAGTGAACCTCTATCCGCTTATACTGCGTTTACGCAAGGAAAAAAGAGTACTCTACGTGCCGTTTATGGAAGGTAAAAGTTTTAGGTTGGTAAAATATAGATTACCCTTAAAGAAAAAACAATTCGGGATAAAAGAACCTAATGATTCAAAACAGTATAGAATAAAAAATATAGATTTAGCTATTGTGCCTATGGTCGGAACAGATCTTACACGAAGACGTGTAGGGTTTGGAAAAGGTATGTATGATAGATTTTTTGAAAAACAGAATAAAAATATAAAACAAATCATTTTTGTAGCGCGTGAATTGTGTTACAGCAAAGAGGTCGTAACGGATCATTATGATGTAAAAGCTGACATAATATTCACGCCTAGATGATGTCTTAAAGGACAAGCCATGTTAGAGATAATAGTTTCAGGTGTAGCCGGAGTGACTACAGGAGCGGGAATAGCGTATTTTTGGACGAAAAATGTAGCTAAAAATAGCTTTGCACACATAGAGTTGGAAGTAAAAGCAAAAGCAAAAGCTATAGAGAATGAAGCCGAGCTTTTACTTAAAGCTGCACATGTCAAAATAAAAGAAAATGAGATAGAACAAGAGCATGATTTTCAGAAGCGTGTGGCAAAAGTGGATGAAAGAAATCGTGATCTGATCTTACAAACAAAAGCTTTGACAGCGCAGGAAGAGAATTTGGTGCATTCACAAGAACTGGTATTCCAAAAAGAAGCACATCTTGAAACACTTGAACGAAAAAAACAGAAAGAGATCACTGCTGCGGTTGATAAAATGCAAAATGTTGCATCTCTGACCAAAGAAGAAGCAAAAGTATACATTTTGAAAAAAGTAGAAGAACAGAGTCGTGCAGAAGTTGCAGGGATCGTACGTAAGTATGAGCAGGAAGCAAAAGATGAGGGAAAAAGAAAAGCCAACTATATTTTAGCACAGGCAACGACACGTTATGCTGGAGAGTTTGCCGGTGAACGCCTTATCAATCTTGTGAATTTGCCGAGTGATGAACATAAAGGGCGTATCATAGGTAAAGAGGGAAGGAATATTAAAACACTTGAAATGCTTTTGGGGGTAGATATCGTGATAGATGAAACACCGGGTGTGATACTGGTGAGTTCTTTTAACCTTTACCGAAGAGCCATTGCAACCAGAGTCATAGAAATTCTTGTGGAGGATGGACGTATACACCCCGGACGTATTGAAGAGGTGCATGAAAAAGTACAGGCAGATTTTGAAGAAAAGACCTATGAAGAGGGTGAGAATATTCTTATAGACCTGGGGTTATTTCCTATGCATGAGGAGCTTGTACGATTGCTTGGGCGAATGAAATACAGAGCCAGTTATGGGCAAAATGCTCTGGCGCATACTTTGGAAGTGGCCAAACTGGCACGTGTGATGGCCGCAGAAATGGGTGGAGATGAAAAACTGGCACTGCGTGCAGGTCTGCTGCATGACATCGGGAAAGCATTGACACAGGATCTGGGCGGTTCACATGTTGATATCGGTGCTGATCTTTGTCGCAGACATGGTGAACACCCTACCGTTATCAATGCGATCTATGCCCATCACGGGCTGGAAGAACCGGACTCTGTAGAGAGTGCTGCTGTCTGTGCGGCAGATAAACTTTCTGCCGCGAGACCGGGAGCAAGAAGAGAAGTCTTAGAAAGCTTTACCAAGCGTGTGAAAGAAGTTGAAGATATAGCACTGAGTAAAGATGATGTAACTCAGGCCTATGCAATCAACGCCGGCAGAGAGATACGTGTTTTTGTAAATGCACAAAAAATGTCAGATAATGAAAGCGTACTCTTAAGTAAAGAGATAGCTAAAGAGATACAGGAAAAAGTACAATATCCCGGTGAAATAAAAGTCAATGTCATTAGAGAGACCAGAGCAACAAGTTACGCAAAGTAAATGAAAAAATAGCTATAATCCCGCTAGCATATTTAAAGGAAAGAAATGGATAGATGTAAAGAGATAGAAGCACACATAAGAATGGAAGAGCGTTATCAGGGGTTAAGCCTTGTATTTTCCCATAATGATAAGGCAAAAGCAGATATTCTAACAGCTATAGATGAAGCTAAAGCAGAAACAGGGCAAACACCTTTTATTTTTGAAAAGATTTCTAATGACAGAAAAGATTTACATGCAATATATATAGAATTTCGTGATGACATCCATAGAGAAGGCGGAGTTTTTTTAACCAAAGTACTCAAAAAATTAAACATAGACAAATGTGAAAAGGATATATAAATGAAGAAATTATTAGTTGGATTATTATTTCTAGGATTGGGTTTTCAGGCCTATGCAAAAGATCCGGTGGTTGTACTTGAAACGAATGTTGGAAAGATAGAAATACAACTTTTTCCTAAAGTGGCACCGCTTGCTGTTGAAAACTTTAGCACACATGTGAAAAACGGTTATTACAACGGGCTGACTTTTCATAGAGTGATCAAAGGATTTATGATCCAGGGTGGAGATCCTAAGGGTACAGGTACAGGTGGTAAGTCTATCTGGGGAAAACCTTTTAAAGATGAGTTTGCAAACAATGTGGTGTTTGATAAACCTTATTTACTTGCCATGGCTAACAGTGGTCCAAAAACGAACGGAAGTCAATTTTTCATCACATGTGCTCCGGTAGGTTGGTTAAATGGTAAGCATACGATCTTTGGAGAAGTGATCAAAGGACAGGATGTAGTGCGTAAGATAGAGAATGTCTCTGTTGATCGAAACAGCAATATGCCGGTATTCAAACAAGTGATCAAAAAAGCCTACATGAAAAAATAGATGAACCTGGATGCATTACGAGAAGAGCGCAAGAAATGGCTTACATGGAAAAACATACTTCCTTATCAGGAAGCCATTAAAACGCTTAAAACATATGAAGATGTTGAGGTTGTACTTGGGGACAGGGTAGAAGTTCAGGTAAAAGATTTGAGTCCTCAAGATGCACAACAGATAAAAGCGACGGCACTGCTTATGAAACCCTGGAGAAAAGGGCCGTTTCAACTCAATGACCTTTTCATAGATTCAGAATGGCAAAGCCAGATCAAATATAATCTCCTTGAACCATATTTCGACCTTAAAGATAAAATTGTAGGAGATATCGGATGTAATAATGGGTACTACCTGTTTCGCATGTTGTCTCAAGAACCTAAGAAACTCATTGGTTTCGATCCTTCAGCCATCTATTATTCACAATTTCAATTTATCAACCATTTTATCAAGTCGGATATCGTATATGAACTTTTGGGTGTAGAACATGTAGCGTTTTATGAACATAAGTTTGACACGCTTTTCTGTTTAGGTGTACTTTATCACAGGTCTGACCCCGTAGCAATGTTGAAATCCCTCTTTAAAGGACTTAACAAAGGCGGAGAACTTATTTTAGATACCTTTATGATAGACGGCGAGGAAGAAATGTGTTTAACGCCTAAAGATCGTTATTCTAAAATACCAAATATTTACTTTGTCCCTACGGTTAACGCACTTAAGAACTGGTGTTACAGAGCAGGGTTTGAAACAGTTGAAATACTTGAAACCATGAAAACAGAACACCATGAACAAAGAAAGACAGACTGGATAGAGACACAAAGCCTTGAAGATTTCCTTGACCCCAACGACAATACAAAAACTGTCGAAGGGTACCCTGCTYYTRAARKARKMTWYWWRMAWKYWAYYWMWWMAWAWYWWARYWKWMWMYWTKTRMTTTKMMAWTTTTCNNWRAYWKYWYTTYARWWTWMWMTWYWGRTACATAGGCAAAGAAAAAGTTACTTTTATTTTTAAATAAGGTACATTTCGCTATAAATACGTTAATAAAAGAGAAAAGCAGAGAAAACTTAAGTTTTTGTTTAAGTTTTGTTTACTTTTTGAGTCGATTGGATAGTAACAAAATATGAGAATACTCACAGTAGGTTTCGGTGACGAATATGTCAAAGAACTTGAAAAAGAATTAGATAATTATTTTATTTGTATTGTTGATAATGCAAAAGATATATATGATGCGACCAATTTTACAGACTTCAGACACTATGAACTTGTTATCATTGTAGATGAGGGTGTAAAATATTCACTTGAACGTTATGTGAATGAAGTTAAAAAGAAAAAGAGTGAAACGAAGATCATGATACTCACATCTAACTTTAAACAGCAGGTGGCTTTTTATGCATTGGGTGTAGATGATGTGATCTGCCATCATTGCGAACACCCGGATCTCATCGCTGCAAGAGTGCTTGCAAATATGAGACATCTTTTTGGCACAGAGGTGACCATTGAGAAACTTGTGATCGATATTGCGAATAAAAAGATCGAATATGATGAAAAGATAGTCTCTTTGAATGGTAAAACATTTGACATTTTGGCCTATCTTGCACTTCGTAAACAGCGTGTGTTCTCAAAAGATGAGATCATCAATGCACTTTGGGAAGAGCCGGAGTATGTGAGTGATAATACGGTGGAAGTTGCGATCAATCAAATTCGTAAACGTTTGAAGAGTATTCTTGGATTCCAAGTGATTCATACTGTACGTAGACGCGGGTATAAATTCTCGTATTAATTTTCTATCTGCTACTCGTTCCCATGCTTCGCGTGGGAATGCATGCTTCAAATTTTCATTATTTTTAAATATTCCTCTTTATTTTAACTGTGGCATTGTTTCTCCTTTTCTTTTTTTAGAAAAAAGAAAGAAAAAATCGTCACAACTCTCAAATCGCTTTGCTTACAAAGGTGTTCGTTGTGACAAGGCACACTCCGTGTGATTAATAGATGATTTTTTTGCTATAATCTTTTAAATTATTTATTGAGGTAATAAAATGAAAAAATTCTTTCTCTATACTTTTTTAGTACTTGCAGTACTTGGAGCCCTTTTTACGTATGTTCTTTATACAGAAGGTGTATTTGACACGGTCGAAGCTGCAAAAGAAACGACTATGAAACCTTTTGAAATGAAGTGTGAAGCAGGGAAGTGTGCTGCTGGAAAATGTGCTTCTGGGAAATAGTCTATGCAGATAAATACCCATTTAACTATAGATACTACTCTTTGCGGTAAAGTCACTAAACTTCAAGAAAGCTATGCTGAAGTTTTGTTACATACGACAGAGCAGATGGGTGTAGACCCGCAAGGCTTGGTGCATGGCGGCTTCATATTTGGCGCAGCTGATTATGCTGCTATGTCTGCGGTGAATGATCCTCTGGTTGTGCTTGGCTCTGCAAGTTCAAAATTTACTGCTCCTGTTAAAGTGGGGGATGTCGTTTTGTGTAAAGCGAAGGTCGTTAGTGAAAAGGGGAAGAAAAAGGAAGTAGATGTACAAGCTTTTGTGAATGAAAAACTTGTGTTTGAAGGAAATTTCACTACTTTTGTCTTAGCTGAACATGTCTTAATGTAGGGTCGGTTTACCGACCCTACAAGTTTTTAAATAGTCTGTTTGACTTGCTCTATCCAGTAAGGTATCACTCTTTGTTCTGCTTTGAGTGTGGTACTGAGCCCATGACCGGGGTAGAGTGTATAGTCTCCTTCTACTGTCAGTGCTTTTTCCAAACTTTTTACCATAGCTTCTCCGCTTGAAAAAGGGAAGTCCCATCTTCCTATGCTTTGTTCAAAAAGAAAGTCTCCGGAGAACCATACATCTTGTATCTCTATGATACTGCATCCGGGAGTATGTCCGGGAAAATGACGGAATTTTATTTCTACACCTTCTATAGTGAGCGCTTCATCATTTTCTACTATGTGGTCAGGTGTACTTTCCGGCGGTGTTTGACCCAAGGGACAGTTTGTAAGCATGAAAACATCTTCTTTCGGACAATAAAGAGGGATCTTCAGTGTTTCTTTCACTTCTTTATTGGACCATACATGATCAAAGTGTCCGTGTGTGTTTAAGATGGCTACGGGGTTTGTCACATTGTCCAGTACCCATTGTGTTGCACCCATGCCCGGATCAATGATAATATCTTTGCCATCTACTGTCACGATGTAGCAGTTGGTCTGGGTAGGACCCATAGGTTGTATTTTGATTTCCATGTTTAGCATCCTTCTTTTAAAATCATGAAAGATAAATTTCTCACTCCATGAGTTTTAAAAGAAGTCTACTATATAATTCCTTATGAACATTTATGAGATCTTAGAGCAAGCCATTATCAGTGATGACATTTTAGAGAAAGAAAAATTGACTGCCCAGTGTCTTTTGTATTGTAGCCAAAATGAGGTGAGTGTTGAAAAATCTTTCATTCCTAAAAGTTTTACTAAGCCGTCCTATGCAGACAGATGTACTATCGTAGTACCTAAAGAGTTGCGTACGCGAAAAGATTTTGAGACCTCTGAAGGTTTGGCAACGCTGGTACATTCCATCGCACATATAGAATACTCTGCCATAGACCTGGCTCTGGATGCGGTGTATCGTTACCCACAAATGCCAAATTCTTATAAAACAGATTGGCTGGAAGTGGCCGCTGATGAGATACGGCATTTTAAAATGTTAGATGATTTACTAAGCGACTTAGGTTTTGCCTATGGCGACTTCCCTGTACATTGCGGGCTTTTTGATGCTGCGACCAACACGGCACACAACATTCTTGATCGTATGGCGATAGTGCCTCGTTATTTTGAAGCTTCAGGACTGGATGTAAGCCCCCAGATCATTAAAAAACTGGAAAATAAACATAAAATACCCGCGGTAGCAAAACTGATAGATACCCTCAATATTATTTACAAAGAAGAGATAGACCATGTACTCAAAGGGGATAAGTGGTTTAAATACCTATGCGAAAAAGAAGGCAAAGAAGAAGATGTCTATTTTGAAATACTTGCACGTTATGATCTGCTGGATAAGCACCGTCCTCATATCAATGTTGCTGCAAGAAAAGAAGCAGGCTTTACCTGCTCTGAGATAAAACGGCTTGGTGCAAAGGAATGTCTGTGAAAGATTTTTTTGAAGAGATGTTTTTTTCTCCTAAATGGTATCATTATCCTCTCATCGTCATACTTTCTCCTTTAGCACTTTTGTATGGACTTATGATGTACCTACGTAGAAAACTGATTGCTAAGAAAGACTTTGGTATGCCTATCGTCTCTGTGGGGAATCTTATCGTAGGAGGTTCCGGAAAGACACCTTTTGTCATAGCCCTGGCTTCACGCTATAAGGATGTGACTGTGATCTCAAGAGGATATGGAAGACAGAGTAAGGGATTGCTGAAGGTGAGTGAAAAAGGAAAGATACTTACAACAGTAGAAGAGAGTGGAGACGAAGCGATGCTAATGGCTGTATCACTGCCACAGGCTTCTGTCATTGTGAGTGAAGACAGGCATTCTGCTATCGAATTGGCCAAGAAGGAAGGTGCAAAACTTATTATTCTGGATGATGGGTTTAACCGTGTTGAGATCAAAAAATTTGAGATACTCTTAGAACCGCAGAGCATTCAAAATATTTTGCCTTTTCCTTCCGGCGCTTTTAGAGAGTTTTCTTTTTCCCGAAAGTATGCAAATATCGTGGCAAAAGAGGGTAAGTCCTTTACCCGTAAAGTCAGTTTTGAAAACCTGACTTCCAAGATGCTTCTGGTCACAGCCATTTCAAATCCTCATAGACTTGACGCTTATCTTCCTGAAGGTGTGATCCACAAAGTAACTTTGGAAGATCATGCCTATTTTGATGAAGAAACCTTAAAAAAATTACTGGAGAAATACAAAGCAGAGAGTCTGTTGGTGACGGAAAAAGATGCGGTTAAAATGCAAGACTTTAAGTTACCTCTCTCACACATGAAGTTAAAATTAGATATTGAGGATGAAATCTTCTCGTCGGTTGACCATTATGTCAATACATATTAATAGGAGAAAGAATGTTAAAACAAAGTATAGTAGGTATAGTTTTGGGGTTATTATTGTTTTCAGTGTATGGAAAGGCATCCAAGATACCTGTAGATCCAAGTGAAAGAAAGGCTGCAAAACCACCAGTCTATAAAAGTACCTGGGAAAAGCTTTATGGTGAAGATGATGATGATATCGCCAATGGGATCGTAGCATTGGCGGACGGTGAGAGTGCCATTGTGGGCACCTGTCAGTCTTTCGGAGCAAAGCGTACAGATATTTGTGTCATGAGAATGAACAACAAAGGTGAAATGCTTTGGCGTTTAATGCTGGGCGGAGAGAAAGAAGATGTAGCAAAAGCTATCACCCGTGCAGCTGACGGAGGACTTTTTATTCTGGGGACGAGTAAATCTTTTGCAAAAAATTATGATAAAGATATCTATATTGCCAAAGTGACTCTTGACGGAAAATTGGTATGGGAAACATCGATCGGTGGAGAGAGGGATGAACATGCCGGAGGTATCGCAGGGACGGATGATGGCGGTGCTTTGGTCGTAGGAGACAGCGGATCTTACGGAAAGAGATATAAAGACATTTATATCGCCAAATTGAATAAGGATGGAAAGGTACTCTCATCACATACGATCGGTGGAGAAAAAGGTGAAGAAGCAAATGCGCTTACACGGTTGAAAGACGGCAATTTTGTACTGGTGGGTATGCGTGAAATGGATGATGGAAACTATAAAGACTTTTTTGTCATGAAACTCGATCAAGATGGAAAAAACCTATGGGCAAAAACATTTGGAGGCACATATAATGACAGCCTACATGGTGTCATGGGCACAGCAGACGGAGGCTTTGTCGCTGTAGGGAAAACACGCTCTTACGGCAGTGAACAAACTGATCTGACAGTGATGAAATTTACGACTGAGGGGAAACTCCTCTGGCATAAGATCTACGGGTTTAAATATTATGAATATGCTAACGCTGTAACCACTACGAAAGATGGAGGCTCCATGATCGTCGGCGGTACCAATACGCTTGGTAAAGGCGGTCATTCTGTTTATCTTCTTGCTTTGGATAAAGAGGGGAAACTGATCTGGTCTCATGTGTATGGTGAGAGAAATAAAGATACCGGACATAGCATAGCACGTATGAGTGACGGCACGCTTGTTGTGGTAGGGGAAAGTGATTCTTTTGACAGAGCAAGAAATTTTTATATGATCAAGATACGCCGAAATAATGTGGCACAAGAGAGTAAAGTCATAAGTAAAAGTGAATGATGCTATAATCGTTTCAATTAAGCACATCAAAGGACAGAGAGTGAGAGATAACATAGAAGTAGTCAAAACCTTATTGGAAGCCTTGCCTTATATCAAGCGGTTTTCCAATGAAAAGATTGTTATCAAATATGGCGGGTCTGCACAGACAAGCGATATGCTTAAAGAACAGTTTGCCCAAGATATTGTTTTACTTCATCTTGTGGGAATGAAACCCATTATTGTGCATGGCGGCGGTAAAAGTATCACCGATCTTCTCGCAGACTTAGGTATAGAGACAACGTTCGTCGAAGGTCAGCGTGTCACGACACGTGAAGTGATGCGTATAGTAGAAATGGTACTTTCGGGCAGTATCAACAAAGAGATCGTCTCTTTGTTAGATAACCACGGTTCCAAAGCCATTGGTATTTCGGGTAAAGATGGTGGATTTTTAAAGGGTCTCCCTAAAGATTTTGAAAATTTCGGATACACAGGAAAGATAGAACATGTGAATCCTGAAATAGTCAATAATATCATAGAAGACGGTGCGGTGCCTGTCATTGCTCCCATAGCAGGAAGCTCTACAATAGGACACCCCGGTTTCAATATCAATGCTGATCTCGCTGCCTCCAAGATCGCTGTGGCTATGGAAGCGAGAAAAGTACTTTTCTTAACAGATACGCCAGGGGTACTGGATAAAGAGATGAACCTCATTACCAACCTAAGCATCGAAAAAACAGAAGCACTGAAAGCAGATGGAACGATACAGGGTGGTATGGTCCCAAAAGTAGATGCCTGTATAGAAGCACTGCGCGGTGGGGTAAAAAAAGCACATATCATAGATGGCCGTGTCGAACATTCACTCTTACTTGAGATCTTAACAAGCTCAGGTGTTGGAACTTGTATAGAACTTTAAAAAAGGATCTTGAAGCTATGAAAAAGCTCTACTTCATTTTTTTACTACTATTTTCTTTCGTTACAACAGTACTCTTTACTGCGGAGATAGTACCCATTCCTTCAGAAGTACAAGTAGATGATAAAAAAGTAGCATTGGGAAAAAAACTTTTTTTTGACAAGATACTTTCCAAAGACAAAACACTCTCCTGTGCCAGCTGCCATAATTTACAACATAACGGGGCAGATACTACACAATATACCAAAGGGATAGAAGGGAAAGTTGGACTTTTCAATGTGCCTACTGTTTATAATGCCGTTTATAATTTCAGACAGTTTTGGGATGGTCGTGCAAAAAACCTTAAAGAACAGGCATTGAATCCCATTACGAATCCTGTGGAAATGGGTAATTCACTTCCTGTTGTATTGCATGACTTAAAAGAGAGCAGTATCTATCCCCGTTTATTTAATGCGATCTATGATGACGGTATTACGCAATCCAATCTTGCAGATGTTTTGGCAGAATATGAAAAAACATTGATCACCCCCAATTCACCTTTTGACCTCTACTTAAAAGGAGACTTGAATGCTTTAAATGCCAAGGAACTGGAAGGGTACAGGTTATTTAAGACTAAGGGGTGTATCTCTTGTCATAACGGTGTCAATATAGGGGGAAATCTTTATAATAAATTTGGTATTTTTAAAGACGCAAAGAGCAGGGAACTTGGACGTTATAACACCACTCATAAAGAACAGGATAAATATGTTTTTAAAGTTCCCTCGTTACGAAACATTGCATTGACAGCACCGTATATGCATGATGGACGCGCTGAAACACTGAAGGAAGCAGTCAACATCATGAGCCAATATCAGTTGGGACGTCCCATGCAGAAGGATGAGCTTGACAGCATCGTTCTTTTTTTAGAAACGCTTACGGGTGAATTCCCGAAGTCTGTCAGGGATATGAATGTTTCAGATTAAAGAATCGCTGTCAAAACATTTTGACGGTGTGATGCTCTTGCTGCTTTTTTTTGTCTTTTCTCTTTCTGCCCTTTTTATCTATTTACAGAATATCGATACCAATATCAAACACTATTATGAATACAACAAAGCTATTGTCAAACTTCACACCTATAATCAGGAATTTGACAATACACTTATGCGTTCCTATCGTTATCTGGATAATGATGATGTTACGAAGATCGAAAAGCTCTTCGATACACAGTTGACCCTACTTAAAAAAAATAAACTGACCAAAGAATTTGGCTCTGAGGTGATGAGCGTACTGGATGATATCTCCATTAAATACACGAAAAAGACAGAGATGATCGAAAGTTTTAAAACGCTCAATGCAAGGATCACAAGTTCTATTTATTATTTATACGAATTGCAAAAAAACGTGGGAAAAGGTGACTTTAAAAATATTCAGATAGAAAATCTGCTTGGCGAGATCTTATTTAAAGTAGGGCAGGTTTTTCTGGGTACGGATCTTGATTTACTTAAGGTAGAAAGAGATCTGGCCAGCTTGAATTTATACCGTACTGTAGATGAAGATATTGACTATTTCTATAGACATATGA
Source organism: Sulfurovum sp. (assembly GCA_002733215.1). Taxonomy (GTDB): domain Bacteria; phylum Campylobacterota; class Campylobacteria; order Campylobacterales; family Sulfurovaceae; genus Sulfurovum. The sequence goes on along the minus strand of NVUY01000003.1, from coordinate 67,987 downwards.
AGCAATTATTGATCGATGTGAAATTCTTAAATGAAATTATGAAAGAAAACGAAGCATTGGCTTTAGAAGAGAGCATCAACAAGATGAGTATTATTTTAACCAAAGAGTATTTGGTGAATCAAAAAAAAGAAGAGATCATCGGACTGCTCTTTTTTGCCTCCGCCTTCATTATCCTTCTGGTTCTGATCTATACCTATCTGAAAGTTCTTGCCAACAGAAGAGAAGTGTTTCATCTGGCCTATCATGATACCTTGACAAACCTTCCCAACAGAACTGAGTTTGAACGTTATATCACTGCGACGATACGGAAAAAAAATAAGCAAAAACTTATGGTGTTGTTTATAGACCTGGATAGATTTAAAGTGATCAATGACACCTTGGGACATGATATCGGCGATGTGATGCTTATTATCCTGGGACAGCGTATCACCAAGGTGCTGGGAGAGAAAAATCTGCTTGCACGTATAGGCGGAGATGAATTTGTAGCGATCATTGAAAATAAAAAAGATATGAAGATGATCGATGTCATAGTGGCAGAGATCGCTTCTGTGATACGTGAACCGATCCATATAAGAGGATACAGCTTGAATACCACGGCAAGTATCGGTATAGCAAAATATCCTGAAGACGGAGCAGATAAAAGTACGCTGCTTAAACATGCAGATTCTGCGATGTATCATGCCAAAGATCTTGGAGGTGATACGTATGCATTTTACAATGAACAGCTCTCTATTGATATACAGAGACGTTTGGAGTTGGAGCAGGCCTTGGTACATGCATTGAAAAAGAAAGAGTTTACTTTGTGTTATCAACCGCAGTACCGCTTGTCTACCGGTGAGATAACGGGTGTTGAGGCACTGGTTCGATGGAAAACTGATACGCTTGGTCAGGTGCCGCCTGAAGAATTTATTTCACTTGCTGAAGAGACAGGGATGATAGTAGAACTGGGATATTTCGTATTCCGTTCAGCATGTGAAGCGTACATGAGGTGGAAAGCGATGGGCATAGATATCCCTTTAATCGCGATCAATATTTCCTCTGTACAGTTGCGTCAGCCGGATGCTTTGATGCACTTTCAAAATATTCTCAAAGAGACTGGGATGCAGGCAGAGCATATAGACATAGAATTAACAGAACGCTATATCATGGAGTATACAACAGAAAAACTCACCATACTTGATGATCTGCGCAGCATGGGGTGCCGCATCTCCATTGATGATTTCGGGACAGGATACTCATCTATGAGTTATCTTAAAAGATTGGCGATAGACACGATAAAAATTGATAAATCTTTTATTTTAGAGCTGCCGAATAACCAACATGATGCAGAGGTTTCCAAAGCGATCATTGTCTTATCTCAAAGTTTGGGGTACGAAGTCATTGCAGAAGGTATAGAAACAAAGGAGCAGGAAAACTTACTCAAAGCCCTTAACTGTGATATGGGGCAAGGGTATTATTTTGCAAAACCAATGGAGAGTAAAGCATTTATTAAATTTTATAATGAGAAAGTAAAAGGGAACCTTTAAGAATGTTATGGCTATAATCTTTTCATACGGTTTAACTGTATTGAAAAAGCCAAATTCATCGCGAGGTGGGTACGGAAAGTCACGGGTCTCACGTAGACAGCCAGACTACCAATAGAGAGTTGAACGATCTATTCTTTTAGAAAGTCTCTTTTCTTCTATTACCTTAAGTACTTTAGTGTTCTGTTTGCTTCTATAATTAAAATTAGTTGACATTCTTTTCCCTAAAAAACATTCTTCTTCTCCTTGAGTTGTAGAGTAAATAGACACTAGATACTTATTTTTTTATTACTCCCCCATTTTACTTCATCCTTTCGCATTATCCTTAGTTTATTTAGCTACAATAATTATTAATATAATCCTCTGAATAAACAGCTTATTCAGAGAGTTTTAATATAAACATAGGATAGATAGATGCAATTTATTGAGACACGTGGAAATGACGGACGAAAACCTTCCTCTGTACCCTTTTCTGAAGCGATACTGAGCCCAAGTGCCAGTTTTGGCGGGCTATATGTACCGCAAGAACTTCCAAATTTAAATGAAGCGTTTTTAACGGGACATCTCTCAAGCCATTATAAGACTTTGGCATTAGACTTTTTACAAAACTTTGGAATAGATATAGAAACAGAAGTACTTGAAGAGGCACTAAAAAGATATGATACTTTTGATGATCCTTCAAACCCTGTACCTCTTTCCAAGGTAGAGGATGACTGTTTTGTTTCTGAACTTTACCATGGGCCTACACGTGCTTTTAAAGATATGGCACTGCAGCCTTTTGGATATATATTGAGTAAGCTCGCACAAAAAAGAGGTGAACACTATCTCATTATGGCGGCTACTTCTGGAGATACTGGTCCTGCGACATTGGAAACATTTAAAGATCAGGAAGGTGTACAGGTAGCCTGTCTTTACCCTGACGGGGGAACTTCTGATGTACAAAGACTTCAGATGGTGACAGAAGATGCATCAAACCTTAAAGTCATAGGGGTTGAAGGTAACTTTGATGACACACAAAATACACTGAAAAAGTTGCTTGCTTCTGAAGATTTTAAAGCAGAATTGGCAGATAGAAATATCAAACTTTCTGCAGCCAATTCTGTAAATTTTGGACGTATTATTTTTCAAATTATTTACCATATTCACTCCTACCTGGAACTCGTACGTCAAAATGAAATAGCTATGGGTGAGAAGATCTACCTTGTTATTCCAAGCGGAAATTTTGGAAATGCTTTGGGGGCATATTATGCAAAAAAAGCAGGACTTCCTATAGAAAAGATCCTGATCTCATCAAATATCAATAATATCTTGACAGACTGGATCACGAACGGTGCCTATGATCTGACTACAAGAGAACTGATCCAGACAGAGTCACCGGCAATGGATATTTTGAAATCTTCGAATGTTGAGCGTATCATGTTTGATAAATTTGGTCCTGCACGTACCAAAGAGCTTATGGAAGCATTGGCAAATGACGGTAAATACCAGCTTTCCGAAGAGGAACTGGCATCTTTGCGTGAAGACTTTGATGCTTCTTTTTCTGATGATGCAGAGTGTGAGGCTGTCTTGGGTGCTTATGCAAAAAAAGGGTATATTATGGATCCGCATACTGCAACATGTATGAAAGCCTATGAAAACTTAAGAGAGAAAGATCTTAAAACGGTGGTCTATTCCACTGCAGAATGGACAAAGTTCTCTCCGGCTGTTGCCAAAGCTTTGGGCAAAGAAGTGGCACATGATACAGAAGCATTAAAATGGGTGAGTGAGCATGCCAATGTCACCGTACCCCCTATGATACATGGTTTATTTGATAAACCGGTGATCCACTCCGTGGTGGTTGCCAAAGAATCCATAAAAGGAGAGATGTTAAACTTTTTATAGTTTAGCATAACGTAATGTTGAGACAGTATTTTATATTTTTTTTAGTATCATTTTTATCACTAGAGACCGCAAGCGCAAAATCACTCATTGATTGCAGAGTGGTTACAGGAGGGGTTGCAGAGTGTAACCCTTACGGTGCTAAGTTTCTTAAGGCAAAAGAGGTCGTTTATGATCTTGACAGGAAAAAACTGATCAGAGTAAAAACCCTGCCTGTCCCCGAGAAGAAAAGTTTTATGCGAGTCATCTCGGTAGCAGATATGATAGAGAAATATGTAAAAGTTGAAGACTCCCTGCGTTTTAAAGGGGGTGAAGAGACACCCTTGAAGATCAAAGTGGTTGAAAAACCTCTTGTTCCAGAAGAGATCGAAGAGAAGATCGAAGAGATACAGGTCTGTGAAGTAACACCGGGCATAGAGCCGGATGTTTTGAAAGATACTTCTCCCAAATATGGAGAATACATTATTGACAAAGGGGATGTTCTCAGCAGGGTAGCCAAGAAGTTTGGATTAAAAACAAAAGAACTTGCAAAATTAAATAATTTTAAGAGTAAGTCTACTCTCCGTGTGGGACAAAAATTAAAACTCCCTTTTGAACAAAAGATGATCGATGCCATAGCAACGGCAGAGTATAAAGTAGAAGAGGGAGATACGCTGATCTCTATTGCCAAAAAGTTTAACCTTGAACCTAAAGAAATAGTGAAATTTAACGATATTAAAAGTAATACACGCATTAGTAGAGGTAAAACGATCAAACTTCCTCTTCCTTATGTCTTAGCCCGTATTAAAGCAGAGAAGAAGCGTACTGCGCAGAAGAAAAGCGGTAAACTGGATCTGGTTCACAGGTTTGGTAAGAGAAAACTTCGTGTGACTGCTACAGCTTACAGTTCACATGTAGGACAGACAGACTCAACACCGTTCCTTGCTGCATGGAATAACCGTCTTCGTCCGGGTATGAAGATCATCGCAGTCTCCAGAGATATGCTGACCAGATATGGTATGAAAAATGGTACAAAGGTACGTATAGGCGGATTACGCGGTTACTATAGAGTGCGTGATAAAATGAATAAACGTTATAGAAAACGTATCGATATTTATATGGGCATAAACAGAAGAAGGGCACTTCGCTGGGGAAGGCGATCTGTTGTGATATACTGGTAAGAAGGATTTTTTTTACACTCTCCTAGGATCATATAGATTCAAAAATCTCTAGAACCTCCAGGTATCTTTCTGTTTTTTCTTCATAGACAGCTTCAATTTTGGATAACTCTTCACTTAGTGCAACTAAGCCTTTTTCTTCATAACAACCAGGGTTATATAAACATGCATTGAGCCTTGAGATCTCTTCTTCCAATGCTTCTATCTCATCAGGAAGCTTATCGTAGTCCTGTTGTTCCTTGTAGCTTAGTTTGGTTTTTCCTTTCTCTTTTACCGGTACTTCTTTTTTTACAGAAACTTTGATTTCTTTATCTAAAGTAGAAAGCTCTTTCATCTCTTTTTCTATCTCTAAATACTCTGTATAGGTCTGATATGATTCTTCAACTACGCCATCTCCTTTAAAGATGAAGAGTTTTGAAGCTATCTTGTCTATGAAGTAGCGGTCATGAGAGACAAAAAGAATGGCTCCGGGAAAGTTGATGAGTTTTTCTTCTAAAATATTGATCGTTTGGATATCCAGGTCATTGGTGGGTTCATCCAGTATGAGGCAGTCTACTTTTTTGGCTAATAGCAGTGCCAGTGCCACACGGTTCTTTTCTCCACCAGAAAGCATACCTACTTTTTTTGCTAAAAATTCTTTAGGAAATAAAAATGATTTTAAATAGCCATAAACATGATATACGGTTCCCTGTACATCTATCTGGTCACCGCCGTCAGGACAGAAAGTTTCTATGAGTGTTTTGTTGTCATCCAGCATTTCTCTATGCTGGTCAAAGTACCCTAATTTAAAATCACCTTGTTTGATGACTCCTGAGTCTGGTTTGATACGTCCCAACATGAGTTTTAATAAGGTAGATTTACCTGCACCGTTAATGCCCACTATGGCGATTTTGTCTTTTTGCAAGATACGGGTAGTGAGATCTTCTATCAGTTTTTTCCCCGGTACAGAGTAGGACATTGCTTCAATGTCAAAAAGCATTTTTTTACGTGAGACGCCATCTTCACGGTTAAAATGTTTTTTCTCACGTTCAAGTTCCACCATCATTTTCCGAATGAGGGTAGGGTTTTTCTTCGCTTCGTCACGCAGATCAAAGACCCTTTTTTTACGTCCCTGGTTACGTTTTTCTCTTGCTTTTACCCCTTTAGCCAGCCATGCATCTTCCTGCTTGAGTAGTCTAAGCAGGTTTTCATGACCTTTTTTCAGTGCATGCATACGGGCTTCTTTTTGTTCGAGATAAGCTAAGTATCCACCCGTATAAGAGATGAGTTCCTGGTTATCGACTTCCACAACACGTGTGGCGATACTGTCTATAAAATGTCTATCGTGAGAGATGAAGAGCAGCGTGAATTTTTCTCTTAAAAGGATCTCTTCCAAAAACTCCACCATATAGACATCAAGGTGGTTGGTAGGTTCATCAAGAAGCAGAATGTCAGGTTTCTTGAGTATAAGTGAAGCCAGAGCAACACGACGCTGCTCCCCTCCTGAAAGTGAAATGACAGGACGGTTCTCATAGAGTTTTAAGTGAAACTCCTGCATGACACGTTCGATCTTGTCATCAAGGTTCCAGGCATTATGATGGTCTAGAAAAGAAGAAACGCTTTCTAGTTTTTTGAGTAACGCTTCATTGTCAAAATCTTCAGCCACTTTGAGACTGAGCAGGTCATAGTCGTCTTTAGCCTTTTTCAGTTCGGTAAGTTCATTCAGGATCGCTTCCCGCACAGAGAGTTCCGGATTAAATTTAGGCTGTTGTGAAAGCATTTCGATCTGTATGGAATTGTTCACCACTCTCTTGCCTTCAGTAGGTTCTTCTTCTCCCATGATAATCTTCATCAGTGTAGATTTTCCACAGCCGTTCTGTCCTACTATGGTGACACGTTCTCCTTCATTCAGATGAAAGTCAACATCATTGAGTAAGAGTTTTATGTCGTATTGTTTTTTGATGTTGAAGAGGTCTACGAGTGCCACGAATGATCCTTGGGAGTAATTGCTGTAATTATATCAAATTTAAGGCTTGATTAGGTATATTTCAACATTATTAATGAAGGACTTTTTTTATGTTAGAAACGATTATTATCTTCTACTCAATTTATACTTTTATGAAAGTGTATATCTCTGTCATGCAGATAGGGTATATCAATGAAGAAAAAAGAAAAACGCCGGTACTTATGTCAGCAGACAAATATCTCACCGCAGGTAACTATGCAGTAGCCAATGGAAAACTTGAACTTGTGAGTACACTGGTTGATTACCTGGTATTTATCTGGTGGGTCTTTACAGGTTTTGCCTGGCTCAGCTCTATGATCACTATTGAGGGGAATATCATGTATGCTGTGGCATTCTTGTTTGGTTTTATCCTTGTCAATTATATTATCGGCTTGCCATTTGAACTCTACCAGAAATTTAAGATAGATGAAGCCTTTGGTTTTAACAAGATGACCCCTAAAATGTATGTGATAGATACCCTCAAATCATCCGCACTGTTCATAGTGCTGGGCGGGGCAATATTTGCACTTTTAGCATGGATCATAGGCAACTATGAATCATGGTGGCTTTGGGGGTTTATAGCGATGTTTTCAGTCGCTATCCTGGCAAATGTGCTGGCACCGACATTCATGGCGATCTTTAATAAGTTTTCTCCGCTTGAAGAGGGTGAACTCAAAGAAAAAATATCTGCCATGATGGACAAAGTAGGACTTGAAAATGATGGTATCTTTGTGATGGATGCCTCTAAGCGAGACAGCCGTCTTAACGCATTTTTTGGCGGGCTTGGCAAGAGTAAACGTGTTGTGCTTTTTGACACACTGTTGGAAAAACTGAATACCAAAGAACTTTTAGCTGTACTGGGACATGAACTTGGACATTACACTCATGGTGATATATGGAAAAATATAGGACTGATGGGACTCCTTCTTTTTATAGCCTTTTATCTCTTTGGACATTTACCTGATGCACTATTTACACAAATGGGTGTGATACCCGAAGCAGGCGTTCAGATAGCGATGCTGATGTTACTGCTCCCCTTACTTTCTTTTGTATTTACACCTTTTATGTCAGCTGTCAGCCGTCATAACGAATATGCGGCAGATGAGTTTGGCTCCGAAATGGGAGGGAAAGAAAACTTGGTATCTGCACTCATGAAACTGGTCACAGAAAACAAGTCATTTCCAAAATCACATCCTTTGGTCATCTTTTTCTACTATACACACCCTCCTGTACTCGAAAGACTCAAAGAACTGGGCTTTGATGCGTCCAATACGATAGTAGGAGAAGAAGTGATCGAAGAGCCTGGCTTGTCTAAAGATGGTATTTTTGCACATATGGATAAAAGTGACCATTAAAGAAGCACTGGTTTGGGCGAGAGAGCAACTTCAAGAAGCTTGTGAACGTCCTGCTTTTGAAGCCGAGTTGCTTTTGGCTTACCATTTAAAGCAAGATCGCCTCTACTTGATCACGCATGAAAGTGAAAGTGTGGAGAATGTTGAGAACCTTCAAAAACTCGTCAAACGTAGAGCAGCAAACGAACCCTACGAATATATCGTAGGTGAAGCAAGTTTTTATGATATTCATTTAGCTGTGGAAGAGGGTGTCTTGATCCCCCGTCCTGAAACGGAGATACTTATCGACCGGGTCTCAGAGATCATTGAAAAAGAGAACCTTACCCGGATCGCTGAGATAGGGGTAGGCTCCGGGGCTATCTCTGTGGTGTTAGCGCGTAAGTTTCCCAATCTGAACATCATTGCAACAGATATTTGTGAGGTGCCACTTAAAGTGGCCAAAAGAAATATTGAAACCTTTGGGCTTTCTGAACAGATAGCACTTCGTAAGTCCAATCTTATCGATGATGTACCCGAAGTGTTGGAACTGGTTGTCTCCAATCCTCCCTATATTGCCGAAGATTTTCTGCTTGCATCCAATGTAGTGGATTATGAACCCAAAGAAGCATTGTTTGGGGGAAGTGTGGGAGATGAATTGCTCAAAGAGATCATTCTGGATGTGAAAAAGAGAGGTATCAAATACCTGGTCTGTGAAATGGGTTATGATCAAAAAGAACCTCTTCAAGCTTTTGTTAATGAAGTTGGAGTAAAATCTATTTATTTCTATAAAGATCTGGCAGGGTTTGACCGTGGGTTTGTTATCCAATTTATGTAGGTCGGGGGTGTCCTCTCCCCAACAAGCATTCGCGTGCCGTCAACATTATTTTTACAATTCAAATTTAAATTGTCGGGGTGAGGGCACCCCGACCTACGGAGAAAACAATGAATAAAACTTTTAGAATGATAACAATGGCGTATCTTATTTTTACGTCTGCTGTACTTGGGATGATGTTATATGCAGGTATTGTGGTGACATCTGTAACGTTTAATACACACTTGTATGTGGGAGCGGAACTTTTAACACAGTTCCAAGAAGGACAGATCATGACAGAGAGTTTTTTACGTTTGTCTTATGTTGTGAATATTCTTATCGTAGTAGTGGTACTCTATGAAGGGTACAAATTTAAAAAGTTTGAACGTGATACCTTAACAAAGATAGTGACATTTTTTGTCTTAGCTACGGGGCTTTTATTTTCTCAGTATTATATACCAGATATTATAGCAATGCAAGAGCAGGGCGAGGCTATGACTGAATCTGTGGCTTTTTTAAATACCCATAAAGGTTCAGAGCTAAATTCTAAAATTTTTGCTTTGGCTTTACTTGTATTGATCGTGCAAAATATGCGTAAAGCATGTAAATAATGTAGGGTCTTGTACGATTCAGCATTTAGTGCTTCACTTGCACTGCATTTTAATGCTTGTGTCCTCACAACAGCAACTAAACATTAAATTTTAAGAGAAACGGTGTTGTCGGGAGACAAATACCCAACAGGAGATTAAATTGAGTGAAAGTTTAGAACACCCTTTCCAGCCTATAGTGTTTAAAGATACAGAGATTCTGATACTAGGCTCGTTCCCAAGTATAAAATCATTTGAAAACAACTTTTACTATGCTCATCCGAGTAATCAGTTTTGGAAGATCCTTCACGCGGTCACAGAGTACCCGGTCAATAACCGTGACCAAAAGATATGGTTGCTCAAAGAGTGCAAGTTCGGACTTTGGGATATGATAAGATCTTGTCATAGAGAGAACTCACTAGATAGTTCTTTGGAGAGTGAGGAGGTTAATGATATCGCAGGCTTTCTGGAAGCACATCCAAGTATTAAAAAAGTGGCATTCACAGGTAAAAAATCCGAAGCACTTTTTAAAATACATTTTTCACATTTAGATATTGAAACAGTCTATCTGCCTTCTCCTTCCTCAGCTTATGCTAAAATGAAGCTAGAAGATAAAGTGAAAATATATAAGGAACAATTGTAATGGCAGTGTGGGCAATAGGCGATATTCAGGGATGTTATAAGTCATTCAGGGAACTTCTTGAAAAGATAGACTTTAATCCTGCAGTGGACAAACTTTGGGTCGCCGGAGATCTTGTCAACAGAGGAGAAGGTTCACTGGAGACATTGGAATATCTTTATAGTATCAAAGAGAGTGTTGAAATAGTTTTGGGTAATCATGACATTACTCTGATAGCAGCCTATTACGGTATCAAAAAATCTAATCCGACGATCGACCCCATACTTGAGTCAGCGGAAGCTGAAAAGCTCATAAATTGGCTTAGAGGACAAAAGTTTTTACATGTGGATTATCAACTGGGCTATTGTATGGCGCATGCAGGTATCTCTCCTGAGTTTGACCTGGGTATGGCTTTAAATCATGCACAAAGGGTGGAAGAGAAGCTGCAGGGTGATGAGGTAGAAGTTTGGCTCAAACAAATGTTTAAAAGTGGCATAGACCGTTTTAACAGAGATGCCAGCCTTGTAGATATAGACCGTTATATTGTTGGTACTTTTACACGTATGCGTTACTGCTATGGAGATCACAAACTTGATTTTGACCAAAAAGGTGCACCTACGGATGCAGTGAGAAAAAAAGGACTCAAACCCTGGTTCGAATGTGAAGATCGTAAAGATATTGATCTGCGTATTATTTTTGGACACTGGTCAACGTTGGGACTCTATGAAGATGAACATGTCTTGTCTTTAGATACGGGGTGTTTATGGGGCGGAAGACTTACGGCAGCACGTATTGACAGTGGTACCGTGGAGATCGTTTCTATTGATTGTAAGAAAAAAGAAGAAAAGAGTGAAGAGGAAAAACCTACTTCACCAGATGTCCCACAACCTTAGACAGATTTGATATTTTCATTATCAAACCTTCCCTATAGAGCTTTTTATAAAGTTTAGCAACGTTATGAATACAATTCATTTTTAATATTTTATAGTATAAAATTGTGGTTACTGTGCTTAAGTTTATTTTTGTTACAATGTTTTAATTGACCGATGGTCAGTCATTATAAAGGAATTTGATGGCAATTATTGTAGATAAAGAAAAAAAACGAAGTGATATAGCATGTTCCTGCATGGACATACTGCTTCAATACGGCATTAAAAACCTTACGATCTCACAAATTGCCAAAACGGCAGGAGTAGGGAAAGGAACGATCTACGAGTATTTTGAAAACAAAGAAGATATCGTTTTTGAAATTATTACCATGTTTATTGCAGTACATGAGAAAAAACTGTTTGAGATCATCAATCAGAATATAAGTACCAAAGAGAAGATGTTTCATTTTTTCTCTATCCTGTTTGACGATGAGAACAGTCATACCCAATTGAATATCTATAGAGAATTTTTAGCCATATCAATGACAAACGGTACCAGAGAGATGATTGATTTTAACATAGCGTGCAGAGAGAAATTTACAGGTATATTGGATCAGATCATAAAAGACGGGATCGATAATAATGAACTTCGTGAAGAAGCACAGGATCTTAGCAGTGCATTAATAACTTTTAAACTAGGTCTTATTGTTGAAACACATACTGTATCACTTGATGCAAAAGATGAGATCAGCCGTTTTTTAGAGGCACTGTTTACATTGATAGAGAGCAAGGAAGAGAAGTGAAGATCGTATTAATGTTGTTTTTGCCTTTGTTTGTTTTTTCTCAAGGTCACAGTTTACTGACATTTATAGACTCTGCCGGTAAAACCAATGGTTTGATAAAAGCAAAAGAGATCAATATCAAAGCCAAAAAAGAGCAGGTTGAAGCAGCTAAAAGTGCGTATTGGCCTACGGTAGATATAGGGGCGGACTATTCTCTCTTGTCACCTAACTATCTGGTCAGTCCTGGACAAGTTGGCAAAGCTTATGCTTCTGTGAGTGTAGAACTCTATGACGGCGGGAGAAAAGATGCACTTTTACGAGCTAAAGATTTTGAACATGAAGCTTCACTTTTTGAGAAGTCTGCTTTTTCAAAGAGTATCACACTTGATATTGTACGTCACTATTACGGTATAAAAAAACTCAAAGCCACGATCCATGCTTTGCAGGAGCGGTCTACTGAACTTAAAGCACAAATAGTACGGGTTAAAAAATTTAAAGGTGCAGGACTCTCTACCCAGGAAGATATCGATAAACTTGTTTCAGTCTACGAAAATAATAATTTTATACTTGAAAATACCAAGCTTAGGCTTGAAACAAGTGAAGAGAACTTAGAGCTTATCTCTGGGATATCTGCAAAATATTTGAAGAGAAATTATTTGATAGAACCGAAACATATAAGGTTTGAAATGTTTGAGCATATAAAAATGCTTGAAGCCAATGCCGCTGCGGTAGGAGAGAATGCGACTGCCATAGACGCTGCCTATATGCCCCAGGTAAACCTTTCCGATACTTTTCATAAATCACATTTTGACGACCTGCTGTCTGCACCGGGTATCGATGGATCCGGATTCCTGGTCGATCATCAAAATAAATTGACGGTTTCAGTGAATATGAGACTTTTTGATAACGGGCGGATCGCTAAAAAAAGTGAAGCGGTGAAGTATCAGCAACTCTCACTGCTTTCTGAAATAGAGTATGCAGAGAAAGAGCAGAAGATGAATTTTAAATTGGCAGGGGAAAGCCTGAAAACCAATAGAACAAAACTTAAAAGCTCAAAATCTGCACTCAAAGCAGCAAAAAGTACTTATGATGTCATACGTCAAAAATTTGAAGTCGGTTTGGTGGATAACATTGCTTTTTTAGATGCCCTTGCAGAAAGAACACTTGCCCAGGCACGATACAAAGAGACGGTTTATGATTATGAGGTCAGAAAATCCATTTATTACTATTATGCAGGTAAAGATCCTAAGGAGTTTATACGATGACAAGAATTGAAATTCAGTACAGTGGAGCACTAAATGCGTAATCGTGCAAGAATAATTTTAGCTTTGCTGTTGTTGAGTTCAAGTATGCAGGCAGAGGAAGTATATGCAACTTTTAGTGTTCAGGCAGATAAAAGTGCCAATTTGGCATTTACCAGCTCTGGGATTGTAGGAAGTATTTCAGTGGATGTTGCAAGCGTGGTCAAGAAGGGTGATATCCTTGCACAGTTACAAAACAGTGATCTCAAGGCAGCGCTGAATATTGCAAATACCTCTTTGAAGTATGAGAAAAAAGAGTATGACAGGCAGTTAAAGGTGAAACACCTTCTTGATGCATCAAGGTTGGACGGCTACGCTTTTAAATATGAAAATGCAAAAGCACAAATGGAATATCAGCAGGCACTGTTTGACAAAACCATCCTCAAATCGCCTTTTGATGGTGTGATTTATGAAAAATCAGTTGAAGTCGGTGATGTCGTCTCCGGCGCTATGATACGCACCATCTTTAAAATACAGAGTTTGCATAAGCGAAAATTGATCTTGGGTTTTGATCAGAAGTACTGGAGCAAGATAAAAGCCGGACAAACATTTAAGTATGGTGTAGATGGTGACAGTAAAATGTATAGAGGTGCGATCTCCAAAGTCTACCCCTACGCAGACAGCGGGAACAGAAAGATAAAAGCCGAAGTTGAAGCAAAAGGTTTTACGCCAGGTCTTTTTGGTGAGGGATACATACTCATAGATGAGAAAAAATAAAACAGTAGCTGGAGGCACTTATGTATAAATTAGCCATAAACAGACCTATCACAACCCTCATGTATATTGTGACGTTGGTGATATTTGGATGGATGAGTTTTAAGTCCATGCCTTCAGCCCTTTTCCCCAATGTTGATTTTCCGATTGTGACGGTTAAAACTGTTTATCCCGGTGCAGAAGCCAGTACTATGGAGTCGCAGGTGACAGATAAGATCGAAGAAGCCATTTCTCGCATTGGCGGTATTGACAGTATCCGATCGACCAGCTCTGAGGGTGTGAGTGTGGTGATAGTCAAGTTCTTTCTTAAACGGGATATCAATGAAGCGACCAATGATGTAAGAGATAAAGTAGCCGCTGTGATCTTGCCAAAAAATGCTAAAATGCCACTGGTGAGTAAACTTGACATTGGCGGTGCCTCCGTCATCAATGTCTTTTTAACGGCAAAAAATGACAGCATCAAAAACCTCATGTTGTTTGCCGATGAAAAAGTGAAGCCTGCATTACAAAAAATAAACGGTGTCGGTGCCATCAACATTATAGGGTACAAAGACAGAGAGATAAAGATCTACCCGGATCCAAAACAGCTTAATAAATTTGGTATCACAGTAGCAGAACTTAACAGGATCATAGCAAGTGAGAATGTAAAGATCGGCGGGGGTAAACTTATCTCATCTACTGAAGAGTTTACCCTGAAAACCAAGGCTGATGCACTGAGCATTATGGAACTTAAAAATATCAAGATCAAAGACAATATCAAGCTGCAGGATATCGCAACCGTAGAAGATACGATGAGTGATGCTAAAAGTTATGCCTCATACAACGGTGTTGAAGGTGTGATGCTTGAAGTGCAAAAAATTTCAGGAACTAACACCATAGATATCGTACAGAAAGTAAAAGATGCGCTGCCAAATATAGAAAAAATGGCAGGAGATAAATATGAGGTAAAAACCTTAAATGATACTTCACCTTTTATTATTGCCTCATTGGAACATGTACAGTTTGACCTTATTTACGGTTCATTTTTGGCGGTTATCATCATCTTCTTCTTTTTACGGAATATGACGATCACTTTTGTCTCTGCCCTGTCTATCCCGGCATCTATTTACGGCACTTTCGCCTTAATGAGTTATATGGGGTTCGATCTCAACAAAATGACGCTTATCGGTCTTACCCTGGCGATCGGTATTATCATCGATGATGCGATTGTTGTCATAGAAAATATCTATAAAAAGATGGAAGCAGGTATGGATAAATTTGAAGCTGCAGTAGAAGGAACCAAAGAGGTGGCGTTTACCATTCTGGCTATTACTGCGATGCTTCTGGCTGTGTTTGTGCCTGTATCATTCATGGGTGGGATCGTAGGTAAGTTTTTTGAATCTTTTGCCATGACAGTAGGTTTTGCAGTCATTATCTCTTATACGGTGGCTTTGAGTTTTATCCCCTCTTTAAGTGCTAGAGTTTTACAAAAAGATGAGAGTAAATTTTACACTATGACTGAACCCTTCTTTAAGGGTCTGGAGAAGAGTTATGAGTGGATCTTAAAACTTGTACTGCGATTTAAGATCATCACTCTGATCCTGGTATTTGCCGGATTCTTCGGTTCATTGAGTCTTTTCCCTAAGATAGGAATGGATTTCATCCCAAAAGAGGATAAAGCTGAATTTGAGGTACATATAAAAGCCGATGCCTCCGTCTCACTGGAAGAGATGATAAAAAAATCAAAAATGATAGAAGACGTGGTACGAAAAAACAAAGATGTACTTTATACCACTTTAAGTGTGGGGTACAACACAGCACAGGAAAAACACAAGTCTGTGATCTATGTCAAACTAAGTGACAGAAAAGAGAGGGCTATCAATCAGGAACAGATCATACAAAACTTCAGGGGAGAACTGAAACCTTATCAAAAAGAGTTGTTTATCACAGCTGCTGCTATCCCTAACATAAAAGGTGCCGGGGTATCGGTACCTTATCAGATCGTTTTAAAATCTGATTCATTTGATGATCTGAAAACAGCAACAAAAAATTTGACTGATCATCTTGCGAAGAAAAAAGGATTTGTTGACATTGATACGAATCTCGATGCCGGGAAGTCTCAAATAGATATCAATATCATCAGAGGCGCTGCGAACCGTTTAGGCATCTCTGCTTCACAAATATCTGAAGCTGTCGCTACAGCATTTTCAAGTGATTTGGAGATCTCCTATTTTGAAGAAAAAGGGAAACAGTACAATATCACCTTACGATTTGATGATGAAAATAGGGTTTCTCTGGAGGATCTTAAGAAGATCCAGCTTAGAAGCAGTAAAGGTGAGCTGGTTCATCTTGATGGTCTGGTAAACTTTACAAAGAGTAAAGCATTGGCAACCATTAACCACTATGACAGACAAAGACAGGTAACGGTCTATGCAGACCTGTTTGGACTTGATCTGGGCGGTGCTGTGGCTTATACAAGAGAAGGTATTGATGCACTGTTGCCGGAGGGTGTCATATACCGGTTTACCGGATTTGCAGAAGAGATGGAAAAGACAGGTCAAGCCTTTGCTGTGGCCATTGGACTCTCTGTCATTTTAATGTTTATCATTTTGGCGATTTTGTACGAATCACTGATACAGCCGGTCATCATCATGATGGCACTGCCTCTGAGTATCATCGGTGTGTTACTGGCACTGTATTTAACTGGTTTGCAGTTTTCTTTGTTTGTGATGATCGGGTTTATGTTACTCATGGGTATGGTGGGTAAAAATGCCGTACTACTGGTTGATTTTACCAACGAAGCTATGGCAGAGGGAAAAAGTGCAGATGAAGCACTGATCGAAGCGGGAGAAAAAAGATTAAGACCTATTTTGATGACCACCATAGCGATGATCTTTGCCATGTTACCGCTTGCTATGGGTACAGGACTCGGGTCCGAAACCAATGCACCTATGTCCATCGCAGTGATCGGTGGTCTGTTAAGCTCTATGGTTTTGACTCTGCTCATAGTCCCGGTCATGTACAGACTGATCAATCCGATAGACAGATGGCTAAGAAAGTTTTATGAAGGGACGATAAAGGAGTAGAAAAAGATAAGTATCTCTTCATCGTTCCCGCGCAAAGCTATATTTTTAGGTTGCTGGCTTACCCACTCATTCCTTTATATTTATCTTCCCCATGAGACATAGATAACAAAGACAATGAAGATAAGAAATACAATACTGGCTCCATATCCAAATTTAAAATTTTCTTCATATTCTATTTTTTCGGTCTCTTCTTCATTTGGGTCTTGTTTAGGCATGATGATATTATCCCTTATTGTATTTTTAGATTGATTGTTAAGTTGTTCTTCATTGTAGTAATCTTATCCAAAAAGAGTTAAAGAATAGGAGTTGTTCCTCGTTTGTATCTGTGACGATGGGAATTGGGAAGGGAAGAGAAAAACCTACTTCACCAGATGCCCCACAAATTTCGACATATTATCAAGTATCTTTCCACCTTTTCTAAACCCTAAGCCACAAGCTTCATAGACATAAAAGACACCTGCCTGATAGCTGTCACCGTTGCTATCTGTGGCAAGTTCTGTGTAGGCTTGGTAGACCATTTTATGATTGTCGTAGTCGCCTTTTACAGATTCTAGTTCTGATCCGTTTTCATCTATTATACTTACGTTTCCACCTTCACGTCCAAATGTCGGTTTTTTGACCTGTTTCTGTCCTTCTAGGGGTTCAAAAGAAGTTTCAAGTAGGAGAGGGTGATCAGGGTAGAGATCCCATAAGATCTTGAGTAAACCTTTGCTTTGGAAGAGCAGGGTATACGCTGGGTTAAAAATGATGGCTTTTTGGTTTTTGATGATGTTTGTCAGTAACATTGCCAGATCAGATTCTTCTAAAACAATGTCTTCCCAGGGGATAAGCTTGAACCAAAGTTCATAACTTTTATCGTTATAGACAATGCCCTCTTCAGGAGAGAAGTCTATATCATCGATGTAAGCAAACTCTGTTTGATACCCTGCCTCTGTTGCGATATATTGAAGCAGTCGAACGGTATTTTCTTCTTCTGAGTTCCCTTTGATGGAGGTAAAGAGAAAGTCCCAGTCATCATAATTTTCTTCAAAAGCTGAGACATCTTCTTCCAAAGTGACCAAACGCTTAAAGTTATCGATCAGTGCTTCATAAAGTGCATTGAACTGACTTGACTCTTCAAGACCATCTTGTTTAAGCATAGCCCATTGGATGATGGCAGTTTCAAAAAGTGCGGTAGGCGTATCTGCATTGAACTCTAAGAGTTTGATGGGCTTGTCATCTATGCCGCCAGCCAGATCAAAACGTCCGTAAAGGTGCCAGTGTACATCATTTTCCCATGATTCTTTGATGACTTCTATGAGGTTAAAGGGGATGCCTATTTCATGAAATAAATTGTTTTCTACAACATGTTCTGCTACTTCAACCACCATGTCATACAGAGTATTTGTTGCTTCATAGTAGGCTTCTGCTTCCTTCTCAGAGAGGACAAGCAGTTCATCAGAGATGTATGAACTCTCATCACTGTCTGTATGCCATACAAAACCAAGTGACTCTAGGTAGTCTGTATCTAAGGGCGTTGTTTTTTGTAAATTTAACATTGTTTATCCACCAAAGAATCCGCCAGATCTACTTGAAGATTTTTTACCACCAAAGAATCCGCCTTTTTTAGAGCTGCTGGTTCTAGCTTTGCTAAAACTTTTTTGACTTTTTGAATAGGTAGAAGGAGATTTGTATCCTGCTTTACGGTTGTTTTGATAGTTTTTATTTCCAAAAAGCTTGTTTCCTATCCACGCACCAAGCATAGCACCTGCCATACTTGCCATGATGGTGGAACCACGATAGCGATGATATTCGCTATGTTACCGCTTGCTGTGGGTACAGGACTTGGATCTGAAACCAATGCGCCTATGTCCATAGCAGTGATCGGTGGTCTTTTAAGCTCTATGGTTTTGACTCTGCTCATAGTCCCTGTAATGTACAGACTGACCAATCCGATAGACAGATGGTTAAGAAAGTTTTATGAAGGGACAATAAAGGAGTAGAAAATGATAAGTATCCCTTCATCATTTGTATAGGGTTAATGGAGGTGCCCTATAGTTTTATTTTCATAAGAAGTGCAGCATGTGAAAATAATTAGAAGCATAGAAAACCTTATAAAATATGTTAGGTTATAAGGTTTTGAGTATCACGTTTGATATTCTGAAAATTCTATAAAGGTTTTTTCATTCCATCCAAATGGATTATCTTTGCTATCCAAGTTTAAGATTTCCGAAGGTGTTTTTTCAAAATAGTGCTAAAGCTTGCTCCCAACTCTGAAAGAGCATAAGTTTGATACTCGTTTATGACATTTGTGACACTGGTTTTTTTGTCTTTCTGAGTTCTGACTCAATAGCAAGCAATAGTAACACATAAGTTTATTAAATTTTATAAGGTTTTGAAGACAAGGTATTTCGGTTGACGAGGGGGAATCCCCGACGCCAACCTACTTTTTCGGCATTGGTGGAGGAGTGTAGCCCTTCCATTTTCCTGACTGGATGAACTCAGACGTCTCTTTAGTGTCACTACGAGGTGCGCGCTTATATCCAGCAGTAACATCTGGTGGGAGAACATAGTCATCTATAACTGCCATACGTACTTTCATCGTGTCTTTGGTAACGTTGATGACCATCAGGTCACGTGCCAAAGCCAGCGGACCATCATAGGTTTTACGTACGGCATCCATAATAGCGGCGTTATTTTTCGGTGATTGCACAGAATGGTAACCGACAGCCATACGTGGCTTGAGTGCACTCATGACTTTTCCGAATGCGGTTGGTTCAGTATGGATACGTGTAGAGACGTAGGTTGCCTGAGCGAGATCCCAACCAAAGTATGCTGCCAATGCTTTTGGTGGAAGAAAACACTCGTGCGATGCTACGTCTGCACCCTTCGCGTACTCCATATACCACTTATTTGGATAGGTATCTCCACCAAAGACATACTTCAGACCATTCCATACCAAACTGTAGCTCACAGACCCATCAAGAGAGTGAATTGCAGGCCAAGATCGGATCGTAACACCATTTTTTTGATAAACCACTTTATTCATCTGTTTATAGTCGAATTCATGTACTTCGATTTGTGCCCCTGCATCGGGAAGTGCACCGCTACGAGTGGCCAAGTCCCATGCATAGGCCTTCTGCATAGCTTCTGCAAAGGCTTTAGTACCAAGTTCCGGCTTAGAACCGGTTGGGCCATAAAGATGAATAGGTGTATATCGTCCTGAAATCCAACCCCCTATGTGCACACCCATGAAATCTCCAACGTGATCCACATGGAGATGACTGGCAAATACTTTGTCTATCTTTTCAAAATCAGGTCTTAGTGAAAATAGGTTGGCGAGCATACCCGAACCAACATCGAAAAGAAATTTGTCTCCATTCCCCAACTCCACCAAATATGAAATAGAAACTGCACTACGGGTCTGATTTGGCATTCCCGTTCCCAATGCAGTAATCCTCATTTCATCGGTTCCGAGCAATTCTGTATTCGGAAAATAACTCTCTGGATATTGACCATCGACAATCGCGACGGCTTTACGTCCTTTAGGTAGGGCATCCTGCACTCCGCTAGCTCCATCTGACTTCACTTCAGTCTGCGCCGACAGGCTTGTCCCTGTAGCAAAAATTAATATCAACGATGCAATGGCTAATTTAGCCAAAGACCACGCTTCTTTATTTAAAAGTTTTACGTTCATATCTAAATCCTTATAGCAGTTCTTTTTCAGAAATAATTTCTAAATTTTTTGATCAATTCATTACCAATCTATTAAAAAACCATCACGCGTTATATCTATGTGACAAGTTTAAAACTATTAATACTTCATACCCTTTGGATAAAGGTTTTTATTATGTATATACTCACACTGTATTATATACTATATTGATTAATTCTGCCTCAATAGTAAGTAATAGCAACACATATGTTTATTAAATTCTCAACATTTCGTTTTTTATATATATGAAACTTCAATTTATATGTTAATATACTTGATATAGTATTTATAAGAGAGGAAGAAAAATGAAAAAATATTTATTGAGTGCAATCTTAGTCACATTGGGGTCAACCAATCTGATATCAGGCGGTGATGTGTCTTTTCCAGTGCCTGATGATACAATCACAGGCTATCATACACCTCTTGAGTATTCGGATGAGTGGAAATTTCAGTTTGCGCCAATGTTCCTTTGGGGAATGCATATAAACGGCGACTCGACTATCGGGCCAACAACCGCACCTCTTAAACTGGATTTTAGTGATATACTGAACAATCTTTCTGCGGTTTTTACATTTCACTTTGAAGCCACTAAAGGAGACTGGACCTATTTTAGTGAATTACAATACGTCAAGCTTACCCCTACAATGGATATTACACCGATTGCTTCGATGGATATAAATTTTAGGGATTATATGTTTGAACTCGGTACTGGCTATGCCTTCAGTCGGAGTGAGCGCAGCAAATGGGAAGGTCTCTTAGGATTGCGTTATACGCAACAAAAGATAAAAACGACACTGCAGCCTGTCAATGTCGGATTACTCGATGTGAGTAACAACTGGGTAGATGTTTTTGTCGGATTGCGTAACACGTACACGATCTCGGATGAGTGGACGGTGCTCAGCCGTGCTGATATCGGTGCGGGAGGATCAGATTTTGTCTGGAATGCCGTTGTGATGGCAGATTACCGGTTCAACGACTGGGGTTCTGTTTTTTTTGGGTTTAAAGCACTGGATTATGACTATGATAATGATAAACATGGATTTGATCACTATGCGTATGACGCTACACAGTATGGTCCTCTATTTGGTTTAAATATTCACTGGTAGACAATACAAGGAAGAAAAAATGAAAACAACAATAAAATGTTATATAAAAACAGTCATGATCGCATCATTAATCTTATCGGGTTTAGCCTATGCAAAGCCTGTTACAATAGACGGTGTTAATTATCCAGAAGGACGTGTCCCTCAAGAGATTAAAGACAATAAATATCCTAGATCTTATTTTCCAAATACAGAAAAGTTGGGTAAAAAAGAGATGAGAATCACTGCTCTTGGAACAGGGATGCCAAATCAAACACCAAACAATAAGGCAGCTTCATTTTTAGTTGAGCTAGGTAATGGAGAAAGCTTTTTGTTTGATTTAGGAACAGGATCAACAGATAATCTTGCAGGTCTTCAAGCAGATTACTCTAGTTTAGATAAAGTATTTGCTTCCCACTTGCATACGGATCATATCGGTGATTTGGCGACTTTATGGATAGGTGGTTGGGTAGCTGGCCGTTACACTCCTATGCATGTTTATGGACCATCGGGTTCAACACCTGAATTAGGTACAGCAAGTATGGTTGAAGGACTTACTAAGACATGGGCATGGGATGTTGCAGGTAGAACAGGAGTACTCCCTGATGCTGGCGGTAAAATAATTGCGCATGAGTTCGATTATAAAAAAACTGCTGTCGTTTATAATGAAAATGGTGTTAAAGTCATTTCATTTCCTGCGATACACATTATTGATGGTGCAGTTAGTTATAGGTTGGAATGGGAAGGTTTAAGTTTTGTATTTGGTGGGGACTCTTACCCAAATAAATGGTATTTAAAAGAAGCCAAAGGTGCTGATGTTGCGATACATGAATGTTTTTTTACACCTGAGCAATGGATGAAAATTGCAGGCTTTCCTTATAAAAATGCTTACTGGGTAACCTCAAAAATTCATACACCACCTGAAGCTTTTGGAAAAGTGATGTCTAGCATCAAACCTCGTCTTGCAGTAGCATATCACTATTGGAACCATAGAGACATAGAGTTTGAAATTTATGCAGGTGTTCGTAAAACCTATGATGGTCCATTAGCGATGGCCAATGATCTTACTGTGATTAATGTAACAAAAGAGCATATTGAAGTGCGTGAAGTATCGGTAAATCATGAAGCTTGGGGACAAGGTACATCTCAAGCATGGGATGAGGCACCTAGAAGTGACTTTGCCGATGGCGCAATGTCTAAGTTTTTACTTGACGGAAAAGTAAAAGGTTTTGTTGCGCCACCTAAAAAACAGTAAAATAGCTCTGTTAATTTAATTTAAGGTTGCTTATCACTATGCGTTTTATACGTTTTATACTATATATATTGTTGAGTAATGGCTATGTATATGCCGACGCGCTTATGGTCAATAAGTCCATGTTCAACCCTAGTCTTGCTAAATACTTTGTGACTGAACAGGGTATTAGAATAGAACTTGAACTCTCGGAGGAAAACTTTGAGAGCTTTGCTGACTTATATCCAAACTCACTACGCCAAGTGATGGGTTTACAGCTATCTCCTATAATAAAGCGTTCAAAACTTTTTTTAAAAAATAAACTTTTTATTGTTGCTGACGAAAAAGCCTTAGTAGGTAGTGTAGTTTCTATGCATGGTGGTAAGAAAATAGTACGTGATCCTAAAACCTATGAAGTCCTAAAGCCCCAACCTAAAAATGCCCCTGCGATGCTTTACATAAGTATAGACTACCCTTTCGTCTCAGAAAAACCTAAAAAAATAGATTTGATTTTTCAAGGAAATGCAACGCTTGGATTTATCCTTTATCATAAAAAACAAGTCGTAAACGACTTTGCTTATCTAAACCCAAAACAGACACTAAGCCTTAACTGGGAAGACCCTTTTTACTCAGGTTTTACATCAAACACACTAAAGCGTCTGTACCGCTATCCTCAGATGGTATATCTTTATGTTGAACCACGACTTGTAAAACTTGAGTCACTTACACGTCTTAAAGACATAGTCGAACTCACTTCTTTTACCTCTTCACCTAAGAACAGTGAGAGACTAAATGCCCTACAAGAGCATGTACAGAACTATTTTAGAGAAGACGATGCACTTCTTATAAACACTCAACATACTCAGGCAGATAAAATAATAGTTGATTATTTTG
Source organism: Sulfurovum sp. (assembly GCA_002733215.1). Classification (GTDB taxonomy): domain Bacteria; phylum Campylobacterota; class Campylobacteria; order Campylobacterales; family Sulfurovaceae; genus Sulfurovum. The sequence continues at coordinate 44,465 of NVUY01000003.1, read as the reverse complement.
AAGTAAGTACTTCAGGTTTAAAAATACTGGATAACATTAGCCAAGTCAATGAAGAGACCATTTATGTTGGTATAAGTCAGCAATATTATGTCAATAAACTCCCTCAAGATATTCAATATAAATGGCAGTATCTGTATAAAAAGATCCCAAAAATTCCTTTCTCTGCCGAAGATCCTGTTGGTCCTTACCCTAGTTTTATTTACCAAGATGACCCGGTATTTAGATGGGAAAACCTTATCAAAGATAAAACAGAACCTAAAATCATACCTGTAAGAACAAAAACAGGAGTAAACTGGAACCTGCCTATCCTCGGCGAGACAAAGGTCTGGAGCGAACTTCCAACGCAAGAGCAAAGTACAGAGATCATAAAACAAACACTAGAAAACATTCGTACAGCTTTTATAGAAAAAAGAGAAGAGAGCTTGTCTAAAGAACTCTCAAAAGTACTCTTGAGTGAAAGTACTACAGTCATAAAAAAAGAGTTATCAAAACTTTTTACACCAAGTGTGGTTCGTGGTGGTGTGGGAGCCATAGAAGAGTTTGGTACGCTTAGTGTCGATAAGATAAGAGCGTTAAAGGATGCAGATGGTTTTAGCGCCAACGTAAGTGGAGAGGTTAATGTCATCGCTAAACATTGGGGTCATAGTGACAGACGGGCTCTCAAATATCAACTCATCATTGATATGATAGAAAAAGATGGAGAGTGGTTTATAAAAGACTTTTCTCTCTTAGATCTAAAAGATAAAACTTCATGAAGTATCTTTCAAAAGTCATTGGGGTTTTACTTCTTGCATCTTTTTTTGTAAGTAGTGCTTGTGCACATTTTAAGCTTAACCTGAATGTCCGTATCATCCATGTAGAGCATAAGGCAGATGGTTTAGAGATATATATGCGACTACCCATGCCTTATCTTGTTGCAGACCTTCTTGGTGAAGTTGACTCTAATGGACTGCCTAACCCTGCACCCTATACAACAAACCGTATGGAAGAGGGAAAGCTCGCACATTACGTAGATGTAAAAGCAATCCAAAACTCACTTGATGAGATGAAAAGACTGATTCATAAGGGACTGAAGATCTCCGTAAATGAAGAAGCAGGTAAACTTGAGGTCGATAAGGTTTATTTTTATAAAAACGGTACACAAAGTGACCTCTCAACACTAGAAGAGGCAAAAGCTTCGTTTGACAAGGCTAATGACTTGAGTGTCTTTAAAAATGAAGTATATGTAGGTGATACAACTATTGATGTACTTTTACAATATAAAAGTAGCAGTGCTATTAATGAGTATGGCATCGCATATACACTTGACCCAAAACTACCTAACCAAGACGAAACAGCAAATGTTATACTTGACTATTCTCCCTCTGGTGTACAAGTGTTTCGTGAACGTGGTCTGTTGCTAAAGCCTATACTAATCACAAATTCACTCTGGGATGCTATGATTACTTTTATCAAAGAAGGTGTTCAGCATATACTTGATGGAACAGACCATGTCCTTTTTGTGATCTGTCTTGTTTTGGGAAGTCTATCTCTAACACGTTTACTTTGGCGTGTCACTGGCTTTACTCTTGGGCATAGTGTGACACTCTCTTTAGGTTTCTTCGGTTTTGTACCATCTGCTGTCTGGTTCATACCTGCTGTTGAAACAGGTATAGCGCTCTCCATTGTTTACATCGCAGCAGTTGCACTCTTGCCCGACTTTATAGACTCATTTAAAAGAGAAAAGAGTGAAGTGACTGTTGTTGTTGTTACAACACTCATAGGTATGTTGCATGGACTTGGTTTCTCGTTTGTACTGCAGCATATCTTAAATGTCACCTCTCCAAATATTTGGCAAAGCCTCTTGGCATTTAATATCGGTGTAGAGATAGGTCAACTTTTTATTGTGCTTGTTACTTTGATTCTTTTGTATTTTGTAGCAAAAATAGGTGCTAAAGCAGAAAAGACCACTCGTTATATCTTGGCTACGGGAAGTATAGTCATTGCTTTGATTTGGACAGTTGAGAGAGGTAGTAGTGTGTTGTCTGCTTTGTAGATCACCAATGTTCCTTTAGTCCAATAATAGATAAATTGGTTTTTTTCAAAACCTTATAAATTTATAAGGTTTTCCAGAGGAGGTGCCCTGAGGATCATTTTTAAGACTATTGAGTCAGGCCCAATAGTGAAGGGATGTATCGTTGCTTAACCCTTAACAATATGCCCCACAAATTTCGACATATTATCAAGTATCTTTCCACCTTTTCTAAATCCGAGACCACAGGCTTCATAGGCATAGAAGACACCTGCCTGGTAAGAGTCACCTTGAGCATCTGTTGCTAGTTCTGTATAGGCTTGGTAAACCATCTTGTGACTGTCATAGTCACCTGCGACAGATTCTACATCATTTGCTTCTTCATCTAAGATACTTACCGAGCCACCTTCACGTCCAAATATCGGTTTCTTGACCTGTTTCTGTCCTTCTAAAGGTTCAAAAGAAGTTTCAAGCAGAAGAGGGTGATCTGGATAAAGATCCCATAAGATCTTGAGTAAACCTTTGCTTTGGAAGAGCAGGGTATACGCTGGGTTAAAAATGATGGCTTTTTGGCTTTTGATGATGTTTGTCAGTAACATTGCCAGATCAGATTCTTCTAAAGCGATGTCTTCCCAGGGGATAAGCTTGAACCAAAGTTCATAACTTTTATCCTTATAGACTATACCCTCTTCAGGAGAGAAGTCTATATCATCGATGTAAGCAAACTCTGTTTGATACCCTGCCTCTGTTGCGATATGTTGAAGCAGTCGAACGGTATTTTCTTCTTCTGAGTTCCCTTTGACGGAGGTAAAGAGAAAGTCCCATCCGTCATAACGTTCTTCAAAATCAGAGACATCTTCTTCCAAAGTGACCAAACGCTTAAAGTTATCGATCAGTGCTTCATAAAGTGCATTGAACTGACTTGACTCTTCAAGACCATCTTTTTTAAGCATAGCCCATTGGATGATCGCTGTTTCAAAAAGTGCTGTAGGGGTATCTGCATTAAATTCTAAAAGTTTGATGGGTTTTCCATCTATGCCGCCAGCCAGGTCAAAACGTCCGTAAAGATGCCAGTGTACATCATTTTCCCATGATTCTTTGATGACTTCTACGAGGTTAAAGGGGATGCCTATTTCATGAAAAAGATCATTTTCCACGACATGTTCTGCTGCTTCAACAAACATATCATACAGTTCGTTTGTGGCTTCATAATACGCTTCTGCTTCAACTTCCGTGAGTACTACAAGCTCATCGGAGATGTAAGAACTCTCATCTGAATCAGTATGCCATACAAAACCAAGGGATTCTAAGTAGTCTGTATCTAAAGGGGTTGTTTTTTGAAGATTTAACATGATCTAACCTCCAAAGAAGCCACCGCTACGGCTTGAAGATTTTTTACCACCAAAAAAACCACCTCTCTTGCTAGTACTTGTTCTAGACTTGGAAAAGCTTTTTTTGCTTTTAGAATAGGTAGAGGGAGATTTGTATCCTGCTTTTCTGTTATTTTGATAATTTTGATTTCCAAAAAGCTTGTTTCCTATCCACGCACCAAGCATAGCACCTGCCATACTTGCCATGATGGTGGAACCCAGACCCATACCTTGACTGGCTTGTGGGTTTTCTTGTGTAAGTTCTGAAGTTCCAGCATCTACTTTTGCGGCTTCTTCTTTAATGAGTGCATCGAGTTGTGCCTGTGTCAGGACATTTTCACTGCCATCGAGTTTTTTGAGTACGATACGTGTCTCATCTGCAGGAAATTCGTCTACGATCTTATATTTCCCAGGGGCTGTCTCTTCGATGATAACAAAAGCACCTTTGGCCTGCTGTTGTTCTTGTTGTTGCTGCTGTGTACACCCCGTAACACCTGTAGCCAGCAATGCACCCAGCCCGGTAGCTGCTATGGTTGAAAGTTTTCTTAAATGTTTCATACACTGTTCCTAAATAAAATTTATCTAATTTTAGCAAAAAATTATTAATGACAGCGTATAGTATGTGCTGTGATTTTAAAGTGTGAATATTATGGTAAAATGTTTATAAAAAGGAGAGTGGTATTGCGCTTAACTTTCATATCTTTTGGACTGCTATTTCTCTTTTTCCTTTTACTCATGAGCCTTAAGGATAATAATGAGAGGCAAAAAAATGTCAGCGCTATCTTCTTTTCTCCCGTTTCACTTTCAAAAAATGATGCCGAAAAACAGCAAATGAGAATCTCAGAAACACTCACAGTAAGCTATGATGACAACACAAGCAGATCTTATGATCTAAAGTATAAAGTATTGGCAAAGATGGGTGATACCATTGGCTCTGGAAAAATAGGGCTTATGACAAATATCAATGGGGATCCCATCTTGAAAGGCGGAGAAGAAGATATCTCTGACATGCCTGACGGGAATTCACTCATCACCGTAGGTTCTAAACATTATCTGCTAACACATATGGAAGAGAGGCCAGGGATGATCTCTAAGACAGAAGTAACAGTGGAAGAGGGTGTATTTAAGGCAGTTGATACCAAAGCTGTGGATCTTTCTGCCATGGGTGGCACGATCATTAACTGTGCCTCTTCAAAAACGAAGTATGGAAGTCACTTGGGCGGAGAAGAGGATTATTCACTCAACTCCATCTTTGCAGACAAAAATTCACCTTTTTATGTGGATTGTGCTTTGGATGGGAGGGGGAATGATGCAGAGGGTAGAGCAAATTATTTTTGTTCTTATGTTGATGCTATGCAAAAATATCTTGGTGATCAAAATATAGATAAAGATAATGGGTATAACAGTGACAGTTTCTCTCCTTATAATTATGGATATATTGTAGAAGTACAGCCCCAAGTTGACGGGTCGACAAAATCTGCCAAACACTATGTGACAGGTAAATATACACCTGAACTGGCAACCATAATGCCTGACGGAAAAACGGTCTATATGTCAGATGACGGTACTGCCAAAGGTTTGTGGAAGTTTGTTTCAGATGCTGAGATCAGTGAATTCAAAGCAGACTGGGAAGGAACACTTTATTCCGCTAAAGTGCTACAAAAATCTGCAGAGAACGGGGGTGCTTTTGATGTTTCATGGATAGAGCTTGGTCATGCAAAAGACAGTGAAATTGAAGCCCTGATCAAATCTAAAATGAAAATAACAGATATCTTTGAGATTTCTAAACCAGAGGTGAATGGAAACTGTGCTACGGGTACCAAAGTCTATGAAGACTCTACACTTGAATGTCTTACACTGAAAGAGGGGCAGGAGAAAGCAGCCGCATTCCTGGAAACGAGAAAATATGCAGCACTCAAAGGTGCAACGATCGAATTTAGAAAAGAAGAGGGGCTCACTTACAATGCAGATAAAAATGTACTCTATATCTCAATGTCTGAGATCAAAAAGAGTATGGAAGATAATTACAAAGGTCAAGAGCCTGTAAATGACATCAGACTTGAAGCCAATGTTTGTGGTGCAGTGTATGCTTTAGCTTTAGACAGCTCTTACAGTGGAATATCGATGAAAGCAGTAGTCATTGGACAGCCTTTGGATGTAAATGAAGCCTATGCGGATGAATGGACCTGTCATCCAGACGGTATTTCCAACCCGGATAACATCACATATATCGGGCATAATACACTGCTTATCTCTGAAGATACGAACAAACATGTAAACAATATGACCTGGGCATATAATACAGAAACAAAAATGATGACAAGAATAGCATCACTGCCTATAGGGGCAGAAGTGACAGGGGTAGACACTGCAGCTATAGGTGATAAAGGAATTTTACTTATAAACATACAGCACCCGTTTCAAGATAACCCTCAGGCAGTAGACGGCACCTACCCAAATTCTGCACTCATTGAAGCTGCGACAGATGATCAACTGAAAGCCTCTATAGGTTACTTTGACGGTCTTCCTTCAGATATGTTCAAATAGAGACTTGAGAGAGGCAGAGTATGAAAAGAATTATTTTATTCCTGACATTACTTTTAGTATTTTTTACAGGATATTATATTTTTCTAAAAGATAGATCTTTAAATCAGCATTATATACTAAAGTTGGAAGATGAAAATAATATTTCTTACGACAAGATAGTCAATACACGCGGGGCATATATTACTTCGATGTGCTATACTAAAACCAGTGATACTTTGACAGGCCCTATATCAAACCCATGTTATAGCTGTCATACTAAAGGGAAAGTACCTAATTATTATAATGACACAAATCTGCAAGAAGAGTACAACTTTCCCGAAGAAGTCATGAAAAATCCATTTACCAATCTTTTTACAGACAGAAGTGCGAAAGTAGCAGTGATAAATGACAACACTATTTTAGAGTATGTAAGAGAGTCTAATTATTTCAATAGCCATGGAGAGATATTACTTTCTATGGAGCTACCCAAAGTCTGGAAAGGGTATAGACCGGATTGTTATTTTAATTTTGATGAAGAGGGCTTTGATCAGGACAAAGAGGGCGAATACACAGGATGGAGAGCCTTCAGGTATTATCCCTTCTTAGGAACATTTTGGCCGACAAACGGCTCAACAGATGATGTGCTTATACGACTCGACACCCTTTTCAGACAAGATGAGAACAATACATTTGACAAAGAGGTCTATAGATTAAATCTTGCCATTGTAGAAGCCTTGGTGAAACAAAAAGAGATCGCATTTGATCTTACTGTGGATGAAACATTTTATGGTGTGGATATTAATGCCAATGGTGTCATGGATACAGCCAATACTATCTCTCCCCATATTACATCTTACGTAGGGTTGGCAAAATTGTTTCTTAAGGAAGAAAAAGTGCATTTGACCGCAGGACTTTTTCCTGAAAATACAGAATTCTTACATTCTGTCAGATACTTGGACTGGAGTGACAAGAAAGACCATGTAGGGCTGTCCTCAAGAATGAAAGAACTTCGCTATGCCAGAAAATACAGGTGGAAAAGTTATGGTGAGATCCAGAGAGCTGCCGAGTCAGAACTCTGGGAAGCACAGTCCCTTGACAGTTCTGAAGCTCAGATCGCTCTTTTTAGAGGGAATTATGAAGAGGGCTTACGCAATGAGATCGGCTGGGTCTATCAGGGATTTATAGAAGACAAAGCAGGAAAACTAAGACCTCAAACCCATGAAGAGACTATATCCTGTATGGGCTGCCATTCACATCTCGGTGCCACAACAGATTCTACCTTTGCCTTTGCACGTAAGTTTGAGGGGGTCGAAAAAGATCAAAAAGAGTATGGTTGGAACCATTGGAGCCAAAAAGGATTCAAGGGTATCAAAGAACCCAGGGTAGAGTATAAAGATCATGGCATGCAGTATGAGTACAGTTTTTACCTGCAGAACAATCACTCGGGTAATGAGTTTAGAAACAATGATGAGGTAGAAGCAAAGTTCTTTGACAGCAATGGAAGTATCAAAGAAAAGAGGATAACAGAGTTACATAGTGATATATCACTTCTTCTTCTCCCCTCTAAAGCACGTGCCCTGGAGTTAAACAAGGCATACAAAGTATTAGTCGAAGAACAGAGTTATATCTATGGAAGAGATGCCAATATCAAAGCGATGGTGAATGTATATAGAGAACTAAGAGAAGGATCGAAGACAGGGATAGAGAAACCTATTGTCAGACCTTAAGGGTTAGGGTAAAAAGAGAGTGGAAGACTCTCTTTTTTAAAGGAGGAGTAAAGCATTTTAGTCTATCTGCCTTTTAATCCATTTGCTTTCTAAGGAAAGTAGGTACATCAAGGATGTCTTCATTTTCTCCATTGTATCCGCCAACGACCATCTTGGATCTTACATTATTGATGTCACAAGCGTTAGCACTTAAAAGTGTTTTTTGTTTTCTTGCTGTCGGTTCCGCGATAGCATTTTTATCTTCGAACCCAGTGGCAATGATAATGATCCTGACTTCATCGATCTCCATGTTTTCATTGGTTGTTGTTCCAAAGATCACAGAAGCATCTTCATCTGCACTCTCTTCAACAATGTTCATCGCTTCACCGATCTCCATAATAGGATAATCAGGGTGAATGTCAAAGTGTACCAATACACCCATCGCACCGTCAATAGAGATATTGTCAAGCAATGGAGACTCGATAGCCGCTTTTGCTGCATCATAAGCAGCATTCGCACCTACAGAATATCCAGCACCCATCAGTGCAAGACCTCTGTGACTCATAACTGTTTTTACATCGGCAAAGTCAAGGTTGATGTCATTTTCTCCGTGAGAAAGGATCACTTTTGAGATACCGCCGACCGCCTGGGCAAGAATGTCATCTACCATTCTAAAACTCTCTTTGATCCCCAGGTTCTTCTCCACAATTGAAAGCAGTTTTTCATTAGGAACAACAATGATAGAATCACTCTCTCTCTTGAGTTCTTCCAATCCTTCTTTTGCAAGTTTTGTTCTTTTACGACCTTCAAATTTGAAAGGAGAGGTGACAATAGAAACAGTCAATGCGCCTATCTCCTTAGCCGCTTGGGCGATGATCGGTGCAGCACCCGTACCTGTTCCCCCGCCAAGACCGGCAGAGATAAATACAATATCAGAACCCTCAAGCATTGATTTGATGTCTTCAAAGCTTTCTAATGCTGCCTCTCTTCCTTTGTCCGGGATCATACCCGCACCCAAACCTCTTGTTGCATTCATTCCCAGTTGCAACTTGTATGGTGCTAATGAAGAATCCAGTGCCTGAGCATCTGTATTGGCAACAATAAGATCAATACTGGTGATCCCCTCGCTTATCATATGATTGATCATGTTTCCACCACCACCACCAACGCCGATAGCCTTGATCTTCGCTCCATTTGTCTGACATTTTGTTTCGATGATGTCTATTTCAAACTCTTCCATGTTTTTCCTCCCTTTATTTGTTGTGTTTAAAAAATACTTTTAAAAAAGCTGCCTTGCCCAATTGGCTAGTTTTTTAAATGGATTTTTATTTTCATAACCTAGATCCGGCAGATCGTCAAATGAGATCACTGATTCTTCAGAATTCTCTTTTGGTTTCTTTACTTCCCTGACCGGTTTTTTATTTTTTACTAATAATGTTTCTTCAGGATCATCTATAGGGTGACCTATTTTGATGTTACTCAGATCTTCCTGATGTTCTGTTTTTGAGTGTAGTAACTCTTGTTTAAAGTTTATCTCATACTGGGTATGTTCACCTGCATTATAGAGTAGCAGACCCACTACCGTCGAGAATGCCGGGTCTTTTAATTCATCAAAAAGACCATTGATATTCCTTGGGTAAGCTACTCTTACAGGCATACCGGAAAAGATAGCTTGTGCCAACTCTCTGATACCTTTAAGTTTTGTCATACCTCCAGTAAGGATAATACCTGCACCTATCTGTTCTTTAAGTGCAGATCTTTCCAAAGACTTGGATAAGATCATTAGTGCTTCTTCTACACGTGAGAAGATAACAGAGTGCACGATTTCCAAAGAGACACCATTACGGTTCTCTTCATCACCTATGATCGGTAGCTCGATAATTTCTTTGCTGGTTTCAATCAGGTTACCATGACGTATCTTGACATTTTCTGCGATCTGCAAAGGAGTATGCAGTGCCATGGAGAGGTCGTTGGTGATGTGGTTTGAACCTACACCTAAGAAGTCATTGTATCTGATGGAGTTTCCTGTATGGATGACCAGATTGGATGTTTGCCCCCCAAGATCAATGACAGCAACACCAAGTTCTTTCTCGTCTTCATCCATAGTGGCTATAGCTGAAGCATAACCGCTAAGCACAATGCCGTCTATCTCTACACCGGCTGAACGAACCGCTTTTTTAAGGTTTGAAAGATTTGATTTTTGTGTCATGATGATGTTGACATCTACTTCCATTCGAGAAGCATTCATGCCAAAGGGATCTTCTATAAAGTCTTGATCATCTACTCTGAAATTATAAGGGAGTACATGTACGACATCGTATTCGTTAGGTACGTTTGCATTATAGAGTGCAGTTTGCATCACACGATTGATCTCTTTGATCGAAATGTCTTTATGCGGTATGTTGACAATACCTGTGGAGTTAAGACTCTTTGCATAAGCATTAGAGATGGAAACCGTAGCAGAAGTAATGTTGCTTCCTGCGATACGTTTTGCATCATTGATGGCTTTTTTGATGGATTTTGAAGCAAGTTCTATGTTAGTGATGGCACCTTTTTTGATCCCCTGGGATTTAGTGATACCATGACCCTGTACAGTGAGTTGGGAGCCTTCGATCTCAGCAATGATAGCACATATTTTGGTGGAACCGATATCAATAGCTAAAATTGTGTCACTCAATTTGTGAGCCCTCCCATGTAGACTTCTGTAGGATATTTCTTAGTTAACATTTTGATCAGATTTGATTCAAATGTATTTTGCTTTAGTCTGTTGACAGTTTCTTTTAGAAGAACTGTCCGATTACTATCCATTGGCGACAGCCTCTGTTCCAAGATATTGTAAACGATAACCTTATCCAATACGCTTATGATACCTTTTTCTTTTGTTGATGTAAAGAGTTTTTGTAAAAATTGTAAACTTTCTTGATTATTTAATGGTTTTAGGTTGACATTTTCCTCTAATTTTACAAAATCTGAGATGATTGCATCGTTTTGATCAAAGTTTTTAAGTGTGCTTTCTGCCAAGGCTAAAAGTGCTTCTTTTTTAGCCTGCTCAGAATAGAGTACAAGTACTTCTTCTTTGGCATCTTCAAACGTTTTGACCTTTGGTAAGACAACATTTTCTATTTTCACTGTAGCATATCTGTCTGCAACCACTTTAGGTTTAAGTATGTCACCTACAGATTTTTCTTTCACTGCATTCCAAATATCATTGCTAAGTGTAGGATCATTGAGTGCAAGAGTAAGCTTTTCACTGTTGTCAACTTTTCCTTTTTTGAATGCGATATAGGCTTTTTGTGCAGATTTTTTTGTTTTTTTCACTTTTAAGTCTTTGCTTGCCAATACTTTAGCTTCTTCGAAAGAGAGTTGTTTACCTTCTGCGTTTGTGTAGTTAAAGCTGTTGCTGTCATAGTGGGTTTTTACTTCTTCCTCTGTGACGATCGTTTCTGCACTCTCTGTCCAAACGATAGAGAGCTCATACATCTGTGCTGTCAAAAAGTTTTCTTTTTGCATCTCCCAGTATGCTTTCATTTTGACTTCATCTATCTCAAAGTCCAGGTCCGCATTTGTCAATACTTTGTAAGCGAGTTTATCACTGACATTCATACTCGCAGCGATCGTTTCTTCTTCAAATGGCAGTGCTTCAACAGTAAGCAGAGCAAGTGTTTTCTGGAGGATGATCTCTTCTCTGAGTGTTGCTTCAAATGATTTTGCTTTCAGTCTTTGTGATCTGAGGTATCCCTCATAGATCTCTTTATCCAAAACACCGTTTTTTTGAAAGGACTTGATACTTTCCAATCTATTTAAGACTTCAGCATCTGAAACGATTATCCCTGATTCTTTGGCGAAATTTAAGATCCTGGCTTGTGTTTCCAACTGTGCGAATGCCTGTTTGATCAGTCCCAACTCTTCTGCTTTTTTATCGTCCAGTCTACCTTGCATGGCTTGATTATACTGACTGTATATATTGCTGTAAACCATATTGAGTTTTGTTTGCGGTATTTCGATCTCACCTACTTTGGCAACATTTCCTGCTTTTGAACCAAAACTGTAACTTCCCCAACCTACAAAACCTGCGCCAATAAATGCGATGGTTGCTACCCATATGGTCCATACCAGGTATTTATTGTGTTTTTGCATCCAACTAATCATACTTCATCTACCTTCAATCAAAAAATTTGTACAATATTCTACCTAAAATAAGCTTATCGCTGATGAATTGGAGTCTAAAAAAATATGTCTGAAGAAAATACTAAAATGATGCAACGGGACCTGGAAGTGATTTGGCATCCATGTACACAAATGAAGGATCATGAAACCCTGCCTTTGGTCCCGGTGAAGTCCGGAAAAGGAGTCTATCTTTATGATTTTGAAGGGAATGCCTATATCGATGCAGTCAGTTCCTGGTGGGTCAATCTTTTTGGACATGCGAATGAAGCTATCAACACAAAGATCAAAGCGCAACTAGACACACTTGAGCATGTACTTTTGGCAGGGTTTACCCATGAACCCGCCATTGAACTTGCACATAAACTTGTCAACATCACACCCTCTGGGTTATCTAAGGTATTTTATGTGGATAACGGTTCGAGTGCGGTGGAAGCAGCATTGAAGATGAGTTACCATTATCATCTTAATCTGGGAGAGCGCAAAGCACTTTTCCTTTCGTTGACCAATTCGTATCACGGAGAGACCATAGGTGCTTTGAGTGTGGGAGATGTAGCTCTTTATAAAGAAACCTATGCACCTTTGCTTATCGGAAATATGCAAGTGCCTGTACCCAAAGATCAGAGTATGGAAGCGGCTAATGAAGCATTGCTCTCTTTGGAAGAAGTGCTGAAAGACAAAGCAGATGAAATAGCAGCATTCATACTTGAGCCTCTCATTCAGGGAGCAGGGGGGATGCATATGTACCATCCTACTTATCTTATAGGGGCAAGGGTGTTGACAAAAAAATATAATGTGCATCTTATTGCAGATGAAATCATGACAGGATTTGGACGTACAGGGAAGATGTTCGCCTGTGACTATGCAGAGATCTCCCCGGATTTCATGACTCTCTCCAAAGGTTTGACCGGAGGATATCTGCCGCTTTCTGTTGTCATGACCAGTGACGATGTTTACAATGCTTTTTATTGTGATTATAATGAACATAAAGCATTTTTGCACTCTCACTCTTATACGGGTAATCCTTTGGCATGTAGCGCGGCATTAGCCACTTTGGAGATATTTGAGCAGAATGATATTTTGGGTGAAAATGAAAAGAAAAGCCTCTATATCAAAGAGAACCTGGAAAGATTTTCCCTGTTGTCAAATGTAAAAGAGATCAGACAACAGGGGATGGTCACAGCGATAGAGTTGGAAGGGTATTTACCAGAAGAACGGGTAGGATTAAAGATCTATGAATATGCCTTGACCCAGGGTGTCCTGCTGAGACCTTTAGGACATGTGATCTATTTTATGCCTCCGTATATCATCTCTTACGAAGAGATAGATACGATGATAGAAGTGGCGTACCAGGGTATTGTCAACGTGTTAAAGGTTCCCTAAAAGAGGATTAGCTGAAAAATCCCCTGCGGCGTTTTTGCAGACGGGCATGATGTGAGTCTGCTCTTTTTATCCCAAGGTCGATCGCTTCTTTGTAGAGCTCCAAGGCTCTTTTTTTATCTTTTCTTGTCCCTATCCCGTTTTCATAAAACTGCCCCAGGTCACACAGTGCTTCAGGGTAGTCATCCATGGCCAAAGTATTGATCAGGCTAAATGCTTCAGGTACATTTTTTCTCAATAACGTCCCTTTGTAAAGTTCTCTGGCTAACATGAATTGAGCAAATTTTGATTCTGTTGCTGCACAAATGAGCATGAGTTGTGCAGCCTGACTGTAGTCTGAATCTTCAATGAGTTTTTTGATGTAGGTGAGTGTTTCTTCTATTTCCTCTTCCGTATATGTTTTCTGGCTGATCTTTTTCAATAAATTCTCAACCGTAGAAAAATTTTCATAGGCGGCTTCCACAGGAGGGTATTGTTTCTGCATACTTTCCAGTTTTTGCGCAATGTACGGGATCGCTTTATACTGTGAAGGTTTTAGATCTTCCTGAACCTCAGGTATAGGTTTTAAATCTTGAAAAAAAGTTTTTTCCTCGTGTATGTTCTCTTCTTCAATCTCCTCAAAACCCTCTACCATTGTTTCTTTTATGAGAATTTCCTGTGTCATGCTTTTTTCTGTTACACTTGCATGTATCACGGTTTCCTGTATATCAAAAAAAGTATCTTTTGGTATGTCAGAGGTATCAATAGATCTTTTCTCCTGTTGACTTGAAGTTTCAAAGAATGTATCATGGGTATCGTCAGAGATATTCAGTGTGATGTTGTCGGTAAGTACGTCATCCGCATCGATATTCAGCAGAGCGTCAAAATCAGCATTTTTGGCTTGCGGCCTCTCTACCTGAGGTGCATCATTGAGAAAGTCATTGATATCTATTTCTGTTATCGTCTCTTTTGTTTCTTGCGGCTCATCTTCTTTATAAGGTGCAGTGTTGAGAAAATCATCAATATCTATTTCCCGGAACAGTTCTTGTTTCTCTTCTTGTTGTATTTTTTCTTCCGGTTTGGGTTTAGGGGCTTCTATATTAAGTGCATCGTTAAGAAAGTCATCAAAATTTACTTCTTTAATGCTTTCTTTCTTTTTGGCTTGATTCCTTTGTATTTCAAATGCATCTACATAGAAATCATTGATATCTACTGTTGTCTTTTCCTCTTCTTTATCTGCTGTGACAAAAAGCTGGAACTCATCAATGGTTGTTTTATCTACAGTTGTTATGGAAGGTCTTTCTGTTTGTGAAGTACGTTGAAGTACATTTTCTGTAGGTGTCTCTATATATAATGTAATAAGTCCCTGTGCCTGTGCATAATTTTTTGCCTGAATCGCAGTAATAATCTCTTGTATTTTAAGATCTGTCTGGAGTAAGCACAACTTTAAAATTTGAAGCTGGATGGTTTCAATATCAGTGATAGAGATAGCAAGATTTATGATACTTAATCTTTTTTTTGTCTGATTCATATACGTATCCTATATGGGTATTTACTGGGGATGTATTTGGGGAGGAGTATAACAAAAAAATGCTTTACTGCACTTCAGATTTAAATTTTGGTATAGTTGATTATAATGTGTGATATATTCTAAGGGGGGCGAAGTGATGAAAGTGTTAATGATGATCCTGGTACTTATGGTTGAACTGTCTGCAGTGAGTACTCATGAACTTGTGGGGAAGTGGCAGGCACTGAGAGAAGTGATGAACCATGGTACCTTGACCATAGAAAAAGAGTATCTGACTTTAAATAGAAATGGTACTTTTTCTATACTGATATTTGTCAGCGTTCGTAAAGGGGAGGCATTTATCAAAGATCTGCGTATAGAAGGTTCCGGTATCTGGAAGGTGTGGGAAAATACACTGGTGATAGTTGTTAAGCAAGTAGACGTGCCAAAAGCGGGAGAAATTTATCTGATCTCTCAATCCTCTCTCCGTAATCTTGCAGCCACATTCAAACGTAAATATGAAAATAAACCTATACGTATCAGTAAGATCATGGCTTTAGATCAAAAGAATTTGAGACTGATAAATGAAGAAGAAGTGGAGACAGCGTATAAACGTTGATTCTCCCTAGTTCCCCTCGTCCCGATGGTAACGAGAAAGTGAGATACTAAATATTTGCAGACAGAGCCAGTAATCTGCAGGAGTTCTCTAAAATAGAGATCTTTTTTGCCATCTCCGTGATATCCCTGTCATAAGCGATGAGACCAAACCCTTTGATGAGTAGCAGGTGACTGTCATGTTTTTGGAAAAACTGTGGTATCTCATATGGGGCCCGTTCCAGCCAGTCATCTATGTTTTTTGGGTCATAGACAATGACTTCACCTAAAATTGTTTTTCCAAAATAGTCCTGGGGAGATACTTTACCGTGTTTGAGTGAATATGCCGTGGCATAAGGGGGCATGGTATAAGAGACGTACTTTGCATTTGGGATGTTCTCATAAATGTGTTCATGGATATACACATCCGGGTTTGCCATAGACCAGCGGTAGTCTCTTTTGTGAAAATCAAGTTTGACAAGCGAGGCTTCCGTTACTTCATCCAGGATCGTTTCCTTATTGTTAATGATAAAGCTGTTGGTGGAGACCCTGGCAGAGATAGACCCGTGGTATACACCAAAGAAGTTTTTGTTAAACAGAGAGAGTGAAACATGTTTGATGTCTTCGATGAGGTGTTTGTCTACCATAATAGAGCCTTTTTCATTATTATTTTGGTATTATAGCACTTATTTCAATTAAAAATTAAAAATTAAAAATTAAAAATGTTTGTAAGCATTGTTTTTCAATGCTTTTATCATAAAGGAAATGCGTGGAAACACCTCATATACCGGTACTTTTGGATGAAGTGTTAGAGAGTTTTAAAGATGTGGGTGACGGCTATTTTGTAGACTGTACACTTGGATATGCAGGACACAGTTCTGAAATGTTAGCTAGGTATGAAAAGATACATCATATAGGGATAGACCGCGATGATGAAGCTTTGGCATTTTCTCAAAAGCGCTTAGCATCGTATGCCGGGCGAAGCACACTTTATAAGGGTACCTTCGCGACCGTGTTTCCTACTCTGAAAGAAACACCTGTTATGGCAGTGTTGGCAGATTTTGGTGTCTCTTCTTTACAGCTTGACAAAAAAGAGAGAGGGTTTTCTTTTACATCCGAAACTTTGGATATGCGTATGGATGCTTCTTCTCATCTATCTGCCTATGAAGTGGTCAACGAATACCCGCAAGACAAACTGGAGTATATTTTTGATGCCTACGGTGAAGTACGTCCCTATAAAAAACTGGCAGCTGCAGTGCTGGAAGCCAGAGCCAAAGTACCCATAGAAAGTGCAAAAGCATTAAGTGAAATTGCCAAAAAAGTCATTTACCCGGGAGGGAAGATACACCCTGCAACGTTAATGTTCCAGGCCATTCGCATAGAGGTCAATAATGAACTGCGAGAGATAGAGGGCTTACTTGACGCTTTGGAACAGAAGCATGTCAAAGGTGAAGTGGTCTCTCTTATCTCTTTTCACTCTCTGGAAGACCGTTTGGTCAAGAACCGTTTTAAAAAATGGGCACAGGCATGTATCTGTGACTCTCAGGCGATGCGCTGTACCTGCGGTAAAAACCATGCCATTGGGAAAGCATTTTCTTCCAAACCGGTCACGGCGACAAAAAAAGAACTGAAGATCAACCCTCGAAGCAGATCAGCAAAACTCAGATCTTTCAGGTTCAATCATGACAGCTAAAAAGAAAAAATCCAGGCCGAACGGAATTACATTTGGAATGGTAATGGTCACCTTTATGTCTGTTGCTATTGTCCTTATTTTAACCACGATCAAAATTTATCTCTCCAATCAGATCTATTATGAAAGTAAAGTGGTCAACAAAATGAAAAGAGAAGTTTCCGCACTGCAAGCAGAAAAAGTGATGCTTGAACAGAGTGTAGAGGCATTGAAGTTTAAAAACAGGGTGACTGATACGATCTTTGCCATTAGCGAAGATTAATTCATGATACGGGCTTTTATTCGTTTTGCCGTAGATAAACCTATCATCAACCATATTCTGATGGTATTTATGCTGGTACTCTCTGTGCTTGCCTATCAGAATATTGCCAAAGAGATATTCCCCCCTTCGACACTTGACATGATATCTGTGCAAGGCGGATATGTCGGTACATCTGCGGATGTTTTGGACAAAATGGTCGTCTCAAGTATTGAAGACGAACTCAAAAGTCTTTCAGAGATCGATACGATCTATACGAGCATCCAAAACGGAAGCTTTACGATCAAAGCAGATATTAAAACAGGCAATGACACACAGCTTGTACTCTCGGATGTGAAAGACATCATTTCAAAGACAAGGCGTGACCTTCCTTCTGACATGGATGAGCCGCTTGCTCGCATTGTGGTACATGAATATCCGCTTTTACTTGTTGCAGTTTCCGGTGATGTGAGTAAGAAAGCACTTATTGACGCAGCAGATGACCTTAAAAGTAAACTGGCACTCATTCATGACCTTAGCGGCATAGAACTGCGTGGAGATACTGACGAAGAAGTGCTTATTACGCTTGATCAAAAAAAGCTGGATGCCTATGATCTAGATAAAGCTTCTGTCTATAAAGCCATTTCAGGGATTTCAAGTATATTTCCTGCCGGAACGCTTGACGGGCAGGGTGATCACCTTTATATCTCTACGATCAATGGTGAAAAAGATGCAGAAACGCTGGGACGGACACTGTTGAGTGTCGGGGCTAAACGTTTTCGTCTGAGTGATGTGGCAGAGGTCTATTACGGTTTGGGAGACCCTATACAGATCTCACATTATAACGGGAAACAGAATATCTCTCTGAACATCAACAAAAGCAAAGAGGGCAATGCCATCGCCTTGAGTAAAGAGATACGTAAAGTGCTTGTAGCGTTTAACGAAAAGTATGAGAAAGTCAGATTTGAGGCGTATACCGATACTTCCATATGGATCAAAAACCGTTTGAATCTTGTTTCATCCAACATTCTGTTTGGATTGATACTGGTCTTTCTGGCACTCTTTTTATCGGTTAATATACGTATTGCCTTGGTCGTGGGCATAGGGATACCTGCAAGTTTTATGATCACGCTGGTCGTGATGGATATGATAGGCTACTCTTTAAATATGCTGACCCTGCTTGGCGCACTTATAGCCTTGGGGATGCTGGTGGATGAAGCCATTGTCGTTGCTGAAAACATTTATAGACATATGGAAATGGGAAAAAATCCGAGAGATGCCGCCATAGATGGTGCCATAGAAATGTTCCCTGCTGTACTGACTGCAACCCTGACCACGGTATTTGCCTTTTTACCGCTGCTGATCATGAGCGGGAAAATGGGGATGTTCATGCAAGTCCTGCCTGTGATGATAACCGTACTGCTTTTGAGCTCTCTCTTTGAAGCTTTTTACTTTTTACCTCTACACGCCAAAGAGTCTTTTTCTATGGGAAGATTTAAAAAAGAGAAAGAAGATACAAGTTTTTGGAGAGATTGGATAGCAGGATATAAATCTTTTCTTGGAAAACGGCTCTTACATAAAAAACGTTCCCTCGCGATCATAGTTATATTGATCGTTCTAGGTACTTTTGGCATGTTCAAGATCACCAAGTTTCAGCTTTTCCCTGAATTTGATGCCCAGCAGGTCTATATGAACGGAAAGATAGACATCAACAATGATCTGAGCGAAACAGAAGTCTATGTCACGCAGATAGAAGAAGCATTATTGGAAATGCTGGACCCCGAAGAGATGGATTCTGTGACTTCGGTCATAGGCTTTAAATTTAACAAAGACCAAAGTTTTGAGATCGGGGAGAACCTGTTTCAAATTTTTATAAACTTGCATGAAAAAGCACCGGAAAACTTCTTTGACAAATATATCAATCCTGTGTTCTCTTTGGAGTATGACGACAGTGATATGATAAGAAAGAGACTTTCCCAGGATATAGCAAAAGAGATAGAAGAGCGCATCGTTGCAAAATTTAAAGATCAGGAAGTCCATGGTAAAAAACTCTATGAAGAGTTCAATATCTACGTGCAGCAGGCAGGCATCGTAGGTAATGATGTAGAGATAGGATTTGAACATCCTGACAGAGATAAGATGCTGGCTGCCATGAAAAGGGTGGAAGAGAAACTGCACACCATCGACGGCGTAGAAGACATCGCGGACAATGCCAATGACGGAGAGCGGGAACTGAAACTGCGTGTCAATGAATATGGGCAGCAGTTAGGCTTTAATGAAGGCTCAGTGACGACTGTACTTAAGGGTGCTTTTCTCAAAGCAGAGTATGCCAAAATGTTCAATGATGAAGGTTTGGTCAGAGTCAAAATAGAAGATGTATACAAACAGGATGCTTCTGCCATAGGTGCATTTAAACTTACCACGCCGGATGGACAGCAGGTGGTAAGACTCTCGGATATCTGTGATTTTACTTACCAAAAAAGTTTTGTCAAGATCTTCAAGGAAGATGGTGACAAAGTACGCTCACTTTTTGCAAGAGTGGAAAAGAAAGTGATCACCACGGTTGAAGTGATGGAGCAGCTACAGCCACTCCTCGATGAGCTGAGAAATGAAGGGGTAAAACTCATCATCAAAGGGGAAGAGAAAGAGAATGAAAAACTTAAAAAAGAGATGGGACAAGCCTTGCTCATTGCGGTTTTCCTCATTTTTATCACGCTGGTATGGATGTTCAATTCTCTGGTCTTGCCGTTGATCATACTCAGCACCATACCGCTTTCACTTTTTGGTGCTTTGGTGGGAACAAAACTGATGGGTATCCATATGACAATGCCGGGGATGATGGGGGTCATAGGACTTGCCGGAGTGGTGGTTAATGATGGACTCATCATGCTTGACTTCATCAAAGGATCTAAAAATTATGAAGAGATGCAGCAAAAAGCGGGGATGAGACTGCGACCTATCTTACTCACTTCTGTGACTACAGTGCTTGGCTTGTCATCTCTGATCTTCTTCGCTTCGGGACAGGCACTCATACTGCAGCCTATGGCGATCAGCCTTGGCTTTGGTATAGCATGGGCTACAGTGTTAAATCTCTACTATGTGCCTTTGATGTATGCGGTGATCTATAGGGTTAAAGAGCAATAAAAAATTAAACTGTTGTACTGAGATCATTCTTCTCCAGTAAAAATTCTATAGAAGTATCATCTCCAAACTCTTTGAAAAATTGACAAATACGATCAAGTTGAATGTCTGAACGTTCCAAATAAGGGTTGTTGTCTATGAATTGCCAAAAGGATTCCGGGTTTTTACAAAGTTCTTTGAGATAGTACTTTGTCAGTTCCCCCATGGTTCCCTTTGTCTTTTCTCCTACAAATAAAAAATCTTCTTTTTTCATGACAAATGGAAATCTCACTCCATGAAAATCTATGGCATCACCTATTGGTTCCAAGATTACACTTTGTCTTTTTAAAATACGGTGCAACGAGAGTTCCATAATAGCAAATATTTTACTATAATTATTAAGAAAAACGCTGATCCGTGTTGCACTCATGAGAAGTAATGAAAGATAGGTTCTTAGTCTTAGTTCGGAAAAGTCTTTATGTGGAACCTGGTTCTTAACTAAAGCGAAGCGTGATATTTCAGCGATAGGCAGATCTTGTGTAAAATGCTCAATATTTTTGATATGCAAATCTTTTTGCATGGGTATTTCTTGTGTAGGTGTACGTTCATTGACAAAAAAGATCCTTGCAGATCCAATATACCTTTTTGTTGCCTGATGCTGTAAAAGATAAATATAGGACTGCTCATCATCTTGATTAAAAATATACTCTTTGGTTTCTTCAATTTCCGGATAGTGGTTAACAATCACATCATTTCTTATAGCTTCTACAGCTTGAAAATCCTCTTGTGTCGTTGCAAGGACAAGCTTATATTCTTCGGTTAACAGATGGAAAACTTTATCAAGCACTAAAAACCCTTGTATTATATATTTAGTAAAGAGTATAGAGTTTTTTTTGTTAGGTTTGGCTAAAAGACATTTTAGTATCTGATTTGTAATCAGTTGAATACCTACAAATATGGGATATAATAAAATAGGAATTTTATATAAATGGATAAAATATGGGATATTTTTTTGGACAAAAGGTGATACAGAAAAGCTTAGTTTTTTTATGGATGATCTCTTTATCGACGATCTATGCAGAAGATGTTGATTCTATTTTAGAAGAGTATAATCAAAAAAATGCTTTAAGCCAAAAAACAATTGATGAAAATAAAGGGCACTTGGTTCTTTTTACCAGAGAAAAACTGGAAAGAATGCATGCAAAAACACTCAAAGATGTTTTTAAAACGACTCCGGTTGTCTATTATCATGAAAATAGGTTGGCTCTTCCAGATCCTTTAACTTCCGGTGGAGTTGAGGCTTACAGAAGTAACTTTATCCGCCTCTATGTGGATGGCGTAGAGATCACTCAGGGGTGGATGGGAAGCGGGGTGGTACTCTATGGTGATATCAATATAGATTTTGTAGATCATATAGAGTTTTATTATGCCATTCCGTCTTTTGAATCCTCTGTGGAGCCTGCGTATCTTACTATTTTTCTCTATTCCAAAGACCCTAAACGTGACAGTGGCGGGAAGTTGAACCTTACAGGAGGAAGCAGAGGGTACAACTCTCAAAGTATTTCTTATGGACAGCAAACGGAAGACCTTTCCTATATGATCAACTTTTCGCATACCGATGCCAAAAGAGAGACTATAGATAATGGAACCTTCACTCCATTAAGTAGAGACTTTGAGCGTACGCAACTTTTTTCTTACGTAAAAACCGAAGATCAGATTTTTCATCTGCAGGTCATGAAAAAAAACACAGACAGCCTTGCAGGTATGAGTTGGGATGCTACACCTTTGGTTTCAGAGATAGATTATTTGAATGTTCATATGGATTACGGGATCAATCTGGGAGAGTTTTGGCGTGCACAAATTGCCTATGACTGGCTTAAAACAGATATGAAACAGGCAGATGAATTGCTTTTGATCTGGAGAGACGCCTTAGGTGCAAATACCTTTGATGGTAAGTATAAAAACAGTACTTATACAGCTGAACTGACGTATAAAGAAACGATAGGCAACAATCGTATCACGGCTGGGATAAAAGGGAGATATAAAGTGCTTGATTCTTTTACGAATTATGGGCTGGATGCTTTGGTTTCACCTTTTACTACAGAAAAAGTAGCTTCGATCTTTTTTCAGGATCAATATGCACTAGATGAGAAGCAACTTTTAACACTTGGTATATCCTATAACTACATTTCACGAAATGGAGGGATAGAAAATGATGATCTTTTGCAGTTACGCTTAGGATATATTTATAACAGTGATCATTGGAGTTATAAAGCGTATCTTTATCGTACTCAGTTTGCTTTAGAGCCTTTAGTTCGCTACTTGGATCCTTCACGTTATCAGGATGTATCACCACAGACCACAGTGGGTATTAGTCAAGAAGTTTCTTATCGCAAGAAGAAGCACAATCTGAGATTAATGTTAAATTTATTCCAAGATGAAGATGGTATTGTGCAAAATGACATCATTGATCCATCAGGAGATACAAAATATTTTTTTACAGTCTTTAATTATGACTATAGTTTCGATAGAAACAATAAAGTAGATCTGCAGCTCTACTATGCGTACTATGAAGATATCTTTAATCTAGATAAACTTGAAGATATCAGTGGATATCTTAGTTTTATAAACACTTATGAAAACTTTGATTTTTATAATGGTGTGGTGTGGCATCGTAACAGTCTTGATAATAAAGATTATTTTGACCTGACAAGTTCTGTTTCTTGGAATATTTATGAAGATTTTACTCTCACATTAAAAGGAGACAATCTTTTAAATAAGGCTAAAGAATCTGCCCTGTTTAGAATAGATCCTCTGAGTGGTAGTGTGTTGGAGCCTTTAAAGATCTCTCCTATAGATCAACGTATTATCCTTGAATTAGAGTATATGTTTTGAAAAAAATTATTATTCTCTTCATTCTTTTCTATAGTGGGCTTTATGCTTTAGAGAAAGGGAGTACGCTTAAAATGTATCATAGTATATTTTCTGCTCTATCTTCAAAAGCAACGATTTATGTATATACGAATGATAAAGAGTATAGAGAAGTATTTAGCCATTCCAAAAGAATCTTTTTGACGAATGAACTTGAAGAAGCAGATATTGTTTTAATGACAGATAAAAGATCACTCAGAAGTATTCTATATAGGCTTAAAGTAAGCAGAAATGTCAGTAAAAAACCGATCCTTTTTGTTACAGATTATCATTTTTTAAAGATGTCAGACGATATAGTGGGGGCATTTTATTGGCGCAAAGGGAGATCACAGTTGTTATTTATCAAAAAGAGATTGCAAGCATATGATATTATTTTACCTAAAGAGTATCAAAGTTTTATGATCGATGCACTATGAATATATGAATATAAGATACTTCGATAAATTTATTTACTTCTTAATGGTGTTACTTATCATTTTTGGTCTGTTTTTGCAGTTTGCAACTATTAAAAGTACAGATAAACTTAAAACTGAAGAGATCAACCAGGCAGAACATTATGCCTCTAAAATCGCCAAACTCATACAGATCAGAACAGAAAACAATATAGACGAAAAACTAAAAGACAATCCTCAATTCAGAGAACGTTTGAACGAAGTACTCCAGGCATTTTTAACCAAACAGTATCAATATATCTTTGTCCTACAAAAAGATGAAAATGGTAACTACCGTTTTTTACTGGATGGCTCAGAAAAAGACCCCGAAGAGTATCATACGATCTTTTTCCCTAAAAGTAAACTTTTTGATACCGTATACAGTACACAGAAAATGCAAATTATTGAGCAGCATGAAGGTGTTGAACAGATCTGGTTATCGCTGGTTTACCCTATTGTAAATGAAAATAAAACAGAAGCACTGTTGGTATTGGATCTCTCCGAGTCTTATGGTGAGCACCTCAATAATTTTAATTCCCCGCTTATGACTGTGGTATGGATGATGCAGGCTTTTTTACTTATTAGTCTGTTCTTATTGGTTTTTTTGGCATATAAATATTATAAGATCCATCAAGATCTTATAATAGATAAATTAACTTCTGTCTATAAAAAGCAATATTTAGAAGAGTTTTTTAATAATAAGAGAGTAGACAATTATCATGTCATGCTGATAGATATAGATGAATTTAAAGAGATCAATAAAAAGTTTGGTTATGAGCAGGGCGATATCGTACTTAAACAATTTGCAGAGCTACTTGTAGCTACTTTAGCTTCTGAGGCTATTGTTGTACGTATAGGAGGGACTGAATTTTTAGTTATCAGCCCCAAAGAAGCAGGTTCTGTAGATGAGCAGGCACAAACAGTATTTGAGGTATTGAAAGAGAAAAAATACCTTATAGGCAATGAAGTACAGCATTTAACTGTCTCTATGAGTGCGATGAGTGTTCCTGCAGAGACTATGTACATACAGCATATAGAAAGATTGTTGGACGAAAAACTTTTAGAAGTAAAAAGTAGAGGTAAAAACGGCTTAGGTATCTTAGACATTAAGCAACTGCATGAAATACGTTATACCAATATCGATTATATCAGAGAAGCACTGGATGAAGAAAGGTTAGTGTGTCTCTATCAGCCTATTTGTGAGACCCAAACAAAACAAATCGTCAAATATGAAGCGTTAGTGAGGCTCATTGATAAAGATGACCCGAAGAAGCTTATTGCACCTTATTATTTTATGGATGTGATCAAAGGTACCAGCCAATATATTAAAATGAGTAAATTGGTCTTTCAAGAGATATTTAGCACATTACGGACCTATGATGATGTAGAAATAAGTGTAAATTTGGATTTGGATGATCTGGATAACGCTGATATGATGAAACTTATCACACATAATTTATATGAAAACAGAGAGATAGCAAATAGAGTGACTTTTGAAATTCTTGAAGCACATGAGATCAAAGACTATGGAAAAGTAATGTTCTATTTGCAGCAGTTAAAGGCTTTTGGTTCAAAAGTAGCACTAGATGACTTCGGCAGCGGGTATGCGAGTTACAATTATCTTATACGCTTGGAAATAGATATTTTGAAAATTGACGGAAGCATTATCCGTGAACTGAAACATTCGCCTGAAAGGACTAAAGCAGTTCTTAGATCTATACAGGAACTGGCTGCGGTCTTTCAGTATGAAGTAGTAGCAGAACGTGTTTCAGATAAAGATATCTATGAGATGCTAAAAGAATTGGATATCCAGTTTGTTCAAGGATTTTATCTCGGTAAACCTAGAAATATAGAAGCGTATTTAGGAAAAAAAGAGTGAGTACTTTCACTCTTAAAACTATTTGGCTATAATTATTGACTTTAGATTAAAACATAAAAAATAGGACAATAATATAGTGTTAAGTGCAGTTGAGAGAAAGATAGAACAATTCATAGCGGATCTGAACGATAAAGAAGTAAGTAAACTCTATGGGCAGCTACCTCACGGTAAAAGACTGCGGGCAAAACTTATTTTAAAGATAGCAGGGTCTGGACTTTCGGTCATTAAGACAGCGGCTATCGTAGAGATGATACATGCCGCAAGTCTTCTGCATGATGATGTGATAGATGATGCCTATATCCGACGTGCAAAACCTTCTCTCAATGCACTCTACGGAAACAAAACAGCCATTATGCTTGGTGATATCCTTTACTCAAAAGGTTTTTTAGAGTTAAATAACATAAGTTCCGAAGTGGCAAAGATCATTTCAAACGCAGTTGTACAACTCAGCCTTGGGGAACTGAAAGATGTTTCACTCTCAAAAACGTTTAATCTGGACAAAGAAGTTTATCTTGAAATGATATACCAGAAAACGGCCTCTCTTATGGAGGCCAGTGCAGGTGCGGCTGCAGTATTGGCAGGAAAGTCTCAAGAAGCATACATGACTTACGGTAGAAACCTGGGACTGGCATTTCAAATGATAGATGACATACTTGATATTACTGCAGATGCAGCGATCTTGGGTAAACCGGCATTGCATGATTTTGAGGAGGGGAAAACAACACTTCCCTATATCTATCTCTATGAGGTTTTGGACAGCAAGGAGAAAGAAACATTAAAATCACTGCATACAAAGCAACTTTCCAGTGAAGAACAAAACTGGATACTCGAGCGGATGAGAACACATAAAATTATAGAAAAATCATTTTTTGAAGCAAAAGAGCTGGTAGAAGAAGCGATCGAACTGATGGATCGTTATGGAGAAGAAGCACTTTCCGGCATCGCCATGCAGATGATAGACAGGGAGTTTTAGTGTATTATCAAGTCGTGAGTTTTTCGCATAAAAACTGTGACCAGGGGAAGAGAGAGAAGTTGGCATTTGCCAATGATGATGAAAAGATAGAGATGCTTGATCAGCTTGTAACCTTTGAGTTTGTACATGAAGTGTTTATTATATCTACTTGTAACCGTGTGGAGCTTGTGTTGGCAACAAGAGACAATTTTTCCTCGTATCATGCCATTTTGGGATTGATGGCACAAAAAAGTGATCTGAATTTTTATGAATTGAAAACGACTGCACAGCGTTATGATGATGAAGAAGCAGTGCAGCATATTTTCTCTGTGGTGGCTTCATTGGATTCACTGGTAGTGGGCGAATCTCAAATTACAGGACAGGTGAAAGAAGCATTTATGCTTTCACATAAAAATAAAACGGCAGGACGTAAGCTCAACCGTATGATATCTTACGCTGTAAGATGTGCAGCAGAAGTACGAAATGCTACCAATATTTCTCAAAAACCTATCTCCATCGCTTCTGTAGCTGTGGCACAGGCCCATAAGATTTTGGGCGATAACATGTCTGGCACGACAGCTGTAGTCGTAGGTGCAGGTGAAATGGGTGTACTCGCTGCAAAACACTTGCTAAGAGCAGGGTGTGATGTTATCATGCTGGGAAGAGATCAGGAGAAGGTGGAACTCGTCGCCCATACTTTAGGTGAAAATGTAAAAGCAGGCACGATGGATAAACTTCCAACGTATCTCAATCGTTACCGTCTTCTTTTTTCAGCCACTTCTGCAAAAGAAGTCATCGTCACTAAAGACCTTATCGAAAATGAAGCATTACCAAGGCTTTGGTTCGACATGGCAATACCGCGTGATATCGAAGATATAGGAATGGAAAAACTTGAGCTTTTCCGTATAGATGACCTTCGTGCGATCTCTCAAAATAATCATGCACTCCGTGAAGAGCAGGCACTAAGGGCAAATGAGATAGTAGAGAAGTACAGAGAAGAGTTTTATACATGGCTTAGAGCGCTCTCCATAGAACCTGTCATTAAGCAGATGAGAGAACATGTCACCAAAGCGATAGACGCGGAGATGCAACGAGCTCTGAAAAAAGGTTTTGTACCTGTAGAAGCAGAAGAGAACATGCGTAAAATGGCAGAGCAGATGTTCAAACGTTTTTTACATGAACCGACACAAAACTTGAGACACTCTTCCACTGAGAAAAAAAATGCGAACTGTATAGAGGCAGTGAAGAAAATGTTTAATATAAATACAGACAACATCGATTTTAAACAGTATAAAGATGACCACCATACAAAAGGATACAAGGCGTGAGATTTTCAAGATTATTAATTCCTACTACGAAAGAGACACCAAATGATGCAACACTGGCAAGTCATATTTACCTTATCAGAGGCGGGTTTATACAGTCAGTAGGCGGGTCGGGTCTTTATAACTTTTTGCCTTTAGGTAAAAAAATACTTGATAAAGTTCGTGCAGTGGTCAAAGAGGAGTTGGACAAAGCAGGGTGTCAGGAAGTGAGCCTCTCTTTTGTTACTCCTGCAGCACTTTGGGAAGAGAGCGGTCGTTTAGAGAAGTACGGTAAAGAGTTACTTCGTTTTAAAGACCGTAAGAACAATGACTTCATACTGGGGCCAACGCATGAAGAAATGATGGTCAATATGGTACGTCAAAGCGTAAAAAGTTATAAACAACTCCCCTTGAACCTGTACCAGATCAACCTCAAGTTCCGTGATGAGATAAGACCAAGATTCGGGCTGATGCGCGGACGGGAATTTTTGATGAAGGACGGCTACAGTTTTCATGCAAGCACAGAAGATCTGCAGAGAGAATTTGCTCTTATGGAAGAGACCTATAAGAAGATATTTACACGTTTAGGACTTGAATTCAGAGTGGTTGATGCAGACTCAGGTGCCATAGGCGGATCAGGTTCTAAAGAGTTCATGGTGCTTGCTGATTCCGGAGAAGATACGATCGTTGTCTGTCCTGACTGTGAGTATGGTGCCAACATTGAAGCAGCTGTAGCACAATCTAAGTCTTATGATGCTTCTACTGAGATAAAAGTAGTGACTATGAAAGCACTTTATGATGAAGGTGTTACAGAAATAGTTGAGTTTGTCTTGGAAGAGTCGGAATTATTGGAAGAAGTGAAAGCCTGTAATTCCATAAATGCCAATGATTTAGTTGATGTTGAAAATCCAAATACTGTGGATAGACGTATGATTGATAATAATTTAAAAGAGTGTACAGTGTATGAAAATCCGGAATATGCAGATATCTCTGCAGTGCAAGAGGGTGATGCCTGCACAAGGTGTGGTGGAGCATTGCATTACAGCAAAGGGATAGAAGCAGGACATATCTTCCAATTGGGAACGCAGTACTCTGAGCCATTGGCAGCAAACTTTTTAGATGAGAACGGAAAAGCGCAGCCTATGGTCATGGGAACCTATGGTATCGGTGTGAGCCGTCTGCTCGCAGGTATCATCGAACAAAATCATGATGATAAAGGCTGTGTTTGGACCAAAGAGTCTGCACCTTTTGATCTTCAGATCATTATTTCGAACATTAAAGATGAAGCGCAGGTTGCTTTAGGTGAAAAACTTTATGCGGCGATGCTGGAAAAAGGTGTGGATGTACTGCTTGATGAGAGAAAAGACAGATTCGGTGCAAAGATGAAAGATTATGAACTCATTGGTGTACCTCATGCTGTGGTCATCGGTAAAAAACTGGCTGACGGTGTGGTAGAATTTATCATCAGAGACGGTATGAAAAAAGAAGAAGTATCAGCGCTAGCTATCGCTGATCTGCTTTTGGAAAGATTTTAAGATGATCTTTATAATGATACCTTTTTTCCTCATCGAACTTTACCTCTCTTTAAAGACCGGAGAGGAGATCGGTTTCTTCTGGTCAGTGATATGGATCATACTTTCTTTTATGCTGGGCTTGATGCTTTTACAAAAGTCTTCACAGACCATGCTTGGAAATATGCAGTCTATGAGACAGGGTAAACTGGACATGAAAAGATTTCAAAATGCCAGCATGTCTTATTTTATAGGTGCGATATTTCTTATAATCCCTGGCGTCTTTTCAGACTTTTTGGGCGTAATTGCACTTTTTTACACAGGTTATTTACAATTTATCGCTAAAATAACACCTGAACAAACAACACATTTTACAAAACAAGGAGATGATAATGTCATTGATGTCGAAATTATTGACGAGCACGATCGCAGCGACCGTAGCTCTTAGTGCCGCTGGGCAACCGGACGATAAAGTATTACTTAAATATGTGAAAAGGTCTGTGGTGAAAAACCCACAGGTTAAAGTAAAAGGTATCACGATTCTTGAGTCTAAAACAGATAAACGCTTACCTGGATGGACCATTCTGTTAACCACGATGGATCTGGAGTACCAAAAGAAAGAGATCCATGCACCTGAAACCATGTTCGTGAAAGACGGGCTGATCACAGGACACCTGGTAGATCTAAAAACAGGGAATGACTATAGAGATGAGATAAAACCTTCTGTTCCTGCTTCCTATTATGATGATGAGCATTTACTTTTTGGTAACAAAGATGCAAAGCATAAAGTACTGATCTTTTCTGATCCTCAATGTCCCTTCTGTCAGGATGTTGTCCCTGCTATTTATAAGGCAGCCAGAGAAAATCCTACAAAGATAGCAGTCTATTATTACCACTTACCACTGCTCCGTATACATCCTGTTTCAGACATCTTGACGCGTGTGATGTATGTGGCACAGCATGAAGGTAAAGCAGATGTGGTTGAAAAGCTTTATTCACTCAAGATCGACCCGAAAGAGACAGATATGACAAAAATACTGGCTGCGGTGAAAAAACATGCAGGATATACTGTAACTGCAGAGCAGATCAATGCAAAAGAGGTTAAAGATGCATTGAAGGCGGATGAAATTGCTGCAGGTAAAATGATGGTTTCAGGTACACCTACCATCTATATAGACGGCCAGTGGGATAAAACACGTGAGGGATATAAAGATCTCACTAAATAAGCTCACTTTTTCAGGGTTGAGTTTATTTTGACGTTTGGCAGACCCAAACTTAGTTAATAAAAATAATAAAGTAGTAAAAATAGTGAAAAAACTAATCATCGCAACAAGAGCAAGCAATCTTGCTCTCTGGCAAGCATATCATATCAAAGAGAGAATCGAAACATCATTTCCCCAGATCACAGTCGAACTGAATGAAATTATTTCAAAAGGTGATAAGATACTCGACAAACCCTTAGCCCTCATAGGTGGGAAAGGACATTTCACCAAAGAGCTTGAAGATGAGATGCTTGAGGGAAATGCACATTTAGCTGTGCATTCTCTTAAAGATGTACCCACTTACATTCCGGAAGGCTTGGAGCTTTGTGCGATCACAACACGTCAAGACCAAAGTGATGTTCTGCTTTCCCACAGCTATAAAGGTTTAGAGGAACTTCCCCTTGGGGCAACAGTAGGAACGACAAGTCTTAGAAGACGTATGCAACTCCTAGAGAAGCGTCCTGACCTGAAAGTCAAAGAGCTTAGAGGAAATGTCAACACCAGGCTTAGAAAGCTCAAAGAGGGGCAGTATGATGCTATTATCCTTGCGTATATTGGACTTCAAAGACTTGACCTGCTTAAAGATATCCCTTTTGTTGAGAAACTTGACTTCTTTATTCCCCCTATGGGACAGGCTGCATTGGGTATTGAGATCGTGAGTTCTGATGATAGAATTCGTGAAATAGCTATGACGCTTAACGATGAAAATACTTTCATTTGTACCAAACTCGAACGTGATTTTGTCTCTAAGATAGGTGCAGGGTGTTCCGCACCTGTAGCGGTCAATGCTGTTATAAACGGTGACAATATTACTGTAAAAGCAATGCTTGGTTACCCCAATGGTACAAATATCATGCATAAAAAATTGACTTCAACTTTAAATGAGTGTGATACTTTAGGAGAAGAGTTGGCAGAAGCTATGATCGTTGACGGGGCACTGGATATACTCTCTAAAGCTGAAGAGATCGCATTTAAAGATGAGATGCCGGAGAGACTTTAAGATAAGATAGCCTATCAAATTGCTTATTGCGTGACTAGTCACGTGAGCCTTACGCTGAGTAAATCACAGCGATAGCGTAGCCAAAGATGGGTTTTACCCATTTTGCGTTCTATAAATTAGAAGAACATCCCCACAAAACCTGCACCCATGCCTACTGCCATTCCTTTGGCAACACCGCCCATAGGCATTTTTTCCATCAATTTTCGACTTTTTTTACCCATAATAGAGTCTAACTGTTTGTCCATTTGGTACATTATGAGTTTGTGCATATCAAGGTCTACAGTCGGGTCATCGAGTGAGCCAAATATTTTACCGCTAAACTCCTGTCTTTGCATCTTAAAGTCAAAGTTTGCATTAAGAATATCTTTTTCAGAATCCATTTTTACATTGGTGAGTTGGAAATAGCTTTTTTGATTTGAAAGTTTCAGATCTCCGAAGATAATATTGTTATGATAAGTTGCCTCTAATATAGAATCATCAAAAGTCTCTTTCATCATCTTTACACCCGATCTTTTATAGATAGTATCTACGATGCTGCTAGGTAGAAATTTTGCATTTTTAAGTGTTGTATTGACCACAAGTGTATCTTGTCTAAAGTTATAATAGATATGCCCCCTGGTATCGGCATCTATAATAGAGGGAAAAGGGAAGAGTTGCATAAAGTCTTTGAAAGAGACATCAATAAGTTCTACTTTCAATCCGTCTTTTTCAAAAATATAATCGATCATACCGCCATAGCTCTTGGAAAGACCGCTAATACTTATATATTTGTCGTAGCTCATCTCTCCCATAGCATAGAAGGATCCTAAGTATTTGTATCCCAGGAGTGTTTCCAGCGCTCCGAGATCTTTGATATCAAGGATATAAAAGGCTTTCGCAACTTTTTTCTCTTGATCATAGGTTCCTTCAGAGATATTGAGCTTTAAAAAAGGGGAAGTGATATCTATGATAAAAGATTGTTTCATATTGTCTATATCTACTGTGGTATGCAAATTTAACGGTATGCCTGAAAAGTTGTTATCTTTCACATCATAGGTAAGCGACCCTTGCTTATTATTTTCATCCATGATATCAAACAGCATTGTCACATCAGCTTTTCCTTTAATAATGGCTTCCTGTCCCATCAGGGTGAAGAGTTTCGTGGAGTTCACCTCATGCATAGTGAGGTTTATATCTTCGAATTTATCGGTAAATTTAATGGCATTATATTTTACATTCCCGTCTAAAGCTATTCCTTCCCCTGTGATGTTGAGATGGGAAAATGGTCCGGAGACATGTCCTTTAACATTGATGTTATCATCTATCTTACACACATCCGATGCGATACAGTCACTTGTCAGTGTGTAATCCATATCGATCCAAGTGTTAGTGAGGTCCCCAGTAAATATGAGTTTGGCTTTTCTTTCTACATTCATTTCAACGATAACTTCTGGATACTCACGTATATTGATTGATTTGACTTCAATTTTCAAACCGGATTTTTGAGAGAGTTTGTATCCTGCAAAGTGATAGATATACTGATTTCCAGAAGAAGTATAGAGAAGGTAAGAAAGACCAAGAGAGATCAAGATCAAAATAAAAATAAAATATTTTAAAAATGTAAACATATTATTATCATACCACAGTGTTGATGAATGTGGCTAAAAGAACATCCCGACAAAACCTGCACCCATTTCTGAAGCGACATCTTTTGGCATACTTCCCATAGGCATACTATCCATCATTTCCCGGTTCCCTTGACCTATGATGCCGTCCATCTGTCTATCCATTTCATGTCTGATGAGTTTTTGCACATTGAGATTGACTTTTGGATGTTCGATCGTACCATATATCTTACCGCTATAGGCTTTTGTTTGCAGATTCACGTCAAAGAAAGCACTGACAGTATCATCCGCGGTATTGATCTCTGCATTGCTTAAGTATAGATACCCTTTTCCATTGGCAAGTTTCAGGTCTCCCAGGATCATATTGTTTTTATAGCTCAGTTTTAGACGACCTTTATCAAACACTTCATGAGCGAGATCGATACTTGATACCTTATAGGCGTCGTCGATCATCTCCTGATCTAAAAATTTTGCATGGTTCAGTGTTGTATTGAGAAGTAGAAGCTCTTTTTTAAAATCATAGTTGAGGCTCCCTTTCAGATCAGCATCCAGTAAGATCGGATAAGAAAGCAGGTTTAGTATATACTTGAATGAAGTACCTTCAAAGTCTATATAGAGAAACTCATCTTTATAGAGAAAATCGGTCAAGCCACCCAACGTTTTAGTGAGACCTCTTACTTTGACATTTTTTATATCTTTTGGAAGATCGACTTCTCCTGTCGCATAAAAAGGACCGATGTATTTTTCTCCCAAAAGAGGCTCCAGTTCTGAGAGATCTTTTATATTTACATTGTAAGAAGCATGCGTATGATCTTTGTCTGCATCGAAGAGACCTTTACTGAGATCAAGCTTGGTATTGTTTGAATTGATCACTGCAGAAAATGAGTAAAGATTGTTATCTATATCTATGTGTGATGTAAGATCGAATGGCAGAGTTTCGTACCTACCATTTTTATGACTATAGGTCAGAGAGGCTTTTTGTGTTCCTTTACCTAAATATTTAACATTTGCAGCTATCGTTGCTTTACCACCTGGAAGTGTCGGTTCTCCTAGAAGTGTAAAGAGCTTTTTGGCATGGATATCAGTCATTTTAAAAGTTAAATCTTTGACTGCATCGCCCGCCTTGAGACCAGCAAATTTTACATGACCCTCCAGCGCTGTACCTTCCCCTCTGATATATAAACGTTTAAAAGGTCCATAGACATGCCCTGTGATATTGACATCATCAACAATGGTAACAACATGGCTTGGAAGACGTGCTGCACTCAAAGTAAAATCCATGTTGATCCACTTATTGCTGAGAGGACCGTCAAGTTTGACTTTATAGTGTTTTTCAAGCAGTCCGTCAAAGGAAAGGTAACTATCAAGTGTATGCATGGCATAGCCGTCATGTCTTAGATAAAGGTTACCTGCAATATTATGATTTTGTATCTGTATATCTATGATGGTATCGATGGATTTTCGTGTAGTGTCAAGCTCTATGTTCCGTAAGACCACATAATTCTTGTCGTTTGCTATTTTGAGATGGGAAGATAAAACCTTGTCTTTGAGTGTTGCTTCAAAACTACTCTGAGTAAATACTTCCTCGTTTAAATCATGACCGAACTTTTTATGGGCAAGGTCAACCAGGTCTTTTTGTATAAACTTCAGTTCTTTGAGTTTTATCTTTGTCTGCATCTCTTTTTCAGATACATCGTAGACGATCTTTCCTGTCATCTTTGCATCCCATAGCGGTGCGAAGGTGAGTCTTGTCATGATATTGTTAAAAGGGATATCTTTTAGAAAAAAGTGAAATGTCTTTTTTTCATAGACAATATTCAAATTGCCTCCAAAACTTTCGGATACGCCTTTGGCTTTGATCTTTTTGTCATAGATGATCTCTCCGGAAGAGAAGAATGGACCGGTTAATTTAATACCTAAAAGTTTTTTCAGGTCTTTTAGCTCTTTAATATCAAGGTTATATACTGCGGATGCCAGTTTTAACTCCGTATCATACACTCCATTGATGACAGAGAGGGTTGCAGTAGGCATAGTTAAATCCATGATAAAGCTAATGTTGTTGTCATGGATATTCATATCGATTTTCAGATCAGCTGTGAGATCTGATTCTGAGAAATTATTGTCTTTCACCTCATAGGTCACAAAGCCTTTTTTACCTCTGCTGCCGATGGTGTCAAAATGTGCATTGAAGTTTGCTTTGCCATGCAGGACAGCATCTGCTTCAAAAAGCTCAAAGAGTTTAGTGGAGTTGATATCGGAAAATGCAATATCGAGATCTTCAACGGCTCTACGCGTTTTTGTCCCCTCATAGACGATGGCACCATCGAGTATGATCCCTTCTCCTTTGATGAGAATATCTTTGAACCCACCCGTTAAGGTTCCATTGATGTCTACCGTATCATCAATAGAACAGACATTACTTTCCAGACAGTCACTGCTGATGTTGTAGGTCAGGTCAAGGTATTTAAAGTCCTTGATCTTACCCTGGGCTTTGAGGGTGTATTTATCTTCTATAAGTAGTTCCGTAGAAACATCAGGGTAATCATAGAAGTTCAGGGAGACGACTTTGATCTCTATATTGGATTTCCCGCTGATCCTGTCAGCGATATAGAAATAGGCCAGTTTATTACCCATAGAGGTATTTAAAATAGAGTAAACGATCATGATGACAAAGATCAGAATAAGTATAAGATATTTTAAAATACTTGAGACATACACGGCGAACCTTTCCATACTTTCATAGACTTTGCTTATAATATCATATAATTCATGAATGTGTGTAGTAAATCGGACATCCTGTGCTGTTTAAAAGAATACCTTAATAAACCCTGCACCCACTTCAGAAGCCACATCTTTTGCAGTACCTCCCATTGGCAGATTTTCCATCATTTCCCGCCCATCTTTACCGATGATCCCGTCCAACTGCTTATCCATTTCGCGCTGGATCAGCTTTTGCATATCCAGGTTTACTTTTGGATCGTCCATAGAGCCATAGACTTTACCTGAGAATTCCTGCTCCTGCATGTCAAAAGAAAAGTAGGCATTGATCGTATTTTTGGCAGTATTTATTTTGGTATTCGTCAAAGTAAAAGAACCTGTATCATTTCCAAGTTTGAGATCACCAACTAAAAGGTCGTTTTGATACTTGAGTGTCAAAGAGCTGTCATCAAAGACTTCATGCAGCACATTGACCTGAGATTTTTGATAAATGGTATCGACCAAGTCTGTGTGTAGAAATTTTGCATTTGTAAGATTTGTATCGACAAGCAGAAGTGATTTGTTAAAGTCAAAGTTAATGTGCCCCGTAGTTTTAGCATCCAGCATAAGCGGGTAGGGGAAGAGGTTCATCATGTATTTTAACGAGACAGCTTCAAGGTCCACATAAAGCATCTCTTGTTTATATAAAAAATCCAGCATACCGCCAAATGTTTTAGAGAGTCCCCGTATTTCGACTTTATCCTTGTAGTCAACTTGACCCGTAGCCGCAAAGGGACCTTTGTATTTGTACCCTAAAAGTGTTTCAAGTTCACCGAGATCTTTTGTCTGCACGGTATAAAAAGCAGAGGTAAGATTTGTTTTTGAATGGTACACACCATCTGTGAGGTTGATCTCGGTAGAACCCAGCGTTGCTTCTGCTGTAAAGGTTTGTTTGTCATTTTTTACATTGATCTGAGCGTTGAGTACAAGAGGAAGACCGGAGTAGGTACTCTCTTTAAGTCTGTATCGTATCGTGCCTGTGCGTTTTTCTTGACTCAAATAGGCAAAATCTGCATCGATATGTACCTTACCGTCAGGAAGTTCAGGTTGACCGAGCAATGTGGAAAGTTTTAAGGCACGGATGTCATCCATCACAAGGGTCAGATCTTCCAGATGATCTCCGACTTTAATACCGTCATAATGTAAGCGTCCATCAAGGGCTGTTCCTTCTCCCCTCAGATGCATGCGT
This sequence comes from Sulfurovum sp., assembly GCA_002733215.1. Lineage (GTDB taxonomy): Bacteria > Campylobacterota > Campylobacteria > Campylobacterales > Sulfurovaceae > Sulfurovum. Next base: position 7,360 of record NVUY01000003.1, on the reverse strand, counting down.
GCATACGGTCCGTTGAGGTGCCCTTTGATCTCTATCTCATCCTCTATGGTGGCCAGAGGACCGGGGAAACGTTTACTTTGAAGTGCGTAGTCCATATTGATCATGCTGTCACTGAGCAGACCGTTAAGCTTGAGTTTGTAATGGGTATCAACACTCCCGTCAAAGCGAAGATAGGTATCTTTCAGGGCATATTGCGACTCTTTGCCATAGTCAGAGAACCTGACATAGACTTTTCCTTTCACTTTGTGCCCCTGTATGTCGAGATCCATAAGCGTATCTATGGATTCTCTTCTCAGATCCAGTGTTGTGTCAGTTAAGAATAGATGGTCTGTACGGTTTGCTATTTTGATATCACCGGAGAGAATGTCGTCTTTTACCGTGATGTCCAGACTACTTTCACCAAAGACTTCCTGTAGCAGATCTACGCCTAATTTTTCAGAGAGGGTAGTAGCAAACTCTGAAGGCAGTAACCTGGCATCTTTCAGTGTTACTTTTGAGCCGACACTTTTGTTGCCAAGGTCATAGCTTATCTTTCCATTGACATTGGCATCCAGTAAAGGCGGGTAAGATGATCGGGTCATTAAGGTTTTGACAGAGAGGTCACTCAAGTCTACTTTCACTGTGTTCTTTTCATACAGAAAGTCGATCAGACCGCCAAAACTTTTGGAGAGTCCGTTGACTCTGAGATCTTTGTCGTATTTTATCTCCCCCAAGGCGTAAAACGGACCGGTAAATTTATGTCCCAAGAGTGTTTCCATATCTGACAACTCTTTAATGTCAAGGCTGTACAAAGCATGAGCCGATTTTAATGCCTGATCATAATGTCCTTTACTCAGCTTCAGTGTAAGTTCCGGAGAAGTCACCTCTATACTAAAAGTATGGTCATCATCAACGATGTCGAGTTGAGTATGCAGATCTAGTGCCAAACCGGTGAGGTGTTTGTCTTTGACATCATAGATTATTGTCCCTTTTTTACTCTTTTCACTTATATATTCAAAGCGTAAATGGGCATTCGCTTTGCCTTCAAAAATAGCCGTTTGCCCAAGGAGCGTGAAGAGTTTAGAAGAATTAACATCCTGGAGTACAAGATCCACATCTTTATAGGTCTCATCCTCTTTTTCCCAATCATAGTGTATCTTCCCATCGAGTATTTTTCCAGCACCTGTCACTTTGAAATGCCCAAATTTTCCCTTCAACTTCCCCTTGATGCTGATGATGTCATCGATACTGCAGACATTACTCTCGATACAGTTGCTTGTGAGTTTATAGCTTAAGTCAAGCCTTGACTGTTCTATGAAGCCTTGAAATGTGAGTGTATACTTCTCTTCGACAAGCATTTCACCCATCATATAAGGATATTGATGAAGGTTGAGAGATTTAACTTCAGCATTTAAGCCGATCTTTTTACTGATGCCCTTGCTCAGATAGTAATAAGCCTGCTGATTACCTGCGGGCGTGTAAACAATATACAAAAACAGTAGTGCAAGAGCAATGAGAATAAAAATCAAAAATTTTATCATTGCCCACATAGCTTAACTGTCCTTGGTTACTTTTTATTATCATACCATAATCATCTAGTATAAATTACTTTGTAGCTATAATATTTGAATTAATACAGAGGGAAGTGACAATGCAAGATGTAGTACAATGGCTCAAAGATAATGGAAATTTAAAGATCATAGATGAACCCCTGGATGTGGAACTTGAGATTCCTCACGTGGCGTATGTGGAAGTGAAGACAGATGATTCCCGACCCATACTCTTTACCAAACCCATCAACAAAGCAAAAGGCATAGAGTATGACATGCCGGTACTGATGAATATCTTTGCCAACAAAGCACTCACTGAAAAGATCTTTGGGAAACATCCTGATGAGCTGGCAGAGGGTATAGACTCACTGCTTAAACTCAAACCGCCTAAAGGCTTGAAAGCGAAGCTGGCGATGCTTCCTAAGCTTTTTTCACTCAAAAATGTCTTTCCTAAACGTTTGAAATCCAAGGGGGAGTGTCAGGAAGTGATCATTCCCAAAGAAGAGGTGGATCTCGATAGACTGCCTATACTTAAAACATGGGAAGAGGACGGCGGTGCTTTCATTACCATGGGTCAGGTCTACACTCAGAGTCTTGACGGAGAGATGCAAAACCTGGGAATGTACAGACTCCAACAGTATGACAAGAACAGGCTGGGCATGCACTGGCAGATACACAAAGATGCTTCCCATTTCTTCGACCAGTACCAAAGAGCAGGTAAAAAAATGCCTGTGACCGTTGCCATCGGCGGTGACCCTCTTTACATCTGGTGCGGACAGGCACCGATGCCTTATGGTATGTTTGAAATGCTGCTCTACGGTTTTGTCCGCAATAAAAATGCACAGTTGGTGAAGTCCATCACAAATGACATTTACATACCGCGTGATGTGGATATAGTGATAGAAGGTTTTGTAGATCCCCAAATCACTGAAATAGAAGGACCTTTTGGTGACCATACCGGGTATTATACACTCGAAGAGCCTTTTCCTGTGTTGGAGATAGAAACGATCACCATGAAAAAAAACCCGGTATTTCAAGCTACAGTGGTAGGAAAACCGCCACTCGAAGATAAGTATATGGGTTGGGCGACTGAACGTATCTTTTTGCCGATGCTCAAACCCATGGCTCCGGATCTCATAGACTACAATATGCCTGAGAACGGCGTGTTCCATAACCTTATCATGGCTAAGATGAAAACACTTTATAAAGGGCATGCCATGCAGTTCATGCATGCATTTTGGGGTGTGGGACAGATGTCTTTTGTGAAACATGCACTTTTTGTAGGTGAAGATGCTCCTGAACTGGAAGAGTTTGAAGCTTTGACAGCACATATACTCAATCGTTTATCTGCTGAAAGAGTCTTCATCACCAAAGGGATAGTAGATCATCTCGACCACTCATCATCAGAGCAGTTTGTAGGTGGTAAATTAGGTGTAGATGCCACAGGTGATGAGGTAGAAGAGGGTTTGGCAGAGCTGTTGTCAGATGAAACATTATTAGCCATAATACAAGAGATACAGCCAAGAGTCAAAGCACTTAAACAATACATGACTCATACCAAAAATCCAGTCTGTGTCATCAGCGTAGACAAAAAGAAGTCACAACAAAAGCTCATCAAAAAGCTGGAAGTGCTAAAGTCTCACATAAAAGTACTGATTATAGTAGATACGATCAATAATGACATCAACGACCCCTATATGCTTATCTGGCGTGTGGTGAACAATATCGATGCAAGCAGAGATGTCGTACTCGAGCCATTTATAGCCTTGGATGCTACCAATAAAAGTGAAATAGACGGCTTCACAAGAGAATGGCCGGGAGATACTTTCTGTACCAAAGAAGTACTTGACATGCTTCAGGAAAAAGGGCTGATCGATATAGATGAAGATTTTATTAGGAAGTTTGGATTGTTGGCTTTTAATTAGCTAGTGTAGGGTGGGTTTTTATTGAAATGTATCCCTTTAGGGACTAACCCACCATGAACGATAGTGAAAGATGCAAATATGAATCAAGCCAAATGATATTTTTGACACTTATGCCTATCGACTCAATGATTATTTTGAAAGTCATGCATATAGGAGAATAATATGCATATGTTAACACTAAATATTGAAGATAGCTTTTATCCTCACCTCAAAGCAATACTTGACAAGTTTGTAGAAACAAAGCAGGTTGATTATGTAGAAGAAGATTATTATGACTATGAAAATAACTATCCTGAAAGTGTAGTTGTGAGTAGTGTGGAAGAGGTGCGAAGAAGAGTGGCACTTTCTGAAGAAGAAAAAAGTATGACAGAAGAAGAGTATGAACATGTTATGAATAAATTTTTTAAAGAGGAATTAGGCGTAGATAGATGACTATTGAAAAGAAGCCTAAGTTTGCTTATGCACTTATACAGATATTGAGAAGAATAAAAAATGATAAAATATCAGCTACAAGAAAATTTGAAAAAAACCTCAATAAAAAAATTAAAAACCTTATAGAGATATGATATATTAAGGATATACTATTATCTATAAGGTAGACAAAGAACGTATCATTATTTTAGAGATTTTCAAGTGGCAAGAGAGATAATACTGTGTGAGTAGGAGTTTCTACAATGTAGAGATGAGACACGTAGAAACTATATAAGCCAAAGTGCCTTTGATGCTATAGAAAAATTTGTATTAGAAAAAAGGGCTTATCTATATAGATGAAGCCTTTATTAGAAAGTTTGGATTGTCGCCGTTTTAAAATTGTAGGGGGCGATTGCCATCGCACCATCTATATTATAAATCTTTTTAGAATAGGTTTTATTTTATACGTATATTAAATGTGCTGCGATGGCAATCGCCCCCTACGGGAAACAATAAGAGTTTTTTATCCTAATAGAATAGCTTGTGAGAATTCAAGCATAGAAGTTCTAGACCATTTTCGCCATGTGGGAAAAATGGTCACTATAGGTTCCGGAGTAACAAGAGAAATCAAAGATATTGTATTGACACCATTTATAGTAGTAGGCGCAACCAATAAAATCGAAGTAGACGGCTTCACACACTATACCAAAGAGGTGCTTGACATGCTTCAGAAAAAAGGGCTGATCGATATAGATGAAGTGTTTATTAAGAAGTTTGGAATGTTGGCTTTTTAGGAAAAAAGTATGACAATTTGACATCTTCTTCATTTTAAATATAAAGTCTTGATATACTTCAGTATACAATATGATATGAAGGAAAAGATTTGAAATATTTTGAACTGAAATGCACGGCATACTTAAAAAAAGACATACCTTTTAAAGAGAGTTTTGAGATACTCTCCAAATATATCAGCTTCTCAATGGCACAAGATAAAGAGCTTAAAAAGTTACACGATAAAAAGGGTTTTAAACATTACTGCTTTGGTGGACTTTTCCCTATAGAAAGGGAGAAAATCTATAAAAAAGGACATAGCTATTCTTTTAGCATCCGTTCTCTTGATGAGCAGATGATGGAGAGTCTCTCTTCCGAACTTCGTAAAAATATCGACAATCCAAATTTGCTCATCGTTGAAACTACCAAGCGTGTACAAAAGCAGTTTTTTGTGAGTGAGCTTTATAGTGTGACTCCTGTTGTGATAACGGTAGAGAATGGTTTTCATTGGACGATGGAAAAAGATGGTGATATACTCAAACTGCAAAAACAGCTTCATGATAACTTAGAGAAAAAATACCATGATTTTTATGGAGAGAGCCTAGAGGGAGTACAAAACTTCATACAACTTCTGGAGATCAAAAATCGTGTACCCCAAACTATACCGATGACCAGAAAAGATCAAAAGACTGGCAAAGTAAGTTCTTTTAGGTTCTTTGGCAATAAGCTTAGAATCGTCCCTAATGAGGATGAAGTTTCGCAGAAGTTGGCTTTTGTGGCTTTGGGTGCTGGGCTTGGGGAGAAGAACTCGTTTGGGGGTGGGTTTTGTTTGGGTAAGGGGCTTCGATGATCTATGATATTTTAGAAGTATTTAAAGATGAATATGAAAAAAAAGGTGATAAGCTAATCCTGGACAACTACATTTTAAAAGATGGTCTATATGTCAAAATAAATCAAGATGAGAGCTTGGAATATTTCATTTTTGAAAATGATAAAAAGATAGAAAAGAAAGAGAATTGCTTTAAAAATTTATCTGGAAACATAAATCATAAAATGTATGAGTGGTTCAAAGAGAGGGATTATTATAGTGGATATCTAAATTCCAATAAATCATTTTATGATAAAAAAATTCATAATATAAATTATTTATCTTTTTTTGTAAAAGTAGATAGTTTTATAAGTATAATGAACCCCATAAATCGAACCACTAAAAATAACTTTCTTATTTCAAAATGATAGAATAAAAGCATAGAAAGTAAGGAAAGATAAAATGAGTGTAAAAAGAAAAACATATACTGCAGAGTTTAAAGCCAAATTGGTTTTAGAAGTTTTAGAAGGTGAGAAACCAGTCAATGAGATCGCTAGTCAATATAAGGTTTTGCCAACAAGTCTGAAAAGTTGGAAAAAGCAGTTCCTGGGAAATATGTCATTAGCATTTGATAAAAGTACAGTAGTCAAAGAATATAAAGATGAGATAGAAGAGCTGAAAAAGTCAAAAGATTCCATTGCAAAAAAATTGGGAGAGACCATTGTCGAAAAGGATTTTCTTGTGGAAAAGCTCGTCAGCTTGGCATCCTCTAAAGAGCGTAAAGAACTCTTGGATACCAAGCTTAAAATATCTCTAAATAGACAATGTAACTTGTTGAAAATCTCTAAGTCTTCTTTGTATTATGAGCCTATAAAACCCTTTAGTACCAGTAATGAAATAAAACTTTTAAATGCCATTGATGAAATCTACGAAGAGTTTCCCAGCTACGGCTATAGACGCATGACCAAACAACTGCAAAGAGATGGCTACAACGTGGGTAAAAAGCTTGTTAAGAAGGCTATGAAGTATATGGGTATAGAAGCCCTGTACCCTAAGCCTAAAACCACTACAGCTAATAAAGAGCATTACAAGTATCCATATTTGTTAAAAGATTTCAGGAATGATGCAGGACAAGTAGTAATTGACAGAAACAACAAAGTATGGAGTACGGATATCACCTATATCAAACTTGAAAAAGGATTTGTTTATTTAGCTGCCATTATTGACTGGCATAGCAAAAAAATACTCTCTTGGAAACTGTCAAATACGATGGATATCACATTAGTGACAGATCTACTAAAAGAGGCTCTTGCATTCCATCCTAATCCTGAAATATTCAACACAGATCAAGGAAGTCAATACACAGCAAAAGCACATATAGACATTCTAAAAAAACACAACATTAAAATCTCAATGGATGGAAAAGGTAGAGCTACAGATAATATTTGCATTGAGAGATTCTGGAGAAGTATTAAGTATGAAGAAATTTATCTCAACGAATACAAAAACATGAAAGTACTCAGAAAAGCTATAGAAAAATACATCATAAAATACAACACAAGAAGATTACATTCGGCTATTGATTATCAAACACCAAATGAAGTCTATTATCAAGCTGCCAATAATTTATCTCAAAAAGGAGAAGAAAAGTTACCAAAAGCGTCATAGTGAGGTGAAATAAGAAAAGTTGTTTTACTGGTCTGAAAAATGGGGAGCATTATACTTGACCCTGTACCCACTTCCCAAACCAAAGATAAAACATAACTTCTATACTTTATCTCATAAAGTTGTGAGTTATATTGAAGAGCCGTATGAGGGAAATCTTCAAGTACGGTTCTGTGAGGGGCATTATGCAACTCCAAATTATAAATTTAATATAAAGGAGGGGTAGAAATGTCTACTCTACGAAAGAGATC
>NVUY01000024.1 GCA_002733215.1 Sulfurovum sp. | reverse complement strand
AGCATATGATTGCTAAAGTTTTGAGTGTATCACAAGCTGCTATCTATGGAGTGATTAAGAGGAGTAGGAAATGAGTTGTCATTTTCACCTGACCCCTTTCCTTTTATTTCCTTTTATTTCCTTTTATTTCCTTTTATTTCCTTTTATTTCCTTTTATTTCCTTTTATTTCCTTTTATTTCCTTTTATTTTCTTTTATTTTCTTTTATTTCCTTTTATTTCCTTTTATTTTCTTTTATTTTCTTTTATTTCTTTTATTTTCTTTTATTTTCTTTTATTTCTTTTATTTTCTTTTRTTTTCTTTTATTTCTTTTATTCTTTTATTTCTTTTATTCTTTTATTCTTTTATTCTTTTATTCTTTTATTTCAGGAATTTACAAGTATCTAATGGTAAAACTAGACAACAATAAAACTGTAACGATTAACTATCGGTTGGCATCTGGACTCAATGTTGGTAGAAAAGTTAAAGTTAGTGAAAAAAGAACAAAATTCTTTGGTATCAAAAAATATATGATTGTAAAATGGTATAATAATCAATAGACATAAGTTTTTATTTTAAGATTTGGGATAGTTACAATATTGATACTCAAAAAACAAATATGCTATAATAAAAGAATAAAGGACTTAAAATGTTAGCCTTAAAACAAGAAGAACTATTCAATGAAATAGATCTTTTACCAATAGACATGAAAACTAAAATTGTTGATAAGATATTAGCAAGTATTACACCTCTAAACAGTTCAATAGATGCATTATGGATAAAAGAAGTAAACAAAAGAAAAAATGATATTGAGATAGATAGTGTATCTCTTGTTGATGGAAATGAAGTTTTTAAAAAAATATCTCAAAAATTAAACTCATAAATGACTTACCTTTTTCACCCCGATGCTGAGCTTGAATTAAATGCTTCAGTTGACTACTATGAAGAATGCAAAACAAATCTTGGTTCAGAGTTTGCCTATGAAGTCCAAAAAACAATCCAAAGAATTTTAGAGTTTCCAACGGCTTGGAAAAATCTAGATGGAGACATACGACGATGTCTAACAAACCGTTTTCCCTTTGGTGTCATCTACTATCAAAGAAATGATGAAATCATTATTTTAGCTATCATGCAACTTCAAAGAAAACCAAACTATTGGAAAGAGAGAAGGATATAACAAAACATAGGAGCGAATACATTCCTAGCGGTCACTTATTCGCTCTATTCAACCGTTATACATACACACAAACTTTAGCAAAATTTTATAATTTTCATATAATTATGATATACTTTTTATATGAAGTACGAATATGATGAAAATAAAAGCTTATCAAATAAGCAAAAACATGCCATTGACTTTGAAGAAGCCAAAGAGTTGTGGAATGATAATAGGTTACTTGAAATTAAAACATCATTTTCAGCAGAAGAGAGATATGTCAACATTGGAAAAATTAAAAATAAATTTTACACTGCTGTCATTACCTATCGTGAAGATAAAGTCAGAATTATCTCTATAAGAAGATCAAGACAAAAGGAGATTGAAATTTATGAAAGCTAAAGAATTTGACAAAATATTTGATGATAATGAAGAAGATATTATTGAATACCTTGATATGTCAACAATAAAAAGACCAAACCTAGAACCTAAAAGAATTAATATTGACTTTCCAACTTGGATGGTTAAAAAACTTGATGAAGAAGCACAGCAGATTGGAGTCAGTCGTCAAGCTATAATTAAAACTTGGTTAGCTGATAAGATTATGCAAATTGAGCATAAAAAAGTAGCCGTATAACAAAAAATAGTAGTCAATAAATTACCTAGCGTAAATATATTGGCTATATTCACCCGTTAGCTTACTCCATCTACATTTCACAAGTTTGACTTTAATATACTTTTAAAGTATAATTAATATACCTAAACTATATTTAAAGGGAAATTATGAAGTTTAAATACGATAATAATAAAAGTCGTATCAATAGAAAAAAGCATGGTATCGATTTCATTGAAGCTCAAAGCTTATGAAAAAATGAGGAGAAAAATTATGAAAACAATAACAGCTAAAGAATTTGATGATAAATTTGACAATAATGAAGATATCAGTGAATATCTGGATTTTTCAAAATCAGTTAAGTTAAAAGACTTTAATCAATTAAAAACTAATACCAAAAAAGTAAATGTCGATTTTCCTGAATGGGTCATTCAAGCTTTAGATCAAGAAGCAAAAAAAATTGGTGTTACAAGACAATCCATTATTAAAGTTTGGATTGCGGAAAGACTTAAAGCAGAAACAGACCACTCACACGCAAGCTAAACAAAACACAGGAGCCAATATTTTATCCTAGCCGGAAAAATATTGCTCACGATAAACATTAACAGATTGGAAATAAACTTATGCACACTACCCTTGGATGATAAATATTAAAGCAAATAGTTCTACTGGTCTCAATAAAACATCTGCAATAGACTGTTTCCAAGTAAAAAACTTTGCAAATGAACAACTTATAGAGAAAATAGGTGCAGTTGATGATATACTCATTAAACATATCCATGAAACCGTAGCAAAAACTTTAAATCCAAATTATACGCTCATATAAAGGCACACCCATGAAAATACTTGTAGCAGACTACATCTACACCCCCAATGGTCATGTAAAAGATCAAGCCCTTGCATTTACGGATACTATCCAAGCCATAGACACTTTGGAAGTATTAGAGAAAAAATACCCTCATGCAGAGATCATACAAACAGAATCACACTCGGTCATTTACCCCGGCTTTATCAACACCCATGTACATTTGGAATTCTCAGCCAATAAAACATCCCTGAAGTACGGTTCATTCATGCCCTGGCTGGACACGGTCATAGAGCATCGGGAAGATCTTGTAGGTAAATGTGATAATGCGGTGATGATGGATGAATGTGAAGCTATGTTACGTTCCGGCATTACCACTTTTGGAGCCATCTCAAGCTTTGGTAATGAGCTTGAAGTGTGTGAAAAGACCCCTCAGCGTGTGGTGTTTTTCAATGAACTCATAGGCTCAAATGCTATGTATGCCGATATGCTCTATGGTGATTTTATGGAGCGTGTCCAGGCAAGTATGTCTTGCAAAAAAGAAGCGCGTATCACCCCTGCTGTTGCGATACACTCTCCCTACTCCGTACACCCCATCATCTTGCAAAAGGCAGTCAATGTAGCTAAACAGCATAAACTGCCTCTCTCTGCCCATTTTTTGGAATCACAGGCCGAAAGAGAGTGGCTGGAAAAAGGTGAAGGTGAACTCAAAGGCTTTTTTGAAAAGTATTTTAAGACCTCTACCCCAGTCACAAACATTCAAGAGTTTATGTATGCCTTTGACACTTACCCTACACACTTTACCCACTGTGTACAGGCAAATAAAGTAGAGTTGGACTACCTGGCACAAATGGGACACACCATCGCACACTGCCCCCGCTCCAACCGTTATCTGGGTTGTGGAAGACTTGCCATAGAAGATCTTGACCTTCCTTTCTCTGTTGCTACAGACGGACTTAGTTCAAATGACTCACTCAGTATCTTTGATGAACTTAGAGCAGCCCTTATGTTACACAATGATATCCCCATCCAGGAACTTTCCAACAGATTACTTAAAACAGTCACGGCTGATGCAGCAGATATACTGGGGCTCAACTGTGGTAAAATTGCAGTAGACAAACTCGCAGACTTTGCAGTCATCACACTGCCGGAAACACCAAAAAGAGAAGAAGAGTTAGCCCTTTGGACTATTTTGCACACCAAAGAGGTTTCAGAAGTATATATAGAAGGAATTAAATATGTTTAAAGCACTAGGAACTATGATCAAATGGATAGGCCAACACTTTATGGGGATGATCTTTTTACTCATCGTTTTTGTTGTCTTTATGCCCTCATCCACTGCACAACTCAACCCGGCGAACCTGCAGGAGATAAAACTCACCGGTCCCATTATGACTGCCGATGCCATACTCAAAGAGATCGAAGAGGCACAAAAAGATACGAAGATCAAAGGCGTACTGCTGAACGTCAACTCACCGGGTGGTGCGGTCCCTCCCTCTATAGAGATAGCCTATGCGATCAAAGAACTTAACAAACACAAGCCTGTGGTTGCCTATGCTTCGGGTATTATGGCAAGCGGATCTTACTATGCCTCTATCTATGCCCATACGATCATCGCAAATCCCGGTTCTATCGTTGGTTCTATAGGGGTCATTATGGAAAGTGCCAATATAGAAGAGCTTATGAATACCATCGGTATCAAAACACAAATAGTCAAAGAAGGTACCTACAAAGAAGCCGGTACACCAACAAGAGAATGGACAGCTGAAGAGAGAGCAGAACTTGAAAGACTTACAAAAGATACCTATGATCTCTTTGTGAAAGATGTAGCTGAGGCCAGAGACTTAGAGGTAAGCAATGCAAAAGCCTATGCCGATGCGCATATCTTTTCAGCCAAAAGAGCGAAAGAAGCAGGACTTATCGATACCGTGGGTGTCATAGCACAAGCCAAAGCAAAAGTGCAGGCACTTGCAAAGGTCACAAAACCTTCATGGAAAGAAAAAGATAAACTGGAGTCCTTCATAGACCAACTGGGAACCAAGAGCATCATGCAGCTGCAAAGTTACTTTTATGGATTAAAAGCTTCCCTGTGATCATTCTTCTTTGTAATTACTCTATAGTAAAGTAGACTTTCCTCTTTCCGAAATCTAAACTCACCCTTCCCGAAGAGCGTCTCTTCGGGAAGATCACTTTTAAAGTATTTTGATCAAGAAAAGAAACTTTGATACCTCCTCTTGACTTAGACCCTCGCAAAATGTCTTTGCGTGATCTTGGGACAATATAGAGTATAGCGCTAGATCCTGATCTCACCTTTAAAGTTGTTTTATTTTGCGTAATTCTGTACACTCTCTCTTTAGGATCTTCTGTCCTGAAATACCAGCGTTTTTTTACTTTTCTTCCATCCGCTACAGCTTCAAATACTGCCGTATATGTTCTGCCAAACTCTAGTCTTGCCAAGGGCATCAATGCGAATTCAAGTTTAGTAAAAAGATGGTTATGGTCATTTTTATGTTGGAGTATCCTGGTCTTTTTTAGCTCTTTTCCCTTTTCATCATAAAGACGAAAAGATTTCAACTTTACATTTTTAAAATTTGCAGGGTTGAACTGCACAGAGATGGGAAAACCGCTCACTTTGTACTTTGGCAGAGGATCCGGAGATTCATTGTAAAAAGCAGGCCAGATATGCTTTTGGTTAGCGTAAGGATAAACGATGATATCTTTGTTCTTTCGCCGTATATACTCTTTTTCCTCTCTAAAGCGTGAGCGTGGTATCATCTTGTCATTTTGTCTGCAGATGTTTTTCATATAGTATTCACCATTTGTCATCTTAAATGATCTTTGACACAGATGTGAAATACCGGATAACCCCAGATTATAGACATAAGCAGATTTGATTCTTCTTTTTTTCTTTGTAAAATAGCTACCGATACCTATCTCATCTTTATCCAAATTCAAAAAAACAAAACGATGATAGATGGCAGAAAAAAGCTTATCTATGGATTTGTCTGCCCCTGTGGTATTGACAGAAAGGTTTTCCATCACAAAATGGGAAGGATAACCCGCTTTAATAACCCGCTTTGAAGGGGTACGTCCCGTGTAGGAGTATTTGCCGATTTTTTCATAGTGTCCACTTATTTGATTTTGTACCAGATACTTGGCATGAGAAGCGGCTGCCTTTTTCAAAGCTTTATTGGATTTGAATGCTATGAGTCCGGTATGTTCTCGGATCTTGTTCAAGTATGCCAATCCCTGTTTATCGCTGTTAGCTTCCAGTGAAACCAACAAAAGTATAGGGAAAAGGATTAAACCTAAAAGTGTGTCTCTCAATGTCACAGCTTACAGCGAAGATGCTGCTTGTAAGAAATCTTCTGCAATAACTTGAGGATCTTCCAAACCTATGGAAACACGGATAAGCCCGTCACTTACACCTAAAAACTTACATGCTTCCTCGCTAAAGTCAGAATAGATCGTACTTCTCATATGAAGTGCCAGTGTTCTGTTGTCACCTATGTTGGCTGTGAGGATAACAAGATCCAGCTTATTTAATAAAGCAAATGCTCTCTCTTTAGTACCACAGTCTATACTCAAAAGTGGACCACATCCCTGTGCAAAGTCAGCTTTATATCGTGCATTATCAGGGCTTGCAGGCAAACAAGGATGATTGACACTTACCCCCTCCGGAAATTTCTCATCAAGCAAGAGAGAAATTTTCTCTACACTTTGGTTAATTCTTTCTACTCTGAGTGAAAGTGTTTCAAGTCCTACCATGGTCATAAAGGAACCAAAGGCATTAGCTGTCATGCCAAAATCACGGATGGCACGTTTTTTACAGATAGGGATAAATGCTTTTTTACCCATCTTTTTTACGATCTTATGCACATCTGCATACTTTTCATTGAGTAGTTTGTCACCCTCTTCTTTAACCTCTCTAAACACGGCTACACCACCAAGTGCTGCCGAGTGTCCGGACATATTTTTAGTAGAAGAGTGCACCACAATATCTGCGCCCATCGCAAGCGGTCTAAGTAAAAGAGGTGTGGCTGTATTGTCTATCATTAACAAGGTCTCATATGTGTTACACAGATCAATGATACGTTGAACGTCGGGGAGTGTAAGACTTGGGTTCCCCACAGATTCCATAATGACCATTTTAACCCCTCTTTGCAGCGTTGATTCAATATGTGCAAAATCATCCACCGTACAAAAACTGTTTGTCACACCAAAACGCGCAAGTGTCTCATTGACCAGTGAGTATGTCCCGCCAAAGAAACCTCCGATACAAAGTAACTCATCTCCTGTATTTAAAAAAGCCGTACAGACCATAGAGATGGCACCCATACCTGAAGAAGTAGCTATGGCGCCAAAACCGCCCTCAAACTTGGCTACGATACCTTCGAGTTTCGCATTGGTCGGGTTGCCGATTCTTGCATAAAGTGGTTTGTTCACCTCTGCGGCAAAAATACCTTCTGCCTCCTGGGCATTTTCATATCCGAATGCTGCTGAAGGTATGATAGCCGGCGCGATAGGACCTACTCTTCCACCTACACTGTGGACTAATAAAGTATTGAAATAATCAAAATCTGTAGTGTTCTTATCGTTGTTCATGGCGTGTTCCTATATTGAATAATTGAGTGTTTTTGTGGCTTTGAGTTGATAATTTTTAAGTTCAGAGAGGGGGATTTCAAACGCTATTGAAACATTCTGCTCCAAATCTTTCCAGAAAAGAGTAAGTGCCGGATTATCTGTATGCACTATGCCAGAAAAAATGTCTGATTCCAGGATGATCACCACATCTTTAAGGGTAATATCTTGCAGATCTTTAGCAAGTCTATAACCACCGTGTGCACCTTTTATACTTGTAAGAAGCCCTTGTTTTTTAAGTTCTAAGAGGATCTGCTCTAAAAAGTTTTGGGGAATGGATGCTTTGGCTGCTATCTCTTTTATCTTGAGTACTTGATTATCCGGGATGGAACCCAGTTCTTGAAGTGCCGCGACAGCATAGATGGTTTTACTTGATATACCTACCATAAGATAAAAGACCTTTTAATCGAACACCTGTTATTTTTTTAGGGAGTTCAGTATTTGAAGTCCATAGTATATCTTACAACCTATACAAAAGTCGAATAATGTCTCAAGTAAGGCACAAATTAATAAAATAATGCCTATCACTGTTGCAAAGGTACTAAATCCGGCAGCATAAAAGACAACAAGGAACAATGAAGTCACCAGTCCAAGATACATTGCAAATCTTTTTGGTGATTCATCACAAAGTTTAGGAGCAATACCCCATCCTGACAATATAAAAGTAGCAACAAGATAAAAAGGACTCAAGTTTGGTCGGCGTATGGTTCTCATAAAAAAGTCAAAGAGTAATACCAGTGCAAAAATACTCTCTTGCGTAAATAAAAGTATCACTGTAAAAATGGCTACCTGGAAAGAGATTATTCTTACCATATTGGAGTCAACTCTTCTTGTAGATATCGGGCAACTTGGAGACATATTATTTCCTTTTAGCGTATTGTTAATGTATAAGCACCTCTAAAGACCCTAGAGTGATTTAATAACATTGACTTCTTCCTGGCTTCTCTATTAACAATATAGGGAGACAATAAATAACCAAAGAAAATGTGTAATGCCCTTTTTAAATGTAATTATCTAGGGTTTCTACAAGTGCTTACTTAATTACGAGTGCATTCTAACCAAATTTATTTTTAATGTCAAGTATATCTATAGGTTTTATTTTATGTTATAATAACTTTTATCTGAATGTCCCATAGTCAGCTAATATTTCTTTAAATCTTAATCATTGGTGCTATTATACGTATGTGCACACTTTATACACATAAAAAAACTATTATACCTATAACTATACTAAGGAAGACAGATGCGTACCCTACTTTTAATGATGCTCAGCATGATGGTTCTACATGCACAGAATATTCAACAACTTATTGATATTGCTTTAAAGAAACACCCTTCACTTAAAACAATTGAACATAGACTTTCTGCCATGGATGAAAAGATCTCTCTTTCGCAGAACTTTTCAAACCCGGACATCTCTTTAACCATTAACGACATCCAGTTTTCTGATCCTTGGAGTCGGGATCTTGAGCCTATGCAGTATCAGGCTGTCAATTTTAAACAGAAATTTCCCTGGTTTGGTAAATTGGATGCCCGGAAAAAGTATACAGAAGCACAAAAAAATGTTCTGTTCGACTCTTATGAATCTGCTAAACTCGCACTTGCGAAAGAGATACGTGTGACCGCATATACGATTAAAGAGTTAGAATTACGCATTAAGATCGTAGAGGAATACATCGGAGTATCGAGACAAAACATTGCGCTATATACTTCTTATGCTTCTACAGAAAGTAAAAGCCATACCAACAGCATGAATGCAAGTCTTCTTTTGACTAAAGTTAAAATTAAAGCTGCCAAATATAAAGCTTTACTTGAAAGCCAAAAAGCAAAACTAACCTACCTTGTCAATACAAAAGTCAAACATATCTCTGACCCTTTGCGTATTCATAAACCTAAAAGTCTAGGCTATTATCTCTCAAAGTATGCGAACAATCCCAACTATACCATGAAACTGTCACAAAATGATGTTGCACGCAGCAACAAAGAGATGCTGGCTCTTGACACAGCACCTGATCCTTTTGTCCAAGTAGGATACTTCAACCGTAGCAATTTTAATGACTATGCAAGTATCAGCATAGGAGCTTCTATGCCTCTTTACGGTTCTGAGGAACTCAAAACAGAAGCTGCAAGAAAAGAAATGCTTGCCACGGCTAGTGCATCTCTTGATTATAAGTATGCGTTAAAAAGCGAGATCAAAACACTTTATGCAAAATTTGTAGAGGCATACACTATCCATAAGATACTAAACGATGAAACACTTCCTCAGCTTGAACATATGTTTGAACTGACCCAAGCGAGTATTCAAGAAGGTGGTAATCTTTTTGAATACACCAACCTGCTTGAGCAAAAACTCGATTTAGAAGAAGACAATATTGCTATCAAAGCCGAATTTTTTAGAATCAAAGCAAGACTAAAATCACTCATAGGAGAAATTTAATATGTTAAAACCTCTCATCATAGCTGCCATACTTATAGCACCCTACCCAATAATTGCCGAGACTGCAATGAAATGTGAAACAGGAAAATGCAGTGCTGGAAGTAATGAAAGCAGTAAAAAAATACCAGAAAAGACACCTTCACCTTCTTCAAAAAAAGCCCTGAAAGAACATAAGAATAAACCTACGGTTGAACAACTTTTCAATGTGACTACCACGACTGTTAAAAGAGAATCAACGGCAAAAGAACAGGTAAACTATGGATACATCGTTGCACAGGATGATGCTAAAGTAGATGTGCTTACCTGGTACTCAGGTTTTATTAAAGAGCTCTATGCCGACACACTCTACAAGAGAGTCAAGAAAGGGGATCCTCTGGTCAAAGTCTATTCTCCTGAAGTCTACAAAGCAAAGCAGGATTATCTTAACTCCATTAACTACAACCGTAAAACTTCTATGCCGGAGATGCTTAAAAGCGCACAGATAAAACTAAAACTTTTAGGCGTGGATAAGAGAGAAATCGAAGCCATAAGAAAAGAACGAAAAGCAGACACCTATACAACCGTTTATGCACCTATATCTGGTTGGATATTTGAAAAAAATATCAATGAAGGGGCATCCTTTAATTCTAAAAAAAGACTTTTTCAAATCATCAACATTGATAAAGTTTGGATGGAAGTAAAACTGTTTCAAAATCAATTGGAAAACCTTGGAAAACTTGAGCATTATATGGTAAAAGTCAAAGGTATCTCTGAAACATTTATGGCAGAAAAAACCCTGCTTTACCCTATGCTAAATCCCAAAGAGGCTACTGCTACGCTCAGGTTGACCATAGATAACAAAACACAAACACTCAAACCTGGTATGTATGCCAAAGTACATGCTTCAGAACTAAGCAAAAGCCGTCTTATTATACCTAGAACAGCAGCTATACGTAAAAGTGGCACATGGTATGCTTTCTTAGCTACAGAATTCAAAGGTGAATATGAACCTGTTGAGATAAAAATAAGACCTCTGGATCACAAACAGTTTGAAGTCCTCAGTGGTTTAAATGAAAATGAATCCATTGTCAACAATGCCCTCTTTATGATGGATTCAGACGCACAGATCAATGGTATTTACTAATGATTGAAAATCTGATAGCATATTCTGTAAAAAACCGTTTTTTAATATTAATAAGCACAGTATTTTTAATACTTGCTTCAGTATGGGCTATGAAAAATACTCCTTTGGATGCGCTGCCTGATCTCTCTCCGCCACAGGTTATTGTACAGATCACATGGAATGGCCAAAGTCCGGAGATCATAGAAGATCAAGGAACCTATCCTTTGGTTGCACAGTTTCTTGCTATTGCAAATATTGAGACTGTAAGAGGATTTTCAACCTATGAAAATGGTCTTATTTATATCATTTTTAAAGAAGGAACAGACTTGTATTGGGGAAGAAGCCGTGTTTTAGAGCAACTAGCTTCCATACAAAGTCAACTTCCTCCCAGTATGGAAGTTGCCTTAGGCCCTGATGCCTCAGGGGTAGGTTGGGTATACGAGTATGCACTGACATCTCAAACAAAAACACTGGATGAATTACGTACCCTGCAGGACTACTATTACAAATATGCACTTATGGGTGTAGATGGTGTCTCAGAAGTTGCAAGTATCGGTGGATTTGTGCCTACCTATCAAATCACAGTGAATAATGATGCTTTGGTACAATATAATCTTTCCATTAAAGACGTAGCAAAAACACTTAAAGAGAATAATAATGATACCGGAGGTCGTATTGTCATCCAAAATGGTTTTGAATGGATGGTTCAGGCCAAAGGGTACATCAAAAATTTAGATGATATACGTAGACTTGTTGTTAGCACAAAAGATGGTGTACCTCTTACTTTAGGTGACATTGGGCGGGTTGAACTGGTCCCTGCAGCAAGACGTGGTATGGCTGACCTTAATGGTGAAGGTGAAGTCGTTGGCGGTATTGTCATGGTACGTTATGGTGAGGATGTCTATAGCGCTTTAAAAAGAATAAAAGCGAAAATGGAAGAACTCCATGTAGAAGGTGTAGATGTTATCACCACATACGACCGCTCTGATCTCATTGAAGCTTCTGTTGAGACACTGGAACGTACACTGATTGAAGAGAGTATCATTGTAGTGATCATCATTGGACTTTTCCTCATGCACTTCCGGTCTACACTGATCATGTTTATCGTTTTGCCTCTCACTATTGCTTTACCATTTTTAATGATGAAGCTCTTTGGTATTGGTTCAAATATTATGAGTCTGGGAGGGATTGCCATTGCTATTGGTGCCATGGTCGATGCCTCCATAGTCATGATAGAAAATGCCCATAAATCCATACATAAAGCAGAAACAAAAAAAGGTAGTTCTCTTGATGATACGGAACGTACGAATGTCATTGTCAAGTCATCGCAGCTTGTAGGACGCCCTATTTTCTTCGCATTAGCACTGGTAGTTGTTTCTTTTTTACCTATCTTCGCACTCAATGGCCAAGAGGGATTACTCTTCTCCCCACTGGCTTTTACAAAGACATTTGCTATGACAGCAGGTGCCATACTTTCTGTCACTTTAGTACCCGTACTGATGATATTTTTTATAAAAGGGAAAATTATTCCAGAGTCTAAAAACCCAATCAACAGGTTTTTTATGTGGCTCTATCACCCAATACTCATTTATGGACTTAAGTTTAAATATGTAGTGATTGTTTTGGCTATCGCTGTTTTAGCATTTACTAAACCACTCTATGAAAAACTAAACTGGGAATTTATGCCAATGCTTGATGAGCAGACAATGATGTATATGCCCGTAACGCCGTATGGTATCTCAGTAGATCAAAGTAAAGTACTCACGCAAAAAACAGACAAGATCATCAAGTCTTTTCCTGAGGTAGATACAGTATTTGGTAAAGGTGGACGTGCACAGTCTGCAACGGATCCTGCACCGCTGGGAATGCTTGAGACCATCATTACATTTAAACCCAAAGAGGAGTGGCGTCCTGGTATGACAAGAGAAAAACTCATGGCTGAAATGGAAGCAGCACTACAGATACCAGGTCTGGTCAACTCATGGACCTACCCTATCCGTGGACGTATTGATATGCTGCTTTCTGGTATCCGTACCCCTATAGGTATAAAACTTTATGGTAAAGATGCTGACGGTTTACAAAAAGTTGCATTGGAAATCGAACGGAGGCTTAGAGACATGAAAAGTACCCAATCGGTCTTTTCAGATCAGGCATCTGCCGGTTTCTTCATTGATATAGATATCGATACAGAAGCCCTGCAGCGTTATAACATCACTAAAGACCTCATAAATACCTATACTTCTGCAGCTATTGGTGGACAAAAATTAACAACGATGTATAAAGGTTTAGAACGTTACCCTATTGCATTACGGTTTGAAGAAGAAGAGAGACGTACTCTGGATGATATAAAAAATATACAAGTCAAAACACCTCTTGGCTTTGTTCCTCTTTCTACCTTTGCCAAGGTGCAATACAGAGAAAGTGCCTCAGTCATTAAATCAGAAATGGCAACACCTGTGACGTTTGTCTATATTACACCACAACAAGGTATGAGTGTCGTGACCTATAAAGAAGAAGCAATCAAAGTTCTCGCTGACCTTAAACTGCCTACAGGATACTATTATGAATGGGCTGGTCAATCGGAGTATCTGGAATCTGCCATGAAAAAAATGGTTTGGATCATTCCTACTGTTCTGTTAGTCATCTTTGTGCTTATCTTTATGGCCCTTAAAGATTTTGTACCTACATTGATAGTCTTTTTTACATTACCATTTGCGCTTGTAGGTGGTCTTCTCTATATTCATATGCTTGATTTCAATATGAGTATTGCAGTCATTGTTGGCTTCTTGGCACTGCTTGGTATTGCTGCGGAGACAGCTATCGTTATGATCGTCTACCTTCATGAAAGTGTGAATGAAATGAAGGCAAAAGAGGGAGATAATTTTGCCCATGTACATTTAGATGCAGCTATTTACGAAGGTGCAGTACAAAGGGTACGTCCTAAACTTATGACTGTATTTGCCATATTGGCAGGACTCTTCCCTATTATGCTTACCACAGGGGTAGGGTCAGAAGTGATGCAACGTATAGCTGCGCCTATGATAGGCGGAGTAGTGACATCAGCAGTATTAAGCTTACTACTGATACCTATCTTTTTTGAAATGTATGAAAAACACTTACTCAACAAACAATTAAAGGAAAACCGATGAATAAAAAATCACGTCTAACTCTTCTACTCCCTGTCTTGACACTGGCATTGCTGGTCGGGTGCAGCGATAAAGAAAAAACAAAATCTCTCACCGAAGGCGGCATGAAATGCGGACCGGGAAAATGTGGTGCCTCTATGGTAGACGGTTCTGCTGTACTTGTTAAAAAGAAAATGAATATTTTAAATCAGCTCAGAGAAGATGACACAAGACGTGACTGTGTACTGAAATCAACAACAACCAAAGAACTCTATACTTGTGTAAGGCAGAAAGAGAGTGGTCGACTGAGTACAAAATGTGCTGCGGACAATACTAAAAAGGCAGCAACAAAAGAAGTACCTGCTATGAAATGTGAAGCAGGTAAATGTGGAAGTGCTATGTAATATAAATTTTGATGTAACCATTCTGTCCACTTTTTAAATTTTACTACTTAAGTCTAAATTATCTATGAAAATAAACATAAGTAAGATATACTAAAACATCTTATAAACATAAAAGGAATAAAATGAAAAACATAAGTAAATTAGCTGTTGCTGCACTTTTTGGCTTTGCAATGCTATCAACCACTGCAAATGCAGGAAGTATCAACAAAGGTCAAAAGATCTATAGTAAAAAGATCAAAGGCCAGTGTGGAGACAAACCTGGTGGAGAATTTGCTGCGACATTTAAACAAAAAGAGTGGGAAGAAGCTTTTAAAGCAGGAACATTTGAAGCAAAAGTAAAAGAAGTATGTCCAAAAATGGAAACATATAAAGAAAAATGGACACCGCACTTATTTGAATTTGCAAATGAGTATGCATCTGACACAGGTAATGAACCAGCGTGTTAATCTAAGGCAAACTCATCTAAGACAAACTCATTACAAGGGGTAGGGACTTTAGTCCCGTCTTCATGGGACTAAAGTCCCTGCTCCAAAAAGTTAATAATAATGCCCCCTCTGATGGGTATCCAACAAACTTCCCTAAACATTTAACTCTTATTTTATGATATATCGCAAAGATGGTCTATTGTTCACTACGATAACAATGAGAATGTACATTAGTAGAGTTTAAATTTAAAAAGAGAAAGTATTGGGAGGTTTCAAAAGCCAAAAGGCTTTTGAAAAGATGGAAAGGATTATTTCATTGCTGCAATGTAATCTGCAACCGCTTTAATAGAAGCTTCGTCCATAGATGCTACTTGACCTTTCATAAGACCACCCATACCGTGTAGGTTAAGTGTACCAGCTTTGTAACCGTTAAGTTGCTCTACAGTTTTAGCAGCATCCTGACCTGTAATGATCGCTGATTTACCAAGTCCAGATTTTTCACCGTTAGCACCATGACAACCTGCACATTTAGCATAAGCAGCAGCACCATCAGCCATAAGTAGTGTAGATCCAGCAAGTAACATTGTGATTGCAAATTTTTTCATTTTAATTCCTTTTATTTAATAATTTCTATCAATTACATCTTATCGTAGTAATCAATCCCTCTGATTTAATCATGTTTAAAATAATATAGTGATTTAACTTAATACCCTATTAATTAGAACTTAACAAGATGGTACATTTCCTGAATCTTTTGCATACTCATAAGCAAAATCGTATACATCCTGAACGTACTTCTCTTTCAATTGAGATTTAGGACAAAGTTTTTTTACTTCAGCAGCAAACTTCCCTGATCCCTTAATAGCTTCCCACTCATCCTGAGTGTGTTGGTGTGCAAATTTTGCTCCGGAAAAACCACAAGCAGCTTTTAACTTCTTGAGATAGATCTTTTGCCCTTTCTTTACATCTGCTGAAGCAGTTGATGAAAGTAAAGTCAACCCAAGCAAAACTGCGACTGCAAGTTTAGTCATTTTAGTCATTATTATCCTTTATATTTAAGATAATGTATAATAGCATGAAATTGTGAAAGTATTGTGAAGTATAAAATATGTGAGAAAATTAGAAGCAGTATGTAAACTACTGCTTCAGGAAGTTACATAAAGATCAACACTTTGGAACGACACCATCACTGGCATACTTATAGGAAAACTCATACACATCTTCCCACCAGGCTGCTTTGATCTTATTGACTTTTAATCGTGGGCATATTCTTTTTGCCTCTTTCTTAAATTTACCGTCATCATAAATTTCTTCCCATTCATCCTGAGTATGGTTTCTGGCAAACTTCACACCAGAAAACCTGCAATATTTACGAAACTTCTTCTTAAAGATCTTCTGCCCTTTTTTAACATTTGCTGTTGCCATCGTAGGGGTACTCATCATAGAAAATGCTACTAGTGTAAGTACAGTTATTAATCTCTTCATTGTTCTTCCTTTTATCGTTTTATAAGATAACCTTGTCCAGGGGTATTAGGATATTGTAACTACTTCAACTTATCAATTACCTTAAACTTATTCCAATAAATATCCAATGCTTCCTCTATCTGCCTATCACTTAATGTTGTTTTATCCTTGATCCCATAACTATTGATAAACAGCTCTGACATAACAGAGATCTCCTTGATAGGATATTTCAAATAATGTTTTAATCCTGCCTTCATATTTTGTTCACCACCGTAAACAAGAAGATAGTGCATGAACATGCGCTGCAGAGAGGTAGGAAGCTCTTTGTGACAGTCAACACAATAACGTTCATAAGTATCTTTTGCCTCTGCCTGAGAGAGTAGTAAGATCAAAGATATAAATAACAAACCTAATCTCTTCACCATTTTAATATCATCCTTGTTCCTTTATTCTCTGTTGACTCCACATTTATGGAGATATAATATTCATCCAGAATATTTTTTACGATACTCAACCCCAGACCGAAACCACCTTGACTTTGATTAAACCTCATATATCGATCAAACATATAAGGTATTTTTCCCTCATTGATCCCTATACCTGTATCCCAAATGACCAGCATGCCTTCTCTCAGTATAATCCCCACTGTACCATTGCGTTTATTATATTTGATCGCGTTGGAGATGAGATTATCTATCACTCTGGTAAACTTGCGTCTGTCTATAATGATCGTGGCATCATCGAGATCCAAACTGCACTCTAGTTGTTTGGATTCTGCCAGGATCATAAAGTATTCTGCTCTGTCATGGATAAGGTCTTTGATCTCTATCTCTTCATCATGATTCTCTTTTTCCTGTTCGAGGGTAAGATAAGTCAGATCCTGATAGAGTACCGAAACTGTTTTAGCTGCAATGTTGATACGTGTCAGTTTTATTTTATTTTTTTCCACCATGACATCCCTGTCCATCATCTCGATGTTTGCCAGTATGGCGGAAAGTGGCGTGTTGAGTTCATGTGTGGTATCTTTAATGAACCTGTCAAGAAGTACAATAGAATCGCGCATGGGTTTGAGAAAGAGTTTGGCAAGATAGAGTCCAAAGAGCATAAAAAATAAAAATGCAAAAAAGCCATATCCTAGGATGTTTTTCCAACTCTCCCCTCTCCATGCACCACTGTCCGGCACTTCTAAAATAAGATATTTCGTACCCAGATAAAAGTCATCTAAACTTTTAACAAAATGTATAGTTCCTTTATTGATATAGATCTCTTTATCAAAATGTATATTCTCATTCTCTAAAAGAGAAAATATCTTTATGTATTCCAGGTCATAGATAGCAGACTTGAAACGGGGATCACGGGGATACACTGTTCGGTCATCAAAAAAATGGTGTAATACTTTTAATCTTTTGGTTTGGATATAAGCATACTTTGTCAGTGTAGCCCGCTGCTCTGCAAGCATCAGCTTCTCCTGACTTTGATAGTAGAAAAGCGAAAATAACGTGATAATGATGATGACCATCGCCACATACAGTGTCAGAAATCTAAGAAGAGACTTTTTCTCACTTTTCAGCAGTGAATTTGTAGCCTTGTTTTTTGATACTAACAATTCTTTCCTTGCCTATGATTTTACGCAGGTTCTTAATGTAGGTACGAAGTGCTGTATCACTTGGTTCTTCATCATAGTCCCACAAATGGTCATAGATACGCTTATGGGCTACTACCTGCCCTTCTGTTTTCATAAACAGTTTAAGAAGTTTAGACTCTTTGTGCCCCAAAGAGACCGTTTCACCCTCGATGATAAGCGCATTGTTTTTGATATCATAAGCAATATTTTTTGAAATCTCTATTACTTCTTTAGTTTCATGAAAAAAGCCGCGTCTGAGCAGTGTCTCGATCCGTATATGAAGTTCTTTCAGGACAAAAGGTTTGCGGATGTAGTCGTCACAGCCACTTGCAAAACCTTTTTCCAGATCATCCACCGAATTTAAAGAAGTAATGAAGATCGCAGGGGCAAGCACATCACCCTTTCTCGCTTCTTTTAAAAGGTCAAAGCCATTGATACCCGGGGTATTGACATCTAAAAGCAGCAGATCATACTTACTCTCATAGAGTTTCTCCTGCGCTTCATATCCGTCATACACAGAGACCACAGCATATCCCTGATCTTCAAGGAACTCTGTAACTGTTTCATTGAGATTTGCATCGTCTTCAAGCAAAAGGATCTTAGACAAACTGTTTTACCCAACTTTCCAAACGTGCGGCACTCAAAGCTCCGGAGAGCTGATCGGCCGGCTTAGCATTCTTAAATACGATCAATGTTGGAATACTGCGAATACCATACTGTCCACCAAGTGCCTGCTGCTCCTCGGTATTGACTTTTAAGAATTGTGCCTGTAAAGGCATGGTCAAAGCCACTTCTTCATATGCAGGTGCCATCTGCTTACAGGGACCACACCATGGTGCCCAAAAATCTACCACGACAGGGATATCAGAATTGGCTAAAAAAGTAGCAAGTTTATCTGCATCTACCGAAATGGGTTTACTGTCAAGTAAAGATCTTTTACACTGACCACAGTTCGCTTTTGCATAAGACTCTTTTTTAGGAATACGATTCACTTTGAGACAATGAGGGCATACAACGTTTACATTCATGATAAAAGCTCCTGGATTTAGATTAGTTTTTAGATTTATAGGTATTATAGCAAATAAAGTAAATAAAAACCTACTCTGTAAAAAACAAAGGAAAACAATATGGCAAAACAAGAACTCATAGTCGGTGGCGGATGTTTCTGGTGTACAGAAGCAGTATTTGAACTGCTTAAAGGAGTGAGTGAGGTGGAGAGTGGTTATGCAAACGGGCAGACGCTCGATCCCACCTACAGAGATATCTGTACAGGAGAGACAGGACATGCGGAAGTCATAAAGATCAGCTATGATAACAGCATTATCACCTCGGATACCCTTCTGGATATCTTTTTTGCAGTACACAACCCTACTACACTCAACCAGCAAGGTGCAGACAGAGGAACACAATACCGATCTACGATCCTCTACACGGATGAAGAGACAAAAGAGGCTGCCGAAGCAGCAATGGAAGCGGCACAAAAAGACTACGCTGATCCTATAGTGACAACCATAGAACCACTAAATGTCTACTACCCGGCTGAAGCGTATCATCAGGACTACTACCGTCAAAATTCTATGCAGGGGTATTGCATGGCAGTGATACCGCCTAAGTTGGCGAAGTTAAAAGCGAAGTTTGGGAAAGAGATGGCGTAAGCTATTTCAATCCATTTTTCTTTAACATTTCCAATATCTTTTCACGGGAGATATTACTTATCTCACTTTTTGTATATAATTCCTATATGCATACTGATTTCCAGATTCCTTATAAATAGAGTCTAAACTCTGTCCCCTTTTCAAGCAGTGAATCCAACTCTATTTTAATGTTATATTCATCACAAATACTTTTGACAATACTAAGTCCTACACCAAAACCACCTGAATAGTCTGTACCTCTCTTAAACTTTTCAAAGATCTCTTTTTGTTTTGTCTGATCGATGCCTATGCCTTCATCTATGATCTTGAGAACCCTGTTTTTCAGTGAAATGGTTATGGTTGATCTTGGTGAAGAGTATTTGATGGCATTGCCGATAAGATTCCCCAAGAGCAGTGTTAACTGAGATGTAGTAATAATACATCTGGTCTCTTCCAAGTCTACTTCAAAATCGATTCGTTTTATCTCTGCCAAAGGTCGGTAATACTCAATACTCTTTTCCAATACCTCTTTAAGATCCAGAGGCTCAGAGATCTCCTCTTTATGATTAAAGTTCAAATAGGTCAACGAGCGGTAAATATCATAGAGTTGTTTGGTACTTATGGATATATTGTTCAATGTTTTTGGTGTACATTCACCCGCTTTTAATACCTGGTCGGTAGACATAGATAATGAGGTGATGGGTGTATTGAGCTCATGGGTCACATCATTGATAAAACGTTCTATCTGCATGACACGTTTATTCAGAGGTTTCATGAAAATCTTCGAGAGTACCCATGCAATGATTATTATGACTAAAAAAGCAAACACCGATAGGATCCATACAGACTCTTTTAATGCCTGCACTTTTTCATTCAGTCTATTGGACTGCACGACAACATACGATATATTTAAATGTTCTCTGGGTGCGTCAGAGATGAGAATATTGTAACCATTCAGAGTGAAATACCCCGGCTTTATCTTTATGTCGGGTTCGACCAAGTTTCCCTCCACTACGTTTCCTTTGCTATCGATAAGTGCAAGTTTTATATCCTCGGGAACAGATATTTCTCTTGTGGCACTGCCCTGCATATGTGCCATGACTATCTCCCCTGCTTTTTTGTCTGCAAGGTGTTCAAGCTTGTAGTAGGTTTCATTTTCCAGAGCATGTTTTTGCGCCTTGTAATACCAAAAACCTACCAAAGCTATGAAAAGAAAAGAAGAGACCACATAGAGACCTAAAAAGGAATAGAAAGATTTTTTTTCTAAGTCATTCATACCGGTATCCCAACCCTCGTTGCGTAATGATCTTTTCCACACCTATCACCTCACGCAGGTTTCGAATGTAAGAACGCAGAGTGGCATCACTTGGCAGTGCATCAAACTCCCAGATATTCTGTACCAACTCATCTTGAGAGATGAGTTTATGGGGATGTGCGATGAAATACTCAAGTATTTCACACTCTTTGGGTCTCAGGTTCATCTCATTCGTTCCATCACCCACCATATTTTTTTTAGGATAATAAGTCAATTTTTCACTGAGTTTCACCGGCACCTCCTGCTCTATGTGGAAGAGTATTTTACTCTTCTCAATACGAAGCCTCAACTCTTCAAGCTCGAAAGGTTTACGGATGTAGTCATGTGCACCGACATCAAAACTCTCTTTGAGGTGTACCGTATCTGCATAGGCTGTAATGATGATAGCCGGTGTGGTATCGTTAAAGTCTCTCAATTCTGCAAGCAGTGCTATCCCGCTTTTACCCGGAACATTAATGTCGAAGATAAAAAGATCATACGACCCTTCATCGATGAATTCCAGCGCCTCAGCTGAATCAAAAGCCCTGTGTGTCGTGTAGTATTGTTGTAGGTAGTCCGTAACAATGTCCC
This sequence comes from Sulfurovum sp., assembly GCA_002733215.1. GTDB lineage: Bacteria > Campylobacterota > Campylobacteria > Campylobacterales > Sulfurovaceae > Sulfurovum. The sequence continues at coordinate 16,548 of NVUY01000024.1, read as the reverse complement.
CAAGTACGGGGTCATCTTCCATCAGTAATATTTTCATTCTTCTTTAGATCCTCTTTTTACATCTTAAGTATTTTACTACAATTTTAAATTTCTAAGTCTTAGTGAATTCGCTATGACTGATACCGAAGAAAAACTCATCGCTGCTGCTGCGATAACCGGTGAGAGAAGTATCCCAAATACTGGGTACAGCACACCTGCTGCAATAGGTACGCCCACAGAGTTATAAATAAATGCAAAGAAAAGGTTTTGCCGGATGTTCTTCATCGTGCCTCTACTAAGTTTGATCGCTCTGACTATGCCTGTAAGGTCACCTTTGACCAGCGTCACGCCTGCACTCTCCATGGCTACATCTGTACCGGTTCCCATAGCAATACCTACATGCGCTTTCGCAAGAGCTGGTGCATCGTTTACACCATCACCAGCCATCGCTACCACTTTACCCTCAGCTTGTAGTTGCTCCACTACTTTAGTCTTCTCTTCAGGAGAGACTTCTGCTTGTACTCTGTCTATGTTAAGTTTAGCTGCCACTGCTTGGGCTGTGGTTTTGTTATCTCCTGTGAGCATGACTACTTTTATACCTTGCGCATGCAGTTGTGATATGGCTTCCGGTGTACTTTCTTTAATGGGATCCATCACACCTATAATGCCTGCTGCTTTACCATCTAATGCTATGAGCATGACTGTTTGCCCTTCTTTTTGGTAGGCTTCAGCTCTTGTTGGAAGGTCTTTTACTTCAATACTTAGACTTTCTAAAAGTTTACTATTCCCTATGGCTACTTTCACGCCATCTACCTTACCCGTAACACCTTGTCCTGTTACAGAGTTAAAATCTTCTGTTTTGCTAAGTGTGATGCCTCTACTTTGTGCACCTTCCACAATGGCTTCTGCAAGAGGGTGTTCACTGGACTGTTCCAGTGTTGCAACGACTTTTAAAAGTAGATTTTCATCTACACCCTCTTCTACCTCAACTGTAACCAGTTTAGGTTTTCCCTCTGTGAGGGTTCCTGTTTTATCTACCACCAAAGTATCTACTTTTTCGAGTATTTCCAATGCTTCCGCATTTTTGATGAGTACACCCATAGAAGCCCCTTTTCCTGTACCAACCATGATGGAGACAGGTGTAGCAAGACCTAAAGCACAAGGACAGGCGATGATGAGTACCGCAACAGCAGAGACCACAGCATATGCCAAACGAGGTTCAGGACCCCATACATACCAGCCTATAAATGCCAAAATGGCTATCAACACAACTATAGGAACAAAATAGCCCGACACCACATCTGCAAGTTTTTGTATAGGTGCACGGGATCTCTGTGCATTGGCTACCATATCTACGATCTGGGAAAGCAACGTATCGGCTCCAATTTTTTCTGCCTTGATGAGCAGTGAACCGCTGGCATTGACTGTGGCACCTATAACTTTGTCCCCCTCTTTTTTAGAGACGGCTATAGACTCTCCTGTGACCATAGATTCATCTATGTTACTCTCACCCTCTGTCACGATGCCGTCCACAGGTATTTTGTCTCCTGGACGTATGCGTAAAATGTCTCCTACGTGAACTTCTTCTAAAGGTATATCTTCTTCACTACCGTTATCTCTTACGATACGTGCAGTGTTTGGAGCAAGTCCTAGAAGCATTTGTATGGCAGTGTTGGTTTCTGACCTGGCACGCAGTTCAAGCACTTGTCCTAAAAGTACTAAGGCCACGATGACTGCTGCAGCTTCAAAATAGACATGCACCAAGCCTCCGTCAAATTGCATTTTAGGAGGAAATACCTGAGGCATAAAGAGGGCTACCAAACTATAGAGGTATGCTGCACCTACACCCAAAGCAATGAGGGTGAACATGTTTAGATTCCATGTTTTTACGGAGTTGTATCCTCTTACAAAAAACGACCATCCTCCCCAAAGCACTACAGGTGTGGCAAGAGCAAACATGATCCACTGAACGAGAGACATATTTAGCCATGAAGGTAAAAGCGAAGGCATTAAGTCCGCTGTCATTGCCAAGATGAAAAGGGGGAGAGCAAGTACGGCACTTATCTTGAAACGGCGGGTCATATCATCTAACTCTTCTGTATCTTTTTCACCTGCTTGAGCAACCATTGGCTCTAGTGCCATCCCACATTTAGGGCAGCTTCCCGGCCCCTTTTGCTGAATTTCTGGATGCATAGGACAGGTGTACATAGCATCATTATCGACAGTTTTTTCTTTTTTGCTTTCATCGACATGTGTATGCTCTTTAAAGAGAGGTTTGCACGAAGTACAGTTTTCATCATCATGTACATCTAGATACTCTTGAGGATTCTTATTAAACTTATTCTGACAAATGTCAGAACAAAAATAGTATATTTCGCCCTCATGGTCAAGATGAAATTTTGATTCTGTTGAAGTATCCATACCACAAACGACATCTTTAGTCACTGTACCCATCATATATCCTTTCTTTTATAACATGACTTATGATAATACAAGAGTGTGCACACTATGTGCACCTAAGATCTTTGTCAAGAATTGGCTCTACTCTCCATAATTGTGTGCATATACTGCACACTAAGTACACAGTATCTCTATATACTTCAGTTGTAACTAGGATGACACGTCACTCTAGAAATTTATTACAATACAAAGGACTCAGTATGAAAAAGTTAATTTTGGCAAGTCTTCTTGCTTTAGGTTTAGGCTCAGGATTTGTCTATGCAGAAAATAAAGCTGCTACAGAGTTAGAACATCAAATAGGAACATCAAATGAGGGTGCAGAGAATGTAGGTAGTGATATGTCAAAGATGAAAGCTGCTGGTAAATGTAATGCTGATCAATCGGGAAAAACAAAAGCAAAAGCGCATAAACCTTCTAAATCTGAACTAGAATTAGAACATGCCAATAGACTTCCTACTGGAGTAGACGGATATTCAAAAGGTATGGGTAACATGAAAGAACAAGGTAAATGTAATACTAAATAATTTTTTACTTAGTATCTATCATTTTTAACTCCGAATTTAAAATTTGGTTACATCTCCTAACTCACCTATAAAAATCTTTTTATAAGTGAGTATTCTATTTTTATCTCTTTCATTTTTTACTACATGACCAATTTAAATCCATACTCACCATAGTACACACAGCATTCAACATACACATAAAAAAACTACTATATATAGTAAATCATACGAAGGATATACAATGATGAAGAGAAGAAACTTCTTAACACTTAGCTCCGTGACTGCGCTTTATATATTTACCGGATGCGGAGGAAGTGGCAATTCAACTCCCCCGGGTGATATAAAATCAAAAGCGCTCCCTATTCCGGAACTTTTACAGGCAACTGACAAAGCTGGAATTAAACATTATGATCTTCATGTACAAAAATCAAAACATGATTTTTTTACTGATGTCCAAACCGATACATTTGCCATAAACAGTACTTATCTTGGACCTACACTTCTGATGCAAAATGGAGACCAGGTTTCCATAAACTACACAAATGATCTTGATGAAACTGTCGCCATGCATGGTCACGGTATGTATGGATGGCACTGCCCATCAGCCCATAACCGCTGCGGGAACCTGGTCAGTGCGTTATACTGTAAATCAAAAAGCATGTACAAACTGGTATCATCCGCATACTATGGATAAGACAGCAGAACATGTCTATAAAGGTTTAGCGGGGCTTATCATTATTGAAGACGATGAAAGCAGGAGTCTTAATCTGCCTAAACGTTACAGTAGAGATGATATTCCGCTGGCGCTGCAAGACAGGAACTTCACTAACGGACAGATAGACTATAACCCTGCCATGGCGGATATCATGCGTGGTTATGTCGGTGATACGTTCATTGCCAATGGTGCCATAGAACCTACTTTGGATGTAGAAGCCAAAGAGATACGTTTTCGTATACTTAACGGTTCCAACTCCACAGTCTATACACTTGGTTTTTCAGACGGGAGAAGCTTTAAATAGATCGCTACGGACAATGCTTTTTTAGAATCACCCGTAGAGATGACAAGGCTGACACTTTCTCCCGCAGAGCGTGCTGAAATAGTAGTGGATCTAAGCAATGCTTTGAACCAAAGTGTCATATTTAAAGAGTTTAGACATAACAAAGATTTCATCACTGTCAATATAAGCAAATCGGCTACAGCCATCACTTCATTGCCAAATAATTTAACGACGCGTACAAAATATGATCCCTCTACAGCTGTAAGAACCAGACCATTCATACTTTCAGGTATGATGGGAAATTAGGGATAATCGCTCCAGCTAATAATGCAAAACGGCTTGTTCCATCAAATCTGTCATCTTGAAGTAACATATAACGGTAGAGTAAAGAAACATCACCCTGTCTCTCTCCTATACTTGGTTTTAACCTGTAAGGCATCCCTATAAGTACAGTTTGTTTTGCATCTATACCATACGCAAAACTTGTGACAAAAAGGTCGACTTCGGATTGACTGGCATAGATATTTTGAAAACGAAGCACAGAACCACCTTTGTCTACAGGCAGTGCTACAAAGGAACGTAAACCCATTCCATAGAGTGTTGTTCCCAATATCATATAGAGTCATAAGGCTCCCCCATCTATGTGTAAACATTTAGTGCTCCTTTGTCTCTATGACCTCTACTTTTACAGGTGTAAACCCAGAATCTACCACCGTCTTTTTGACTTCATCTAAACTTGGACTTTGTTCATTGTCCGTTTCAAGTCGTAGTTTCTTAAGTTTTAGGCTTACCTCTACCTTTGTAACGTGTGGTACTTTGTTGCACTTTCGCTGCAAGGCATCGACACAAAAGGAACAAGTCATTCCATGTACCTCTACTTCTATCGTTCTAGCAAATCCAAACTCTGTAAACATCCCAAACATCAAGCCTAATATTAGTAATTTTTTCATCATAAATCCTTTATATTCCTAGCAAGTGCTTGGTTATGATCGATAGGGAAACTTTGGTTCGGTCTCCATATAATCCATGCTAAAAAAAGTAAAAAGAGAAAAGAAAACAAGAGTGTCCATAGTTTATGTTCTGCTAAAAAGGTAAGTCCTGGTATGTTGCAACTCATCGCAGCGGCAACAGAACCAAATCCTACCGTTACCAGTAAGATAGGCAGTGCACAGCATAAAAGAGTACCTGAGGTTAAAAACAGTGTGACCCACCTCAAATAGGGTTTATCTAAAAAATCTTTCATAACCCAATCTCCTTTTTAATTTCTTTAATCGCTTGACCGGTATCACCCAAACAGCATCCTCCACTAGGGTTTAGTATCTCACAAGAACATCCAGGGTTTTGCATTTTAGCTTTGATGTCTTCTAAGACTACGGTAGTCCCAGTCTCTTCCAACTCTTTTTGTATCTTCTCTTTTGTCCAATTAAAACAGTAACACACTGTAGCAGGGGATACACCCTCTTTGAGTCCCACCACTATAGACATATCGTCCTGTGTTAAAACCATTTCATCTCTAAAATAAACCGTTTTACATGTAGATGTTTTACAGTAGTAAAATCCGTCAAAACAGTCAAGTTTGGACTGGGCATCATCTGTTAAAAGATGTTCAACAGTTTTACCTAACACACCTTTGGCTTTTTTATCGCACGTTGGGCATTCTACTTTACCTTTAGGTTGTGGTATACAGCAGTTATCTCCCCTACTTTCTATCATATTTGAAATACTTTTTTTGTCTTTAAAGTTAAACATACTCTATCCTTTTATAAGCGAGAGCAGTATTTCTTTTTGGTCTGAAGGGATAGAATAAAATATAGTCATACCTTCACGTTTACTTTCCAATAGCCCCGCATCTTTTAGTTTACGTAAATGTTGAGAGATGGGAGATTGATTCATTTTGAGTATATCACTCAAGTCGCAGACACAAACAGAATCTACATTTACAAAGACAGTCATCATCTTTAGACGTACTTCATTGCCAAGGAGTGCAAAGATTTTTGCTTTTTCTTTAAGACCTTCTTCTTTGGAGGCAAGCATATCTTTAGCACTCTCTATGAGCAGTGTATCTACACTCATACGGCAACAGCTTTCTGTTTGATTCATATTAACTCCCTTATACTATATTAGTATATACTAATATAGTAAAGTTTATTTAAATTGTGTGTACTATGTGTGTAAGGCGCTATCAAAAGAAGTTTGACTATTGTAGTATGATAAAAGATCGTTTACACACACTTTACACAAAATAGAATTATGATTGATATCAAAATATGATGATATTCCAAAAGTCATCATACTGGATGACAGGTAGGAAACAGATACTTATGGAGGATAATATGTTTTACATCAAGAACAACAAGACCCACCACTACAGTCATCTTTCTTTTGTAAATAAGGTTTAAACATATAATACAACACCAGTCCCCAAAGGATAATGGAACTTAACGTGGCTATGAGTCCACCCTCTTCATCCATATGTATAAGAGAAGTAGGATCAATCGCAGAAGCATCAAAGATGTAGTCAAGTCCCAACCCAAAGAGTATGCTCCCTATAATGATGCTTCCCAGATAAATGATGAGTGATTTTGTACCAAGCATCTTTTTCACCACACCTATGGTTACCGTATTTGTAGCAGGTCCAGCGGAGAGGAAGACAAAAGCAGCCCCTGCACTCACCCCACTAAGCATTAGCCCCGCAGCTATAGGAAGCGATGCTGTAGCACAAACATACATAGGCACAGCTATCACAATGACTATGGCATAGGAGAGCCAAGAATTATCTTTGAGTAACTCTGCAAGATTCTCAGGTATGGCTACAGTGATGAGTGCGCCCAAGAGCAGTCCCCAAAAGAGTGGCTTGGCGATGTCACCCAGGAGTGTACCAAAGGCGTATTGCATGGCAGCTCTGAAAGAAAACTTCTTTTTGGTATCTGAGGTACTAGTACAACATGCGCCTGTTCCTGTTTCACAAGATGCATCTGATGAAGGTGTAGCCTGTGGTGCTAAGGTTGAAAAAGAAGCTTGAGGTACGTTTGTCACTTCTTCTTTATCAAAAATGTTAGTCAGTATACCTGCAACCATCGCTATGATCATAGAAGTGATAGCACGATACACGGTAAATATCCATCCAAATATACCATAGGTAGCCATAATGGAGTCTACCCCTGTTATAGGTGTAGAGATGAGAAAAGAGAGTGTTGCACCTTTACTGGCACCAGACTTTTTAATAGAAGTAGCCAGAGGAATGACTCCACAAGAACACACAGGAAGGGGAATACCAAAGATAGTGGACTTTACTACGGAAGAGACATTGTCTTTACCCAAATGTTTAGTCACGATACTGTCTGGTACCAGCTCATGAAGTATGCCTGCAAAAAATAGACCAAAAAGTATGTAGGGAGCCATAGCAATACTAAGTTGCCAGAGTGCTTCAAAAAAATATGTGATTTCCATCAGTCTTCCTTCTATGGATTAATTAATAATTGGGTATCATATATCAATATAGTTATATGAGTTTTTGACTTTATAGGAGCTGAAAGTGACAATATTTGATGAGATCACACAACTTTCAAAAGCAATGTCTGATGAAAATAGAGTAAAGATAGTAACATTGATACAAAGAGAAAACCATCTTTGTGTTTGTGAAATATCAGATACGCTTAGCCTTTCGCAACCCTTAGTGTCTAGACACCTTAAACAATTAAAAAATGCCCATATCCTTTCCTCTTCGAGAGATAAAAAATGGGTTATATACAAAATAATAAATAACCCATCAAAATTAGTAAAAACGTATTTGACTCTCCTCAAACAAAAAGAAAACATGTTAGATCAAATGATCCATTGTAATAAACGTTAAACAATTATCCTTACTCCTCTAATACGTGCACATTTCATACACGTATTAAAGTTATAGTTCATTATAAAATATAACGAAAGGATTCAGTATGAACACATTTACACATGGTTGGGGTATGGGCTTTGGCTGGCTTGTACCGTTGTTAATTATCGGACTGCTTTTTTACTTTTTACAAGATAAAAATAAGACAAAAGAGAAATCATCTGCCCAGGACATCTTAGATAAACGTTATGCAAGTGGAGGGATAGATAAAAAAGAGTATGATGATAAATCAAAACATCTTAAAGAACAAGAACTAAAAAGGTAAGCATATGCAAAGAAGAACTTTTGTAAAAGGATTGGCTGCTACCTCTTTAGTAGCATTTAGCAGCACCTCTCTACAAGCAAAATCAAAGAGAACAAGTATTTCCAACAGCAACAGGCTTAGTGGAAATGAATTTTTCCTCACTATTGATTATACTACTGTCAATATCACCGGAAATACCGCTGTTGCAACCACAGTTAACGGCCAAATAGCCGGTCCTACCTTAGTATGGCAGGAGGGTGAGACAGTCACACTGCATGTAAGCAATAAACTCAAAAAAAGTTCTTCCATTCACTGGCACGGTATCATTCTTCCTTCTGCCATGGATGGTGTACCCGGCATCAGTTTTAACGGTATCGCTCCTGGAGAGACTTTTACCTATACATTTAAAGTACAGCAACATGGAACCTACTGGTACCACAGTCATTCAGGGTTTCAGGAACAAACAGGGGTCTATGGCGCCATCGTCATCAAGCCTAAAAGAAAAGAGCCTTTTTCTTACCATAAAGAGTATGTCATTCAGCTCTCTGACTGGTCAGATGAAAAACCAACTACTATCTATAAAAAACTCAAACAGATGAGTGACTACTATAATTTCTCACAAAGAACGGTAGGTACATTTATAGATGAAGTGAAAGAAAAAGGTTTCTCAAAAGCCTTTTCAGACAGAAGTATGTGGAACAGTATGCGTATGAATGACAGAGATATCTCTGACGTGACAGGCTACACCTATACCTACCTGATGAATGGACAAAACCCTGCAACACAGTTTAAAGTTCTGTTTAAAAAAGGAGAGAAAATACGTCTTCGCTTGATTAATGCAGCAGCGATGACCTTTTTCGATGTACGCATCCCCGGACTTAAAATGACAGTCGTTGCGGCAGACGGTAACCATGTCAAACCGGTCAAAGTAGATGAACTTCGCATCGGTGTGGCTGAGACTTATGATGTCATCGTGCAACCCAAGAAGAACAAAGCCTATGCCATCTTTGCACAAAGCATCGAACGTTCCGGGTACGCAATGGGATCACTGACTCCCAGTTCTACACTTTTAGCAACACCTCCAAAAATGGATCCTGTGCCTAGACTCACCATGGTAGACATGGGCATGGATATGGGTGCCATGAATAAAAAAGAGGGTACCGGCATGAAATGTTCTTCCGGTATGAAGATGCCAAATAAACATAACATGAAGAAGTATAAATTTCAGGCGATGGAAGATCAGAAATATCCTATCACAAAACTGCCTATGTCTAGAGGTGTACAAACTACAATGATGGCAATGTCACCAAAATACAGACTGGATGACCCAGGAGTAGGATTACGTCATAATGGCAGGAAGGTACTCACTTATGCTGATCTGAAAAACAGATACTCTACACGACGGGCCAAAAAACCGGACAGAGAGATAGTCTTACATCTTACGGGCAATATGGAACGTTATATGTGGTCCATCAACGGTATCAAATATGCCGATGCCAAACCGCTTATCTTTCATTATGGGGAACGTTTGCGTATTACTTTCATCAACGATACCATGATGAACCATCCTATGCATCTGCACGGTATGTGGTCTGACCTGGAGACAGGTGATGATAACCATTTGGTCAAAAAGCACACCATCATCGTACAACCCGGATCAAAGATAAGCTACAGGGTCACGGTAGATGCCAAAGGTGCCTGGGCATACCATTGTCACCTGCTTTACCATATGGCGGGTATGTTTAGAAAAGTCGTAGTAGCATAAAGGAGATGATGATGAGAAGAATTAAAAATCACTGTAAAAAATCGCTATTAAGTTTAGTAACCCTCATAGCTTTAGGACAAAATCTACACGCAGCCGGTGCTGATGATCCTATGCGTACTATGTTCCTTATGGATAAATTTGAAATACTGAATAATGATGAGAACACAAGAGTGTGGGAAGGAAGTTTCTATATAGGATATGACATCGATAAACTCTATCTTTATAGTGAAGGTGAAGCTACCTCAGATGGCTTGGAAACAAGTCAGAATGAGTTGGTCTACTCCAGAGCCATCGCAGCATTCTGGGATATTCAGGCAGGTATAGCTTATGATAAGAATGATGATGCTTCCAAAACATGGGCGGAGATCGCTATTGCCGGGTTGGCTCCCTATTTCTTTGAAACAAGGGCAGCACTTCTCTTTAACAGTGATGGTAATGTGGGACTGAGACTTGATGCAGAATATGAAGCATTGATCACGCAGAAGCTTATACTCACTCCCTCACTTGAAGCTGACTTTTACACAAAAGATGACCCCAAGATGCATTTGGGCTCCGGACTATCTGCTATAGAAGCCGGCTTACGCCTTCGTTATGAATTTGTACGTGAGTTCGCACCCTATATCGGTGTCACATGGGAAAAAACATTTGCTAATACTCGCGACTATAATCCCGTCAATGAAACCAATCTCATGGTTGGTGTACGGTTTTGGTTTTAATACAAATATCTTAAATCTCTTTTCCGCAGTATTCCCGACAAAGTTCAGTAGTTACTTATCTCCAAGAGGATTATCAGATCGTTTCTTGACCTTTCTCTCCTGTTCTTCGCTTACGTTTGGTGTGGAGAACTCAACCTGTCCGGCAATAATGCATCCTTTGCATCCCGGTTCACAATGATGATGGAGTTTTAGACACCACTCTGTATCATCCCCTTTTGTACCCATAAATTGACATCCCCAACCAGAACTCATATCTTCACTCCTATCAATGGTCAGTAAACCGACCCTGCGTTTTAATATCTTATCTCAAAACCATCTGTTTGGAAATCTGTTTCATTGATGATCTCATATTTTATATCTTCTACTGTACTCAGCAGAGAACCTTTTTTAAGAATACCCATAAATACTTCAAAATCATCATCAAACACTTCTGCCACAATTTCTACTGTACCGTCATCAAGATTTTGGATATACCCTTTATATTGTTTTTTCATCATCGCCTGAGAAACAAACTTACGGTAAAATACACCCTGCACTTTGCCAAAAATGATAAACCTATACCACTCCATATTCATCCTTTAGACCTTGTAAAAACTCTAAAATTCGCTGCTGAAAAAGTATATCATCTTCACTGTCCATACATTCATGCAGTTGCATAAGAAGGTTTATATCTATCTTTTGAGCAAAACGTCTCACCGCTTTTGTTTCTTTCTCAACCAGTTGGATCAAATGTTCAAAATCAAGTCCGTTGTTTGTGATGATCTTCGTATGATATTCATTGACCGCATCTATAAGCAGTTCAGCCCTTTCCTGATCTTCACTGTAAATAGTATGGGCTATCTGTTTAAGTTTTTCTTTTTCACATTCGCAAATGTCACCATTTGCCGAAACCATCAGTGTCAAAACTTTTGCCCGATATTCCAAAGAACTGTGATGATAGACTAAAAGTTCTCTAAACATTTTCATGACATTACGTTTCAAACTTTTAAACACGATACTATCCTTAACACTATTTTAATAAAAGTATACTATAGTTTTACCTATGGATACCTCTAATAACTATACAAATGGATAATCACCGATGGGAAACCTGGATCTTATTATCATACTCACGACGGCCTTTTTAGGAAGTGTTGGACACTGCATCGGTATGTGCGGCGGCATCGTTGTCGCATACTCTTCTACAAAGATCGATCAAAAGTCAAGTTACCTGCAGCAGACAGCCTCACACCTGGCCTATAATTTTGGTCGTGTTAGCACCTATGCTGTCCTCGGTGGCATTTTTGGTTTTGCAGGACAGGTACTTGCATTTACCCCTACAACAAAAGGTTTACTCTTTGTCCTCACAGGTATACTGATGATACTCGCAGGTCTTTCGCTCTTGGGTAACATCAAGTTCCTGAACTCTGCTGAATGGTCCGTTTCCAAATATCCCTGGTACCAGAAGAGCTTCAAAAAGCTCATGTCCGACAGATCTTACAGAAGTTTTTATCTTCTGGGACTGCTCAATGGTATCATCCCCTGCGGACTTGTTTACTCTTTTGCCATCTTTGCAGCAAGTACCGCAGACCCCATATCGGGTGCCTTGGTCATGGCAACTTTTGGATTGGCTACGATCCCTACACTTTTCTTTTTGGGTTTTATCACGAAGTTCTTACAAAAAGGTTCACTGCGCGGCACGATGATGAAACTGGCAAGTCTGCTTGTCATCCTTTATGGTGTCATCACACTGTACAAAGGTTACAACTTCATAGCACATCCCGAAATGATGAAAGAGAGAATGGATAAAATGCATGAAGGAAATATGGATGGCTCACTCACAGGACAATTCAACGGTATGAAATGTGCCCCTGGGAAATGTGGCTAATATGCACCTAAAACAGGGAGGACTTAAATTATAAATATGATGTATAATTACTTATGGTAAGATATAAATTAAATAATTAAAATCTATTTTGATATAAGGACTTGAAAATGAAAAAAATATTACTACTCTGTCTATTGTCAGCAAGTGTGTTTGCTCAAACAGTATATACTCCAAAAAACACTGTGCTAAAAGATGATGTTGTTATCAGTATTGATACAAAAAAACCTATTAACGGCATCATAGAACTCTATTACATGACGGGTGAATTTAAAGTAGCAGTCCCATTTAAGGATGGAAAAGTAAATGGTATTTTGGACTACCATAATATCAAAGGCAAGATGATAAAATCTGTAGTATTCAAAGAAGGAGAACAAAACGGTATACAAAAAAATTATCTGGCAAGCGGTGAACTTGAAGCAGAAGTAACCTTTAAGAACGGGCAGAGAAACGGTATGAAAAAAATCTATTATAAAAGTGGTGAGCTTAGTTCAGAAACACCCTACAAAGATGGATCCAAGAACGGTGTTTCAAAAATATTCTTCAAAACCGGTGAACTTAAAGTAGAGCGACCCTATAAGGATGGTATAGTAAATGGTGTTCGAAGATTCTATTATAAAAACGGAAACCTGAAAAGTGAGATAACATTTGAAGATGGAAAAGCCGTAAAAGGTTTTGTCTATACCAAAGAGGGTGAAAAAAGTGAACTGACCAATGCACATTTTCACAAAATGAAATTAAAGTATTGATCATATGGATCCATATAAAAGAAATCATCCAGTCAGTAAGTGCAACCGAACGGGAGTGTAAACCTAACTGTGTAAATTCAAAAAGTTAAATTTATTTGATATAGTAGTCAAGTAAATGAATCTAAAAGGATTTACATATGAGTTTACTAAATACAGAAGAGTTAAAACGACAGATCAAAGAGGGAACTTTTAGTTCTTTGGATGATATTACCAATGAGTTCAAAGCAATACTCAAAGAAGTGATACAAACAGCTTCACAAGAAGAATTGACCTCCCATCTTGGTTATGATAAACATAAAACTACAGACAATACAAATTCACGTAACGGCTACAACGATAAAACAATCAATTCAAAGTATGGACAGTTTGATGTCTCCATCCCAAGAGATAGAGAATCTACTTTTGAACCACAATTGGTTAAAAAAAGAGAAGTGTTGCTGGATGGTAGTGAAGATCTTATTCTTTCACTCTATACCAAAGGTATGAGTGTAAGAGATATACAACATCATCTTGATGACCTGTATGGCTATGAGCTTTCAACAGAGACAATCTCCAACATAACCACAAAAGTCATAGAAAAAGCTAATGAATGGCAATCCAGACCACTTGAACCAATGTATCCAATAATTTTCATGGATGCCACTGTACTCAAGATCAGAGTAGATAGAGTGGTTAAAAATATTGCTGCATATATTATGCTCGGTATTACACTTGAAGGAAAGAAAGAAATCATAGGAATATGGATAGGAGAGAATGAAACCTCTAAATACTGGCTAACCGTTTTAAACGATATTAAGAAGCGTGGTATACAAGATGTCCTGATCTTTGCTATTGATGGGTTAAATGGCTTTAATGAAGCGATACAAGCTGTGTATCCTAAAGCTGAGATACAAAGATGTATCGTACATCAAATAAGATCATCCCTTAGATTTGTATCCTGGAAAGATAGAAAAGCAGTTGCAAAAGATCTTAAGTCTGTCTATGCAGCACATAATGAAGAAGATGCTCAAATTGCTCTGACTGAATTTAATGACATATGGGGTACAAAATATCCAAATATCACTAACTCTTGGACAACCCATTGGAATGAACTTTCCACTTTCTTTAAGTACCCAGACTCCGTCAGAAAGTTAATTTACACTACCAATCCCATAGAATCACTCAACGCAAATATTAAAAGAAAGACAAAATCTAAAGGTTCATTTCCTACAGAGGAATCTGCCTTTAAGATGTTATACCTTGTTACACAGGAGGTTCAAGAGAAGTGGAAAGCCAACAGTATTAGAAATTGGCATGAAATATATCCTCAGCTTAGTATATTTTTTAGTGAAATTATGTCAAAATATACTAAGTGATTAGACGGTAAGAGGTGGATTTACACAGTTTATTTTACAGTCCCAACCGAACCCTTTCTTTCTGACCCTATCATTCTCCAATTTATTCACAGACATCGTTAACTACGCATCATCTATGACTATATGTTTTCACGTGTGTCTGCCCAGACCCTTTTTTTGCATCTTCCAATGTATCACTAAGCATGGAGATATCTGCCAATATTTCTACAGTTTCACTTTCTTGACTGTCAGGAACTTTTGTTGAACTTATAACATATCAAGATTTATATAAACAAGGTTATCAAATAGTAGATTCTACGAGGGCAGAAGGCTCTTGTGATTTAATAATGAGTAAAGGTAATAAATTTTATAATACTGAAGTTAAATATAAAGAATCGCCAGATGTAGGAAAGTCGAGATTACATGATTATATTGACGGGTATAGTTTACTTAAAGAAAATGAATTTTTGAGAGAAAAAACTTTTGAAATAAATTTAAAAGTCGATAGTTTAAACTATAGTAATTTACAAGTTATTTTAGAAGAAATTGATATATTCATTAGTAAAAAAGTAGATATTTATGATGGTCAAAACTTACAAATATTTGATGCTAAAAAAAGAAGTTCATTAAATAGAGATGTTAGACAAGCAGCTAAATATCTCCATAACTTTCATATACAGACAATAGATAATATTGACAGCTTAATAAATCAAATTTTAATTGAAAAAAATGGTCATATAACTAAACTTATTAACAAATCTAAAAAGTATAATTTAGAAGATAATTTTATAGGTTGTTTAGTTTGGAGCATACCATTTCATACGAATATAGATAACGATAAAATAAAACAAGCTTTTGAGGAGTTACAATTGGAATTTGACTTATTTGTATACACAGGAGATGTTACTAGAGACGACTTTAATTTTTTTGTACCAAAGAAAGTTATAGAGAAACACACAACAAAACCTAGCACCGAAGAGGAAACCTGTCGGTAAAGTCAAACGTTAGGAAAACATAATGTATAGTAATGAAATATCAAAATGTTGTATCAATAAACTTGATTTAAATAATGCTAAACTTGACATTGGACATTATTATTCAAGCTTACCTCATTGTATTATTGATGCTGTATTTTCAATAGGTATAAAATATACAGCTACGAGAAATGTAGTTGAAAGATTTAGTAAATATTTAGAATTAGACACTTTTAGAAAATTCGGTAGCGATTTTCCAAATACTGATGAGCAATATTCGATAAATCAATTTATAGACTTTTATCAAAATGATGAAATTGATTTTATTACAATAGATGTATATAAAAACAAATGTCGAACATCAACTGTAAATGGAATTTTAAAAAGTGAAGCTGTTTTAGAGTTTGCAAAAGTACTTCAACAATATGAAATCAATTATTTTCAGGATTTAGCTAAAGTAATCAATAATGCAAGTTTTGAAAGGGATATAAAATATATTAAAGGTCAAGGAAGTGGTATCTCATTATCATATTTCTTTATGCTAGCAGGGGATGAAAATCTAATAAAACCTGATAGAATGATAGAAAGATTTGTAACAGACTGTATTGGTAAAAAATTATCAACATATGAGTTAACAAAATTATTTCCTGATGCAATCAAAAAATTAAATACTGATTATCCAAACTTAACTTTAAGAGAGTTAGACCATGAGATATGGAAACATCAGTCAAACTCCTAACAAAAACGTTGAACGCAATAATTTACCCTAGCGGGGAAATTATCGCTCACGATAAACGTTATAGAGCCATATTCTTTGCAGGAAATATTTGAGGAAATGGTGCAAGAGTATTTAAATACTGGTAAAACCATATAAAACATTCAATATAAGCATATTTTACAAAGTTTCTTAACTGCAATCAGATCCTTATATCTTGCCTGCTTAAATACCCGCACTGCATAATTATTTCGCTATAATATCATTATGTGTGCCAAGACAAATCGGCACTTACTAGCAGGTGCGATACTTCAAAGTGTTTAGTCCTGCCTAAGTAGTCTTACAGATAAGA
>NVUY01000047.1 GCA_002733215.1 Sulfurovum sp. | reverse complement strand
TATCTCAAAAAGGAGAAGAAAAGTTACCAAAAGCGTCATAGTGAGGTGAAATAAGAAAAGTTGTTTTACTGGTCTGAAAAATGGGGAGCATTATACTTTCAGAAGTCTGTTTCATTCGTGAAAAAAGTGGAAGCATAAAAGTGAAACGGGTGGAAAGGTTGAGTGAAATCTACACAATAGATATGAAAGCTTTTATGCAAAGGTTTATAGAGGAAAACAAACTTGATCTTGATCGTATAGTGGATGATCAAATTAAACTAGATGATATTGAGCTATCCAAAATAGAACATATTGATCCTTCAAACTTAAAAGTAGCATTTGAAATAATTCCTTTTGTACCTGAAAGTGAAGATAGGAAAAAAGTAACAAACGCTATCATTAAAACCTTTGCTAATCATCTTTTCGATCAAGAGAGAAAAGAAAAAATTAGCTATGAAACAAAATCTGCATTTTTAAAACAATTTTCCTATTTGGTTTTAAAGTCTGATAGATCAGATATAGATCAATACTTTCAGCCTTTCCTCGAGAAGTTTGATGCATCTGAAATCTTTTCTGATCTTTTAAGTGAAATAATTTATGCGCAAGATAACCTACAGAAACATGATCAATTTTGGTATATATGGGATGATCTTCTTTATAGTAAAATGATCAAAGCATATACTGAAGAATTTAATTGCCAATATAAAAAAGATGTTATTAAGAGTTATTTATTTGCAAAGGCGCCATGGACTCAGAATATAAAAGAATGGCATAGTATTAAAGAGGGAAACAAAAGATTTTTTAAATTAATTTCTGAGAACATTGGTCATTGCCCTACAGTTTTATATTCACTTGTTAAACTATTGAATGGTGTAGGATCAATCTATTTAAAAGATGGTTTGAGTTGGATCTCTAACATACTGGAAAACAATGAAAATCTATTAACTGATGAACTAGATAGTGATACAATTTTTTATATGGAAATCCTCATGAGAAAATATATATTCATGTATCATGATGAAATCAAAAAAACAATGAAATTAAAAAGTGAAGCCTTGATCATTCTTGAATATATGATTAAAAGAGGTTCTGCATCAGCCTATATGTGGCGTGAGATGATTTATTAGATGAATAGAAATATGTTTAATAAACTATTTGATTATTTAAAATCATTAATATTCAGAAATACGAAGGAAATTAAAATGAGTCAACTTGATCAGATTTTAAATACTTTTACGAATAAACTTGTAGAGATCAATAACTATCAAATTTTTGTTAAAGAATCAACTAAAAGATCTTTTCAACATTATCACAATCTAAAAGAAAGTACAAAAGAATTTGATATTGGAGATATAGCAAGTGCCAATAGGCTTTTTACAAGAGATATTGAAAATGGAGAATTATTAACTTTAGGTGGCAAGAATAATACTTTTGATGATTTAGTACAAACGGTAGAACTACATAATAACAAGCAGTATCAGTGGTTGTTAGTAGAAGCATATGAAGCTTTTGAAGATTATATTGATGATTTATATGCATATATAGGATGGAAAGATAATACTTTCTGGGTAGCAAAAGATTTTGGAAACATTTCAATAGATGAACTTGAAGACAAAGACCTAGAGTGGTTTAAAAGTCGTGTTCAGGCTAAACAAGGTACACCTGAGTCGATATACAAACAATTTCGAATAAAAATGCAAACATTAACAATGTTAGAAAAAAAGAATTCACAAGACATTGATTATAAATTTAAAATAATACTTATAGCAAAACTTCGACATATTATTGTGCACAACAGAGGAATAGTGAAAAATTTAGATAAGTTTATAGAAACAATATTTAATGAAACGGGGATTTCTCAGAATGGTCAAAATGCAGAAAAGTATAAATCAAATATTTTATTTTATATAGGTACTACCATTGACCCCGAGAACATTGTTTTACTCCTAGAAAGAGAGCAAGAATTAGCGGAAGGTTTTCCTCTTATGACTTATCATGACAGGTTGGGTAATTTAATAAAAGAGTTGGCATCATATTCTATTCTCTTGAAAAATTTTACCGAAAAATATTTGAGTGATAATAAGAATCTTAAAAAACTAGTTACGCAAGAAGAGGAGTATCGAAAGTTTTTTTCTTCATCAAATTTATATGGGTATTTAAAGTGAGTGAATTAATAGTATTAATAAAGTCAATAGATATGCAAATTGAGGAAATAATATGAACCTAAAAGATTTCAACTCAAATACACTCAAACAAGACAGCAAAGACAATAGGAGCACACTATGACAACGGAAGAACTACATGAAAAAATAAACCTCGGTGAAGATGTTGATACAGAGTTCAAAAGTGCCAAAGGTGGATTGCCAAAGTCACTTTGGGAAAGCCTGTCAGGATTTGCCAACACATCCGGTGGATACATCATCCTTGGTGTAGATGAACTGAGCCATGAAGAGTTCAGCATTGCTGGCATCAAAAATCCAAAAGGCATGCTCAAAATATTTTGGGACAATCACAACAACTCTCAAAAACTCAGCACACCCGTCTGTGGCGAAACAGATGTTGAAATACTTGATGTAGATGGACAATCTGTTCTGATTATTTACGTGCCAGAGACAAACAGACACCAACGACCCGTCTTCATTAACGGTAACCCCTACATGGGAACATACAAGCGAAACTTTGAAGGTGACTACCGATGCAGTAAATCTGAAGTACGACAAATGCTCAGAGATGCCTCTGACGATGCACAGGATTTTGACATCATCGAGAACTTTGGTTTAGAAGATACCGATGAAGAAACCCTAAAGGCATACAGAAACCGTTTCCGTTCACGAATGGCTGACCACCCTTACCTTGCATTGGACGACAAAGAATTTTTAAGCCGACTCGGAGCATACCGAAAAGACCGAAAAACGAAACAAGAAGGATTGACCGTAGCTGGGTTACTAATGTTTGGTAAAGAGACAAGCATCGCAGAAGCATTCCCCCATTTTCATTTAGACTATAGAGAAAAACTCACCAATGACCCAGAAGAGAGATGGAACTATCGTATCACTCAGGATGGTACATGGGAAGGGAACCTCTACAACTTTTATTACCGTGTGTACAATCGACTCATACAAGATGTCGAAGTACCCTTTGCACTGGACAAAGAAGGAGTTCGCATAGGTGAAACACATGTTCATGAAGCCATACGTGAAGTACTTGCCAACACCTTAATACATGCTGACCAAAAAACCTCAAAGTCTATTGTCATCGTTAAAGAAAGAGAAGCAATGACCTTTAGAAACCCAGGTCGTCTTCGCATTACCATTGCACAACTCTACCAAGGTGGCGTTACCGACCCTCGAAACCCATACATACAAAAAATGTTTCAGTTCTTAGGACTGGGTGAAAAAGCCGGATCGGGATTTGAAAAGATACTCAGAGCGTGGAAAGAACAAGAGTGGTTCAGACCCTTGGTGTATGAAAAATACGACAGTGACCTTACATTTGTCGTGCTGCCAATGCTCAGTATGGTTCCTGAACATATCAATAGTGAACTGCTGCAAGTCATTGGCGATGAGTATCATGCGACAGATGAACTTCAGAGATTGATTTTGATTTTGGCACATCAATTTGCACCCATAAGCAACAGTGAGATCACCGCATATTCGACAAAACATCCACGAGATGTAGGCGAAGAACTGCAACAAATGATCAAGAAAGGCTGGCTTGTTTCGGAAGGTAAAGGTCGAGGGATGAAATATAGACTAAAAAGAAATACATCAGAAGGGGGACAAGCTGGGGGACAAGCTGAAATTCAAGGGGGACAAGCTGAGGGACAAGCTGAAGCAACTCCCGATATTACGATGTATGATTGGCATTTGATCCAAGCTCTCTCAACAGGGGACAAGTCAGCAAAAGAACTTAAAACACTACAAACAAATAGTAGCAATATCAGTGGTGCTTTTAAAGAACGCATCACACAGCTGATAGAAAATGGACTTATAGCATTTACTATTCCAGATAAACCAAAAAGTCCTAATCAGAAATATCGTTTAACGGAACTTGGGAAAAAGATTTTACGTGAGAGATAAGGTGACGATAGTTTCAGTTTAATATTTTATTTTTTGCAGAGTATAGCTATGCAAAAACAATAATTTATAAACTTCCATATAGATTATTCTTGTATATTACACTCAAGTTTAATTTATATATAACCCTAAAAAATATACAATAGTGCATAGATAATAGAAATAGTTTCTATTTTAGATACACAAAGGATATGTTTTGAACAAACTCATAGAAAAGTCTTTACAGAAATATCCTCTTGTTGACTATGCTACTATCAAAAATCTACTTAGCGAAAATGGCTACAAATACATTAATGACAAAATAAAGTATATGAAACAACAAGGGCTTTTGACATCTCTGAGAAAAGGACTGTATGTCTACAACTCCCCTTATGTCAAAACCCTCATTTCAAAAGAGATCATAGCTAACAATTTGTTAGGACCTTCATACATCTCTTATGAGTATGCACTCAGTTACCATGGTCTTACACCAGAGAGAGTGGAAGAAGTGACCTCTGCAACAACCAAAAGAGCTAAAACCTTTTCTACTCCTCATGGCGTATTTAGCTATAGGCATATAGATAAAACACTTTATGCACTTGGAATAGAAATCGTTTCATCCAAACAAGGTAACTTCATGATGGCATCAAAAGAAAAAGCATTGTGTGACAAAGTTTTTAGCACAAAAGGGATAAAAATAAGTTCCAAAAAAGTAATGCTTGTATTTTTAGAAGAAGATTTGAGGATTGATATGGATGAATTGCTTGATATGAACTTGGAAATAGTGAAAAAATATGCTGAGATATCCAAGTCTAAAAGAGTAGATTTTTTATATAAAGTGCTAAAGGATATGACTACATGAACATTATAGAACAGATGCTCTCAAAATATGAGATAGAGAGTGAAGATGAGTTGATCAATGCTCTCAAAGAAGTCTATCAGGAGATTGCACTTTTGGGTTTGTACCGTGGTGGTTTTTTTCAAAAAGCTGCTTTTTATGGCGGTACGGCACTGCGTATCATCCATGGACTTGATAGGTTTTCGGAAGATATGGACTTCTCTCTTTTGAAAAAAGACCCAACATTTGACATCGAAACCAAAATTTAAATCTGAAGTGCAATTTTTGAAAATTTGAAAATTAAAAGTTGTAAATTTAGATTTGAAGAGGTTAAATGCTAGAATCTTACTTCAAAT
>NVUY01000046.1 GCA_002733215.1 Sulfurovum sp. | reverse complement strand
AATTTATCTCAAAAAGGAGAAGAAAAGTTACCAAAAGCGTCATAGTGAGGTGAAATAAGAAAAGTTGTTTTACTGGTCTGAAAAATGGGGAGCATTATATTATTAATGAACTCAAATATTACGAGGAAAAGACAGAAACAAAAGAGGAACCAAATATCCTATTTCCAAAACCTTATAAAATAGAGCCACTTGCAAATTAACATCACAAAGCAGCTAATTTTCAATAGTCTCTAATCTACTATTGAAAAAAGTCGTATATGAAACTACTTTACAACTAAAAAGCTAAAAACTGTTAAAAATCCTATCTTTACTGCGTGCTTTATGGTTTGAGTTTAAGGAGATGGTGTTTTTGACTCTACTATTTAGATAAAGTTAAGTAACAAGCTTCAGAGACTGAGTTATACAAACAGACAACACAGCAAAGGCTAATACAGAAGCCACCTTCTGGGCTCCTTGATAATAGATCTTACTACATCCATAGCTGTCTTTTAAATAGGCATTGACTCTCTCAACACTGCTGCGTTGGTTGTAATGCAGATCATCAGAATTGTTATAAAGTTTGAGTGGCTGCAATATCTTCTTTTCACTTTTATCTAAGGCTATTTTCTCTTTCAGCTTTTTTGAATTCTTTGGATTGATATCAATAATGGGTCTGTGATTCTGTTCTTTAGAATAATTTCTTATGATACTGGTGTCATAAGCTGCATCAGCCAGATCATACAAGTAGTTTACTTTCTGACTACTCTGACAGATGAGAGGTAATGCCAATGAACTATCATGCACAGAGGCTGAAGAATAGATAGCTGTGATAGGAATATCTCCATCTACTACTGCGAGATGAAGTTTCCCTCCTGTCCATTTGTGCCGGTTGCCTTTTGAATTCTGCTTGATACTGGTATTACACTCTGTTCCTATGAGAGATAATATCTCTTCTGCTTCAGTCATTTTCTCCTGCTGTTGTAGAATACTTGGTTTTTTAGGAGGAACCTCTTCACCTTTCTTTGGACGTCCCTGTCTTCGTTTAGGCTTGACTTCTTTTTTACTTTTCACCGATTTTTCTCTAAGTTCTATAGCTGTAGAATCGATACTGCTATAAAAGAAAAGCGTCTCACTTAAATAATTCTTTATAAATACATCATGGGCTTTTCTTGCAATAGATTGCTGACTGAACTCTCCAAATACTCGGCTGAATTTGGATTCACTAGGAATCTTATTTTGATGTCTCCATCCACATATGACTCTTAATGTTCTATCTATTTTTAATCTGTCTATCAAAGCACTTGTGGTTTGAAGGTTGTACACCTGTTTTGCAACAAAGGCACGCGCCATCTCTTCTCTGTCTTTGGGTAGGTTGGTGATCTGTACAGTGGAGACAAATCTTTCTATCTCTGCGAAGTCAAGGATCTTTATCAGCTTCTCCTCTTTAGGACTTAACGACCCCATAGACTCTTCTAGCTTAGGAAAAAGACTCTGTTCTAAATTAATGACTTTAAGCCACATTTTTGAAAGTGAAGGTATAATTTTTTTCATAAGCTGACTCTTTTTGATGGTGGATTTTTGTGGTAAAAAATTATAACTTATTGAAATCAGAATCAGCTTTTTTTCTGCGTTATACTCTTAATAATCAAACTTTTATTGGAATCTGCAAGTGGCTCAATATATAAATTTATAAGGTTTTAGTAACAGTATTCTAATGCGACTAGTTTGGCTGTATTCAGATTCAATTTTGATGGGTTTTGACTCAAAATAGCCCAGAATGGCTCACAATATTGGTAATAATTAGATTCATGAACAGAAGTTATCTATTTTTCCTTCTATCCATGCATCTATATCAGATTCTTTCCAAACACTGATACGCTCAGATAGTTTAATAGGTTTAGGGAACTTTTCTTCTTTAACCCATACCCATATTGTCGATTTACCTATGCTTGTTTTTTTCACCACATCTTTTATTCTCAATAAATTCATTATATATGTTCCTCCTAATTGTAAATATATTTTTGATCATAATAATATTTTCTCAATAGCATTTGCCGCTTTTTTAGAAGACTCTTCCCTTTGCAAAGAGAGATATTTTTTTAAAGTTCCTGTATCATTGTGACCAAGTAGGGCAGAGAGGTCAGTAACATCTATACCTTCTTTACCTGCAAGTGCAGAAACAAGAACATTACGCATCCAGTGAAAAGTGAATTCTGGTAACTGTGAAGCTTCTCTGATTGTCGCATAGTGCATGGAAAGTTTTGTCATATGTATTTTTGAATTACGATTAGATGAAAAGATATATATGCTGTCACGCTGTTTTTTAAGCTCTGTAAGTACCTGAGTCAATTCCTGATTGAGTGCAAATGTCATTGTGCTGTTTACTTTGCTATTATCGGCTCTGATTTGATAGCTTTTACTTTTGAGATCAATATCACTCCATTCAAGTGTTAGCACCTCAGTAAGTCGTCTACCACTTAACCCAAATAGAAATGCAGTACGAACTTTTATATCATCTTTGAACTCTTCATTGATAGCATTATGAATAAGTTTATATTTTGTTGTAGCATCAAGTACAACCTTTTTTTCTTCTGCCGCGATACGTTTTATCATATGATCCTCCAATAAAGGGGAGGTAGTTATTAATCTCTCTCTAATTGCCCTTGTAAAGAAGGGTTGTAATACTTCTACTGCAACCTTTCTGGATCGTCGAGATAGATGTTTAATTTTATTCATAATATCATCTATATCAGCCGAAGTAACATTTTTTATTTTTTTAGAACCAATAATATCTTTAATATGGTTCTTGTAAAAGCTCTTCATATTTCTTTCGTTACTTTTTCCCCAAGAGCTTTTTTTGTACTCTTTGAATCTCTCCCAGTAATCATTGACAGAAATATTTGGGTTGATTTCTTCTCTGACCATACCGGCTTGATTACGAAATTTCTCACATTCAAATTTTGCCATTTTTATCATGGCTGCTAATGTGTCTTTTGGTGCAGTGTATATTTCTCTGTATCGTTTTTTATTTTTGTTGATAGTGAATAAGAATTTACTTTTGTCTTTTTTGTGACGTTTTAGACTTTGTACAGGACTACCATTGAGTTTGACGAATTCATAGTCATTCGTGTTGAGTGCCATATATTTCTCCTAACATAATAAATGTGATTGGGTGTCCTCTTGGGTGTCCTCTACTATGTATAAATATTGTAACTGATAAGTATTTAAAAGTACATTAGATATCGTTGTTGCGGGCTTTTTGTACTTAAAGATACTTTTGGATACCTGATAGTCTCCGGTTCGAATCCTGCATCCGGAGCCACTTTTAAATTATTTAATTCCCACTAAAAATCAATACAAATTTATTTATATGCATATAAGATAGAATGAAAATATTACAATTTACATTTTTAAACTAAACGGTAATGGATGAGATATTGAAAAACAGATCTGTATTTGGCTCCAAGGAGACACACAGTGCTTGACTACCAGAATTTAAACCTTGAGATAGTTGTGGCTATTGTTGAGAATCACCTTGGTGACTTCCACGCGTTCATAAAAGAAGTTTTTAGTAGATACTTGAATGAAAAGTAGACTCGTTTATTTCCCAAAAAAGAGCTGGATACGGTTGAAAGGTAAGAGGGGTGCGCATCATTTGCACCTTCTAAGCTTCCTCCATTTTATTCTTCCAATAATTTATCCACGTTTCCCTTAATTCCTTTTTCCTCACATGTCTATATTTACTTGGTAGATTTCTTCTTAATCTCATATAGGATTTACTGGAAAGATTTTGATTTTTCATAATAGACGTAAAGCCAGTTGCCCCTTGCTGGTGGGAACCATATACTGTAAAAGCATCAATCTCAAATCCTTGCTTCTTTAGGTTTTTTATATTGTCTTCAAGTAGAGCTATAAAGATCTTATCTTGATTTTCAGGATGTTTCCATTTTGAGTGAGGCATTTTGAGTTTTTTGGTGTAGTGTTTTGCGGTTTTTGGCATAATTTGGTATTTTCCATAGGCACCGGAACTTTTATTGACTGTTGTATACTTTCCGTTTGGTGTTTCAACCTTAACAATCTTTTTTTTGATCTTGTCAAGTGAAGGCTCTTTTTCCGCACAGCCTTGCAATCCTATTGCTAAAAGACTTCCTGTTAATAAAATTAAATATTTTCTCATTTTAAAATAATTCCTCATCGCTATAGAGAGTGAAAGCGTTTTATATTTTTTAGTATAGCGACTTTTACAAGGAGATGCAAGAACATTTTTAAAATAGCCTTAATTACACGTTTCAGGGTTACTCATTGGAAGATATGAGACAAATTCCGATAAAGCACTACAAAAAACCAACACTATCATAGACTCAGTAAATTCTCCGAAAAATAGGGCGGCTACATGTAGAATGGGATACATTACACTATAATTATAAAAAATAAAGGTAAAGATATGAGTGACTTGGATAATACATTTTACTTTGTTGATATTGAGTCTACGGGCGTAGATCTAAAAAATGACAGAATAATACAGCTGGCTCTTTTAAAGGTTAAAAATGACGAAGTTACTGCTTTTAATGACCTTTGCTATACCGACATAGAAATGAATGATACGGTGATCGCCATCCATAATATTACGAATGCCATGTTGGAAGACAAGTACTGGCCTTATGAGACAGACAGTTTTATGGAGCTTGAGAAGGGGAATGTTGAAGATAATTATTTTATCTCACATGGTAATCAGCTGGATGTTCAGATGTTGGAGAATGAAGAGCTTGTCCTGGCTATGCAATGCATAGATACAGATAAGTGTGCAAGATCACTGCTGCAAGATGCAAAGAGCTACAAACTGGAAGATCTTTTGAGCCAATATGGTCTGATATCAAAGGCAGAACTTCTGGCAAAGAAGATTGGGTTGAAAGACATTAAAGCCCATGATGCATTGAGTGATGCCTTGTGGCATTACGTTTTATTTGACCTTCTTCTGGAGAGAGTTGAAGGTGATGTAAACCAACTTACAGAGATGACAGAAGCACTTATGTTGTTAGAAAAGATCACGTTTGGCAAATACAAAAATAAAAGCTTCGAAGAGGTCATGCTCAAAGACCCTTTAGATCTTGTTTGGATGTATGTGAATGTCGCAAAAGACTGGGAAGACCTAGATTTTACGCTGACTCATTGGCTGAAAAAGAAAGAGTACTTTTGGAAAAAAGCACTTAAAGAGAGAAAAGAGAACGATTTTTATATGTAAAAAACTCTTTAAGTATTATTAGAGATCCCTTTAGTTGCTGAGGTAATAAAACTGACACATTACTATGCTATAGTGCAGGCAGAAAAAATCAAACCTGGCACAAAAGGCGTAAGGATCATGTTTAGAAAAATGAAAGATGTGACACTCTCAAAAGCTGTCAAGATAGCCATCAACCATAAAGTAAAGGAGTACGGAAAGATGATCAAACTTAATCTGGATTCAGAGAGTAAAACGATAGAGTTGGAACTCATGCTGGATGGAGAGAAAGAGCCCCTGTATGTTAAAGTGAATCACTATAAACTCAGTGAAGAGCATCACAGGCATTATCTTGTGGCAGAAGATATAGTCACTTCAAGAGCATGGATCCCAAAATTTAAATCTGAAGTGCAATTTCTAAGTTCAAAAATCATATCTATTTCTGCCTTAAGCTGACATTTCTAAACCATAAAAAGCTTCATTTGGTGT
>NVUY01000023.1 GCA_002733215.1 Sulfurovum sp. | reverse complement strand
ACCATAGAGGTCGATCAGGGTCAAGGTTCAGGAGAGTGGGTTCTGTTGGGTCCTTTCATATTTAATGCAGGTGGCAGCGCTAATGTCACCCTTGTACATGATGGTGATGGTGGTACAGGAGCTACCAGTGCTGATGCTGTTAAGTTTGTCTTTGTGTATTAAGTAAAAAAATTGTATCTAGCAAACCCTTGAGAAGATGTGTGAATTGAATTCAGAACAAAACTTGATTTTTTATGAAGTATCTTGACTGCAGATATGGTGTGGAATTCTTGATCTTTATTAAAACTTGTGTTTTTTCCGGAATTTAAAAGTAAAATGCTATACTACTTTGGATTAAGAACAGATACAGGGAAAATGTGAAAAAAGTAGCATTATCAATTGAAGAGAGCCTCACTTACATTATAGCGCATCCTACTTTACAAATGATGTGTTAAGATTTCAAGGAAAAAAATGAATACAGATAAAATAGATAAAAATGAAATAGATATTAAAGAGGTCTTTGGGACTCTTTACAGATATAAATATATGATATTTTTTCTGGTCATTTTCTTTGGGGGAGCAAGTAGCTTTTATGCCTATTTTACACCCAATGTCTATCAAGCTTCTGTCACCGTTGAAGTAGGTTTGGAACAACGAAATGATGTCATGGATATGATTTCCTTGGCTACAGAATCAGGATCAGGCAGTGCTGATACAGAGATAGAGATCATCCGATCAAGATCTTTATCCCAAAGAATAGCGAATGAAGTTGATCTTTCCCATAAGTATTATACTACCATAAGATTTAAAGAGGTCGAACTCTATAAAAACAGCCCATTTCAGGTAGGGATGAACAAAGGATACTATATCTCCTTTGATCTCTATCCTGTGGATGAAAAAATGTATCGTCTGGTAGTGGTGGAAGCAGAAGATGAGAATGGGATGGTATGGTCTTATGATAATATTCTCCCATATGGTAAAGAGGTCGTGACGGAACACTTTCATCTCAATGTTATCAAGAGCAGAGAGTTGCAGGATGCAAAGTACCATTTTATGATCATAAACCCCGCAGAGATAGGAACCTATGTACGGGAAGGTGTCTCTGTAAATCAAACGTCCGAGTTCTCTAGTATCCTTAAGATCTCCTATTCTGATAATGTCGCTTTGCGTGCACAGGAAGCGGCCAATGCTTTGGCCAGGGCTTATATAGAACAAAGTATAGAGCAAAAAACAAAAGAGGCGACACGTAAACTTACTTTTGTTGATGATCAACTCAAGCTTATCACGGAAAACCTTAARGGTTCAGCGATCAAACTTGAAGAGTTCAAGAAGAGTTCCAATACGATCAATCTCTCTGCCAAAGCAGAAAATATCATTCAACAGATGAGTGTAAAAGAGACCAAACTAGCAGAGATCAGTATCGAGAAGGAGATGCTGAGCGCACTATATAAACAGGTGAAAACAGGAAAGAACCTTGAGAGTCTGGTTCTTATGGAAGAAAATAATTCAGAATCTGCATTGGCAAACTTGGTCAAAGAACTTCAGGTTGCAATCATCCAAAAGAAAGTGTTGCGCGAGGATTATACAGAGATGTATCCGGGGGTTGTTAAACTAAGAAAGACGATCGCACAACTCAAGAAAGTGATTATCTCTACGATCAAAAATAAGGAACAAGCAATCAAAAAGAGAAAAGTATTGCTTGAACGATCGATCGCTAAACAGCAGAAAGAGCTCAATACCCTTCCTGCCGATGAGAGAATGTTCGGTCAGCTTCAGCGTAAATTTTCTGYCAATGAGAAGATCTACTCCTACCTCTTGGAGAAGCGTTCAGAGACAGCGATTATTAAAGCCTCTACGGTCAGCAAGAACAGGATTATTGATGAAGCACTTGTCCCTGAATTTCCGATCGCACCTAAACGAAAGTTTATCGTCTTAGTAGGATTGATACTGGGGCTTGTTTTTGGAATTGTATTAGCCTTATTTCGAGAGTTTCTGGATGATAGTATCAATGGGGAGGAGGAGATAACGCATGCGACTGATGTGCCTATGCTTGGTTTGATCCCGAGTATCAAAGAGGGTAAAGATAAGATCCAGGTCTTTCGTTCTCCCAAATCTGCTGTATCTGAATCTTTCAGGAATGTGCGCACCAATCTGCAATTTATGTCCAGCTATAAACGTGTTCATACCATCGCAATCACTTCAACGGTCGGGGGAGAAGGGAAAACAACCATCTGCATGAACCTGGCTGGGATCATATCTTTGGCGGGCAAGAAAACGATAATACTAAACCTTGATATGAGAAAACCGACCCTGCATGAAAAATTTGGACTTTCAAATACAAAAGGTACGAGTACGCTCTYGTCCGGGCATACAGCATTAGGTGATGTGATCCAACATACAGAGTATGAAAATTTGGATATCATCACGTCCGGTCCTATACCGCCAAATCCGAGTGAACTGATACAGAGTGAACTCATGGAAAAGATATTAGATAAGTTAAAAGAAGTTTATGATGTGATCATTATGGATACACCTCCTGTCGGTCTGGTGACGGATGCAAGAATGTTAATGCATCTCGCAGATACAAGTATTTATGTCATGAGAGCAGGCTACTCAAAAAAATCTTTCCTACGCAACATCCAAGAACTCTATTCCCTGAAACAAATACCTGGTCTAAGTATTCTGCTTAATGATGTCAAAGAGAGTAAAAATGGATATGGATATGGATATGGATATTATGAAGAGGATAAAAAATGATCTTTTCTTTTTTTAAAAAACGTAAAGAAGAAAAAAGGGAGGCTCTGCGTCTGAAAGTTGATCTTCACTCTCATCTGATACCGGGGATCGATGATGGTTCACAGAGTATGGAAGAGAGCCTTAGACTTCTTAAAGGCTTAGAATTATTAGGGTATGAAAAAGTGATCACCACACCTCATATCATGGCCGATGCCTATCGTAATACACCTAAGATCATTCACAAAGGTTTGCATAATTTACGTCAAGCAGCTACAAAAGAGGGTATTATTATAGAGATAGATGCAGCAGCCGAGTATTATCTGGATGATGGTTTTGAAGACTTGCTTAAAAAAGGAGATCTGATGCTGATGAAAGGGGAGTATCTTCTGTTTGAAACTTCCTATTATGCCAAACCTATGCAGCTTGAAGAGATGATCTTTGCTATCACATCGTCAGGGTACAAACCGATCATGGCACACCCTGAACGTTATCGTTACGTCAAAGATCCTTTAAAAGAGTATAGTAGATTTAAAGAGCTTGGCGTACTGCTTCAAGTCAATTTGAACTCTTTTGGCGGTCATTACGGCAAAGATGCAAAGCAAAAAGCAGATTTTTTGAGCAGAGAAGGGATGATCGACTTTTTAGGTTCGGATGTGCATCATAAAAAGCAGGTGGAGACACTTGAAGGAGTGTTTACATCTGATGCTTATGCGGATATCTTTAAGCACAATACCATACGTAATAATATACTTTTATAAATACAAGATATAATGGTAGTACAAACAAGGAGTAAGGAATGTCTAAAACAAAATTAGTGATGTTGGCAGGTATACTGTTGATCTTGAACGGATGTACAGGTAGTAATGATGAATATCAACTCTTGCAAACAAAGAAAAATACGACGGATGAAAATACGAAGGTAACAGCGGGGAGTATAGAGTATCTTATTTTACCTCAGGATAGACTGGCGGTTTCTTTATATAAAGATCCTGCAGAGAGTCCGGAAATTGCTACCAGCGGTGAATTGGGGCAAAGTATGAACAGGAATGGTATTCTTGTGAATGCGGCAGGAGTTATCACCATGCCTTTGATCGGAAAGATCAAAGTGGGCGGTTTGACACAGTCACAAGCGGCAGAGCATATTACAAAAAAGTATAAAAAATACCTCAATACACCTTCTGTCTATGTTGAAGTGATGAATAAGCGTCTTATTGTTGTGGGAGAAGTGAAAAAGCCGGGTGTCATACCGATACCCAACGAAAAGATGAACCTGTTTGAAGCCATCGCCGCTGCCGGAGACTTGACTGACTCTGCTGTGAGAGACAGTGTTACCATTATTTCAAACAATCCGGTAAGAGGGATACAGATGCGAACCGTGGACCTGACCAACTTTGATACAATGATATATGCTTCGTTGATGTTGAGACCCAATGATATCGTGTATGTGAAACCAAGTTCTTGGAAGGCGTTTAGAGTGGCCTCGGCTGACTATACGTCGCCGTTTGTCACACTTGGAGAGATCTTGAGACCATTCGTACAACTAAACTATTTAATTAATAATAATGATTAAAAAATAAATGTTTCTTGAGCTTTTGTTGATCTTGATAATTTAATTATGGTAGATCAGCATTGTCAAGAGAAATGACTAAATGGAAATAGTAGGAAGTTTTGATGTTAAGGATTTTGAGTTTAGTATATCTGATCCTCTTCACTACGATGCTTTTTTCATCCCCCTATATTATCGTCAATCTCTCTGAACAAAAGGCATATGCCATTGAAGACGGCTATGTGCTGTTTGAGGGGCGTATCTCTTCAGGTAAACCAGGTCGGGAAACACCTGAAGGTGAATTCCGTATCCTCCAAAAAAAGCGTTATCATAGATCAAACCTCTGGCCCAGACCCAAGGGCGGTGCACAGATGCCCTATATGCTGAGACTGACCAATACCGGTATCGCTATGCATTTAGGTTATGTACCGAACAAAGCGGATTCTCATGGCTGCATACGGCTTAAACAAGGCTTTGCCCAAGAGATGTTTGACTGGGCCAAAGTGGGTACAAAAGTTTATGTGGAAGGTGATGCAGATCATTATGGAAAGAGTACAGAAGATGATGACTATGCGGTAATCGATTTTCATAATTGATAGTTAAACTTTCTTAAAACTCTTCCAGATTAAAACAATCACTACTACTTCAATCCCAATAAGTAAAAAATGCAGAGCATAAACCTGGTCTTGAGCGTTTTCTATACCATAGTGTGTGAATACTTTATAAAGGATGTAAGAGATGCCCATCCCTGAAAGATAGCCCAGTTGTTTGGCGGTATCAAGTTTGGTTAAGAGGGTGTCGGTTTGCAGCAGGAGGGTTTCTGCTCTTACGAGGTAGCTTCCAAAGACAAACGTGATCTGATATCCTATATAGAGTAGCAGGGCAGTTTGATAGCTGTATGAGGCATAAATAAAATAGAGCATGGCTAGCAATAATACTACTTCCACGAATAATGAAATTTTGAAAAACCAATCTGCATTGAGTATATGATGATAGAAACGTGCAACGACAAGCATGAGTACGGCAAGAATGACACCACCCAACGAGAAGATGGATGGCTCAAGGGGTCGATACTAAGCTCTTATCTGTAAGACTACTTAGGCAGGACTAAACACTTTGAAGTATCGCACCTGCTAGTAAGTGCCGATTTGTCTTGGCACACATGAAATGATTATATCCTATTTTAAAATGATCAAAGCAGAAAGAAGGAACCTCAAACTTGTTTGAGGAAAAATATCAAATTGAGATATGAGGTTTTTTGCCTAAACAAGTTTAGGGTTCCTGTGGTTTAGAAGCTGTACTTTATTTTTCCATAAAGAGAACGTCCTTCTGTGGCATATCCATAAGTAGACTCATACTCTTTGTCAAAGATGTTTTTAGCATGCAGAGAGAAGTCGATGTCATGGATGAGTTTTGTACTGAAGTTAAGGTTCCATACGGTGTAGTTTCCTGTGGATACTTCTGACGCCACAGGGAAACTGCCGTCTGTGTCCAGTCTGTCTCCTAGGTATTGGGCATCTACGCCAAAGTGCATATCACTCTCAGTATAATAGCTTATGGATGCGTTAAGTGTATCTTTTGCACGTCTCAAAAGGTCTGTGCCATCTTCTTTTTCATAATCAAACAGGTGGGTATAGTTTGCAGAGAATACGAGGTTGTAATCATCCAATGTATAGGCACTTTCCACTTCAAGTCCTGAAAATTTTGAGGTACCGTCTATGTTGGTGTAGCCGCCTATAAAGGTGAGAGGATCAAAGATATAATCGATACTGTCTTCAACTTTGTTATGAAAATAGGTCAGTGTGAGCAGATCTTTGTAACCCGCAGAGATATCATACCCTTTGGTATAGCTGGGTTTTAAGAGTCTGCCAAATGCTGTATTAGCCAACTGGTAGGCAGAGGGTGCATCATAAGAGGTGTAGTAGTTTGCAGAGGTGATAAATCCTTGAAGAAAATCATGAGAGTATTTTAGCCCGATCTTATAGGTCGTTTTATTATCAAATTCATCATAATTGTCGTATCTGAGGTTTGTTTCCAGAAGGGTATACTCATGAATGTGATAGACATTTGAAAGATAGACAGCCTTGTTGATGTAGTCTGCCTGACTCTCCGGGAAAAGGTTATAGCGGTTAAATCCGTCTATATCTTTGTATTCCAGTCCGAGGACGGCTTTTCCGCTTGTGTAGTCATAGGCATTGATGAATGAGTACTCTTCTAGTGTGGCTCTGTAGACATTGTGTCCGTCACCGAAAAACCCTGTGGTGTAATAGTCTCTGTCATACTCACCTTTACTGGCATGAAACGTTGCAGAGTAATTGTCCTGCGTAAAGAGGTAATCGAGTGCATAGTTCGTCTGGTCGGATGTGGCATGACTGTAATCATCATCAGCCTGAAGCAGAGAGAATCGATCATCAAAATCTGTATCTGTTGTGATGTAGTTATAACTAAGGTTTACTTGGTTGTTTGCATTAAAAGCATATCCGAGTTTGAGGTTGATATTTTTATTTGTGTATCCGTCATCTTCTGCCTTTCTTGGCGCCAGGGCTGAAAAACCGTCTGTATCAAGATAAGAAGCAAGTACCTGAGCAGATAGTTTTTCATCTTTATAAGAAAGTGCTGCGTCTGCCCCTTTGGTATTGTGAGAACCATAGCTGAGTCCCAGAGAACCATGCACACCATCTTTAGCTTTTTTGCTAATGATGTTAATGACACCTGCAGAAGCATGGGAACCCCAGATACTGCCTGAACCGCCTTTAACGATCTCTATTTGTTCGATGTTGTCTGTAAGCAGACTGTCAAGCAGCGCAGTACCGTTGGTCGTACTTGGGTCATTGAGACGTACACCGTCTAAAAGTACAAGTATCTTACCTGAGTCTGCACCTCTCATAAAAAATGATGTTTGCTGACCCAGACCACCGGAATGGGTGATCGAGATACCCGATACTGTAGAGATCGCCTCTGCAACAGTCTGGTAACCGCGTTCTTCTATGTCATTTGAAGTGATGACTACGACATTGGCTGTGGTGTTTTGAATGGATGTGGGTACTTTGTTAGTGGATGTGATGGTGATGTCTTCGAGTTGAAGGTTTTCTTCTGCGTACGTGTGTGTTGTAAGCAGCAGCGTAGCCGTGATGAGGCTAAGTGATTTTATTGTCATGATGATTCCTATAAATGATGTATAATGATGTAGGGTCGATTTATCGACCATTATATATGTGTAAAATTTTATGCTTAAGGTCGGTAAACCGACCCTACGATATATTTAAATGATTTCGGAAGGTGGGGAGGTTTTACGTTCTGGTAGTTTGTAGGCAAGTTTATGGTACTGGTAATTGCTGTCTAAACGGCTCAACTTATGCAAAGTAGAGTACATAGCGATGACGGCTAATGAAAAATAGTTTTTACTGTGGCCTCTAAGATGTTTCATGCGCGGATTGTACAGAAAATTTCTTTAGAAGTACCCTTCAACACCATTAAGTTAAGAGTAAAAATTTCTGGAGTAGGGATTTCAACCCCATTTTTACGGGACTAAAGTCCCTGCTCCTTGTATAGAAAAATCCTTAACTTAGTGGTGTTAGAGGTGCCCTTAAACAAAATAAAGTATAATCGCTTTAAATTATTATGATTATATTTAGGAGATTTTATCTATGGCAATTGAAACAGTACAAACAACAGACGCATTTAAAGCATTGGTAGCAGAGGTTACTTCTCAAGCAGGGTATAGAGAGCCTATGGCATTTGGTATTGCTAGAGTAGACAGAGGTCAAAAA
Organism: Sulfurovum sp.; assembly: GCA_002733215.1. GTDB lineage: Bacteria > Campylobacterota > Campylobacteria > Campylobacterales > Sulfurovaceae > Sulfurovum. Next base: position 36,372 of record NVUY01000023.1, on the reverse strand, counting down.
AATGCTGAGAAAATACTTCAGGCAAATTTTGGGCTGATCAACTGGAAAGAGAACTTTGGTTCTGCTGCTGTGTTCATCAAAGCACTGCAGGAAGCAAAATGTGATGTTGACTTTTCGGGGTCTGAATTTGTAGTGACGATCAACGATAACTTTGTTCAAAATGCGATGGCGGCATTTGCTCCGTATTTGGCAGAAGCTACCGGAGATGCACATAAAAATGTACAAGTGATCAAAACACTTGCGGACATGGAAGATATCGCTAAGAACTTCAGGATCGTGTTTTTGTTTGAAGATGGAAATGCTGAATCTGTAGAAGCAGTGTATTTGAAACTGTATGCACTTTCTCAAAGCAAAGCAGAACTTAGAAAAGTAAACCTCAATGGTGCCTTTGGTATCTTGTCAAATGTGGCATGGGTGGGTAACACACCCTATGAGCTTGACTACCTGAGAGACAATGAGATCGAAATGAAGCTGAATGGAAACTACCCGACAGTAGACTCTGTAGACAAATTCCCAAGATTCCTACAGCATGTGATTCCTGCAGACAATACACGTATTTTAGAAGCATCTAAAGTACGTATGGGTGCACAGCTTGCTGCGGGTACAACAGTGATGCCAGGTGCGTCATACATTAACTTCAATGCCGGTACTCTTGGTCCTGTAATGGTTGAGGGGCGTATCTCTTCTTCTGCTATCGTTGGTGCAGGTTCAGATGTGGGTGGCGGTGCGAGTATCCTGGGTGTACTTTCCGGAACAGACGGTAACCCTATCAGCATTGGTGAAAATACATTGCTTGGAGCGAACTCTACTTGTGGAATCCCTCTTGGTGATGCCTGTATCATCGATGGCGGTGTGGCTATATTTGCGGGAACTAAGGTAAAAGTATCTCCGGATGAGTTGGCAAAAATTGCTGCTGCAAATCCGGAAACGAAGTTAGACTCCAAAACAACATTCAGAGCCGATGAGTTCCAGGGGCTTAATGGACTTCACTTTAGACAGAACTCAACGACGGGTGAGATCATTGCAAGAAGAAGTACAAGAGAAGTAGTATTGAACGAAGATCTACATTAAACCTGTCTTTCCTCGTTCCCATACTTTGTGTGGGAATGCATATGAGAGTTTTTTGTGAAAAATAAGTGTATACTGTAATTAAATTGAAGTATGCATTCCCACGTACAACGTGGGAACGAGTGTTGGAGAAGTACTAAGGAAATAATATGCGTGTAGATAAATGGTTAAGTGCTGTGAATGTGGTGAAGCGTCGTACTATTGCTACGGATATGCTTAAGTCGGGTGTTGTACTTGTAAATGGGATGAAAGCTAAAGCTTCTAAGAATGTTGCGATAGGGGATACTGTGACGATAGAGTATCTTAAAGGGGCTAAGTCTTATGAAGTGTTGCAGATTCCTGTGACCAAGACGATTCCTAAAAGTCAAAAAGAAGAGTATGTTAAAGCGTTGTAGGGGGCGATTGCCATCGCAGCAATAATAAAATTTGCATAAAATAAAATATTTGTCCAAAGGCTTATATTGTATAAAGTGGTGCGATGGCAATCGCCCCCTACGGAGAGAATTATGAATATAAAACAACAATTTGAAAAACTGTTTAACAATGAAATGGCTACAGAAGAAGCACGTATTTTTCTCATAAACCTTTATGAAAAAGGTGAAAGCGGGGCAGATATCGCTGCGGCGGCTTCTGTGATGCGTGAACACTCTATCAAGCTCGATCTCTCTAATGAACTTCGTGAAAAAGCCATAGACATTGTAGGTACAGGCGGAGATAAGAGTGGAAGCTTTAATATCTCTACAACAGTGTCACTTTTGCTTGCTTCTATGGGACGTGTGGTGGCAAAACATGGAAATAGAAGTATTACCTCAAAGTCTGGAGCAACGGATGTACTTGAAGCCTTAGGACTCAATCTTAACCTTACTATAGAGAATAAAATTAAAATGCTTGAAGAGACAGGGTTTTGTTTTTTTCCGGCCACTGACCACCACCCGGCGATGAAACACATTATGCCTATACGTAAATCCATAGACCATAGAACGATCTTCAATATTTTGGGACCTTTAACCAATCCTGCCGGAGCACAAAAATACCTTTTAGGTGTGTTTTCTCCTTCTTACATTAAACGTATGGCAGAAGCTTTATTGGAGCTTGATACTAAAAGAGCTTTTGTTGTAAGTTCTCAGGATGGTATGGATGAGATAGGACTGGCGTGTCATACCTCCTTTGCCTACGTGGAAGGTGATCGTATAAGTGAAGGTGAGATCAACCCTGAAACATTTGGATTTGATCTTGCACCTAAAGAAGCGATACAAGGCGGCGATGCTACTTTTAATGCACAGATCACCAGAGATATCTACTCAGGTGAAGAAAAAGGAGCTAAAAGAGACATCGTTGTGCTTAACGCTGCTTTTGCTCTGTTTGTAGATGGTAATGTACGTGATATACAAGAAGCTATAGCAATGGTTGAAGCGCAGCTTGATAGCGGGAAGACCAGAGAACATTTGAATTTTATGGCAGATGTTAGTCAGAAATTGTAGGGTGTTGTGTCCTCACAACACCAATTATGTTTTGGTATGTTAAATTAAAATGGTGTTGTCGGGAGACAACACCCTACGGGATAAACATGGAAATACAAGCATCTTTACTAGAATTAAATAAAGTAGTTGATTATCTACAAATTACCTTACCTTCTAACGCCATAGTATTCCTCCGTGGTGATCTGGCAGCAGGAAAAACAACGCTGACGCAAGCCATCGCAAAAGAAAAAGGTATAGAAGGAGAAGTCACTTCACCTACTTTTTCTTTGCAGCAGTGTTACGCTGCAAAAGACGGCAGCCATCTGTATCATTATGATCTGTACCGTTTGGATCATGATGAATTTATGCAGCTTGGGCTGTTTGAAGAGTTTGAGAAAGAAGGTTGGCATATGGTAGAGTGGGGTTCAGATGCACTTAAAGCCTTTTTAGAAGGTGTAGGTTATAATGTTGTAACGATTGACATAGAACCTAGCAATAATAGTAGAATTTACAGGATAATTAATGCATACACTTGAAGCCAAAGGTCTTTCTAAAACCATTAAAAAAACAAAAATAGTCCATGATATTTCTTTACTTGTAAAAAGTAAAGAGATCGTAGGGCTTCTTGGCCCAAATGGTGCAGGAAAAACCACTTCCTTCTATATGGTGTGTGGATTGACGGATGCCACAGAAGGTCAAGTTTTTTTAGATGGTGAAGATGTCACAAAACTGCCTTTAAGTGCCCGTGCACAGATGGGGATAGGGTACCTGCCTCAAGAGTCCAGTATCTTTAAAGATCTGACGGTGGAAGAAAATCTGCTTATCGCCGCTGAAGCATTGAAGCTCAAAGAAGAGGTGCGCGGACCACGGATAGAAAAACTGCTTGAAATTTTCAACATTGAACCCATACGTTCACGTTTGGGCATACGTCTGAGTGGTGGGGAGAGAAGAAGAGTGGAGATAGCCAGAGCATTGGTGGGGGAACCAAAGTTCCTGCTTCTGGATGAACCTTTTGCCGGGGTTGACCCCATAGCTGTACTTGACATACAAAACATCATTAAACAACTGGTTGAGCTGGACATGGGTATACTCATCACAGACCATAATGTACGCGAAACCTTAGGGATCTGTGACCGAGCCTATGTCATGCGTAGTGGTGAAATGTTGGCTACGGGTACAAGTGATGAGATAGCCAATGATGAGAATGTACGTAAGTATTATTTGGGTGAGCATTTTACGTTTTAGATTGATAGGACGGAAACATTATATTGATCTCGTAGGGTGTTGTCTCCTGACAACACCAATTAAATATGTGGTTTTAATAATGGTTTATATTTTAGAAGGTGTTGTCAGGAGACAACACCCTACGGAGAAGCATTTGAAATTATCTGAAGTTAAAACTCTTTTAGACAAAGAAGTTGAAATAAGAAACTCTCATACCGAACTCTCCTATGAAAAACCGGATCCACTTCTCATCGCTTCAAAATACCAGGATGAATCCATAGCCTTGGTCTGTGCTTTGTTCGCGTATGGTAATGCAGGGCTCATCGTTAAATTTTTAGACAGTTTTGATTTTTCTTTGCTTGAGAGCTCTGATGAAACTATTATAAAAGAGCTTTCAAGTCATTATTACCGTTTTCAAAAGTCTGAAGATGTGAGTGCATTTTTCATAGCATTAAAGCGATTAAAAAGTGTGGAAAGTATTGAAAACATCTTTTATGCAGGCTATAAGAAAGAAGAAAATGTCTTAGATGGTTTGTGGTATTTTATTGAGACTTTTAAAAAAGTGCATCCTTATAAAAGTCGAGGATATGATTTTTTAACAGCTTCGGTACCCAAAAAAGTCTCTGCTGCAGGTACATATAAACGCTACATGATGTACTTGCGCTGGATGGTACGAAAAGATGAACTTGATATGGGCTTATGGTCGAAGATAGATAAAAAAGATCTACTTATGCCCCTGGATACGCATACTTTTCAGGTTTCAAAACGTTTAGGTTTACTGAAACGTAAAACCTATGATATGAAAGCAAGTATAGAATTGACCGATACTCTGCGGACTTTTGATGAAAAGGACCCCATCAAATATGATTTTGCACTTTATCGCCTGGGACAGGAAAAATTACACTAAAACTAAGGTCTAAAAGGATATAATCCCGCAATATTAAACTTACAAGAGGATGTTTTATGGAAGGTATATTTACTTATCTGGGTGTAATTTTCGGTCACGGACAAATGTTATTTGTTTCACACTTGATTTTAGTGGCAATTATTATACTTGCGATTGCAAAAATGGCAACAAAGAGTCTTAGAGCAGTACCGACAGGTACACAAAACGTGATGGAAGCGTTCCTTGGCGGTGTTATTGCTATGGGTAAAGATGTTATAGGTGAAGAGCATGCACGTAAATATTTACCTTTAATTGCAACGATAGGATTGTTCGTGCTTGTCAATAACCTTATCGGTATTATTCCGGGATTTGAATCTCCAACATCAAATATTAACGTAACACTTGTTTTGGCACTCATCGTTTTTTTATACTACAATTATGAAGGTATTAAGGCACAGGGTGCATTTACGTATTTTAAGAACTTTGTACACCTTGGAGAGATGAATCCCATAGCAAAATTTGCTATGTCACTTTTGATGTACCCTATTGAGATCGTCTCTCACATCTCGAGAATCATTTCACTTTCATTCAGACTTTTTGGTAACATCAAAGGAGATGATCTCTTTTTATGGGTTCTTTTGATGCTGTCCCCATGGATCGTACCGATCGCACCGTTGATCCTTCTTACATTTATGGCATTTTTGCAAACTTTCGTTTTCATGATACTTACCTATGTATACCTTGCAGGTGCTATAGCACTAGAAGATGATCACTAAGATCTCTTAGGTTTTTAAAATGAGATTACAGAATGCTCCTTTAAGTTTTGTGATCAACTTTCTCTTAGGCGTCGCATGGGCAGCTGTTCTGCTGGGCGCCATCACTTCTTTTCTTTCTTTTTATCAGGAGAGTTTCTTTCTTGCCCTTGTGTCTGCATTTATAGGTGCATTGCCGGGCATGGCAGGAGTACTTTTCCTGGAGCATATCATCACCGGTAAAGAGAAACATCTAGAGCTTAAAAAACAGACGGCACTGCTTGAAAAACTTCTTATTGAAAAATCTCCCTTGCCAAAAGAAAATAACGATCTTCAATGATTGCTTATGCTGTCACCGACCCCTCTACCTTAGATTTTAACACTTTGCAGCGTGACATGGAAAGGTTTTCCAAGAAAGCTTCAATGATCGTCTATCGGGATAAATTTGGAACTAAGTCAGATGTCAAACTAAAAGCTGTTGATTTTGTTGAGGCAGCCAAGGGTTTTGCTTTTAAACAAGTCCTCATTCATGGAGATCATGTCTTAGCCGATAGTGTTAAAGCTGACGGCGTCCACTTAACAAGTCAGCAACTGGGTGATATTGCCGTGGCAAAAGCCAAAGATCTTTTTGTGGTGGTCAGTACTCATACGCTGGAAGAGCTTAAAAAAGCAGAACTTCTGGGTGCAGATATGGCAACCTTCAGTCCCATCTATGAAACAGCAAATAAAGGGCTTCCTGTGGGTTTGGAAGTCTTGGAAAATATGATTTCACAAGTGACTATCCCTATCTTGGCATTAGGCGGCATAGTCACAGAGGAGCAAATAGCAGCCTGTGAAAGATCAGGAGCGGCAGGTTTTGCTTCTATTCGTTATTTTGCAGCTTAAGCCTATGTTACGGATCTTTTTACTTTTTCTCTTTTCACTGGTTTTATTAACTGCAAGAAATATAGATGCAGAGTACCGTGTAGAGTTTGGTATCTTCGGTGAAGTGGCCAAAGTACATGCGACACTGACTTCTGATCATAAATATTACAGTATCAATGCAACGGTAGTGGCTGTGGGTAGCATCGCTAAAACGGTGACGGACAACCTCAAGGAACGGCATATTTCCAAAGGACATATAGAACGTGGACTACTGGTGACAGATCTGTATCAGATGATCAAATCTTACGGTGAGTATACAAATACAACGATCTATACTGTAAACCATAGGAAAAAGAGCGTCACACGTCATTATAAAGAATGGAAGCAGGGCGTAAAGATCAAAGATAAAAAAGTAACGCTTGGATATTACTCGAAAGATGACATGTTGACGCTTTTTTTAAACCTTCCCAAACATATCAAAGAGAAATACAAGAGCAGACACTATACTTTTAAAGCGGTAGGTGCTGACCGTAGAAACGGACGTGTAGATATGACTGTTCCTTCACAGAAATCTTTAAAGAAGATGGGAGATCTTTTAGGAAAAGTGAAAGAGGGTGACTGGTACAGTACTGTCGTGATGCATCGTAAATTGTACCACAGTCAAAAAGGTGAACTGGAAGTTAAAATGAATAAAGAAGGCATCGTAGATAAAGCGGTTTTGAAAGACCTGGTCTTCTTTGGGGATGTACGTATTATAAGACAATAACGCTATAATTACTTTAATTTAAAATGTGTACTATTTATAAGGAAAATCACTATGTTTGAAACCGTCATCGGTCTTGAAGTTCATGTTCAACTGAACACTAAAACGAAACTCTTTTGTTCTTGTCCTACCTCTTTTGCAGCACATCAAAATACCAATACCTGTCCTACTTGTTTAGCGCTTCCCGGTGCCTTGCCTGTAGTAAACAAGGAAGCTGCGATCAAAGCGATGAGATTGGGCTATGCGATCAATGCAAATGTAAATCATACGTCCTATTTTGACAGAAAGTCTTACTTTTACCCTGACAGTCCTTCTGCCTATCAGATTACGCAGTTGACTAAGGCTATTGTGCAAAAAGGTGAAGTGTTTATAGACTTGAAAGATGGTACAAAAAAACGTATTGGTATGACACAGGCACACCTAGAAGCAGATGCTGGAAAAAATATACATGAGGGTAACCACTCAAAAGTAGACTTGAACCGTTCAGGAACCCCCTTGCTTGAGATAGTTTCTGATCCCGATATGCGATCTTCTGAAGAAGCTGTGGCATTTTTGAAAAAGCTTCATTCTACGGTACGTTACCTAGATATCTCTGATGCAAACATGCAAGAGGGGTCATTTAGATGTGACGTGAATGTTTCCATCCGCCCTAAAGGTCAAGAAGAATTTGGTACAAGAGTAGAGATTAAAAATATTAACTCCTTTAAATTTGTTGCTGCGGCTATTGCCTACGAAGTACAAAGACAAACAGAGGCCTATGAAGATGGTGTCTATGAACAGGAAGTACATCAAGAAACTAGACTTTGGAATGTGGCTGAAGGTGTGACAAAATCCATGAGAGGGAAAGAAGAAGCTGCGGATTACCGTTATTTTCCAGACCCAGATCTGCGTCCATTGGTAGTGACACAAGAGATGATAGATGAAGCCAAACAAATGCCTGAACTCCCTGATGCAAAAGTTAAACGGTATATAGAAGAACTTGGCATAAAACCTGCTGACGCACATGTGATCACTTCGGACAAAGAGATGGCATACTATTTTGAAGAGATGTTAGAACAAGGTGCTGTGCCTAAAACAGCAGTGACTTGGCTGACTTCTGAGTTACTTGGCCGTCTCAATAAAGCAGGACATACGATAGAAAGTTCACCAGTGAATGCAAAAACATTGGGCACATTGGTTGCTAAAATTTCTGATGATAGCATTTCAGGAAAAGGCGGGAAAGACCTGCTTGACCATATGATGGAAAATAAAAATCGTGATGTCGAGGTACTTATTGATGAATTAGGCCTTGCACAGGTGAGTGATGATGGGGCTATCTTGGCTATCATTGATGAGATATTGGCTACAAATCCGGATAAAGTGGAGCAGTATAAAGGCGGTAAAGACAAACTTTTCGGCTTCTTTGTCGGGCAAACGATGAAAGCCAGTAAAGGGACAGCGAACCCCGGCAAGGTGAATGCGTTACTTAAAGAGCGTTTGGGTTAAATGACGTAGGGTCGATATTATCGACCTTCAATACAGAGGTCGATAATATCGACCCTAAAAAGGGGGAGAATATGCATAACTTTATTGTAAGATTCTCCGAGAAAATAGACAAGTCAGTTAAATACCAAAAAACAAAATCATTTTTCCGCGCACTGCTTACAGATCCCAATTATCGCTATAAAAAGTACTTTGACCGGTCTATGATCGCATTGATCATTTTCTCGATCTCTACACTGATTCTGAGCAAGTCTGAAAAAATTCCTGAATGGGTAGTACAGATCGATCTCTATGTTGTAACAGGTGTTTTTGCTTTGGAATACCTGTTAAGACTATGGGTACAGACTGATATTCACAAGCATATTGTTTCTAATTCGAAAACCCAAGGAGGGATGGAGCTTTATTTACCTATTTTTAAGGCTAAACTGAGATATATGCTTTCTCTGCCGGCACTGATAGACTTGGTAGCTATTTTCCCTCACTTCAGGATCATTAGACTGCTTAAACTTTATCACTATATGCACGGTGCTTCAAGTCTTTTTGGTGCTTTACAGAAAAAACGTTTTGAATTCATCTTTTTGGGCTATATGCTTTTTGGGGTGACTTTTACCTTTGGGTCTATTTTCTATCTGCTGGAATTTGGAATCAACCAGGCATTAGGCTCTTATCTGGATGCTATTTACTGGGCATTGATAACCATCTCTACTGTAGGTTACGGTGATATCGCTCCTGTCACGGAATTAGGTAAAGTAGTCTCAATGTTCGGTATCATTTTTGGTATTGCCATGATATCTTTTGTGACCTCGGTGATGGTTTCTGCTTTTTCTGAAAGATTTGATGAACTGCGTAATCAGGACAGTATCAATCATGTCAATAAACTGCGTAATGTGGTCATCATCAATGGCTACGGGCATTTGGGCACAACCATCGCCAAAAAATTAAAACGCCATAAAAATTATGAACCTGTCATTATAGAAAGTGATGACAGTAAAGCTGCCATGGCACAACAGGATGGTTATACGGTGATACATGCAGACGGTTCTTCTGCAAAGATCATCAAAACACTGAACCAAAGAAAAAACATTGTTGCATTTCTAACGTTAAGAAGTTCAGACATAGACAATATCTACTTTATACTCAATGCAAAAAGTATACAGAAGAATGCGGTTGTTTATGCCCGTATGAATCAAGTGGAGTTACTTGCACAATATAAAGCTACGAAAGTGGATGGTGTGGTTGAGCTTTATAAGGTGGTAGATACAAAAGCCTTTACTTACCTGAAAAAGCACAGTGAAGAGGAGAAGAAAAATATCTTCTTTTTTGGATACACGCATAAGAGCAGCCATATCTGTAAACAGCTCAAAGCAGAGGGGATCGAAGTTTCTATTTATGAGATAGAGTCTGATCGTTACGAGGCTGCCAAAGCAGATGGATTTATGAATGTGATCCTTATCGATGAACAAAGCTCTGAGACACCGGATATCCATGATGGCATTGCTGTCTGTGCGATGCATGACGAAGCGTTAAATGTCTATTATGCTATCACTTTACGTGCAAACGGTTTTGACTCTGAGATAGTAGCGCTTTCTGACAGTAAAGAAGACAATAGGAAACTGTTACTTGCAGGGGTGAGTAGGATATTTGACATGTATGATGAAAGTGCATCACAATTTGTAGAAATGATCGAAAAAAATGAAAAGAAGGATTCAATATGAAACTAGCCATTATAGGAGCAGGAAAATGGGGACAGGCACTGTATCATGCCTATAGTCAGGACAATGATGTGGTGATACATTCACGTACACCCAAAGAGATAGAAAATTTTGTCTCACTGGATGAAGCACTGGATAGAGAGTATCTGGTGATAGCAATTCCTGCGCAATTTGTACGGGGATGGATGGAAAACAATTTTGAAGACAGAGGGCAGAATATTTTGGTAGCGGCCAAAGGTATCGAGACTTCAACAGGATCTTTTATGAATGAGATCTATGGAGAGTTTGTCTCTGCAGACAGACTGGCTTTCATCTCTGGTCCCTCTTTTGCTGCAGAAGTACAAAAGTCTCTTCCTACCGCACTCAAAATAAGCTCTACGAATCTGGAATTGGCACAAACCTATGCAGATCATCTTCCGGATTTTATTAAAGGTTATGTCAGTGATGATGTGGTTGGGGCAGAAGTTTCCGGGGCATATAAGAATGTTATTGCCATCGCGGGGGGGGTCTGTGACGGACTTGGCCTGGGAAATAATGCAAGAGCCGCACTGATCTCAAGAGGATTGGTGGAGATGACACGTTTCGGAGAAGCTTTTGGTGCAAAAACAGAAACTTTTCTCTCTCTGGGTGGAGCAGGTGACCTTTTCCTTACTGCCTCTTCAACACTCTCTCGAAACTATCGTGTAGGGTTGGGACTCTCCAAGGGTAAAAGTATGGATGAAATACTTGAAGAGTTAGGTGAAGTAGCAGAGGGGGTCCCCACAGCAAAGGCATTACATAAAATAGCAGAAGACAGAGAGATCTACCTTCCTATCGCAGCAGAAGTGTATGCGATGATAGAAGAGGGGAAAGACCCCTTGGAAAGTGTCAAAGACTTACTGCATTAATTAGGATTATAAGTATATTTTAGTCTCTTTTAGATAAAATATTATGTTTTTAGGGGAAACTTATTGAAAATGTATAAAAAAATATTATTTATTATCATGTTGTTATGGTCGACAACGCTTTGTGCTTCACTCTTCGGGGATGATGAAGAAGAGATAGTCCTGCCTACACATATTATCCATATTCATGGAGAAGAATACTTCGATGAATCTGAAATGTATGATGCTTTAGGTGCTGAGCATAAGAGTATATTTCAGTTTTGGAAAGATGATACTGCTACTATAGTAGATAAATTATTACCTACTTTACATGCTTCATTAAGAGCTTTTTATGACTCTGAAGGGTTTTATGATGCTACGTATACAATCAAAGAGACCAATACAACCGTGACTGTTGAAGTGAAAGAAAATGAACCGGTCAAAGTAGAAGACATCAATATATCCAGTGATTATGATATTGTTTCCCTGGTTACATTTGAAAAAGATGAAATTTTTAAGGCTAAAAAATTTATATCTATAAAAGGTAAGATTATTGGACAATTACTCAAAGATGGGTATTGTTCTTATGACTTTGACTCTAAGGCATATGTGGATCTGGATAAGCACATTGTTGATCTTCGCTATACGCTGAAAAAGGGTGGTGTATGTACTTTTGGGGAAGTGACAGTTACGGGGACAAAAACCATTGCTGATGATGTGATAAAATCACGAGTTAGGGCAGAGAAGGGTGAAAGGTTTAGCACCGAACTGGTAAAAGATACCTCAGATGCACTTTATGGACTTCAGGCATTTGATTCGGTACTGATTGGTGTAGATAGAAAAATTTATAATGTTGTACCTGTTGATATCACAGTTTCAGAGATGGCAAAACCATACCAGTTTGAAGCAGGTGCCGGGTTTGACACTTATGTCGGTGCACGTGTACACACTTCCCTGACCAAACATAATTTTATGGGTAATGCACAGAGATTAAAGCTTCAATTGGGCTGGTCATCATTGGAACAATTGGCCATTTTAAGTTTTTACAGACCGGTCCTTTTCAATATCTCTGACTATTATGTGGGTATCGCTGCAAAATTAGGTTATACAAACTTGGAATATGAAGGATTCAAGGAAAAGAAGGCATTTTTTAGAAGCTATCTGGAACATGAAAGCAAAAGAACGCAATTACGAGTAGGTATTGCCATAGAAAATATTGAGATCACAGCGCTAGATAATCTGAAGCCGGGAGAAAAACTGGAACATGCTGTGAATGAAGGCACGTTCAAACTTTTTTATCCTTTTGTGAATTTTATTTATGATGCCAGGGATTCCAAACTTAATCCCAAATACGGATATTATTTCTCCGCCTATGCTGAATTTGGACTTTCAAATGATGAGGAATCAAGTGTGTACTATAAAACACTATTGGAAGGAAGGTTTATACATACCTTTTCGGATCTTACCCTTTCAGCAGTAGGAAAAGCAGGTGTGGTAGATGAAGACAGAAAGAACTCTCTCCCTGAATCAAAGTATTTTTTCGGGGGAGGTTCATTTTCAAACCGTGCTTATGGGTTTAGACAGCTGGGTGTGATCGTCTCTCCTACCGAATACACCATATTTGGGGCAGCTAATATGGCAAACCTCTCATTGGAGGCAAATTATCCTCTCTGGGGTGACCTCTATGGTGCTGTCTTTACGGACAATACTATGCTGACCGCAGATGCTTATGATTTTTCGGGAGAAGTCATCACGTCAGCAGGTCTGGGTGTACGGTACATGACTCCCATCGGACCATTTAAACTGGATGTGGGGATGAATGTGCAAGATACTTCCCAGTATGCGATATCATTCCAGATAGGACAATCATTTTGATGAAAAAAATATTTTACTCTTTCCTGATCTTTTTTACTGTGTTGATTGTTGTCATTGTGTTTGCTGCAAATTCCTCATGGGTGATTAAAAAAGCAGCAGATGTTTTCGCCCCTGAGTATAAGATATCATATGATGATATACGTGGTAATGTTTTTACAGGGGTAAAAATTGATAACTTGAAATTTGATGGAAAAACATTGAGTGAAAAGATTAAATTTTCATGGAATCCTTCTAAAATTTTATATAAAAGAATTGCGATCAATGAGATAAGCGTAGAAGCCTTGGATGTTGATGTTGTGAAAGCGTTGATCGACTTTTTCCCCAGTGATGACAACAGTAGTTCAGAGCCTCTTCCCGTTGTGATACTGGTAGATAAAGCACATGTAGATGTTAAGCCTTTTGAAGAACAGGGTATTCTTATTTCTAAAACTGTTTTGGATGTGGAAGATATAATGTATGCGAATGATGAGATAGGTATTGAGCATCTTAAATTACAGCTAGATACAAATATTACAACGGTGCTGCTTGAAGCTTCACTAGATGATGGCACATTGCTTGTTCGTAATTTGGCTGTTGAAAATATAGACAGTGAAGCACTTGAATCGATGTTTTTAACAGACAATACAGATGCGAATGTTTCTGAAGTGCCTCAAACAGATAGTGATGAAGGTGATAAAAATAAAACAGAGGAGATGAACCCTTTTATACCTAAAGAGATACGCGTTGGAAAATTCATAGCAACTTTGAAACCAAGACTTTATAAAACAGCCAAGATAGAAACACTTAGTGTAGAGGTGAATAATCTTGATGCAAATATTGAGAAAATAATGGCAAACAAAGAGAAGAGTATCGCTGTTGAGCATTTTGCACTTCTTTTTGACTCCAATGTAAGTCATTTAAATGTTGAGGGAAAGTTAGAGGGGGAGACGCTTACATTGACAGAAATTAGTTTAAAAGATGTCAATACCCTTGCAATACAAAGCCTTTTTGCGCCAGATACCAATGCAACAGCGGTTAAAAATATTGATGCCAATGGTACGCTGATCGAAGACGACAAAAAAGTAGAAGAGACGAAGGAAAAGAATCATCTAATCCCTAAGTATGTACTGCTGAATTCTTTAAATGTCTATATTATGCCTGCCAACTATGACCCAGTAGATATTATGACACTTTTCCTGAATGCAAAAGAGCTTAGGTTTAATACGCAAAAGGTGGTACTTGAGGATGGGTTTGTAGATTTGAACGGCACAACAAATCTTTCAAATATCACTTACTCTGGGAAAATAAAAGACAACCAACTCTTGGGGGGCATTGTTATTACGCCTCTTGCTGAACTTTTTACTCTCTATGATCTTCCCATTAGTAGAGAAGCTATAGGTAACATTACCATAGACATAGATGCCAGTCAAAAGCACATCGTAGCAGACTTAAAAGCAAGCGCAAAACAGATACTCATAGTCGATACGAACGAGTCAAACCAAAGTGATGTTAATGCAAGTGAAGCGTTTAATGTCGATATAGATTCTCTTTTGAGTCATGTGGTCTATACCCTGGCAGACAATACCATGGTTGCAGATACAAAGATAATGATTTCTACGCCTTATGCAAAAGATGTGTCTATCACCAATACTTTTCTTATGGATAAAAACATGAGTTATTCCGGTGAGATAAAAGCAGATCAGTTGATAGGCATGGATGCTAAGTTAGTGAAACCTTTAAATAATTTCCATGTGCAATACAAAGGTGATTTGAATTCTGTGCATACAGATATCTCTTCAGATGGACTAAAAGGAAGTTTTGTCTCCTCTGATATGAAAACAGGAAAATTTCATTTAGAAACAACAGAAGCAATGGAAGTAGATAAAATGCTTACTCTGCCGGGTGAATTGAATGGAAGCAAAGTAAATGTTGCGATAGATGTACCTTTGGACTTCGAAAAAATTACCCCTCTTACAGCAAAAGCAAAAATTACTTCAAATATTACCAATATAGATGCGGATGTAACGTATGGAGAAGCACTGCAGGCTAACGTAACATTGAACATACCTCAAGATTCTCTCTTGAAAAACTTCGATAAAAATGTAAAATGGAATGCTATTAGTCCACTTGTTATTAATGCTGACCTGGGTAAAAAAGATGCCACATTAAAGTTAAAATCAAAAGAACTCACTTCAGATATTAAATACAGTTTAGATGACGGAAAAGTAGATGGTCAAATTAGGCTTGCCGGGTTGTCTGTGGATGTCAAAGGTCTTGCTGAGGAGAAGATCAGTATTCAAGCCAAAGTTAATTCTATAGCGTCTTTGATGACGTCGGTACAGGCATTTTATACTTTGGAAGGACTTCCTCCGGTAGAAGGTGCACTGAACTTATCTATGGATGTGATCAACCTGGAGGAGGTAGATCTTTCACTCTCCTCACCCAAGATCATTTATCATGCAGACCATAAAACAGAACATCTCATTAATGATGTCGAGTTAGTAGTAAGTGCAGATAAATCAAAAGTGCAACTAAAATCGTATGCGGTAACCTATGATGAGATGAAAATCTTCTCTACTAAACCTTCCATCATCAACATGAAGGAAGAAAATATTGAAATTTCAGAACTTTGGCTCAATGATCAACTAAAAATAGTTGGTACATACAATACTAAAACAAAAAAAGGAGAGATCTCTGCGGATGCAAGTGCCTTACATATCGCACATAAGTTGATAGATCTTGATACCGCTATTCAAATCAAAACTCTTTTAAATGGAGAAAAAACATCTGTAAACGGCAAGGTAGTGCTTCTGGGTGGAAATATACATTATGAACTTGGTACAAAAACATATCCTTCGGACAGTGATATTCTCATAGTTCAAGAGTTGCAAAAAGAAGAAGCAAGTCCGTTTATGGATAATCTCAGTATGATGATCAATGTGACGACAAAAAAGCCGCTTATCTACAAGCAGGGACCTATAGATATTCAGGCAAAAGTGGAACTGGGTGTACATAAATCGGAAAATGCAGAACTCATGGTTTTGGGTGAAGCAAATATACTTAAAGGCGGGTCTTATACTTTTGAGGGTAAAAGGTTTGTGTTGGACAGGTCTAATATCTATTTTGTAGGTGACCCAAATAAACCACTTCTTGATATAAGCATTAAATATCAGTCTTTAAATCATCTTATTACTATCACCGTCTCCGGTACACCGGCTGCACCAAATATTACTTTCTCTTCAATACCCAGCTTAAATAGAGAACAAATACTCTCTATTATTTTATTTGATTCTGAAGAGGGTGCAGGGACGAACACGGGGGAAGATATGATGAAAATGATGGGTGGTGCCATGGCGAAAGCAGCTCTTTCAGATATGGGTATAAAACTTGACCATCTTGCCATTGGTTCTGACGGATCTGTGGAAGTAGGTAAAAAACTTACAGATAAGATCACATTTATTTATGTGAACGATGAAATGCCGGAGGTAAGAGTGAAATATCGCCACAACTCCCGTTGGGAAAGTGTGGTGAGTGCTGATGAAAGGTCCAGTGGTTATGACATTGTCTATAAGAGAGATTTCGGTGGGGATGATGATATACTCTTTTTGGGAAAATAGTTAAGAGAGCCGTTCTCTAAAATCTTCATATCCGAATTCCCTTATTATCTTTATCTCTCCATTGAGTTTTTGAATGGCAATATCTGGTAATTTTACTCCGTTAAAAGTAGTTGCTTTGACCATGGTGTAGTGCATCTGGTCTTCAAAGATGATCTTGTCTCCTATCTTTAGCGGGGCATCAAAACTGTAGTCACCCATGATATCTCCGGCGAGACAGGTATTGCCTGCCAAACGATAGGTATATGCTTTTTCTCCGGTCTTTCCGGCACCGCGTACCTCTGCACGGTAAGGCATGATGATGGTGTCAGGCATATGGGCTTCTGCTGATGAGTCCAGAATGGCTATCTCTAACCCGTTATCTACGATGTCAAGCACTGTGGTGATAAGTGACCCTGTTTCCCATCCTATGGCTTCTCCCGGTTCAAGATACACTTCCACGTCATACTTCTCTTTAAAGTTTTTAATGAGTCTCACCAACTTCTCCGTATCATACCCTTTGCGTGTGATATGATGTCCTCCTCCGAAGTTGATCCATTTCATGTTTGGGATATATTTTCCAAACTTCTCTTCAAAATTTTGAAGTACATTTTCGAGGGCCGTACTGTCCTGCTCACACAGTGCATGAAAATGCAACCCCTCACACTCTGTCAATACAGATTCATCCAGGTTCGCCAAAGTGGTGCCGAGCCTGGAGTAGAGTCCGCAGGGGTTGTAAATCTCTTTGGGAGACTCTGAATACTCCGGATTTACACGCAGTCCCAGTGAGAGTTTTGGGTTTATCTTTTTAGCCAGAGTTGAAAATCGATGGAATTGGGCAGGGGAGTTAAAGACCAAATGATGTGAGATCCTGGCTATTTCTTCGATCTCCTCTCCTTTAAAAGCAGGGGAATAGGTGTGTACCTCTTTTCCAAATGTTTCATGTGCCAGTTTGGCTTCATGCAGACCAGAAGCACAGCAACCGTCAAGGTAGGGCTTCAAAAGTGGAAAACTTTTCCATAAAGCATAACCTTTAAGTGCCAAAAGGACTTTTGCTCCCGATCGGACTTTTATATCATAAATAAGTTCAAGGTTTTTTTTCACTAAACTTTCTTCCAGTAACCAACACGGTGAGGGCAATTTTTCCAGTTTTGTCTGATTCATAGGAAATTATAGCAATAGAAGCTAAAATATTTTGATATAATAAATTTACTGTGCCTCTATATGAGCAATACTTTAAAAAAAAGGGACAAAAGAGATGGAAGTAAGAGAAAATGAAACGAGAAGATCAAATGTAAGGTTTAATGGTAATGATATAGCACTGGCAGCTAAAATGCTTGATGCCCTTACGAATACTATTGATATTATCTATTACCTTATGGATCGCGGAGATGAACGTTCTTTTGTGGTGATGCTTGTGTCTGCAGAAAATATAGATGTCAAAGCAGTATTGGAGCAGGAAAAACGTGATACTGATATATTGTTTGAGATAGTTGATGTGATCCCTGTGTATGCCGTGATCTGTCAGGATACTAAAATAGACGGAGGATATCATTTTGCAGAAAGACTGCTTCGTCACATGAAAGCAGATGAGGCAGACGATATTTATTGTACAGAGTTGGAAGTGAGAACAACGACACATAATATAAAATATGTGATCTTTAAAGTGCTTGAAACGTTTATTCAGTCAAAGGTTGATGGCAGATCTGGTGAGGTTGTTTTTAAAAGTCTTAATTAATTTGATTGTGTTTAGGGTTTAATTAGTATTTTTTAAGGGGTTTTACGATAGAATCTCGTCCAAATATATTACAGGAATGTAGTTAAAAATTTATTAAGGATGATTCGGAATGAAAAGAACATACCAACCTCATAGTACACCAAGAAAAAGAACACACGGATTTAGAACAAGAATGAAAACTAAAAATGGTAGAAAAGTAATTTCTGCAAGAAGAGCAAAAGGTAGAAAAAGACTGGCTGTATAAAGCACAGGTCAAGACCATCTCTTCAATAAAACATTTTACTAGAATTAAAACCGGTAAAGAGTTTAACAGAGTGTATAAACACTCCGATATAACACGGCATACACCTTATTTTGTACTTTTCTTTAAAAAAAGTCCTGAGTACAAAGTCGGTTTTGTAGCCAGCAAAAAAGTTGGAAATGCAGTTCATCGAAACAGAGCGAAGCGTTTGTTAAGAGCACATTTCATAGAAAATATAGACCTCTTATCTCAAGGTAGTTATGTATTGGTTGCAAAACCTGCACTGATTAAAGAAAACTATCTAGTCACTCGAAAAGCGTATCTACAAGCACTTAAAAAGTGTGCTGCAACATAATTACTATACTATCGACGATAATTAATTAAAGGTATAATTTTGGAACAACAAGATTTAAATAGACGACTTCTTCTGGCACTGGCGCTTTCTTTCTTCGTATTTATAGGCTACGGTTACTTTTTCCCGCCGGCACCACCTGCAGAAACAGTACAAACCACACAAACAACAACAAATAGCACACATCAAACACCCACAGTAGATACAGTATCAAAACAGGCACCTGCACCAAGTAGTTCAGCTACAACAGCAAACCCTTCCCCTCTTGAAAGTGCTTCAGGCACTACTGCTGCCTCTGCGCCGGTACAAAGTACTTCTTCTGTGTTGGCAACAGTCAAAGCTGAGCACTTTATCATGACGATAGATGAATTTGGACGTATTTCTCAGGTTGAACTTTTAGAGGCGAGGTATTATGATGATGACGGACAAAATCTAAAAATATTAAATGTCAATGAAGTAAAACCGTTGGAAGTACGATTTTCTGATGTAAAACTCAATGAAGAAGCATTTAAAACACCTTATGTGAACTCTGGGGATCAAACAGTAGATCTAAGCAATGGTCCACAGACTTTAACGCTGACACAAACACTTTCAACTGTGACACTCACAAAAAAGATTACATTTAAACCTACTGGAGAGTATGATGTTACGGTAACAACCTCTTCAGAAGCACCATTCTTTA
Source organism: Sulfurovum sp. (assembly GCA_002733215.1). GTDB lineage: Bacteria > Campylobacterota > Campylobacteria > Campylobacterales > Sulfurovaceae > Sulfurovum. Next base: position 16,838 of record NVUY01000023.1, on the reverse strand, counting down.
TCACTCCCGGTCACAGACCTGTGGCTGACGAGTCTATGTATATGCTGGTAAGAGGTGCTCTTGTCAAAGATGCTGAGGGCATCATCAATACGATCGAAGATGGTGATGCGGAAGGGTATGAAAAATTCCAAAATGCAAGTATAGCTTCTTCTTTTGACCGTTATGTCACTTCACTCTTTTTTGATTTTGATAAAGGTATGAATGTCTCTATTTTAAAAGAGAAGAATGGTGATCCGCTTATCTTTATAGAAGGGAAGAACGATCTTCAGTTAGGTGCCTATATTGGACCAAAAGACCACGAAGTACTTAAAAGTATCAATCCGGGGCTTACAGAAGCGATCGAATTTGGTTTCTTTTCATTTTTGTCAACACCGTTTTACAAAGTCCTTTTATGGATCAACAATTATGTAGGCAACTGGGGATGGGCGATCATCCTCTTTACTCTACTTGTAAAGCTTATACTTTTCCCTCTTTCCTACAAAGGTATGATGTCTATGCAAAAACTTAAAGACCTGGCACCTAAGATGAAAGAGATCAAAGAGAAATATAAAGGTGACCCGGCAAAAATGAATGCACAGATGATGGAAATGTATAAGAAACATGGGGCAAATCCTATGGGTGGATGTCTCCCTCTTATCCTTCAAATCCCTGTTTTCTTTGCACTTTACCGGGTACTTTTAAATGCCGTTGAGCTTCAGGGTGCACCATGGATACTTTGGATAGAGGATCTTTCAAGAATGGATCCGTATTTTGTACTTCCTGTTTTGATGGGTATCTCTATGTGGTTCCAACAGCATATTACACCAAGTAATTTCACTGATCCTTTGCAAGAGAAGATCTTTAAGTTTTTTCCTATTATTATGACCGTATTCTTTATCTACTTCCCGTCAGGTTTGGTCTTGTATTGGTTAGTGAACAACCTGTTTACGATCGCACAACAATATTTTATCAACCATATGTATGCAAAACATAAAGAAGCGGCTATAGCTTCACATAAAAAAACAAAGGACTAAAGCATGAAAAAGGTTGAAGCACCGACACTTGAGGAAGCGTATCAAAAAGCTTCCCAGATGTTAGAATGTTCTATTTCTGAACTTAAATATGAAGTTGTGCAGCACCCCTCTAAAGGTCTTTTTGGACTTTTCAAAAAAACAGCGATCATTATCGCTGTACGCAAAAATGCCCCGATACAAGCGTTAAAAGCGGAAAAAAAAGAAGAAGAGACGACGCCAACGATAAGCGAAGAGGAGTCTGTGGCTTCTGAGATCATGGCTACGGTAAAAGAAGAAGTATCTCAAGAAGAAGTATCCCAAAAAGCATTGATAGAAGAGAGATCTTTTGAAGAGCCTAAACCTGTAAAAGATGCTGTCTTGGACAGTTTCTTTGAATCAGATAGTGATAGTAGAGAAGAAGTGTTGGAAGAAAAAATCGAAGAAGAGAATGTGATCTACGATGAGTTGGCACTTATGATAGAAGATCAACTCAAAGAGTTACTTGACCACTCTTGTTTCGACATTGATGTGGTTGAAGTGGATGTACGGGAGAATACGGCACTTATCTTCATAGATGGAAATGACGCTGCACTGCTTATCGGAAAAGAAGGCTACCGTTACAATGCACTCTCTTATATGATCTTCAACTGGTTACATAGCAAATATGAATTATTCATTAAACTTGAGATCGCAGAATTTTTAACCACACAACAGGAGATGATCCGGTCTTATATTAAACCGGTGATCGAAAATGTTGAAAAACAGGGAAAAGGTAAAACACGTTTCCTTGACGGTATATTGGTACAGATCGCACTGGAACAGCTACGTGAAAGATTCCCGGATAAATATGTGGCAGTCAAAACAGGTAGAGAAGGTAAGAAATTTGTTGTGATCAACGAATTTAACAGTACTAAGAATAATGCCTCATAATAATTTTATAGACCGTATATGGAACAAAGTCCCACATACTCCGTTAACACTGGGTTCTTCAACGACTCGGCATTTAGTGCCTCGCATGCACTGCATTTTAGATGCTTGTCAGCGAAGTGCTCACATGGCTAGCCATGTTGGTATGAGTTATGCATAACTCAATAGCCGCTATTGCCACAGCACACGGTGTTGCCTCTATCTCTATTATCAGAGTGAGTGGTGATGCAGCGCTGGAGATAGCACACAAAATTTCGCATTTAGAAAACATTACTCCCCGACACGCTCACCTTACTTCACTTTATAATGCAAAAGATGCACTCATAGACCATGCGATCATGATCTATTTTGCAGCACCACACAGCTTTACGGGTGAAGAGATCGTAGAATTTCAGTGTCATGGGGGAATGATCGTCGCACAGGAGATACTTGATACTATCATCGCTTATGGTGTGAGATTGGCAGAACCGGGGGAGTTTTCCAAAAGGGCATTTCTCAATGGTAAAATTGATCTCACAGAAGCAGAAGCCATTTCAAAACTCATCGAAGCAAAATCTGTAGATGCTGCAAAGATCTTAGCCAAGCAGATGAAAGGTGAACTTAAAACTTTTGTAGATGAGAGCAGGGATGCACTTTTAAGATCTTTGGCCTACTCCGAAGTGATGATAGATTATGCTGAAGAAGATATCCCTGATGATATTATGAACAATATTACGATCCAACTGGATGCATTGACGAAACAGATAGAAGAGATCGTTGAAGCCAGTCACAGACGCAGAGGACTCATAGAAGGTTTTAAAGTGGCTATTATAGGAAAGCCAAATGTAGGAAAAAGTTCTTTGCTTAATGCTTTACTTAGCTATGAGAGGGCCATAGTGAGTGACATTGCAGGTACGACCAGAGATACGATAGAAGAACAGGTACGTATCGGTTCACATATTATCAGACTGGTTGATACCGCAGGTATTCGTGAGTCAGAGGATACTATTGAAAAGATAGGTATTGAACGTACATTGAGTTCAGTAGAGGATGCAGATGTTATCATTGCACTTTTTGACGGATCAAGAATCTTTGATGAGGAAGATAAAAAAATACTTTCTATCGTGGAATCATTGCAAGATAAGCACATTATAGTTGCGTTAAATAAGTCAGATCTTGAAAGAGAATTTGATAGGGATAAGCTTCAAGCTCATACGGTCTTGGAAGTAAGTGCTAAAAAATCTTTTGTTAAATTGACAGAAAAACTTGAACATTTATTTGACAGTATAGGTGAGGGTGAAGAGTTGATGCTTATCTCTGCACGCCAGATCGAGGCGGTGACTAAGGCTAAACGTGCCATTAAAGAAGCGAAAATACCATTGATCGATGGTGAATTGGAATTTTTTTCTTATCATTTGCAAGAAGCGGTGAAGGCTATCTCTTCTATCTCCAAACCGTATGATAATGAAGAGATACTGGACAAAATGTTCGGTGAATTTTGTTTAGGCAAGTAAGAGGAAGAGTGTAAGATGAAAATTGTAGGAACGGTTAAATAAATGGAAAATATGGAACTCTATATTATTGCAGGATTATTTGTGTTTATGGTTTGGTTTATTTTTAATACGATCAAGTATTATAAAGGTGAAAAGCGAAATGTAAAACATTTGCATCGCTTTGCCAAAGAGGGTGAAATGGAAGCGCAGCACCACCTTGCAAAACGCTACCAGAAAGGGGACATGGTAAAGAAAAGTTGTCAAAATGCAGCCTTTTGGTATCAAAAAGCGGCCTTTTTAGGTGATAGTGAAGCAAAAGGTTTTTTAGAAGAAATGGTAAAAAAGAAGAAGTGCTAATATATTATGCTGTATAATGGCGCAATTATAAATCAAGGAATTAAAATGTTTAAAATAATGACTGCATTGACAATGACAGTGATGTCTATGTCTCTGTTTACAGGATGTGTACAACCGGATGTACCTCTCCATACCAAACACACTACATGGAATCAGACAAATGAAAATGATGTGGATATGTCTGACCTGGATGGGAATTTGACAGAATCTGAAATGTTGATGACAGAAGATGGTGAACAGAACAAAATGGAACGTATCAGTTTCCCGGCTTCAGAGTATTATCGTTTGGCAAGAACAGGTAAAGGTACGGTTAAAGGTAAGATCTATTTGGATGATACCTATAAACATATCCTCGGAGCCAATACAAGACTTTATTTAAATCCGGTGACAAGCTATTCTGAGCAGTGGTATGATGAAAGTTATTTAGGGGGACATAAGATGCAAAAAGCAGACTCCAGACTCTTTAACTATTTGAAATTTACAGCTTCAGACAAGAGTGGTAACTTTGCCTTCTATGGTGTGCCCTCAGGGAGTTATTATCTTATAGGTACGGTGAAATGTGGTCAAGAGTGTGGATATGCGGGTGAGAAAAGTATACGTATAGCAAGAAAAGTGACGATACAGGGAAGTCAGATCATAGAAAGAGACCTGACCAGGATGATAGATTAAAAGCCGCAGAGCTTATCCTTTCGGATAAGCTGCTTCCAATGCCTTATAAAGTGCTTCCGGGCTTAGGTTTTCATTTTCTTCAAGCAGACGCTGCATGATCACATTATCTTCTTCAGTGTTCCATATTTTGATGTAGGTTCCCTCTTTATAGCCATGGTTCTGTCTAAATTTATTTAAAATATTCTTACCGACATAAAGTGTATAGAGTGTATCCAGGTTAAGACCGGATTGTAGTGCTACATTGATGAATGCTTCCATGAGTTTTTCTGTAGATCCTCCGCAAAAGAGTATTTTGATCAGGACTTCTACTACGGCTATCTGTTCATAATAGTCTTTAAAGTGCTCTTTTACTTCTGCAGAAAACAGTGAAAAATTTGCAAGACCATTGATGTTGTTGGCAAGTGTTTCTATGCTCCCAAGATCTCCTCTTTTATAATCTTCCAGTCCCTGTGACATGATAAAGTGCCAAATGTCTACCGCTTCTATCTTTATATTGGCATAATCCGGTCTTGCATCTATGTTTTTCCAGTGTTTCCAGGGGTAGCTTTCTATCAGTTCCGCACATTCAAGATAGGTACAACGTTTCCAGTCAATGACTTTGCCATTTTTGGTCATGCCATCTTCCCATCCTAGACCATTTGTTGCATCATTAAGTTCTTGTTGAAGTTCCAGCATTTGTAATATTTTGTCCATGAAAAGCCTTCCATTATATAATCTCATATTCTACCTTTTCAAGCCTTATTTAGTACTTTTTTAGTAAAATACACCTCTTGAGATATCCCCTTATTTTCATTATATATGAGAATACATAAAATCAACAAAAGGCTTCTAAATGGAAGAACTATTAAAAACCCCACTTCATGCTAGACAGCAAGAGTTAAAAACAAAAAATGTCAGCTTCTGTGGTTGGGATATGCCCATACAATTTGATGGTATTATTGCAGAACATGGTTATTGCAGAAATGGTGTTGCTTTATTTGACACTTCACACATGGGGGAGTTTTTCTTTAAAGGTGATATCAAAACTTCAGGCATAAACGAAGCGACCTCTGTCAATATTGATGCCCTTGCTGTTGGAAAGTGTAAATATGGTTTTTTACTCAATGACCAAGGTGGCGTTATTGATGATTTAATTGTTTATAGACTAAGTGAAGATGAACTGATGATCGTAGTGAATGCTGCAACAAGTAAACTTGACCTTGAGACTTTAAATGCAAGAATTACAAATGCAACTTTAATAGATAAATCATTGGAGTATGCCAAACTAGATGTGCAAGGTCCAAAATCGAAAGAGATTTTAGAAAAGTACTTTGATGTAGACTTGGATGCATTACAATTCTTTTCATTTGTCCAAACTAAAGTGTTTGATAGTGATTGCTTACTGAGTCGTACTGGCTATACAGGAGAACTGGGGTTTGAGCTCTATATTGACAATGAGACCTCTGTAAAATTGTGGGACGCCTTACTTGCAGATGGTGCAAACCCAGCAGGACTTGGCGCTAGAGATATTCTAAGACTTGAAATGGGATATAGCCTCTATGGAAATGATTTAAGTGAAGACATCACGCCACTTGAAGCAAATCTTGAAAAATTTGTAAACTTGAAAAGAGACTATGTCGGCAAAGATGCTTTGGCGAAACAAAAAAAAGAGGGGCTTCAAAGAATTTTATTGCCCTTTATTACCACAACAAGAAGATCTGCGAGAAAAGACTTTGAAGTGTATCAAAATGACAAGAAAATTGGTTTTGTTACCTCTGCGGCATTTAGCCCAATACTCAATAAAGGGATAGGTTTAGCTATGGTTGACACCAGTACATATGATGAAAATGCACAGATTCAATTAAGAGACAATAGAGGAAGCTTAGATGCAAACATCACAACGCTTCCATTTATAAACAAGTAATATTACAGGAGAAAAGATGAAAAAATATAATGAAGAACATGAATGGGTAGAAGTAAATGGAGATATTGCAACGGTAGGTATTTCAGCGTATGCAGTGGAGCAATTGGGTGACATTACTTTTCTTGAGCTTCCGGAGATGGATGCTGAAGTAAGTATGGGAGACTCTGTGGCATTTATTGAGTCTGTTAAAGCTGCTTCAGATATCTATACGCCAATATCTGGTGACGTATGTGAAATTAACGAAGCACTTCTTGATACACCTGAAGTTTTAAACGAAGACGCACAGGGAAACTTTATATTTAAACTTAAAGTATCAAATGCAGATGAGTTAGATTCACTTATGAGTGAAGATGCATATAAAAACTTTGTAGATTCACTTTAAGAGCTAAGCATGCCATATACTCCACATACAAACGAACAAATTAGAGAAATGCTTGATCTTATCGGACTTGATAAGGAGTCTGATCTTTTTTCATCCGTTCCAAAAGAGCTGCAAATTTCTGGCATTAATCTACCCGAAGGTTTAGACGAATTTTCAACATTTGAAAAATTTAAAGCAATTGCCGCAAAAAATGTAACAAATAAAACACTCTTTATGGGTGGGGGGTATTATGATCATATCGTTCCGAGTGCAGTGGATGCATTAGCAGGAAGATCTGAGTTTTATACATCCTATACCCCGTATCAGGCAGAAGCATCACAAGGAACACTCCAAGTGCTGTACGAATACCAAAGTATGATATGTGAACTTAGTGGGCTGGACGTGTCAAATGCATCCATGTATGATGGTGCATCTGCGCTTGCCGAATCAGCATTGATGGCAGTGAGAATTACAAAAAGAAATAAGATTTTAATTGATGGCGGCATTAACCCGACCTATATTAAAGTGGTACAGACATACCTCTCTTTTAGAGATATTGAATTTGAAGTTATAGATGTAGAAAACTTTAAAACAAACAGACAAAGTGTACTCGATAAAATAGACGAGAGTGTAGCAGGGTATCTTTTCCAAAATCCAAACTTTTTTGGAACGATAGATGATTTTACAGACATTATAGAAAAACTCCATGTTCATAAAGCTTTGGCTGTAGTATCTGCGTATCCTATCTCACTTGGGATGCTGAAGGATCCTGCCAGCATGGGTGCAGATATCTTTTGTGCAGATGGGCAGTGTCTTGGTAATTATCTAAACTTTGGTGGGCCATCATTTGGAATGATCGCAACCAAAGAAGCATATATTAGAAACTTACCGGGCAGAATTATAGGTAGAACACTTGATAAAGATGGAAATGAAATTTTTGTACTCACCATGCAAGCCAGAGAGCAACACATCAGAAGACATAGAGCTACATCAAACATATGTTCAAATCAAAATTTGGTAGCTGTGAGATCTACAATATTTATGTCGCTTTTAGGTAAAGATGGCTTAGCTGATATGGCAAATCTATGCTTTTCTAAAGCCAGCTACTTAAAAGAACAATTATCAAACATAGATGGCGTTGAGATTTTAAATAAAGAAAATACTTTTAATGAATTTGTTATCTCTACACCTTTAAGTAGCGATGATTTTTTAGATAGATTAAGAGAAAAAGGTTTTTATGCAGGTATTAACCTTGCAAATATTGACGATTCTTTTAAAAATCAAATATTAGTATCTGTCACTGAAAAAAGAACAAAAGAGCAGATGGACGCTTTTGTAAGTTCTATTGGAGATGTACTATGAGTGTAAATATGAAAATAAAAACTATTTTTGATAAATCTCAAAATGGTCGTAAAGGTATCACTTTACCACCTTTGGACGTAAGTGTTGATACTAAAATAAATAGTTCGCTTTTAAGAGAAGAAAAAGCAAGACTACCAGAAGTAAGTGAGTTTGATGTCATTAGACACTTTACAAATTTATCAAATAAAAATATGTCCATAGATAAAAACTTCTACCCTCTTGGTTCCTGTACTATGAAATACAATCCAAAAATTGTAGAGCGCATCGCAAATCTTGATGGATTTTTAAATCTACATCCTCATGTAGTGACAAATAATTTTTCTGAGGATGTGCAAGGTTCACTTGAAACGATTGACTTACTTGAGAAAAACTTGTGTGAGATTACTGGTATGAGCGCTTTTACAACAACACCTCAAGCCGGAGCCCATGGTGAAATGCTTGGCATTATGATGATTGACAAGTATCATAAAAGTAAAGGTGAAAAAAGAAAATACATCATCGTTCCAGATTCTTCACATGGTACTAATCCCGCAACAGCTGCAATGGTTGGGTATGAAGTGATCACTATCAAGTCTGATGAAAACGGTGCCATAGATTTTGAAACGTTTAAGAAGAAAATGAATAGAGATGTAGCTGCGGTGATGTTAACGGTACCAAACACATTGGGTATGTATAACAAACGCATTAAAGAGCTTTGTGATGTAGCACATGAGTATGATGCGCTAATGTATTATGATGGTGCAAATATGAATGCCATTATGGGTGTAGTAAGACCAGGAGATATTGGTTTTGATGTAATCCACATCAATGTGCATAAAACCTTTGCTACGCCACATGGTGGTGGTGGCCCTGGTTCTGGTCCCGTTGGTGTCAATGATAAACTCAAAGAATTTTTACCAGACTTAGGCATCAAAAAAGAAAATGGCAAATATGAATTTACATCAGGTGGATTCAACTCCATAGGTAAGATATCTCCATTTTTCGGAAACTATGGCATTTCACTACGAGCAATTACCTACATGACTGTATTGGGCTCAAACGGTATGAAAAATGCCAGTACTAAAGCAGTTTTAAATGCAAATTATTTAAGAGTACGACTCAAAGATTATTTTGATGTACCTTATGCAGGTATGTGTATGCATGAGTGTGTATTATCTGCTAAAACTTTAGCTAAAAAAGGTGTAAGTGCAATGGATATAGCAAAATACCTACTTGATTTCGGACTGCATTCACCTACTGTGTATTTTCCACTTATTGTTAAAGAGGCCATTATGATTGAGCCAACAGAAACAGAAAATAAAGAAACCATTGACTATTTTTGCGACACGATGATCAATGCTGTTAAACTGGCAGATGAGAACCCTGAGGAGTTTGCTAATTATCCAAAAACACTTGGCGTTTGTAGACCTGATGATACGAGAGCAATTAAAGAGTTAGATGTTAAATTCAAGTATTAAAAAAACTTTTTCACTTATCACTTCCCAAAGACTCAGTGCAAAAGAGAATATGCACATGGATAAAGAGCTATTTGAAAGTTTCAAAGCTTCAGACATGCCAATATTTAGAGTGTATGCGTGGGAAGAGTCTTTTACTTATGGTGTTTCTCAAAAAATCAACAGCATTAAAAACCTTAACCATCTAAGCAAATATAAGCAAAACTATGCGCAAAGAATCACAGGCGGAGGAATACTCTTTCATGGAAATGATATCTCCTATTCTCTTATCATACCTACATCTTATGTCAAAAATTTAAGTGTAAAACAAAGTTATGAGTTAGTATGTAATTTTTTGATGGAATTTTACAGATCACTTGGACTCAACCCTGTGTATGCAAAAGACCTGGAAGAGATTCACTTATCAAAAAGTGACTACTGTCAAGAAGGTTTCGAGCCTTACGATATTTTAGTAAATGGCAAAAAAATTGGCGGCAATGCACAAAGAAGATCCAAAGATACTATTTTCCAACATGGATCCATTGGTATTGATAACTCTATGTATAGCATGGGGAATTCGCTTGAAGACTTAGGTGTAAAAATTAGTTTTGAAGAAGCAAGGATCTTACTTCTAAAATCATTTGAAAATACTTTTTCTGTTGTATTCGAACAAAATAATAAGGATATATTGTATGCTTCCTGATCCAAATAAACGACAACGAAAACCAGAGTGGCTTAGAAAAAAGATATCCTTTTCAGCTCAAAAAGAGATGGATCAACTTTTAAATGAAATTGGTATTCATACTATTTGCCAAGAGGCAAAATGCCCAAATATTTCTGAGTGTTTTGCCGCAAAAACTGCAACCTTTCTAATACTTGGAGGGATTTGTACAAGAAGATGTACCTACTGCAATGTTGCAACAGGTTCTCCGCTTGAAGTAAACCAAGAAGAGCTAGATCAAGTGGTCCTTGCAGTCCAAAAATTAGCATTAAAATTTGTAGTTATTACAAGCCCTGCGAGAGATGATTTAAAAGACGGTGGTGCAAAACACTTTTTTGATGTTACTCAAAACATTTTAAAGACAGTTCCAAACACACAGGTTGAACTTTTAATACCTGATTTTCAAGCAAACCTTAAATCAATTAAATTAGTGGCAAATTCCGGGGCTGTCATAGTGGGACATAACATTGAAACAGTGCCAAGACTCTATAAAATTCGTAAAGCCTCTGTGTACCAAAGATCACTAGATGTATTACGAGAGATAAAAAAGTATGCACCGAAAGATGTCAAAACAAAAAGTGCTATTATGCTTGGGCTTGGTGAAACAAAAGAAGAAGTTGTATCTGTATTTCGAGACCTTATAGATGTTGGTTGTAAACTTTTAAGTGTTGGACAGTATTTAGCGCCATCAAATGAATATGAAAAAGTCATAGAGTATATCACGCCTGAGCAGTTTTCAGAATATAAACAAATTGCACTTGACATGGGCTTTGAGTATGTTCATGCTTCACCCTATGCGAGAAGTTCATATATGGCGCATGAGTATGTAAAAAAGGAAAATGATGTACGATTTTGATGTAATAGTGATAGGTGCAGGACCTGCAGGTTATGAGCTAGCGACACTTTTAGGTGAAGCGGGTAAACAGGTATGTATGGTAGAAAAAGGTGAAAGTACTGTTGGTGGAACCTGTCTTAACGAGGGGTGTATTCCTGCGAAGAACTTTTTAGAAACTGCTTCATATATTAAAAAAGAAGAGTATTTTAAATCCTGCGGGGTCAATCATGTACAAAGTTCATTTGATATTGGCATACTACAAAGATCGACCAATTGTCTCATACAAGATTTAAAAGTTGGTATTTTAAACAAGTTGAAAAAATCCAAAGTTAAAATAGAGTATGACACAGGCAAATTTGTTGATAATCATAGCGTTGAATTACAAAATCAAAATAAAAAAATCACTGCACAAAATATAGTAATCGCATCAGGTTCATCACATCGGGATCATCCTTTATTAAAACTACAAGATGAAGCCATTGTTTCAAGTAGAGAAGTATTTACTTTAACAGAGATTCCCACCACCATTTTAATTATTGGTGGTGGGGCTATTGGATGTGAATTTGCATCTTTTTTTAATGCCTTAGGCACAAGCGTACAAATCTCTGAATTCGCAGCAAGGCTTGTAGCAAATGAAGATGAAGATGTTTCTCGAACACTCAAGAGAGAGTTTGAGAAAAAAGGTATGGAAATAGATTTAAACGCAAATGTTACAAACTACAGTGTAAATGAAAATGGCGTAGAGGTTACGATTGATACTGGTAAAAAAGTGGAAACTAAAATATTTGACAAGGTTTTAATCTCTATTGGAAGAATCCCGAATACAGCTAACTTGAATTTAGAAAATGCAAATATCGAACATGACAGAGGATTCATTGAAGTAAATGAGAATTTACAATGCCCTAATCATGATAATATTTATGCCATAGGCGATGTACTTAAAAGTCCGGCTTTAGCGCATGTTGCTTATTATGAAGCCAAAAGAGTAGCACAGCATATTTTAGAAGAAGAACCTCTTTCAAATGATTATATTTTCCCATCAGTGACATTTTCTACGCCTCAAATAGCCAGTATTGGTAAAAGTGAGAAAGTTTTAAAAGAAAATGCCATCAAGTTTAAAAATAAAAAACTATTTTTCAAAACAAATGCAAAAGCAAAAATTAAAGGTGATGACAGTGGATTTATAAAAGTACTCTACGATGAAGAAACATCTTTAATTTTAGGGGCCAGTATCATTGGCAATGATGCAACAGAACTCATACATCAGTTTCTCATAGCAATAAATGCCAATCTAGGTCTAAATGATTTAGAAAAAATGATTTTTGCCCATCCTACTTTAAGCGAATCTAGCTTAGATTTAATTTAGATAAATGAGATCTTTCTTGCTTGCTGTAGCAAGGATAGCTATAACAGAACATTGTTTGTATACATGTTTGTTATACAAATATTTTTAAGTAAGAGGATATAAAAATAAGTGTACTATTCTTATATAGACAATTAGAAAGGTATATTTTGAATGCTCAATTAGGTGAATTTGCTACTGTTAGAACAGGTTTGGTGGTGTCTCGTAAAAAGGCTGAGCCAGATTTTGAACAGAGCAGAGTGTATGAGCAGGTGAGTATGCGTTGTTTTGATTCTTCTGTGAAGATAGATAAAGAGCATATAGATGCATTTAATGCTGTGGAAAATATAGATAGTAGATACCTTACCCAAAAGGGAGATGTACTGCTGAGGCTTCGTGCTCCTAGTTCTGCTGTCTATATAGTTAAAGAAGATGAGGGTTTACTCATCTCTTCTCTCTTGGCGGTGATTCGTGTGGATGATGCTAAGGTGGATGCAAAATACTTAGCTTACTATATAAACTCAAAAGCAGCTCAACGCATCTTAAAGCAGGAAACAAAGGGAACAGCGATTCCGATGTTAAAAACTAAAGATCTGGAAAACCTTGAAGTAGTACTCCCTCCTTTAGTCAAACAAAAAGAACTTGTAAGATTTTTGGAACTAGCAGACAAAGAGAAAGACTTACTTCAAAAGCTCACAGATGAAAAACAAAAACTTTCACAAGCTGTTTTAGATACCATAATACAAAGAGTCATCTGAGCACCTGTGGCTGTTCAGATAACTCTATAAAACAAGGAAAAGAATTAATGCAAAAAACAACTCAAGAAACTATAAACAACATCGCATGGAGAGCATGTGATACTTTTAGGGGTACAATGCACAGTTCTGACTATAAAGACTATGTACTAACTATGTTATTTGTGAAGTATTTGTCTGATTTTTATAGAGAAAAGGTAGAAGCCTTACAAGAGAAGTATGGGGATAATCAAGAGCGTATAGAGAGGTCATTAAAGCGTGAAAAGTTTGTGCTTGATGAGTCTTGTACTTTTGAGTATATCTTAGAGCATAAAGAGTCAAATGAACTTGGGGAAGTCATCAACAAAGCATTAGAACGAATAGAAGAGGACAATAGAGAAAAACTAGAGGGTATCTTCCGAAATGTTGACTTTAACTCTGAGGTAAAGCTAGGACGCACTAAAGAGAGAAACTCTATACTTAAACACTTACTCGAAGACTTTGCAGATGAGAGACTTGACTTGCGTCCTTCTATGTTAGAGGGTAACGATGTTATAGGAGACGCTTATGAGTATCTCATAGCTCACTTTGCTTCTGATGCAGGGAAAAAAGGAGGCGAATTTTTCACCCCCTCTGCTGTTTCTACACTCTTGTCTAAGTTAGTTGAAGCTAAAGAAGGAGATCGTATCTATGATCCTACTTGTGGTTCTGGGTCTTTGCTCATAAAAGCTTCTAAAGAGGTGGGTAATGACAACTTTGCCATCTATGGTCAAGAGAAAAATGGTGAGACACAAGCACTTACCAAGATGAATATGTTCCTCCATGAGATAAACGATGCCAAGATAGAGTGGGGAGATACACTTCGCAACCCTCTACATGTAGAAAATGACCATCTTATGAAGTTTGATGTGGTGGTTGCCAATCCTCCTTTCTCTCTGGATAAATGGGGTGCTGATGAGTTGGCAGATGACCACTACAAGCGTTTTGAGTTTGGTTTACCTCCAAAGAGTAAGGGTGACTATGCTTTTGTACAGCATATGTTGGCAAGTCTCAACGAAAATGGGCGTATGGGAGTAGTTCTTCCTCATGGTGTGCTCTTTAGGGGTGCAAGTGAAGGTCGCATAAGAACACAGATCATAGAACATAATCTACTTGATGCCGTCATAGGACTTCCTGCTAACCTCTTCTTCGGTACAGGTATACCTGCGACTATACTCATCTTTAAAAAGGCTAGAACCAACAGAGATGTATTTTTTATAGATGCAAGTCGTGAGTTTGACAAAGCTAAGAATCAAAACACTTTAAGCCCTGAGCATATGGCAAAAATATTAGAGACTTACAGAGCCAGAAAAGAGATAGAGAAGTATGCTCATGTGGCTACTCTTGAAGAGATACAAGAAAATGACTACAACTTGAACATTCCAAGGTATGTAGATACATTTGAAGAGGAAGAGCCTGTTGATATAGAAGCTACCAAAGCGAACATAGCCAAGATAGAAGGTGAACTTGTAGAGGTAAAAAAGCAGATGCAAAGGTATCTTGAGGAGCTTGGGTTATGAGTGATGAAGTATTACATGAAGATGGAACGGTAGCACTAACTACACCACAAGAGATTCAAAGCTTTGTTATTTTTAAGATAGAAGATGCAAAAGTCAATATAGATGTATTTTTTTATAATGAGACTTTTTGGCTAACGCAAAAACAAATGGCAGAGCTTTTTGATAAAGGCAGAAGTACTATATCGGGACATCTAAAAAATATATTTGATGAAAATGAACTTGATGAGAAAGTGGTATGTCGGGATTTCCGACATACCACTAAACATGGTGCCATTGAAGAAAAAACTCAAAACAAGATAGTGAAATATTATAACCTTAAAGCCATTGTTTCTGTAGGTTATAGGGTGAGTTCACACAGGGCAACAGAGTTTAGAAAATGGGCAACAAATGTTTTGCATGAATACATTGTCAAAGGTTTTACTATGGATGATGAGCGGTTAAAAAGCGTGTATCATTTCGGTCAAGACTATTTTGATGAGCAGTTGGACCGTATAAGGGAGATACGACTCAGTGAACGTAGGTTTTATCAAAAGATAACAGATATATATGCGTTAAGTGCTGATTATGATAAAGATGATGAGCAGACGAAGAAGTTTTATGCAACTGTGCAAAACAAAATGCACTGGGCCATCTGTGGTAAGACTGCTGCTGAGATCATCTATAGTGAAGTAGATGCTCAAAAGATATACATGGGACTCAAAACTTGGAAAAATGCACCTGATGGGAAAATATTAAAAACGGATGTAACTGTAGCCAAAAACTATCTAAATAAAGAGCATATAGAGCAGTTAAAACGCATCGTATCTGCGTATCTTGATTTGGCGGAAAACAGAGCTATACAAGGGATTGTGATGAATATGAAAGAGTGGATAGTGTTTTTAGATAAATTCTTGATGTTGTCTGATTATCCTATACTTCTCGATAGTGGAAAAGTATCGGCTCTTGAGGCAAAGTTAAAAGCTCAAGTAGAATATGAAAAATATAGAGTAATACAAGATAGAGAATACTTAAGTGACTTCGATAAAATGCTTGCACAGATGGAGAAGAAGTAATGGGTGCAGTGATACCTAAAGGCTATAAACAGACTAAGGTTGGGCTGATTCCTGAGGATTGGGAAGAATTTAAATTAAAAGATGTTTTGAATCTGACTTTAGAGTCTCTAGTCATGGAAGACGAAAAAGAGTATGAACTTATTACAGTTAGAAGAAGATTTGGTGGTGTAGATAGTAGAGGTATCTTTAAAGGTAAAAAGATACTGGTAAAGAATCAATTCTATGTGCGAGAGAATGATTTTGTAATCTCTAAAAGACAGATTTCACATGGTGCATGTGGTCTAGTACCCAAGGAACTTGATGGGGCAATTGTTTCTAATGAATATAATGTTTTTCAGCCGAATAAAGATTTACTGGATCAAGTGTTTTTTAATTATTATGTACGAGTTCCAAAATTTAATCAGACTTTTTATAGTTATAGTGATGGTATACATATTGAAAAGTTATTATTCAAGACTAAAAGTTGGTTAAAACAAAAAATACCATTTCCTCCTCTAAAAGAACAACAAAAAATAGCCCAAATCCTCATCACTTGGGATGATGCCATCAGCAAACAAGAAGCACTCATAAAAGCCAAAGAAGAACTCAAAAAAGGGTTGATGCAGAAGCTTTTGAGTGGGGAGGTTCGGTTCAAAGAATTCGGAGCAGGGACTTTAGTCCCGTCAAGTAGCATCGAAAAGAACGGGACTGAAGTCCCTGCTCCTGGTGGGTGGGATGAGGTTCGGTTGGGGGATATTTCTAAAATAAATCCTAAAAATAATAATCTGCCTGAATCTTTTGTTTATATAGATTTGGAAAGTGTTAAAAATGGTACTTTATTAAAAGAGTCAATAATAAATAGTGACAATGCACCAAGTCGAGCACAAAGGTTATTGAAAAAAGATGATATTTTATATCAAACAGTTAGACCATATCAGAAAAATAATTTCTTCTTTAAGTTAACTGGAAATTATGTTGCATCTACAGGTTATGCACAAATTAGAGCATTAGAATCTTCAGAATATTTATATCACTACTTACATCCTACATTCCCGCCCAATTATACCTATGAAATCACCTCGACCCCCAAAGCCTCATAAATTTCCTTCTGCTTCTTGGTCACTTCTCCTACCTGAGTAG
>NVUY01000022.1 GCA_002733215.1 Sulfurovum sp. | reverse complement strand
GCAATATATGCCATGTAGACAAAAAAGATAGCCGCAATAATAAATGCTATAATAGCGATGATCTTAAGCGTACTTTTTTCTTTCATTTTTCCTCCTTTTTAAATATTATGTTTAAAAAAACTTATATTAAGTATAAAAGTTTCTTATAAACTACCCTCATATAACCTTATTTATAAATATAAAGAAAGTTATGCACAATGTTACTATAGTTATTCTCCCTACTTCTTGATATAAATCAATTTTATATATTAAATGTATAAATCTTAATAATCTATATGTATTTAATATTCGTTTAAATATTATTAGCCTAGAATTAAATGGACAAAAAATTTTAAAAGGAAAACTATGGCACGATTAATAATAATGGGTGGTGGAGTTTCAGGACATACCACCGCAACATTTGCAAAAAAATGGCTCGGAGATGAACACGAAGTGGTAGTCGTGACTCCTAACTCACAATGGAACTGGATCCCCTCTAACATCTGGGTAGGTGTAGGACAAATGGAAAAGAAAGATGTTGTCTTTCCCTTAGCACCTATTTATAAAAAAGCCGGTATTGACTTCAGACAAGCTTTGGCAACTGAGATACACCCTAATGGAAAAGCTGATGATGATACGCCTTATATCGTTATATCATCAACGGAAGAAGGTAAAGAAGGTCAAACTGAAGAGTTAAGCTATGACTACCTTGTCAATGCCACGGGACCAAAACTAAACTTTGACGCAACACCAGGTCTGGGTAACGGATCAGGGGGACTGAGTGGAAACACTGTTTCTGTTTGTACAGCAGATCATGCGGTACATGCAAGCGAAGAACTCAAAGAGATCTTTGCAAAAGCAAAAGCAGGTGAAAGACAAAAGATCCTTGTAGGTACCGGTCATGGTATGTGTACCTGTCAAGGTGCTGCATTTGAATACATTTTCAACATTGAGCATGAAGCGAGAAAAGCAAATGTAAGAGACATGTTGGATATCAAATGGATCTCGAATGAATCATTCCTTGGTGACTTTGGTATGGGTGGACTTCATATGAAAGTGGGAGGTTATGCTGTAAGCTCTAAACTTTTTGCTGAGTCTTTATATGCGGAAAGAGATGTTCAGTGGATCATTGGTGCACACACTTCTAAAGTAGAAGAAGGAAAAATCGAATACGAACTTCTTGATGGAACAATGCATGAAGAGACATTTGATTTTGCAATGCTTATTCCGCCATTTGGGGGAGTCGGTCTCAAAGCCTATGACAAAGATGGTTCAGACATGACCGATACACTGTTTGCACCAAACGGATTTATGAAAGTTGATGCCAAATATGATGCCGGTGCCTATGAGAACTGGAAAGCATCTGACTGGCCGGTAACCTACCAAAACCCAACATTTGATAACATCTTTGCGGCAGGTATTGCATTTGCACCACCACACCTTATTTCTAAGCCTATGACTTCTCCAAACGGAACACCGATCAACCCTACACCACCTAGAACAGGTATGCCTTCAGGTATTATCGGTAAAGCGGTAGCCCATTCTGTTTGTGACATGATCAAAAAAGGGAAAGACGTACACTTACATGAAGCATCCATGGCAGACATGGGAGCAGCTTGTGTGGCTTCAGCAGGTAAAGGTCTTTTTGACGGTTCAGCAGCAGCCATGACCGTATACCCGGTAGTCCCAGACTTTGAGAAATACCCGGGAACAGGTCGTGATACAAATTATACCTTTGGAGAGATCGGTCTTGCAGGTCACTGGATCAAACATATCTTGCACCATATGTTCCTCTATAAAGCAAAACTCAAGCCAGGTTGGACACTTATCCCCGAATAAGCCCGATCTGTACAATAATTAATTTTAAGGAGATACATATGAAACAAGAAGAAATAAACTTTGGTAAAAGCGAACAGTTTAATTTAACTATGATCCCAGGATCTTTTGCAAGAAGAATGAGAAAAAATATAATTTGGCAATTCTTTAGATTTATGGTGATCAACATTAAAATGTTGATTGTTGTAAGTAAGAGTCATTAAACGACTGTACCTTAGACTTTCTAAGGTACAACTAGTAAACTTTTATCTTATTTTTACTACACACTTAAAAATAACATAAACGTTTCCATAAAGATAGAAAATAGAGAAAATATGATTAAACAAATTACCCAATACCCAACCCAAACCAGCTTTGATTTTGGTGGCACAGTACGCCACTTCGACGAGTCACTGCAGACACTCATAAATGATCTAAAAGATACCATAGAAGCAAACAAACTAGAAGGTCTTGCTGCCTTTCAGATAGGTTCTCCGCTTAATGTCATAGTGATTAAAAAAGAAGGTGAATTCTTAGAGATCATTAATCCTGTCATTTTTACCAAAGAGGGAGAACTCACTCCCACGGAATGTACCGCCTACTTCCCTAATATCACAGCAGTGACAAAACGTGCAAAAAAAATCAAACTCACCTATGATGATTCTGAGGGAAAACAACAGTTTCTTACTGCAACAGATGACTTAGCCGTACTCATCCAAAGGAAAAATGATTATCTATTAGGTTCTACATTTATCTCCAGACTCTCACCTGAAGAAAAAAAAATCTTTGAAAATAAGCTCAAAGGGTTCAGTGATACAGATGCACAAGCATCGTGTAACATCTCTCCATTCTCAGATAAAATACTCACTGTTATAAAGTATGGACTCATCGCAGGGCTTATCTCTTTGATAGGTGCATTCTTTAGTACCATGACCCCTTACATAAAAATCTTTGAACACTATCTCATGATAATGATTGCCATACTTATAGGCTTGTATTTTGTGAGAGCACTCTATGAAGGGAAGCGTTGCGGGGTATGTCAGATTGGAAATACTGCTGCTGTGCTGCTTATCAAAAGTACGTATTTAGCCGGGCTATACCTACTTAACTATTGGATACTATTTTGATTTAATTGCTGGGGTAATAATGTAGATTGGGAGATGTAAATAAAAGAATAAATCTTTGCAAGAGAAAAACTCTTGCAAAAAGGTAAAAAATAGTAAAGACTATCTTTTTGAGAATTGCGGAGATCTTCTCGCTTTTTTCTTACCGGGTTTCTTACGCTCAACAACTCTACTATCTCTAGTAAGAAGTCCCATTGGCTTAAGAATAGCTCTAAAAGTTGGTTCAAACTCAACCAATGCTTTAGTGATACCATGTTTAAGTGCATCTGCCTGAGCAGAATAACCACCACCCAGTGTCGTTGCTTTGATGTTCATGTTATCAAGTTGCTTAGTAGCTTCAAGTGGAAGTCTCACTTTCATTTTAAGTGTTTCATGTCCACCCAACCATTGATCAAGTGTTTTACCGTTGATAAGCATTTCACCGTTTCCTGGAGTCATCCAAACTTTAGCGATAGCCGCTTTTCTTTTTCCTGTTGCATAAATAGTTGCCATGCTTACGCCTCCTTATTGATTTGTGCAGTATGTGGGTGTTCAGCACCAGCATATACTTTAAGTTTTTTAAGCATCACTCTACCAAGAGTAGTCTTTGGAAGCATACCTCTAACCGCTTGTCTGAAAAGTTTTTCAGTATTGTTTTCTAACATATCACCAAGTTTTTTACTTTTAGTTGAACCAAAGTAACCTGAGTGAGTAAAATACTCTTTATCTTCAAGTTTAGCACCTGAGAATTTTGCTTTTTCCGCATTGATGATCACTACAAAATCACCACAATCTACATTTGGTGTAAATGACGGCTTATGTTTACCTCTAAGAAGTGTCGCTACTTCAGTTAAGATACGTCCAAATGTTTTACCATCTGCATCGATCAAAACCCAGTCACGTGTTACGTCAGCAGGTTTAAGAACTGATGTTAATTTCATGAATTTTCCTTGTATAAATGAGAGCATATGCTCTTTTGTGGACGAATAATACCCACTTAACCTTAAAATTTATTTAAATTAAGTTTAATTTAAGACTTTGATGTCTATTTCTTTTTCTAAAAGATAAATGATCATTCCCTCTGTTCGTTTACTCGTGATCTTCCCAATCGCTTTTTTATAAAACCCTACCTGAGACTGATGTTTCTGCGCATATTTTTTCGAACTTTTATACTCTAGCACCAAATAGTACTCATCATATTCCAGTAAGAGATCTATCTGTTTCAGTTCACCTTCAAAACTGAGTGATTGTTCTTTGATCACTTTTGCACCATGAAGTATCTTTATAAAGCTTTCATCTCTTATGAGGTTTTTTACTCGCTCTTCTATCTCTTTCATTTTTTCTGGGGACAAGAGTTGTCCATAACGATTTTGTAACGATATCATCGCAGCAAGCAAACTCACCTCATCAAAACCACCCAACATCTCTAAAGTATAATGTAAAGCTGTACCAAAGAGTATCGCTCCATGATCTTTATCTTCTTCCTCTTTGTCTTTGTTAACGTCCTGTGTGCCATAATTGGAAATAGTCATAGGTTTCTTTTCGTGGGTTGGAAAACCCACGCTACATGATTCATGTTCAACTTCCAGCAAACCTATGCTCATTGGAGACATCCCTATCTCATCAAATATAGAATCTTTAGGCTTCTTGATCACTATCAAACCTTCCACCGCACGGGTTAACGCCACATAAAGTACATTTTTCCTGTCTTTGAGAGAAGAAGCTTTTCTCGCTTCCATGATCTCTGCATACACCTCATCAAAATTTTCTCTGCCTTTGGTACGGTAGAGTATCTTATCGATATACAGCTGATCATTATAGTGATAGACTAGTGCTGACTTGTCAGAGTTGGGTTTTGTGAGTTTATCCAGCACGATCACATACTCAAACTCCAAACCTTTGGAACCATGAATAGTCATGATCTTCGCACCCTGTACAGAATTTGAAGCCACAGAGACAGAAGAAGTGGAAAACTCTTCCAAAAAAGCAGGTATATCAGAAAAATTTGAAGCAAACTCCAAAAGTTTCAATATATTCAAGTCCTTATCAAAATATCCAAACTCTCTTACAAGTCTGTCAATGACTTGCAAAGGAGACATAAAAGCGGAAAACCAGTTTACATCCAATTCATCCAAAGATCTACCCACTTTTAAAAGCAGTGCTTCTGCATCAATTTTTTCTCCGTAAAACATATAAGAGACCATGGCGACCAAAGCAGCAATCTTTGGGTTATTCTTCAGCGAACTTGATGTCTTTAAAAGCGTATCAAACCCTTTGTATGCACAGGCTTCCTGAAGTGTCTGCCCATCTTTATTGGTACTGACCAGGAAAGCCAGCTCATTCACATCCACACCCAAATCCAACAGTGCTTTGGCCTGCTCTACTGCATCAGCTATCACGTCTTCTGAATCAAATACCTTCACATACCCTTGCGAGGCTCCCTCTTTACATTTTTGAGGCACATACTCAGCCATGACAGGTTCAAACCAGAGATTCACCTGTTCTACTACATTTTTGGAAGATCTATAGTTGGTATCCATCTGTTCTATCTTGACATCGTAATTCTCAGCCACTTTGTCAAAAAGCTCCTCTACTCCTCCGCGGAAACGGTAAAGCGACTGCTTCGTATCTCCCACATAAAAGAAGGATTTGAATTCACTCTGTCCATGCCCTGAGAATATCTCATCTATCAGCGGTTTGAGAAGCAGGAATTGCAAAGTAGATGTATCCTGGAACTCATCCAGCAGGATATGTTTGAATTTGGAATCTATTTTAAAATAGAGGAATTCTTTGCTGATACTCTCATGCAGAAGTCTGTAGGTAAAATAGCTCAGGTCATCAAAACTCAGGATCCCTGAGGTTTTAGCATTGGTGATGGTCGCATTTCTGTAATAGTCATAAATTTTAAACAGACTCTGCAGAACAACAGACTCTTTTGCTTTGGTCCAAAGTGCCAACTCCTGCTTTAATAAGGTGTAGTAAGATTCTATCTCATCATTGACACACTTTCTAAACCAGGAATGCTCAGCCAAAGTCTCTTTTTCAAAAAGGTTTTTTACAAACAGCTCTTTCACATTTTTCGTGTTAAACTGTTTGACTGCACGGTCTGCAGCATCTGCATCCATCAGTACTTTGATCAACTTTCCCCTAAGCGCTTCTATCTTCTCTTCCTGTTTAGCAAAAGAGAGTGTCACTTCTCCCGTTTCCGGCAACAGAGGATCCACTTTGTAAAAATCCTGCATCAGGTCAAAGATCTTTCCAAAACGTTTATCTTCTATATCCATGGCAAGTTTGACCAGAGAAGTGAGCAGACCTTCCGCCTGAATCTCTTCAAGAAAATGCATCTCCAGTTTGTCATCACCCTGTTCTTTGGTCACAAAGTCAGGCTCCAGTCCAAGCTCCAATGAGGCAGAACGCAAAACAGACGAAAAGAAAGAGTCTAGTGTCACGATGTAAGCACTGGAGGTCAAAAACCTACCCAGTACTTCAGCCTGTTTAGCAAGTAACTCCGCCCTGCTTAGCCCTGTCTCTACACAGATCGCCTCTGTAAATGCCTGGTTCTTTTCATCATCCAGACCACGCAGAGAGTCCACCACCCTCTGCCTCATCTCCGCTGCTGCTTTATTGGTAAAAGTGGCTGCCAGTATGCTACTTGGTGACTCCCCCATAAAAAGTAATGAGATGTAACGTACTGACAATGCAAAAGTTTTACCCGAACCTGCTGAGGCTGAGTAGGCTAAAAATGCTTTAAAACTCATAGATACTCTCCCCTCTCACACATTAAGGTAAATTCACAATATTTACATTTTTGCAGATCATCTGTTTTTTTTGCCATAAAACCTTTACTCTGTTTGAGTGCTATGATATGCTCTGCCAGAAGTGCATTCTTCTCTTCCAGAACTGTGATCTCTTCTACTTCCCCCTTTTCCAGTATCTTCATAAATGCCAAAGATATATTTTGATACTTCGAAGAGAGCAGTGCATGGTAAATACTCATTTGAAAGTCAGAGAGCTTTTCCAGATTACTGCGCCTGTTGGCTTCAGTGATGGAACCGCTTTTATAATCCAGGACCAAAGTAGAGGTATCATTCTGATCTATTCTGTCTATACGGCCTTTAAAGCGTAATCCGCCGATCTCTCCGCTAAATTCTTTTTCCCGCTCTACAACTTTCCAACCCGCAGAGAAGTGTTCTAACTGGGTATGCACAAAGCCTTTTAACTTCTCTTTCCACAGTAACTTCCTGTATGCGATCTTTGCATCATCAAAAGGCAGTAGTTCATCTAACAGCCTGTCGATCTTGTTTTGCATCTCCTCCTGCGTCTTATAAGCATTTTTCTCTTTATATAATTGCTCCAAAAGTGAATGAAGGAAGAGTCCTTCATTCATCTCATCATCCTCTTTGGCCTGTATCTTTTGGATGTATCTGTAATAATACTTTCTCTTACAGTCTAGATAAGTTTTAAGCCTTGAGGCTGACCAGATGATACTGTATGCATCAAAATGTTCAACCAGAGGATCCTGTTCCCGGATTATTTGTGACGGCTGGGCATAGAGAAGATCGAACTGTGCCTGTCTTTGCTCTGCTTTTTCCAATCCCAACTCATAAATAAATTTTGAAGGGAGTTTGTTGTCAGAGCGACTATAAATGATCACAGCCTGTGACGCCTGTTCAAGCAGACGTTTGTAATACTGTTTTTGCAAGGCTTCCCTGTCATTTTTTGTAGGCAGGTTTGCAAATGCTCTGACTGAAGAGTTTAAAAACTGGTCTTTTCTCGAAGATGCCGGTACAATACCCTCATTGAAATCTACAATGACCACCCCTTCAAAACTGACCCCTCTGGTCTCAAGTACACCCATTACAGTGATAAGACCGCCTCTCACATCATCCAGCGTGATCTTTGAGAGTGCTTTAAGCCATAAGAACAACCACTCTTTCAGGGAAAGTTCCTCAATCTCAAATATCTTTAGAAAATGCAGATACTTTTCCTCTACTCTCTCATTGTATTTTTCTCTATCTTCTTTTAGTTCTAAGGGAGCATTCAAAAGTTTTAATGTATTCAAAAAATGAAAAAATGTTTGAACATTTGAAATTTTTGCAGCACTTGTTTTTTCTACTTGCTCAAGTTCCAAACCATAGCGTTCAATCAGATACCTGCTCTCTTTGTCAAATGTTTGCCAATAAGCATAGATCGCTTCCAATGACCTGTATACGCTTCCCCTGCTGTAATCATACCCCATTGCAAAGTTCAAATTGTTGTGAGAGTCAAAAAGAGTGAAGTGATCTTTAAAACTTTCATCCGGCAGGATCAGCACAATGTTGTCAGCTTCTATACCGGACTTGACCATCACTTCAATTTGTTCAAATGCCACTGCGATCTGCTCTTCTCTCTCTTCTACGGAAATCACCTTTGCCGTGATAGTATCTGTGTTACTCTCCTGCACGATCACTTTTTTATTTGAAAGATCAAAAGAGAGATGTCTGTCCATTGGCAGTGTAATACCATACGCTTCAAAACGTTCAAGCATTTTTTTGTTGAACTTGCTGCTGCTGTAGTGTATGATGACTTGTGTTTTTTGTGATACTTTCTCTAAAAGTTCCAATTCAAAATGACTCAGATAGCCTTCAAGATGAATCTCTATTTTTTCATAACTTTGTAAAAACCCCTCATTCACTTTATAACTCTTCGGTATAAAAGCTTTATCTGTAAAACCCCGTTTTTTTAAAAGTTGATGATAGTTTTCCAAAAGCTGTTCCAGTATGGCAAGATGTGTTTCAAACTCAACATAGGCATCTGCAGATGCCAAAGTTTCAAAGTTGACATTCTCTGCTGCCAACTCTTCAAAAAATTTAAATATCGCGTCACTTTTTGTGAAGAAGCGCACAAGGTCACGATTGACATTCAGTACATCAAACGATTCAAACTTCGCTGCTTCACGCAAAAGCAATATACGCTGCAAAGGATCTATTTGGATTTTATTTTCTATGAGTATAGCACGTTGTTCAAACTCATCCATTCGCATGAGTGTAGGCAAAAAACCATCTTGTTCTTTCAGTCGGGCACTGACTGTTCTTAATGCTCTTGATGTGGGATAAATGCGGAGTTGATTCATAAAAGAAGTATATCATAGTGTATGATATAAATGACAAAAATATGCCAAATTGGCATATTTTAAGGTTTTAAGTACGCCGCTATTTCAGAGTATCCCATCGTATCAGCGACCTCTGCTCTAAACTGCAGGGTATATCTTCCTGCTTTTTTGATCTCTACACCTTTGATCTGGTATTTCCCATCCCTGTAAGGAACATTGCTAAACAGTTGATCTTCCCTTCTGCTGTGAGGCTGTGTCAGTAAAAAGGTTACATTGGCATCAACTACTTTAGACCCGTCCTTCGCAACGACTTCATAAGAAAAATCATTGATACCCTGTGAAAGCTTCACAGGGTTAGCCTGAGGACGGTTACTGTTGACATTATCTGTCATGACCATCGTTTCTGCACCCAATATTTTGATATTGTATACTTTATCGAATGCCTGCTTGAGTTCCGTGATCTTATTGATATGGATATCAGCCATCTGGTACTTCAACATATACTGGTTTGACTCTTGTACTGGCATAGAGTTTGCCGACTTGACCGTCCAGTAACCCAGTGTAAGCCCTATGGCTAAAAAGCCCAGTATCATATGCGGCCAATATGTTTTTTTGTTATTTTTTTCCATTTCTCATCCTCATCCATAGTGATCTAAATACAAAGATCCAAAGTAATACTGCGGTACCTGCATATATAAGTATTCTTAAAATAATCACCATTAAACCCATCTCATCAGGGATGGTTTTTTCTAGCTTTAGCCCTTTTGACGCAGCAATGTTGTCTGCAAGTACTGAATAGGCTTGAAGTATGCCTATATTGTACTTGTCTTCGGCTGTATTACTGTCCTTTATCGCTACTATATCAATGCCCGCATCACGAACCTCTTCATAATCATACATCGCTCTTACTGTGGCAGAAGAAGGAATGATCCCGACTCTTCCACGTGCCTCAGACTTTTTTGTTATCGTTGCATAAGGAGCAAAGATAAACAATACATACGGCTTACTTAACTTTGCTTCATACTGCTTACTGTACTCTACTAAATTATATCTCTCCGGAAAATGCTCATTGGTTGCAATGACATAGGCATTGATGCCTGTTTTTGCTTGAAGTTCTTCACCCATATCATCTATGAGTTGTACAGCTTCTAGTTTTAAAAGGTCATTTCTGAGGAGTTGTGTCGCATTTAGTAGAAGTGGTAGCATCCATAAAGCAAGTACGGCAAGCAAGCTTGCCCTTACTTTTGCTTTATTCATATTAACCTACGTATAAAAGCATAGTGCTACTGTTAAACGACAAATAGAGTGCCGCAACTGCAGCAAATATCAGACACGCAAATAGTACTTTATCCATATATTTAATCATTATTTATCCTTTTTCGGTTCGGGGAATGAGTAATTCCAATTATCTATAGACTTCATTTTAAGGTTATTTATATCCCTAATAGCAGAGGGATCATAAGGATTTTCTACTGCATTTCTTTGTGCGACAATCGCAAGGAGCATTAAAGTTACAAGGATCACAAGTAATCCTACGATTGAAATCATAATTCCAAATATACCATGAAATCCAAATACGTTTCTTTTTGTATTTTCTGCCATCTTATCTCCTTAGTTTGACAACGACTGAACATAAGCAGTCACTGCTTTTTCTTGTACTGGCGTTAATCTGTCTTTAAATGAAGGCATTTCACCAAGTATACCTTTTTTACCATGTTCCAGGACATGATGCACGAGTTCTTGATCATATACTACAAGATTAGGTGACATACCATTCATACCTTTGCCATCTGCACCGTGACAAGAACTACAGGATGCAAAAGAAGCAGGTTGTTCACCCTTCATACCGCCGGCAACATAGATGGCGATCTCTTCAGCCTGCGCTCCTGAAGCCATACCGGGAGGCATGATACCCATAGCATAGCCAAGTTGATTAGAACCATTCTTTATCACATCCAATACTTGCTCTTTAGTGAAATGTCCCAGTGTTGTAAAGTCATGCGCTTTACCAGAAAGACCATCTCCTGTATTACCGTGACATGGAGCACATTGCACCAAAAAGATAGATTCACCCATTTCTATAAGCGTAGCTTCATCCGGGTTTTTGTGTATCTCTTCAAATTTAGCATTATATGCCAGTACTTCTTCGTTGTATTCACCAATCTGGCTGTATGTGTTAAGAGGGTAACCAAACATACCATACCACATAGACCACAGAAAGACTGCTAAAAATGAGTATGCCCAACCAGATGGAAGTTCATTTTTATACTCACCGATACCATCCCAAGTCTCATCTGCAAGCTCACCACTTGCTGTATCTGTTTTCATCTGGTTAATATATTTAACTGACACAGCTGCTGTTATCACAGCAATAGCAAGAGCACCAGCCATTGTTATTGCATTCACTGAATCTCCAACAATGTCAATATTCAGGCTCATTACTACCCAAACAGTTGCTATCATAAGTATAGCCGCAAAGGCTAACGCTTTTATCATTAATGCATTCATTTATTCTCCTCCTTATATTCTCTTTCTGACGCGCGTTTATCTTCTACGGGTGTACTGGTGACTTCGTCATCCAATGCAATATTCCCATATTTCTCATAATCTCGCTCACCCTTTTTCTCAGATCTGTACAGGTGTATAATATACCAATACAACATTATCACTAAGAATCCGCTCATAAAAATATGAGCATATCCTTGTAGATTTCTAAGATCCATATCCATCTTTACAACCCTTATTTTAAACTATTCATATAAGCAATTAGCGCTACAATTTCGGGTACTTCACCATTCGCAACTGCTTCTTTAACATCTTTGTTTCTCATATCATCTGCAATTAGTTTTGCATCTGCAAGCACTTTTGGTCTGTGTGCATCCCATGCTGCTCTAGTTCTTTGGAACTCCGGCCCATAAGGTGTGTGAAATGCATTTTTAACCGTAACCGCTTCTGCATAAGCAGTTTCGATATCAGCTATGTTTGTGAACTGATGTTTGTACGCCGGCATAATAGAACCAGGAACAATTGCTGGTGGATCCATCATATGGTTTTCATGCCAGTCTGTTGTTCTGTAATTACCAACACGATGTAAGTCCGGGCCTGTTCTTTTAGAACCCCAAAGGAACGGTCTGTCATAGGCATACTCACCCGAAAGTGAATAATCACCATAACGGTCTGTTTCAGATTTAAACGGACGGATCATTTGTGAGTGACATGACTGACAGTTGTCTTTCATATACACATGTTTACCTGCAAGCTCAAGAACCGTACGTGGTTTCAAATCCACGAGTGGCTTCCCTGCTTTGGCAAAGTTTGGAACTATCTCAATAAGCCCTGCAAATGAGATAACGATCGATATCGCCGCAGCGAAAAAGAATGGATTTTTTTCTAACCAATGAAAAAACATAATAAGACCTCCTTATGCCATAGGCGTTCTGAACTGTGGTTCTTGAGTAAGCTCTTTACCCGCAGTCATTGTTTTGTAAATGTTCCATGCGAACATCAAGAATCCTATGAAATACATAACACCTGAAAGTGCTCTGATCGCATAGTAAGGGTGAAGTACTGTAACTGTATCGATGAAAGAATACATCAAGTTACCGTACTCATCTACCGCTCTCCACATCATACCCTGTGTAATACCCGCGATCCACATAGATGTAAAGTAAAGAACAACGGCTGTTGTTTGAAGCCAGAACTGTGCTTCCATAAGTTTCCTAGAGTAAATTTCTCTTTTAAACATACGTGGAGCCATATGGAAAATGGCTGCCATGATCATAAATGTAACCCATCCCAGAGTACCATCATGAACGTGTCCGGGAATCCAGTCTGTAAAGTGCGCAATCGCATTCACTGATCTGATCGCTTGGATAGGACCTTCAATCGTTGACAACATATAGAATGTTGATGCAAGTACCATAAATTTGATCAGTGGATTATCCGTTAACTGGTTCCACTCACCTTTCATAGTAAGAAGCATGTTGATCGCTGAACCCCATGAAGGCAAGATCAATACGATAGAGAATGCTGATCCCATGGTTTGCATCCAGTCGGGAACAGTTGACCATAAAAGGTGGTGCGAACCGGCCCAAAGGTAAACGAACATAAGTCCCCAGAAAGATAGTAAAGAAAGCTTATATGAATAGATCGCTTGACCTGACTCTTTTGGAAGGAAGTAATAGATCATACCAACGATGGGTACAGTAAATCCAAATGCAACCGCATTATGTCCATACCACCACTGCACAAGTGCATCATTCGTTCCAGAGTACATAGAGACTGAGTTTAATATGCTTCCTAAACCTTCAGTAGCAAAGTAAGTAGGAATAGCCATGTTGTTGAAAAGGTAAAGCATAGCAATACCAAGGAAACATGCCAGATAGTACCATACAGAGATGTAAAGTGCTTTTTCCCTTCTGATCCCGATAAGACCCATCATACCCACACCCCAAAGTACCCAGACTATCACAACAACGATGTCAAATGGCCATTCGTACTGAGCATACTCTTTAGATGAAGACACACCAAAAAGTAAAGAAATCGTTGCTGCCAATGCACCTACAAAGTAAAGCCAGAACTGAATGTTTCCGATAACCATCAAAAACTTAGATTCTGCTATAGATACTTTAAGTACTCTTTGCCCCAGATAAAACCAGGTTGCGAAGATCCCAGAAACTGTAAATCCAAATATTACTGTGTTAGTATGTATAGGTCTTAGTCTTGAAAATGTACCATACTCTCCGAGTAAGTAGTTTAATTCAGGAAATGCCATTTGTGCGGCGATTAATGTACCGACTAACATACCTAAAATTCCAAACAAAATAGTTAAAAAAGTAAACTTTTTTGCTAATGAATAATCATATTCCAATGCTGCGTTTGATTGCATGCATACCCCCTTATATTAATTCTATGCTGTAAAAATTACAACACTAAGTAATAAGTATATTACTATTTAATACTGTGTGTACTTAAATAATTATGGAATGATTCGATATGGCACGAAATGTTACATGTAGCGTAAACAAGGAGTGGTTCAAGACAATAAAGGAGTATTTTACTCTTATTATATCTATCAAATTTATTGATTTGTATGGGAACAAAACACTCATATATAAGATTAATAGTTGGGAAAATATTTATTTAAACCATGACTTGACAGTAGCCCAGATACCGGTTTCTATGCCTTTGTCTTCATTATCAAGTTCAGTAAATCTGTCACATCCGGCTTTGAGTCCGGTATCACAACTTTTTTGGTAAAAAATCTTCTCTTTGTTTCGGTCTTTACTTACACCAAAACCGCCACGGTAGATAATAGCTACATAATAACAAGCATCGCCACTTTGTAGTTCACAGGCTTTTTCAAAAAACTCTCTTGATTTTACATCATCTGCCTGAACATCATGTCCATCACGATAAATGACTCCCATGAGTTCACAGGCCTTTTTTACACTACGAGCACATGACTTTTCAAGATGAGGCATGGCTGCTATATAACTTTTATCATTGTAGTAGATAAACCCCATCTCATCACAAGCTCTCTCTTCACCAAAAATACATGCTTTACGCATATAGCTGCTGCCCTCTTCCATAATGTCTTGAGCTTTTGCATTTTCCCCGGTAGTGAGAGGTAAAGCAAATTCATAACATGCTGTTGCATCATCATTGTTGCACTTTTCTTTAAGTACATCACTGTCTGCCAAAAGTAGTGTGGTAAAACTGAGTAACATTAAAATAATACTATTTTTAAACATATTTTATTTTCCTTCTTTCTTTTTTCTATCACGATTTATAGCTTCTAGTAAATCAGAATTTTCATCTTCCATCTCTATCACTGCATTTTTAAGCGCTTTGTAAAGCATTTTATCATCAAGGTTTTGGTTTAATGCTTTTTCATAATGATTGATAAACTCTATATAGGGTGTTACACCTGAAGATAAAATCATTTTAAAATCAATAGTCGGGAAATAGTGTTCCCATGAAGGGGTCACCATCTTTACTACTTTTCTATTATTAAAAAATGCCACTCCTATAACGATCTGCATAGCAAAAACAAGTAAAATAATGTAAAAAACAATAGCCTGTGCAATACCCAGGTATTCAAATGAACTCTTATTAAAAATAGCTGCATACATAGCTAATGGCAAAATATACAATAAAATCTTGGTCCATTTACTGGAAAATCCTCCAAGTGGTGATTTGTCATAGATGATTCTTTTCTTTACTTTGTTATTTTTATAAGTAAAAATGGTTTGTAAAATAGTATTTAGACTATAGGTTTTCTCTGGCATTTTGATTCCTTGTTCAGTTTTTTAGAAGTGTCATAGATTTTTATAAAAACTAGAGGTTAATGTTTAGAAAAGTCTATAAGGTTTAACTTCGTGGGCGTAAAGCACCACGAATACTTAGGATGTTTAAACGTGATGCTTAATATACTCATCAATACTGAGCAGTATAATAGTTCCTAAGAATGCAGCATTTATTTTCCAGAAAATGGCACGGGCATCGGTTAATTTAAACTCTTTTTTAAGCAATTGCAAGGAAGTAACAAATGCCCAAATGCCCAATAGACTTATAAGGGCTATCGTTATCATAGAATAGACATTAAAAGTGTAAACCATAAATACGCCAGCAAAAATGGTCATGTTTAACCAAACATACGTAAGTCTTTGCAGGGTACCCTCACCAAAAAGACGCATGGCTGTTGGGTAACCCCCATCTTTATAGTCTCCATGAAAGAGCATAACAAGTAGCCAAAAATGAGGTACTTGCCAAATAAAGTAGAACGCAGCCAAAGTGTAAAACTCTAACTCAAACAAAGAGTGACCGGCTACAAGCCAACCAATAGCAGGCGGAATAACCCCCAGTATAGCTCCTGGAACCACAGCCAATGCCGACTTCTTTTTTAATGGTGTATACATTAAGTTATACCATATAAATGCAAATGCAAAAAAGTTAATGCCGGTAAGCCCAAGTAAACTATAAATAAGTGCAAACGAAAGCAGTATAAGTATCGCAGCAATGATGGTACCTGTTCGAGGAGACATCCTGCCAGAAGCGATAGGACGGTTCTTGGTACGTTCCATCTTGGAATCTTCTTTATACTCTTGCACCTGATTAAGAGCAGAAACACCCATAGCTACCAAAAGTACAGAGAAGGTTGCAAGAAACATATCAAGCCCGATCTCTCCCTTTGCCATAATATAGGCAAAGAGTGCAGACAAAGATACTGCAAAAGAGAGAACAAACTTGGTGACTATAAAAAAGTCTTTTATCATTATTTACCTGTTTCCATGTATTTAACGATATTTTTAAGATCTTCATCAGAGAATTTAAACGTTGGCATAATGCCTGGGTAGAAACCTTCTGGAACATCTTTATCTGGGTTAGTCAATGCATTAGCAAGATACTCAGAGTCATATTTGGCACCGATACCTTTAAGACCTGGACCAACTAAAATAGTGTCACTGTCAATCGAGTGACATGAAGCACAACCATTGCTTGCATACAGTGATTTACCATCTTTAGGAAAGTCACCTTTTGGTGTATCACCTTTGTTGCTGTTATACCAAGCTTCATAGTCTGCTTTTTCCATGACAACTACTTTAGAATACATATATGCGTGATCTGCACCACAGTACTCTGCACACTCTACATCATAGCTTCCTACTCTGTTTGCATTAAACCAAAGTGTTGTTTCTCTTCCTGGAACCACATCTTGTTTTGTTCTAAATGCTGGGATATAGTAAGAATGAAGTACATCACTAAGTGGTGCTGTCATCTTCAATATAATGTTCGTATCTTTAGGCACATAAAGTGCTGATATTCCCATAGTACCATGTTCTTTAATACTACCATCATCATTCATCACTGGTTTTTTGTAAACACCACCAACTTCATGAACATGTCCCGATGCATTTGCCGGATAGGTATACTTCCATTTCCATTTTGAACCTTCAACGTTTATCACTAGACTTTGTGCTTCTGCCGGCATGGTTCTAAACATCTTCATAGTTGTGTTACCATAGTAGAAGAAAAGCATCATGATCGCTACGGGGATCAATGTCCACAATATTTCAAGCGTTG
Source organism: Sulfurovum sp. (assembly GCA_002733215.1). Taxonomy (GTDB): domain Bacteria; phylum Campylobacterota; class Campylobacteria; order Campylobacterales; family Sulfurovaceae; genus Sulfurovum. Next base: position 30,529 of record NVUY01000022.1, on the reverse strand, counting down.
TATTGTGTGTTACTTTACCAATATCCTCATTTTTAACTTTATTTGCATTATACTTCCATGCAAAATAAATCATTGGCACAACTACTGATAAAAATAGTCCTACCGAAAGCCATATGTGCAACCAAAATGCAAAATCCAAATCTGCATTAAAAGTTGATGCACTGGTACTAAAACCTTCTAATTTATTACTCATAAATAAAACTCCCTTTTAGTTTGCGTTTGGTGCTGAAGTAATATAACTTCCAGCTGCATTGTTGAAATTGGCAACATCAATACCAATCACGATAATAAAGAAAACCAATACAATGGAAAGTGCAAACCACACCATCCATATAATAAGTTTCTCACCTTTTAAGTGCATGTAGTACATTAAGATCATCCATGCTTTCAGCACTGCGATAAGCATTTGTGCCAAGAAGTTTGACTCTGTCATGAACAGATGTGGCTGTATAAACGTCACAGCGGTCAACAACAATAGCCCTATAAGTACCTTATAATACCCTGCTCTCTCTTTTTTATAATCTATAGTATTAGTGTCCACCTGTAACTCCTCCTGCTCCGATCATGTAGAAATAAGGAAATACGAAGACCCAGATAAGGTGTACGATGTCCCAATAAAGTGCGATATTCCAATATAGTATGTGGTGATCCTGGCTTACTTTACCCGCATTAATACGCTTAAGTAACCAAAGCATTAGACCAATACCGATGATAATGTGGAAACCGTGAAGTCCCGTCATAGTAAAGTACATTCCAAAGAATAATTTTTGACCAAATGGTAATGAATTTTCAGTACCGACAAGTAGTTTATCATGCATCAAGAAGATACCATGATTATACTCAGCAGTCCACTCAAATCCTTTAATGATCAAGAATACAGCTGCTAGAAGAATGGTTGCCCATATCATAAGCTTAGCACCTTTAACGTCGCCCACTCTCATTTTAAGCAGTCCTAGTCCCATGGTAAGTGCAGACACAAGTAAGATCACTGTGTTTGTTCCACCCAACCATCTGTTAAGACTTGCAGAAGCATCAATGAAGTCTTGCGGATGAAGCGTATTATAATAAGCAAGTACAAGGAACATAGCTCCAAACATTAGCACTTCAGTGAGCATGAACATCCAGAAACCTAGTTTCCCTCCGTAAAAGTCACCTTGCCATCCCTGAACCACATGCTCATTCCCCTCGCGATCTGTCGCGATCTCTGGTACATATTCGTGTGACATTAGTCTATCCTTTGCATAGTTTCATAATTAAACTTAACCACTGGCTCTCCATGGTGATACTCATATGGATTAAAGTCAACGTAAGGAACTTTCGAGTGATTCTCTAATGGCGGTGGCGATGATGGCATATGCCACTCAAGTGTCGTTGCATTCCAAGGATTTGTACCAGATGGCTCACCTTTTGTCCAACCTCTGTAGAATGTCCAAAACATATAAATAAGTCCTGAAACGAATATCAGTGCACCGTAAAATGAAACTTGGTGATAAATTTGGAATTCCGGCAAGTAGTCAAAGTAACGTCTTGGCATACCATACCATCCAGCAATAAACATTGGGAACCATAGAAGGTTAAATCCTACAAATTGTATATAAAACGCTGCTTTTGCATGTGTTTCTTTGTACATTTTACCTGTTATCAGTGGGAACCAGTAGTGCATTCCTGCAAACATCAAAAATACAACTCCACCAAGAATAGCATAGTGAAAGTGCGCTACTGAGTAGTAAGTATCTTGAAGGTGTATGTCTACACCGATCATCGTAATAGTAATACCTGTAATACCACCGATCGCAAAAGTAATAATAGTTCCAAGACCCCAGATCATAGGTGTTGAGAGAACAATTTTACCTTGATACATCGTAGCAATCCAGTCATAGAACTTCACACCTGTTGGGATAGCAACAAAGAAAGTCAAGAATGAGAATACTGATTTAGCAACATCTGACATACCTGATGTATAGAGGTGGTGACCCCATACCAAGTAACCAATACCGGCGATAGAAGCTGATGAAAGTGCAATTGTTCTGTATCCGAATATCTCTTTTCTTGAGAATGTAGGGATGATCTCAGACATAATACCAAAGGCTGGAAGAATCATAAGATATACAGCCGGGTGAGAGTAGATCCAGAATAAGTGTTGAAACAATACAGGATCTCCACCTTTAGATGGATCAAAGATACCAATACCGAAGTATTTTTCCATTACGGCAAGAATAAGTGTAATACCAATCACCGGAGTAGCCAAAAGTTGAATCCATGCTGTTGCATAGATACCCCATACAAAAAGTGGCATTTTAAAGAATGTCATACCTGGTGCTCTAAGTCTGTGGATAGTAACTAAGAAGTTAAGTCCTGTAAGAATAGAAGCAAAACCAAGTATAAATGCAGCGGTAAGTGCCATAATTACGTTAGTGTCTGTGTTGAGTGAGTATGGAGCATAAAATGTCCAACCCGTATCCGCAACACCTTCACCAATAAATAGTGAAGCAAGTGCCACACAACAACCAAGGATGTATAGCCAGAATGTAGCCCAGTTAAGTCTTGGAAAAGATACATCTTTTGCCCCAATCATAAGTGGCATGACAATATTCCCAAATATTGCAGGAATTCCCGGAATAATGAAAAGGAAGATCATAATTACACCATGAAGTGTAAAGGCTTGGTTAAATGTTGGTCCGTCAATGAATTGTTGTCCTGGAGCAAAAAGCTCGAACCTCATTAATAGGGCTGTAAATACAGCAACAAAAAAGAATGTAAACATCACGGCTGCATACATAAGGCCAATTCTTTTGTGGTCAACAGTTAGCATCCATTGCATGAATGTACTCTTTGGGTGCCCGATGGCACAGTGGGTTTCGTCAAAATAAGTTTTACTCATCTAAGTTTCTCCTTTGGTTTGGGTGGTTCTCTTCATTCTCTTTTTGTGCTTTTCTACCTGACCTAAGCAGCCACAAGAAAAAGAATATTGTTATAAATAAGATCACTGTTGCTGCTACTTTTTCCCATACAAAAACATATGTTTTTCCTTTTGGGTCATAAGCGAAACAGTACAGTAATGTTTTTGCAATTGTTGGTCCGATTTTACCTTCTGTTGATTCCAAAATCGCCATTTTAACATCAAATGGGTTTTGGTCGATACCATTTAGGTAACGTGTTATTTTCCCCTCCGGTGAAATAACGATCAACGCAGCGGCATGAATCCAATCAACTACACCTGCTTGTGATATGCTCTTTTTGTATGAAAATCCAACTTCTTTAGAAAAAATTGCTGAAGAGTTGTTTTCTGAAATTAGAAAGTGCCAACCATCTTGTGTAAATGGTCGTTCCATTGAATCAATGAGCGTCTTTCTTTTTGCTTTTGCCAAAGGTGGCGTCTCATCAGCTGCGAAACTAATGGTCAACGCCTTATAGTCAATATTTTCAGCCAATTTCATACGACTAAGCATTTTTGCCATATCTTCTAGTTGAGGCGTACAGATACCTGCACAACGAAAGTAGTTTAATGAGACAACGGCTGGCTTTCCATTCATATACTCTTTAAGTGTTCTACTTTTCCCCTCTTCGTCAATAAATGTCAAGTCAAGTGAAACATAGTTCCCTAACTTTTCTTTTATTCCGATGCCTTCAGCTTGTATTGCTGACAATGATAATAACACAAGCATCAAGATTTTTATCATAAACACTCCCTGTCTTAAATTTACATATTTACAAAAATGTACCTACTAGTTTAGAGTATATGCACTTAAATAGTAATAAAATTCTATACAAGATGTGGCATTTAACAGATAATTAACACTTTTATGTTATAAAAATATGATATATTATCAATTTTATTGATTGTATCAAGCAATTTTTTTATGTTTTAAGTGGTATATTTAGAAAAAAAAAGGGGGGGGGAGAGCTACGCTTTCCCTTTAGCACTTTGGATAGAATGAATATATTGGTAGTCTACAATTATTGTTTGTTCTTTTGGTAAATGCTTAGAGAGTCTTTTGATCATGTCTTCAAAATCTTCAAAGAGGTAGTTCGCCATAGAGCCGGGGATTGGGTTTATCTCATTAAGAAGCACTTCTCCCTTTACAACAAAGAAATCACAACGCATAACACTTCCTTTAAAAAGGGGATCATATATTTTTTTGAAACTTTCTTGAATTTTTGCTTTTAACTCTTCTGTAATATCTGCGGCTAACACTTGAGAATCTCTAGAAAAATCCATATATTTTTTTTCAAAATCCAAGAATTCCTCTTTTTGAGGTTCTTCTACAATAGACAACTCCCAGTCATCGGTGTATGCCCCTGCTTGATTAAACTCTTTTACACCTTCTATAAATGGCTCTACGATCACATCTGTATCAAACTCAAACGCTACATCCAGTGCATAATCTAGCTTAGATGCCTCTTTTACAATACTCACACCGATACTAGACCCTAATCGTACAGGCTTTATGATAACTGGATACGCCATAGAAATTTTTCTCTCATCATTTTTTGAAAGATATTCATATGCTACAGTTTTCACACCCAAACTCTCTGCCAAAAACTTCGTATACAGTTTATTGTAAGAAAGACTAGAGGCTTCCATTCGCGGAGAAATAAATGGTATATTAAAAAATTCCATCATAGATGAAATTTTTCCATCTTCTCCATCACGTCCATGAATAAGATTTAAAGCCACATCAAAATCTACCGCTTTAGATCCAAACAATCCATCGGCAAAGAACCCACCTTTCCTCAGAGTTAGTTGCTTGCTTTTTTTATACTCGCCTGAAGAAAAAAGTTTGGAATTGATCTTCTCTGTATCTACAAGATAAAATTCTCTGTCTGGAGAGACAAAAATATAGGTTAAAGTACTTTTTTTAAGTACTTTTTTCATGGTAATTGCAGAGACGATGCTTATTTCATGTTCAAAACTTGAACCACCGAATAGGATAGCTATATTCATTTTATTTCCTTTTGTTTGACTTGTGGCGTTGTTTCTCTCCTTACTTTTCTAGAAAAGTAAGCAAAAGTCGTCGTGGCTCTCGAATCGCTCTGCTTTCAAGGGCGTTCGCCACGACATTATTTGACGGGGAAGCGCTTTACAACATCTTTGCAAATTCACCAAAGATATAAGCACTTTCATGTGGTCCGGGACTCGCTTCAGGGTGATGCTGTACAGACATTGTCGGAGAGTCATTGTACCTAAGCCCTTCGATCGTATTGTCAAAGAGGTTTGTGTGTGTCACTGTTGCCACCTCTGTAATGTTATCTGGTACATTGTAGTTATGGTTTTGTGCTGTGATTTCTACTGCATTTGTCACAGCATTCATCACAGGATGATTTCCTCCATGATGACCAAACTGAAGCTTGTATGTGTCATACCCATGAGCAATGGAAAGAAGCTGATGCCCAAGGCAAATACCAAAAAGCGGTACTTTGTGTGCGATGAGTTTTTTTATCTTCTCTTGCTCTTCTTTTAAAATAAGCGGATCACCCGGTCCGTTTGAAAGGAAAACACCATCGATCTCTTTGGCGTCTATCTTTGAGATGATCTCTTCAGCAGATAGTGAGTAGGGAACGACTGTCACTTCCAACCCCGCATGGGTAAGCTCATTGAGGATATTTCTTTTGATACCAAAATCAAGTGCAATGATCTTTTTACTCGTCTTTGGTGTTCCGTAGCTAAATGTATCTGTACTGTAACGTGCTTCTGTATGCACATATGACTCTTTGGTACTGACTTCCTCTATGTAATTGACCTCCTCTATACGAGGAGAAGTCTCTAATACTTTTTTAAGTTCTGCCACCTCATGGATCTCAGTAGAAGCGACCATCATCATGGCCCCTTCTTCTCTCAACATCTTGGTTATAAAACGTGTATCGATCTCTGTGATACCAAGTACATTTTCTCTTTTAAGCAGCTCTGCCAAAGTCTCTTCAGATCTAAAGTTGGAAGGTCTGTCCTGATAGGTACGAACGATGATCCCTTTACAGTGTGCGCCTTTGCTTTCCATATCTTGCGCGTTACACCCAACGTTTCCTATCTCAGGCATAGTAAAAGTGACAAACTGTCCTGCATACGAAGGATCCGTCACGATCTCCTGGTATCCTGTTAAAGAAGTATTAAAAACGATCTCACCCACAGAGGTACCTACTGCACCAAAACTTTTTGCTTCAAGCAATAGTCCATTTTCAAAATAAAGTGAGATTTTATTCATTACAGCATTCCCCTCTTTAAAAGTTCTTCCTGATAAAATCTTTCATAAAGCAACTCATAGTCCTGTGACCCTGGGATCACTTCTTTTTTCATGCCTCTGATCTTGTCATAGACGATGTCATCTATCTCGTCGTATGCATCGGCAAAGGCTTTAAATGCTTTAAAAATAACATTTTTGACCTGGTTCTCATTGACATCATACTCTGCCAAATAATTTTCATACAATTCATCCAGGATAAGGTGTGCCAGGTCATTGTAACGGTCATCATAATTCATGATCACACCCGCTTCAGCTGCCATTTTCTTTTTGATCATAAAGAAAAGCTGTCTTTCATCTGCATGCTGGAATTCTATCTCATCATAGTTTTCATCTAAGATCTTTTTGACTTGTTCATCCAGGGCATGTTCTTTAGCCAGGTTCTCATCAATGATCTTCTTACATGCTTCAACCACTGCATCTTTACCTTTAGGCATAGTGATAAAAGGTGCATTCGCCAAGTCAATCCCGATCTTGCTTGCTACATATCCTGTTTGTTGTGGTTTTAATCTCATTGCTACCCCTTTATTATCTAATTATTGTGTCGGCTCTCTCTGGACTAGTAGAAATAATCCCCATGTTTACACCTATCATCTCTTCGAGTGCCTCTATGTATGACTTTGCAGTATCAGGCAAAGCATCAAAGTCTCTTACCCCTTCTGTTTTGTCCCAACCTGGAAAAGATTTATAGAGTGGTGTTGCATCTTCTAAATCATACGGTACATAGTTAATCTCTTTACCATCTACTTCATAAGCTACACATACTTTAACTTCATCAAAACCATCAAGAACGTCAAGCTTCATCAGTCCTACTTGGTCTACACCATTGACACGTACTGCATGACGCATTGCTACTGCATCAAACCAGCCACATCTACGTGGTCTGCCTGTGGTTGTGCCAAACTCATGTCCGTTTTTACGTAGTCTGTCACCTTCATCTCCAAAGTCTTCCGATGGAAAAGGACCATTCCCTACACGCGTACAATACGCTTTTGCAATACCTGTGACCTTACCAATGTCTTTAGGGTTTATACCTAAACCTGTACATGCTCCAGCAGATACTGTACTTGAAGAAGTTACATAAGGGTATGTACCATGGTCGATGTCTAACATTGTTCCTTGTGCTCCCTCAAGAAGTATTTTCTTATCTTCATCCATGATGCTCCACATAAGTTGTGTCGTATCACAGATAAAGCTACCCAATACATCTTTATAGCCTTGAAGTTCAACTAAAAGTTCAGATTCTACTGGTGCTGCAACATCCATGGCATCAAAAACTGGTTTGTTCATAGCAAAGTACTCGACTATTTTAGCCGTCAATTTTTCAGGATTTAAAAGTTCACCAAGTCTATGACCAATACGTGCGATCTTATCTCCATATGCAGGTCCGATTCCCTTACCTGTTGTGCCGATAGCTTTGTCACCCTTCATACGCTCTTTTGCTTGGTCTATCTGTGCATGGTAAGGCAAAAGGATATGTGCTTTGTCTGAAAGGAAAAGTCTTCCTTCCAGGTTATCAAACTGTACCATCTCTTTGATGAAATCTTTGGGAGAAAGCACCACACCATTTCCTACTATGTTTTTAGCAGAAGGATTCAGTACTCCTGACGGGATAAGATGAAGTGCATACTTTTTACCGTCTATCACGATCGTATGCCCTGCATTATGACCCCCTGCAAAACGACATACATAGTCATGTGTCTGTGCCATATGGTCAACAATTTTCCCTTTACCTTCGTCTCCCCACTGGAGACCTACAATTAAATCTGCTTTACTCATTATTTATCCTCTGCTTTACTCATTTTACTCGCGATACACTCATCTGTATAGAGTGCAAACCCTGCTGCTTCCACGCCATCGATAGTATAAATACCACCCCTGGCCAAAAGACTGTTGCCTTCAAACATTCTAAATGTCAAAGAGTCATAATACCTCATCTTTGCATAATACAGAGGTGCAATGACCATCTTGGCATAGCCTACTTCCCGGGCTGCTTCTTTGATCTTCTCAAGCTCTGCTTTGATATCTGCCGGAAATGCGGAGAGATCATTGAGGTCATCTACAGAGTTGATGCGAACAAGTTGTTCTATCCAAGAGAACTCAGCTCCCATTATCTGTTCAACATGCATTGATTTCAAGACATCCAAAGAAACACCATACTTCTCATTAAGAAGATGCGGTATACGGATATTTGCTATCTGCATGAGAGGCTGGGTACCTATCTCATTTAAAAGTGTGATGGTTGTTTTTGCTATCTTTTCAAAAGATCCATCGATCACTTCAGCACCGATCTGATACTGCTCTTTTGTTGGAAAGGTCACAGTTGGCTGAATGTAGAACCATTTTTTAGACTCTGTACTGCGTCCTAGTCTTTTGGTTACGATACGTACAACATCTGCTGTAGAGTCTGCACGAAGTGTCACTTCATTGTTCTCTTCATCATTCAGTCTGACCAATGGTTTCTGATCATCAAAAGCTTCATGCTGATGGTAGGAAAAAAGTGGTGTGACGATCTCTTCAAAACCAAGATTGTCAAGTATCTCAGCTGAAACAAATTCTATCTCTCTTTTTACTTTGGCAGATTCACCAAAGTAAAGTTTTGACCCCGAAGGAATTTCGTGTTCAAATATCATTATTTCTCTTCTTTTTTCAAGCTTGATTTAAAGTACTCTTCATTAAAGACACGGGATGCTGTACCGTCAAACTCTCTACGACCAAGTTTAGCCAGTGCCAGTTCAACCGCATTGACCACCCATACCATCTCATAGGTCGGGATAAGTCCCATCTGGTTGATACGAAAAATCTTACCTTTTAAGTGATCTTGTCCACCTGCTACATTCACAGCAAACTCTGTTTTGAGCAGATCACGTATCTCTTGAGCATTTTCATCATCTATCGTGGTCATTGAACGTGCCGGGGTATCTGGGTATGAATGTAAGCCAAGCGCCTCCAAAGCAAAACGTGTTGCCTTGGCACGACGTGCCGTAGCAGCATACAATACACCAAAACCACCACTTGCTTCACTCTCCTGAAGTACGGCACGAAGTCCGATGATCAATGTAGTCGCTGCTGTATAGGCCGTTGTGTTTTGCTTTTGCTTTTTGATCTCAGAAGCGAGGTTAAAGTAATATCCTTTACCGTCTCCTACTTTTTCAATGGCAGCATAACTCAAACCAAGGATAGACAATCCCGGTGGCAGCATCAATGCTTTCTGGCTTCCGGCGATCAAACAGTCAATATTCGCAATATCAACATACTCAACACCCACAGCTGTGATCCCGTCAGCGATGATCATAATACTTGGATTCACTGCTTTCACTGCGGCTGCTATCTCTTCCACAGGATGACGAAGTCCGCCTGCAGATTCAGAGACTTGAATCGCTACTGCATCAATAGAAGGATTGGCCTTCACAGCCTCAAGCACTTCTTCAACAGAAGCCGGTGTATCCCATTCATGTTTGATCTCTACATTTTTAAGCCCGGATGCAAGTGCGATCTTTCCAAAACGTTCACCGAACTTTCCTGAGTTGATGCTAAGTAAAGTGTCATGACAAAGATTTGTCACGGCAGCTTCCATGGCACCTGTGCCTGTAGAGGCAAGCATGATCACTTCATCGGTGGCAAGAAGGTTAAAAAGAAGTGCACGGGTTTCAGCAAAGATCGCTTCAAACTCCGGTGTTCTGTGGTGCAACGTAGGTGTTGCCATAGCCAATCGTACAGACTCTGGTACTGGCGTAGGACCGGGTGTAAAAAGTAGCATATTCTTCCTCACAATCGCCATCATGACGACGGCGTAATTAGCGAAATTATATCTAAGAGTTTGTTAAAGATTGTTTTTTTAATCTGTTTTTCATTAGGTGCAAGATTTATTGCCCGTAAAGAATTAAGTGTACAGGGAACTTCTAATAGGGGGTGATACTCTGCATTATAAATTTACCTGTTTCAATGCGCTCTCCACAAGAAAGGTACTTCTATTTGAGCCACTTGCATACAAGTCTGCTATTCAATAGTTGTTTGAGACGAAATTAAATTTAAAGTGCTCTCTCGTTCCCATGCTGTATAGCAAAGGGACGAGGAAAGTTTTTATCATTGATAATGGCGTAACGTCTGTGAAGGTGTCTCTCCAAACTGTTGTTTATACCCCTCAGCAAAATGACCCATTTGAACAAAATGATATTTCCGTGCGATACCAGAAATGGTGACTGACTTTGGATCTGCCAGGAGAAGCTCTTTTTTGATAGCATTAAAACGTAAGATCTTAAGATACTTTTTAGGCGTAATGCCATACTCTTTTTTAAAGGCATTATATACTTGGCTTCCGCCGATATTGAATTCCTTAATGACTATGGTCATATCTATAGGTTTTTTTATATTTTTGTGAAGTAGATCACGTACAGTTTTGGTTTGGAACTTTTTTCTTTTTTTTATAGCGGGAGCAAAGCGCATACAAGAGAAAAGTTGATGGAGTATTTCAGACTCTATTTTGTCATACTCCGGCTTGTTAGTGAGCTTGAGAAAATCCTCTGTCACATAAGAGGGCCATGAATTAATAGCTTGGTGAAAGAGTAATATGTGATCATGCTTAAGATAAAGACGTTTCTTTTTAATGGAAGCACCTGGAGAATATCCAAAAAAAGTATTAAATTCTTTATAAAACAACTTCTCTTCGATCACAATAGTATAGAAATTGACGGTAGTATAGGTTAAAAAGTCAAGCTTATCACCTTTCCTTAGAACAATGATCTCATGAGGTGCTATGATTCTGTTATGAAAATTATTTACGGGATCAGTTAACGATCCATTTGAGAAATAACAGAGCACTATGCATCCATCTGGGAAAGCTCCCTGAATCATAACTTCTTGTGAAAAATGTGAAATGCCCAGCTGGACGCGAGGTGTATGTGCAGCCCAGAGACTTCCTTCACATACTCCTTTTCTTAACAACTTATATTCAATATTCCACATCGTCACATAATCTTGCATCATTTCAATATCAAGAGAAGGATAGTCAACGATCAAACCGGCAGGAAATAAAATATCTGACATTCAAGCCCCTCATAAAAGTTTTCCGGATTATAAATTTATTACGTTTATTGATTATTTGGATAATGTCTAAGTATATCATGAAATTCACTCAAGTCTTTTAATACAAATCAAAACCTTATAAAATGTGCTATATAGGAGATTTTATAAGGAAAATACTGTCTGGCTAACATAAAACCAATTCTATTAAAGACCTTCCTCAAAAGTATATACTTTCACGGGTCAATGGTTATTTAACCATCCTACTTATAAACGCCAGGCAAAAAGTATAAAAATAAACATAATTGTCAACAATAAAACGATTGCCACTGTCCATTCTTTTAGTTTTTTATCTAACTCTCCCATGTATCGAGTAACAAAACCTAACCCTGAATCTATAGCGGTGTTCACATACGACACAAGCCATCGTGAACTTTTTTGTACTGTCTGTATGCTATGTGTAAGGCTTTTGATGATGCCAGGTAAAATGTATTTTTCCACAGCAATGAGTAGGTCTCCTGCTGGTATTTTTAGGCTTTCAGGTATAGGGTGACGTTTCGTTATATACCAAGCTATATAAGATAATAAAATGACTGCTGTAATAGTTGTGGAAAAACGTATCAGTGCTTTTACTGATATTAACTCTAGTATACTGCCTGTATTTATGCCCAAAAACAATACGATCATCGGGCTTAAAACAACCATGACGACTAAAAACAACCATGACATCCACATAGTTTTCGGGACTAAATTATCTTGCTCTTTCTTTGAATCTTTATGCACTTTTATAGTTTTTGACCAGATCAGATAAAGAAACCTAGCCAAGAGTAAAGCGGTGGCTAAACTGCTCCAGGGTATGAATACCTGTACCCACTCAGACCAAGCGGATGAAGACAAATAGAGTTGTCCCTCCAAAATCTTTTTTGCTACAAAAGCACTGCTTAATGGTGCGCCAACTAGAGACAATACAGGAATTAACAAAGCTAAGATAAATACAAACCGCGTTATGTTCGATGTCATCGGCTTAGCAAATACTCCTACAGAAAGAAATAAAGCCGCTTTTGCAAAACCATGTTGTAAAATATAGACCAACATAGCCAGAGAAACCAAAGACCAACGCGCAGGAGAAACCAAACCTAACCCTATTGCCATAATCATAATACCCATACTGCTTATGCTCGAATACGCCAATACCGTTTTGGTATTATTTTGAAATAGCCCGACAAATACGCCATAGAAGGTCGATGTCATGCCTATGACCATCATAAAAGCGCCCCAAAAAGGAAGTTCAACTTCCCCTAGCGGTAACACTTGCATTAAGCCCAATAAACCTGTGGCTATCATGGCTCCTGAAAGGATTGCGCTAGCAGGGGTTGGTGCTACCGGGTGAGCCAAAGGTAACCAAACATGCAAACCAATAATGCCTGCCTTGAGACCAAAACCTAACAAAAGCAAAGCGATGATGAGATTGTTTTCTTCAAGATGCGTAAACATTTCACGAACCAGCGTAAATTCAATACTAGCAACAGATCTCATAATCATCACAAAGGCCGCAAACAACAACATTTCTCCAACGATGACCAAAATAATATAAATTTTTCCTGATTTTAAGGCTTCAGGGGTTCTGCTATGTACGATTAACCCATAGGAAGAAAGGCTCATTAAGGCAAAAAAAGTATAGAAAAAGAGCATATCTTGTGCGATGATTACGCCAAAGTTACCCGCCATCGCAAGTAGAAACCAGATAAAGAATGTAGCATTTTTTACTTTATTTTCAAAATATCCCAGTGCATAAATACCTCCAGACAGCCATACGATAGAAGTAAAAAACAAAAATACTCTTGCTGTCTCAGTCAATCCAATAAAGCTACCCAACAACAGCCAAGGTACTTCTATAACACTATCTACAGGCATTAAGAGTGCCAGCAATAACGAGGGTAAAGCCATCCAAGGTGCCAAGTAGATCAATGTTTTAGCCCTTGGTTTAATCATGAGTGCTGTGACCAATACTAATGGTAGACCTACTGCTGCCAATAAATAGAAGGTATTTAAATCAAAGTTCACAGTAAAAATTCCTTTGATATAATAAATTCAGACCAAGCCAATGCACTAAAAGATAAAGAGGCAAATAGACCCAATAATATGACAAAAAGTGCAGTGATAAGGGGTGGCACCAGCAACAATAAGGAAGTTTCATACTTTCCAAGTTTTTTTTCTGCTGGCCAATCACCCTTAGGTTCTGTAAACCAAGCCACATAGAGTATAGGTAAAAAATAAGCCGCATTAAGTAAACTGCTACCCACCAAGACAATGAGTACCCATCCATGCCCTGCTTCCAGTGCCCCTAACCCTATATACCACTTAGTGATAAACCCAGCCAAAGGCGGAATACCTATCATGCCCAAAGCCCCAATAGTAAATGCAGTCATTGTCCAAGGCATACGTCGTCCTACGCCATGCATTTCACTTATATTATGAATACCCAAAGTTTCTGCAAGATTACCTGCACAGAAGAAGAGGGTGATTTTGGTTACCCCTTGGTGTACCAAATGCACCACTCCCCCTACTGCTGCAATAGGCCCTGCTATAGCCACTCCAAGAATAATATAAGAGACTTGACTCACCGTAGAATAGGCTAATCTAGCTTTTAATCCATCTTGAAATAATGCCCGAGTAGAGGCGTAAATAATGGTAATGGCGGCAATGATGGCTAAAGGCAGCGTAAGTCCCAGAGTGACAGAAAATTCTATGCCAAAGACATCATATATCACTCTCACTATGCCAAAAGCACCTGCTTTTACCACTGCAACTGCGTGTAACAAAGCGCTCACAGGGGCAGGGGCTGCCATGGATTGTGGTAGCCATCCATGTAAAGGAACAATCGCTGCTTTTACCCCTAAACCGCTAACCAACAGTACAAATACAAGAATCAAAAGACTGTGTGTCGAGCTGTCTAATGTAGACAAAAAGCCACTAGCAACAAACTCTAACGTGCCAGTAATACTATAGAGTAAAACAGTGCCCAAGAGCAATAGCGCGCCACCCGTAAGCGTATACATTAAATAAATACGACCTGATCTTCGCACTTTTTGTGTACCTCTATGTACAATCAAAGGATAGGCTGCAAGGGTTAATAACTCGTAAAACAACAAAAATGTAATTAAGTTTCCTGCTAGAGCTACGCCTAGGGTAGCAGCGACACAAAGGCTAAAAAAGCCAAAAAATCTACTTCGGTGGGGAGAACCTTCCAGATATCCAATGGCGTACACGGTAGTTAACAGCCATAAAGCAGATGAGAGGGTCACAAATAACATAGATAAGGAATCTGCTCTTAGTACAAAGTCTAAGCCAGGCAAAAAAGAAAAACGGGTTTCATAATGAAAGCCTTTTGACACTCCCCATAACATAATCCCAACCAGCCCTAGAGATAATACAGAAGCTCCTATATTTAATGTACTTCGGGTTTTTATTTTATCTTCTGCTAAGGCAAAAATAATCACGGCAATAAACAATGGAATGATGACGATGAGCAGTGGTACCCAGTTATCGAAATTCATAATGACCCCTTAGTAAACGGAGAACCTATATCCATAATGCCTAAAACAAAAGGAGCTATAAATCCTAAAACAATAGCAAAAAGAGCCATACTCAATGCCGTCCATTCCATCCTTTTAGATATACCTATAGGACGAGGCTCATTAGTGGAATTCTCTTGAATAAAAGCATAACCTAACACTTTAAATACATACGCTCCAGTCAGCAATCCACCGACAAGCAACACAATCCCCCACCACCACTGACCAGAAACAATAGCAGCTTCGAGCAACAACCATTTTGCAACAAACCCTCCACTAGGAGGTAAACCCATAAGGCTGATGCCCGAAAGTGAAAATGCTACTATGGTCAACGGTAGATGCTGAACCGTACTATAAAGATCGGCAATACGGTCATGTCCCTTATGAATCAAAATATTACCTGCAACCATAAACATGGCTGTTTTAGCAATAGCATGGGCCAATATAAAATACAGTGCTGCTTTCCACCCCATAATACTTGCCAAGGGAAAGGCTAAAAACAGATAGCCTATTTGCATCACTGTTGAGTAGGCGATCAATAGTTTAAGTCTGGTTTGCTGTAAAGCTTTAACCCCACCCCAAACAATAGCCAATGAGCCAAGTACCCCAAGTATAAAACCTAGACCAACCTGGGCATCATTATCTAAAGGAAATACGACTATCCAAAGACGCCACAGTATATAAAATGATGCCTTTACCACCAATGCTGACAATAAAGCACTCACAGGTACTGGTGCACTTGAATGTGCAGCAGGAAGCCAAAAATGTAAAGGGAACAATGCTGTTTTCAACAATAAACCTACAGTCATCAAGCCCATAATCAACCACATCGCTGGGTTCATTTCTGTTCTTAAAGAGAGCAAAACCATATCTACCGTGCCATAACTGTGATACAACAAAGCAACACCCATCAGATACAACATGGAACCCAGTAAACTAACGAGCAAGTAACGCATCGCCGCAGTGATTGCCTTGGCACCCCCTGATAAAGCAACCAAGGCTACTGCAGAGAGTCCGATGATTTCAAGCGTCACAAATAGATTAAAAATATCAGAAGATACAAAGAGTGCATTGAGTCCCGACCATAAAAATAACCATAAAGGCCAAAAGTGTTTTGATTTATTGCCCTCAAAATAAGCACTTGCATAGATACTAATTGCGAATCCAACGACAGCGGTGACGAGCAACATTAACACACTTAACCCGTCTACATAGAGTTCTATGCCTAAAGGGGCATTCCAAGCACCCAGTTCATAGCATTGCACCCCATTACTTATCACCTGCCAGCTTAAGATACCTACTGAAATGACAGTCCCTGTGGCGGTAGTTAAAGCAATTTTTACAATATGTTGTCGCCATAAAAAAGATGCCACTGCTCCAAGTATAGGAAGCAATATAATGATACTTATCCAGTGAGGACTATCAATTAACATTACTCTTCCCTATCTTCTGGTAACACAGCTTGACCCGTCTCTGCGTCTACTCGTAACATTAATGCCAATGCCAATGCAGTGGCAGATACTGCTACTACTATGCCTGTGATGACCATGGCATGAGGTACTGCATCAGGAACAGCATCTCCTGTTCTAGCTGCCAAAGCTACCATCACCAAAAACACACCAGATCCTAAAATATTAATAGCCAGTATTTTTCGTAATAAATGTTTATAAAGAATTAACCCATAAAGCCCTATAGAAAACAAAACGATACCCACCAAGGCATACAAAAAAGCTGGAGTCATTTATGTACCCCTGTATCAATCTTAGAATCAGACTTAACAGAAGGGTCTCTACCTAAAAATAAAGCTGCCAAACTAATCCCAATAGATAAGGTGGCAGCAGCTTCAATCAACAAAATTAACCCACCTGCAAGTTGTGGAGGATACTCTAAAAATACTCTGTCTAAAAAGACAAACCCAAATCCAATCGCAACAAACAGAACCAAGCCAAGCACCAATACAAACCGCAAGGAAAAGCCTGAATATTTTCTCTCTAATTGCCAATCATTTAAAAATAACAAAACCCCAGCTGCCGCAAGTACTGCTCCTGCTTGAAAAGCACCTCCGGGGGCAAATCCACCAACCCACAATAAATACCCTGAAAATAAAATAAAAACAGGGACTAAAAACCTGCTTAGAAAATCGAGTATAGGATTTACAAAAGAACTTTTGTTAGCAGAAACACCCCCAAGAGACCAGACACCAAATAAGGCTAACAACAACACCCCAAGTTCTAGCAAGGTATCATAAGAACGATAATTTAGTAAAACTGCAGTCACAGGATTACTTACGCCACTCATCTCAACATTCTTAGCCACTTCTGCACTCAAGCCTAGAGCCTGTGTTGGCAAAGACCAGACTGCATAAGCCAAACTAGCTGCCAAAAGAAACATGAGTATGCCCAAGGTGAGTCTCGTAAACAATGAGGGTTTCTTTTCAAGAATTTTCAATTTTATTTTCCTCATCTTTTCTCTTCGTACTCGCAGAAAGTTGTGCCAAAGCAGACAGGAATAACGCTCCCGTTAGTCCAGCACCAATGGTAGCTTCAGCTAAAGCAACGTCTGGAGCATTGAGCCTCACCCATGCCAATGCCATCAACAATCCAAAAGCAATGAACAATACAATAGCACGAAAAAGATCAAGGCTACTCAGTGTCTGCCAAGCCAGCCAGACCAGGGTTAAACCTACGAGCACATCAAACAATAGTAATATGCTTATTTCTTCCATGGTTTTAGACCTCGTTTCTGTGCTGTACTTGCTATAAGGTGTGCTACCCCTGCTCCTGCCAGTAATACTAAAAACCAAATAAACAACAACTTAGCTGCTACCAGCCATGAATCTACTTGCAACATAAGACCAATGATGATAAGACCAAGCCCTACATTATCTGATTTAGTTAAGGCATGTAAGCGAGTATACACATCAGGAAATCGTAATAGCCCTAGGGTGCCTGCCAAAAAGAACAATGCCCCAAGCAATATAAAAAATGCACTTATCACATCAATTATCATGATTCATCACTTTTTTTAAGCCAAGCTCTTTTTACAAAGGCTATGGCAGTCACTGCTGCCAACAAAGCAAAGACTAAAGCGATATCTCTTAACGCTGGCTGCTCCAATGCTTGTGACAATAGTAATAAGCAAGCCACAGCAGTCGTACCAAACAACTGTGCTGCCAACATACGATCAGCAGGTGTGGGACCATGTAAGATACGCCACATACCTGCAATCAAGGTTAAAAGTAAAAACAATGCAACAGCCAAATATAATGTATTCATAAAACCCCTATCTCTCCACTGCAGATATGTCTATTTTAAACATATCTGCAACTTTTTTTTCTATTGACATTAACTCCAATCTAAGATCGACACTATCATCTAAAGCATGTATTTGTAAATATTCGCCTCCCAAGTCAACAGCTAAAGTACCAGGAAATAAACTCACAACCTTAGCCATAAATACCCTTGACAAGCCCTCAGGCAAACGCCAACGATAGAGAAACATGGTAGGGGAAATCTTTACTTCCGCATAAAACACCCTTTTAGCCACATCAAAACCACCCAGTAAGGAATGCCAAAGAAAAAAGGGTATGAATTTTACCAACCCTATAAAAGATATTGGTGTTGAGGGAAGTAACTTTATACTTATAAACGTTGCCATAATCACCATAGGAATACCTATAACCCATGAGTCTAGAGCTCCATTGACTAACACTATCCATAGTAAAGAAAATGCAAGCACTCTAAGAAAAAAATTTGTTATGAAATCCATTTAACGAACACTGCCCAAACGTACCGTCTGCTGAGCATTTTCCTTGTACCGTGCATAGCAGTGCTCAACAGAAGATGCTATCATGATGACTTTATCGGTATGAAAAAGGTTAAAGAATAGCGCTCTACTCTCTTTCAATATCGTTTTAAATTCTGCTGTTCTATGATGAAGAGTAGGAGTAGCCGTCGCCAGACATACATGTGTAGCAAGTAACATAAAAATCCTCACAATCGCCATCATGACGACGGCGTAATTACTATGATTGTAGCTAAAATGAAGTTAGAAATTGTTTGATTGTTCTATAAACACATTGTATTTAGAGTACTTTTCCTGTGTACAGTCATATACACAGGAAACTAAAGTAGAGCTATGAAATATCACACATTAAAGCAAAACTTTTAACAAACGGAACTGCCATGGACGGGTTTTTGATCATCGCTTTAAAATCACCTTCGACAAATTTTAATTTACCTGTCGCAAAGGCCATCCCCATTGAAGCCATAGAGAGTGGCTTGGTACACCATTTGTCCCAGTCTTTTTGTGAGGCTCTCATATCCCAGTCTGCCTCTTCACCATTGTAAAGCCCTGCAGATACCGCTACTCCATTCTCCACTACAAATACACACAGTGGTTTATCGTCATCTTTAAATCCACAGGTGATCACTGAATTAAAATTAATTTCTGCCAGTTTACCTGATACCTCTGGTGATGCATTCCATGCGTCTTTAAGTGCGTTGATCCATTCATCTGTAAAAAGTTGTGCCATAGTATTCCCTTTTTGGCTGTAAAAATTTATGAGCTATACTCACTTATAATTTACCGTGTATTGCCTTAAGTTCCTGATGAAAGTCTACTCTTTTCATCAAAATAATTGCAAATGGAACGATTTGTATATCTCGCCCTGCAGATCCATGTTTTGATGTTATTTTACTCTTAAGAAAGGCCAATAGTCTGTTGTCCTATCTCTTTGTATCGTGCATAATAATGCTCTACAAATACTCTTATTTCTTCTTTCACAGGAAGATACACACCCTCTTCTTTTTGAGCATACTCATTCAAATAGACAGATGCATCTACTTTGGCAAGATAGTTCTCTGCCAATTTTTTGTATGCTGCCTGATATCTCTCTTTCATGGCATCATACTGACTGTAATCTATCTGTATCTGACCATCATACGTGATGATGCCTGAACCAAATAAAATATCTAAGTGAATAAGCCCTTCACAGTAATACGGCAGCACTTCACCCACTTCTCTCCACGCCATAAGCCCCACTGCACGCCCTACCAGGTCATCGATGATATGGTCTTTAAGTGCTTCCTGTTCATTATGGAAAAATGCCATCAGTCCGCCTGAAGTGGCTTTAAACTCTTCAATGTTTTTAAACTGTCCTGAGCCGTTCATCTTCGTCTCTGTCTCTGAGTCTATCCACAGGATGTGTCCATACTCATGTCCTACCGTAGAGATATCATAGATCTCCTGCCAGAGTTTAGGCTCATTATCTACCAGTGTTTTTTGTTTTTTGACAAAGGCTTCACCCATGGTTTCCACAGAGAGTTTCATGATCGGCTTGGATCTTTTAGACGCCATCACAAAGTCTGCATAAGCAAAGATCTTCTTTCCCAACTCCGCAGAAACCTGTTCATCGTTGGGTACCACCTGCGCTGAAAAAAGCCCGTTGAACTCCGCTGCATAATAAAGGATGGGTTGTCCTATGTAAAGCTGTGTCTCGTCTACCTGTAAAAGATTTTTACTCATGGTATGCAAGGCTTCGTCACCAAAGTCTTTTGCCATTTTATAGGCAAAAAGTTTAATGTTGTTACGCGTGTCTGAACCCTCTTGCAATTGAGGATTGATGATACGAAGATCCCATTCCAGCGCTACAGCTTTTCTGTAATGATCTTCATAATACTCTAAGGGATGTCCTACCTGCAATGGTGTCGTCACAGCCATCCAGCGTCTGTCCACCTCTGCCCATTTTCCTATGAGTTCATCGGTTTTTGTATGTGAAAAAGCTACTTTGATCGCAGTAAAATAAGCTATCCATTCGTATTTTTGATCAAAAACTTCATCTTCATGCTGATTTAAAAGTGAAATGAGCTGTTTTAACGCTGTTGTTACTTGTGCTACTTCTTCAGGGAATGCTTCCGCATACGCCACAGATGTATATTTGGGTTCAGCAGGCTCAGCCAACGATTTTTCCTCGCTCACTGAGCTTGTTGAAGTGCTTACTTTCTTTAATACCGAATAACATCTGTCCCCCACAGAGCCACTCTCATCTGTGTCAAGTAAAGATTCACCCTGAAGCATTTCAAACACTTTGGCATCATCCCCATTGAAAAGTTCGCTGAGTTCAAGGTTTACACTATGGATGATATGATGTGTCCAGTGACTCTGCCATACAGAAAGCATCACACCTACATGGTGTACGCCCAGCATTAAAGAACGGTAAAAAGGTGTCAACAGTTTATGCTCTTCTACCCAGCTAATGAAACTTTCATGACGGGCAATATGCATCGTACTCACAAAGCCATACGCCAATTCTTTTTTCATCGCTATTTCCTCTTTAGAACAGCCATTCTTCTCCAAAACCTGATCCAAAGCATCTTCACGTAAGTTAACAATACGCGTCAAAGCCGCCATCTCAGAGTCTTTATTTCTAGGTACATCCATAAGCGATAAAAATGCCTCTACCACTTTATTGGCTCTGTCATGCCCTTTATCTTCATCTAACAGTTCATAATATTTATTGAGACTTCCCTGTCTGAACTGTAATTCGTCATAGATGACTTGTAAGTCTTTCATAAATTGTTGTTTACGACTCTGCATTTAGTGCCTCGCTGTACTGAATTTTAATTCTTGTCATTTTTATATACCTTTATTTATTCTTCAACATCCGAATAATCGGCTTAGCCAAGTCCAAAGCCTTCCCTCTATGGGAGATCGCCGACTTCACATCGTCATCTAATTCACCTAAAGTCAGATCATACCCGGCAGGGATAAACATCGGGTCATACCCAAAGCCTTTATTCCCTCTGGCTTCATCTATCACCTCTCCATGCATCCATCCATGTACCACATATTCTCCGTACTTGGAGACAATGGCAATCGCTGCTGTGTAGTAAGCTGCCGTGGATTTGAGACCTTTTTCCTTCACTGCTTCTATGAGTTTATAGAGATTATCTTTATCAGTCACAGCTACCCCTGCATAGCGTGCAGAGTAAATTCCTGGTGCTCCGTCCAATATAGGAAGTGAGATACCTGAATCATCAGCGATGACCAAATACTCTTCCCCAAGTTTTTCATAAACAGTACGTGCTTTGATGAGTGCATTGGCGGCAAAAGTATCACCGTCCTCAACTATCTCAAATTCATCCAAAAGGTCAGAAAAAGGGACTAATTCATCTTCACACATCTGTTTAAATTCACGCAATTTACCCTTGTTGCCTGTTGCTAAAACGATTTTCATTAACTCTTAACCTTTTAGTTATATAATAGGACAAATTTTATCTAATTAAAGGTATCACTATGATTAAACAGATCATGCCACTTAGTCTTATTGTAGCACTAAGATTTTTTGGACTCTTCATCGTCCTTCCTGTGCTTTCCATCTATGCACTTGACATGGAAGGAGCTACACCATTTTTGGCTGGTCTTGTTGTGGGTGGTTATGCGCTTACTCAAGCTATTTTTCAGGTACCTTTTGGGATGATGTCCGACAAGTTTGGACGAAAACAAGTACTGTTAGTAGGTCTTCTTATATTCATCGTAGGCTCTATCATAGCCGCACTGTCTGAAGACATCTACATGCTCATGCTAGGACGTTTTTTACAAGGTGCAGGTGCCATTGGTTCAGTAGTCTCTGCGATGATAGCTGACCTTGTAAAAGAAGAACAAAGGGCACATGCCATGGCTATCATGGGTGGGACTATCGCCATGTCTTTTGCTGTAGCCATGATTGTCGCTCCTATCGTTGGTGGTAACTGGGGAATAGACAAACTATTTTGGCTCACTGCCATCCTCTCCATTATGGCGATAGGGATACTCTTTACTTCTGTGCCCAAACCACCTCGTATTGTGCATACATATACAGAAGAAGAGTCTAAGATTACAGAAGTTTTTAAAGACAAAGCACTTACCCGTATGTATGTGACTTTCTTTTTTCATTGGCTCACTATGACGATGGCATTTTTCATCATCCCTCTTGTCATGACGCAATCTCTAGCAGAAGGTGGATTTGCTTGGGAAAAAGCAGAATTATGGAAAGTCTATTTCCCTGCTATGGTCATAGGTGTTGCTTCTATGGCACCTGCTGCTATATTTGGTGAAAAATACGGAAAAGGTAAAGAAATATTTATGATTTCTGTTGCATCTATTATGATTGCTTTTCTTGCTATGGGTTTTGCAGACACGGACTGGGTATTTGTCATAGGTGTCGTATTTTTCTTCATAGGGTTCAATATGTTTGAGCCACTCTTGCAAAGTTTTGTAGCCAAATTTGCAAAAGTACACCAAAAAGGTGCAGCTTTAGGTGTAGCCAATACTTTTGGATATCTTGGTATCTTTGTAGGGGGTATGCTTGCAGGTTGGCTTATGCAACACTACGACAGAGCTGTGCTTTCTATGGTTGTACTAGGTGTTGCTGTTGTATGGTTCATCTGGGTAGCTACCATGCCAAGTCCAAATAACAGAGGAAACGTCTACCTGCCACTAGACATCTTTGACCGTGACAAAGTACATGCACTGACAGAACATGAAGCTATCGTTGAAAGCTACGTCAACGAGACAGAACAGATCGCCGTTGTCAAATATGATAAAGACCTCATAGATGAAGATGAAGTCAGAGGGATGTTGAGTTAATGCCTGAGTTCATAGAAGATTTAAAAGTTATTTTAGGCTCACACTCTGCCCTTATAGATGCCAAAAAGAGTCTGCACGTACTCTTTAACACCACTAACTATGGTTGCGAAAAAGACTACCCTGTGGCAGTAGTGCATGAAAGAAGCCGTATCAAGGAAGCGAGTGTTTTGAAGTATTTTAAAGACAACTATCTTCTTGATGAAGAGGGTCTCAGCTATGATGAGTATCCACGTGACGACCTCACAAATATCTCTTACTATGCCCCAAAATACATCCAAAATGCAGGCTTCATCCTCTCCACAACTAAAGAGGTACCCCACCCCACTTTTTTGAACAAATTTAAACATGATTACTGGAAAAAAATACAAAGTGTTGAAGGACTGGAAGCAGTGATAGAGATCTCTGCACTCTCACCTGATGCAAGTGACTGTGAAGCCGAAGAGGCTCTGCGTGCCATCATACGAAAACGTAAAGAAGTACATCAGTTAAAGAAGATAGCATTTGTCTGGATAGTGGAGATACCTGGGGAAAACAGTCAGATAGAAACCGTCATGAAACACTATTTTGAAAAAGATGTGATGGTGGTAAAAAATGGTCGTAAAACTTACTATCTAGGCTGGAGTACTCCGTTACAGAGCATTAATATGCGTTATTTTGTTTGTCCGCCTGAGTAGGGTGTTGTCTCCCGACAACACCTTTTAATTTGAAAACATGAGAAACTCTACATTAACCTTAAAACTTTCGGTGTCGTGAGGACACAACACCCTACGGGACTATAGCTTACACTCCCCAAGCTCAACTTCTCTATACTCCACATCCATCAAAGCACATGCACGTTTCATGATACCTTCTTGTGTAAATCCAAACTTCTCAAAGAGCAAGCCTGCCGGTGCGGATGCTCCAAAGCTTTCCATGCCTAGTACATCATCTGCGTAGCGGTAGTACTCTGTAGCAGTCGCTGCTTCTACTGCCAGTACTTTTGTATTGGTATTGATGACTCTTGCTTTGTAAGCTTTGTCTTGTTCGTTGAAGAGGTCAAGACAGGGAACAGAAACCACATTGGCCTTGATGCCAAGTGGCGCCAG
This sequence comes from Sulfurovum sp., assembly GCA_002733215.1. Classification (GTDB taxonomy): domain Bacteria; phylum Campylobacterota; class Campylobacteria; order Campylobacterales; family Sulfurovaceae; genus Sulfurovum. The sequence goes on along the minus strand of NVUY01000022.1, from coordinate 5,983 downwards.
GTAGCATGCTGCTTTTAAACATGGCATAAGTTCAGAACCTGAAGCCATGAGTGTCAACGTTGCATCTTCTCTCTCTTTTACAAGATAGGCACCTTTGCTTACCTCTCCAAAGTCACGTTTTGGTTTGAGTGTTTTAAGTTTTTGACGGCTTAGTACAAAACCATGTGGTGCTGTAGTCATGCTTAATGCTGTTTTCCATGCCTCTACATTTTCTGTAGCATCTGCCGGTCTCCATACATAAAAGTTTGGTAGAGCCCTAAACTGGCTTAGTTGCTCTATAGGCTCATGTGTTGGGCCATCTTCACCTACACCGATACTGTCGTGGGTCCAAACAAAAAAGTTCTGTATTTTACTGAGTGAGGCAATACGTGCGGCAGGTTTTAAATAGTCTGAAAATATAAAGAAGGTCGCAGAAAACGGTATGGTAGTACCATAAAGTGCCATTGCATTGGTAATAGCAGCCATAGCATGCTCACGTATACCAAAGTGCAGGTTTCTACCTTTAGGAAAGTCTCCCATATCTTTGAGGTCTGTTTTGTTAGAGGGGGCAAGATCTGCTGATCCCCCCAAGAAAGAAGGTACAGCTTTGGCAATAGCATTGAGTATCTTACCATTTGAGTCTCTTGTAGCCATCTCTTTGTCATTTGAGAAGTTTGGGAACTCTATGCTAGAGAAGTCTGGATTAAGTAACTTTTCAAGTGCAATATTCTGCTCCACAAGTGGTGCTTCTTTATGTCTGTGTATCCACTCTTTTTCTGCCAGTTCACCCTTTTCAAGTGCACACCGGAAACGCAACAATACATCTTCAGGGATCTGGAAAGTTTCATCCGGATTGAACCCTTCTTTGGTTTTAGACTCAGCGATGATCTTGTCTCCAAGAGGGGCACCATGTGTATGGTGTGTCCCCTCAAGCTCCCCTGCGCCCTTGCCGATGATAGTATTTGCGATGATGATCGTCGGCCTCGTGGCAGATTTCACTTCATCCAATGCTTTTTCGATGTCGTCATAACAGTGACCGTTGATCTTCATCACGTTCCAGTTCTGTGCTTCAAAACGTTTTTTTACATCTTCAGACCATGCAATGCTTGTATCGCCCTCAATGGTAATGTGATTAGAGTCATAAATGAGTACCATATCTTTAAGAGCAAGGTGTCCTGCCAAAGCACAGGCTTCGTAAGAAATCCCTTCTTGCAAGTCACCATCACCACAAAGACAATACACTTTGTGGTCTACAAGTTCACAAGTCTCAGAGTTTACTTGATTCGCAGTATACGCTTCTGCCATAGCAAAACCAACGGCATTTGCGATACCCTGCCCCAATGGACCGGTTGTAATTTCAATCCCATCAGTGTGACCATACTCCGGGTGTCCAGGTGTTCTAGAGTCTAGTTGACGGAAATTTTTCAAATCATCCAAACTTAGATCATACCCCCAAAGGTGCAAGAGTGAATAAATGAGTGCCGAACCATGTCCCCCTGAAAATACCAAACGGTCACGGTTGAGCCATTTGGGATTTTTAGGGTTGTGACTTAGTTTTTCAGAAAGTACCACTGCGATATCTGCAAGCCCCATAGGTGCACCCGGGTGTCCTGAGTTTGCTTTTTGTACCATATCTGCTGCCAAAAACCTGATCGTGTTTGCCATCTTTTTACGCATTTTATTCTGCTCTGTCATTACCATGTTATTAATCCTTTGTGTGTCTGTATAAATATGTGTTCATTAAGGGTTCTAAAGCTGTTTGCAACTTCTCATCAAAGTCTTCAAATCGTCTTTGTAAATCTTTTGCCAAAGTATCTGCCTCTAAAACAGTTTCTTCTAGTCCTAAAAGATTGACAAAGCTATTTTTATCGCTGTCATTGCCTGTGGTCTTACCTGCCTCTTCTTCACTCTGTGTTTCATCTATAATATCATCTTGTATCTGGAAAAGCAGTCCCAAATCTATGCCAAAAGCATAGAGTGCGTCCTGTATGCTTTTCTCAAGGCCGACGATCAGAGCCCCCATCTGCAAAGAGACCGCTATGAGTTTAGCAGTTTTGTTCCTGTGCAGTATCTTAACCTCTTCAATGGAAAGCGGTTTGTTTTCAAAGTAACAGTCTATCGCCTGTCCCAACACCATCCCTCTGCTTCCACCGTTAAGTGCAAGCAACTCTACCAGTTTGATCTTGACATCTTCTCTCAGGGGTGCCTGCGCTATGAGTAAAAATGCATCGGTATTGAGTGCATCACCTGCAAGTATAGCAGTGACCTCATCATATCGTTTATGTAAAGTCTGATGTCCACGACGAAGATCTGCATCATCCATGGCAGGAAGATCATCATGTATGAGAGAGTAAGTATGGAACATTTCCAGCGCCAGCGCCACAGGTAGAGCACCATTGTAAAGCATAGGCTCATAGGCATCTACAATGTTCAAAAGCAGCATAGGACGAAAACGTTTCCCCCCGGCAGTGAGCATCACACCCAAGGCATCTTCATACACAGGATGGAAACTTGGCACCTGTGGTAAGTTGTCACTGAGATACTGCTCGAATCTTTGCATTTTAGACCTATGATTTTTATTGGTAAGATTATATCGAATTTGGATAAAATGACGCTATGAATAAAGAAACTATACGCACAACTGTCAAATGGATCAAAAGAGTACTCGGATTTATAGCGATCACACTATGGATGTACGTTATCTACAGCATATCAAAATCCCCTGCACCATTTATGGAACAAGCACCCTACTGCATGGCAAGTACCATGCTGATATTTGGCCTAATGAGTATGTCCTACAAAGGACTGGAATACTGGGAGAAAAATCAAGCGTAGCACCCCCATTAATCACGCAAAGCGTGCCCCGTTGTGGCGAACGACCTTGAAAGCAAAGCGATTCGAGAGCCACAACGCTTTTTTTGCTTCGTTTTTTCTAAAAAAAGGAAGAGAAAAACAACGCCACAAGTAAAATGCAGGGAAATTTAGCAAATCAAAGTCCAATGAGGGTTACCACGTGCAACGTGGGAAGCAGTAAAATCAAGAAATAAATTTAAACCTTACACTTCTTAGCAATAAAATCAATCTGCTCATCAAGGGTAAGACCTTCCACATCTACAATCACATCCGCCAACTTTCTATAAGCCTTTTCCCTCTCAGCATAAAGCTTTCGAGCCTCTTCCTCTTGAGAAAAGAGCGGACGTTTCGCCAATTTATTTTCAGAATTTTTAGCCGTTTTCAAACGCTTATGTATCCATTCAAAGGAAGCATCAAGAAGCACTACAGTTCCAAGCTTTTTAAGATTATTTACCTTATAAAAACCCCCGCCGCAAGAGATAAAAGTCCCTGTGACACAGGATTCTATCCAGTCAGCCGTTAGCTGTTCCTGTTTCCTGAAATATGCTTCACCCTGTTTGGCAAAGATCTTTTTCACTTCTTTGTTTTCTTTAGATTCTATGAGGTCATCAGTATCCATAATATACGTACCGAATTTTTTAGTAAAGGCACGCGCAGTGGTACCTTTGCCCACACCCATGAAACCGATAAGGATAATGTTTTTTTTCAAGGTTCAAACCATGTTATAACGGTCAATGATCTTCTTAAGACGCTTACGAAGGTTTTTTAATGCATCTATGGCATCTTCACCTTCAGCCATGAGTGAATCAAACTCATCAAACTGGATCTTCGCTACCCACCCGATCTTTGTATGTCTTTTGATCCCCACAAAACGTACTTCTCCATAATGTTCTTTTGCCATTTTATAAATGCGATCTATTCTTTCATCTAACGTTTTTACTTCTTGACTCATTCTTTGTCCTTTGATGATGGGAAGCCCAAATAATTTGGGGTTCCCATATATATTTTGGCATAATTATAACATAGCAACAGAAGAAATCTATTACAAAAGGATCATATGATGGGAAATATACTCATTACGGGGGTAAGTTCAGGTCTGGGAGAAGCTTTGGTTGATGCATATCTTCAAAACGGAGATACTGTGTATACTATTGGTCAAACACTGCCTCCAAAATTTGATCACCATCCCCACTTTTTCTTTTTTCCTTATGACCTGAGTGAAACATTTATGATACAGTCCACACTCAAAGAGTTCCTTCAGAACCGCTCCTTTGAAATCGCCATACTCAATGCCGGAGTACTCGGAGAGATACAAACCCTGTCTGATACAGACCTTTTAGACATTCAAAAGGTGATGGATATCAATGTTTGGGCAAACAAAGAACTCATAGACACCCTGCAGGCACATGCTTTTGTCAAACAAATTGTAGGTATCAGTTCCGGTGCGGCAGTCAATGGGTCAAAAGGATGGGGTGCCTATTCTCTTTCAAAGTCCACACTCAATATGCTACTCAAAATCTATGCAAAAGAGTTACCCGAGATCCACTTCACAGCACTTGCCCCGGGAATCATTAAAACGCCTATGACAGATCATATCATAGAAGAAGTAAACGATCAAGAGTTCCCTTCTGCTAAAAAACTAAAAGAAAGCACTATCCAAACCGCTCCTGAAGCTGCAAAAAATCTACTGTCACTCTTTCCAAAGTTATTGACATATGAGAGCGGGAGTTTTCTTGATGCAAGGACAATGGAATGAAAACCTTATAAAACCTCCTATACTGCACATTTTATAAGGTTTTAATAGTTTAGTAGAATTAGCTTTATGTTAATCCAATGGCTATTTCATAGAATAAGGTATTATGTTAATCAGTCGACAATGCTTTCATTATAAAACTTACCTATTTTTTACATCTCTTCAAAATGAGACACACGGCAATACAAGCTGGATTACATAGATAGTCTACACAGCATCCTACCAAACATAAATCACATGAAGTAGGTTTAAAATTTTTCTTTACTTTAACCTCCAGTTTTCCATCCATCCACTTCTGGAGTACCTTAGTTGCTTTTTTTCGGTCAGTCCTAATATTTTGACTCATTATATGGTTATACAATGTTACCTGTTCCGCCGTTGGTCTATCTAATTTTATTGTTTTCATACATATATCCTTTTTAAAATTTATTGACTATTTATCTTTTATGATATCTTTAAATTCGTGTAATATACGTGTAATATACGTGTAATTATATAAAATACAGAATCAATAAATTCTAAAAAGCTAGAATATTGCGGCAATCTACTATTTTTTCTAAATATTTTATAGGGTTTTTTTGCAGAAAGATTAAACAAGAAAGATCCATTAAACTTTTATCTTCATCCACTCACCTTTTTGAAAGGTCAGCCATAACCATACGGCTTTGACAAAAGTGTCTGAGATCATCGCGATATAGACCAGGAAGATAGATTCAAGATACCAACTTAATACAAATGCAGGAAGAATACGCACAAACCAGAGTGAGGTCAAATTTATCTTCAAGGTTTTTTTACTGTCTCCTGCCCCTCTTAATGCACCGGAAAGCACAAAATTGAAGGCTAAAGGAATTTGCGAGAATCCTACAATTCTCAAATAGAGACTTGCCTCTTCTATAGTTTGTGCATCATCCGTAAAGAACCATACGATCTTCTCCGGTATGAATATCATAAAAAAGGAAAGAAAGAACATAAAGCCAACAGTGTATTTCAATACCAACAGTACATCTTCTCTCGCCTGTTCAGGCTTTTTCGCGCCCAAACCCTGTCCCATCAAAGCCATCGCTGCAATGGTAAATCCTATACCCGGCATAAATGCCAAGCCCTCTACACGCAATCCTATCTGATAGCCTGCAAGTACTTCCGTACCGTACTGTGTAATGATCAGGGTAAAAAGCAGCAGAGAGCTAAAGGTCAGTGTGCGTTCAAACCTCCATTCCCGAAAAATCATACCTATAATTCATAACATCCCCTAAAAACCGTACTTTAAAGCAAAATCCAAAGGAGATATTAACCCAAACGTAGGTATAATTATACCTATCAAGGAGTTAAAAATGTCTATCGTTCGCATGAAACATAAAAAAAGTGGTGTCACTTATGTCTATGAATCAACATCTTATT
>NVUY01000021.1 GCA_002733215.1 Sulfurovum sp. | reverse complement strand
TTGAAGTAAGATTCTAGCATTTAACCTCTTCAAATCTAAATTTACAACTTTTAATTTTCAAATTTTCAAAAATTGCACTTCAGATTTAAATTTTGGATTACATACACAGATATCATTACATATTAGAATACTGTTATTAAAATTATGTTAAAATACAGATATATCTAAAAAGGACAACTATGGCTAATGTATTTGATGTATCAAAATATATTTTAGAACAAATTAATGAGATGACAGTAATGAAACTTCAAAAATTAGTTTATTATTCTCAAGCTTGGTCACTAGTTTGGAATGAGAATCAACTTTTTAATAGTGAAATCCAAGCATGGGCGAATGGTCCTGTGACTGTGGAGTTGTATAATATACATAAAGGTCATTTTAAAATAAGTGCAGAAACCTTGTCTAAAGGTGATTCGAACATCCTCGAAGCTGAGGAAAAGGCAATCATTGATAAAGTTCTAGATTACTATGGTGATAAAACAGCACAATGGCTAAGTGATTTGACACACATGGAACAACCTTGGATACTAGCACAAAATAGAGGATGTGTACCAGCAAATGGATTTTGTCAAGAACCAATACTAATATCTGACATGCATGAATATTATTCTGGTTTATAAGTTTTGTCGAAAAAAAAGCTTTCTAGAGAAGAAAAAAATAAAATAAAAGAAGAACAAAAACAGTTTAAACTAGAAAATTTAAGAAAAAAAACATTTCCAAAACATATTAATGTTCCCACTCAAGAAATCCCAAGAAATATTGAAATTCCAAGCCCCGAAATTATAATTAAATCTGAAAAAGTATCTTTAAGTGATGGTACTCCTAGAATAGAAAACAACCCTGATATATATAAGTCTATGCTTGTTGAATTTGAATTATGTAGTAAGGATGTTGTCGGAAATTGGAGTTGGGGAACAAAAAGATCTTTACTTGACACCGAATTTAAATCAATAATTGAACCCTATCTTGAACATCCGAAGAACACTAAATGGGGAACAATAGAAAATGAACGGTACGGTCAAAAAAATAAAACTAAACACCATCATATTCCTGTTGGAGGACTACAAGACGAAGTCCAAGAGAGATGGAAAGAAATAAATTTATTATATCCGGAAGTCTTTACATTCAGAGTAAGTGGAAAAAAAAGAATATTTGGATATAGAATAATAAATAAATATTTTATTGTATGGTGGGATCCTCCACATAAAATCATTCCACAATAAGATAATCTAACAAAAACGAGGAACGAATATTTTACCCAAGAGAGGGTAAAATATCGCTCACGACAACCGTTATCTCAGCATTTGACTTTGTGCGCACATTGTAATATAATTAAGATATGGAATTTATATACGATGAAAAGAAGAATCAGATTTTATTCGAAACAAGAGGAATAACATTTGAACAAGTCATAGAAATCATTTCTGAAGAAGGTGTTCTTTTAGACTTTCAACACCCTAACAGTAAAGACTATCCAAATCAAAGGTTAATGGTTATTGCCATTGATAGCTATCCTTATTGTATTCCTTATGTTATGGAGAAAGACAAATTTGTCTTAAAAACAGTTTTTAAAGATAGAAGGTTTAAATATCTCATGGAGAAAAATGATGAAAAATAATTATATTGATAATGAAGAAAAAGAGATAATGGATTCACTTGATGGTTTAGATTTAAGTAATATAAAAACTGATAAAAAGAACAGTAAACTACTTAAACAGTCTGCACAGGCATTTGTTAAAAAAGAAGAAACTAAAATGAATATTAGAATTTCTTCACATGAGCTTGACAAGATAAAAGAAATAGCTGAAAAAGAAGGTTTAAAGTATCAAACTTTCATAAAAAGTATTTTACATAAATATATTACAGGGCAACTTGTAGAAGAAAAACACCGACCTGCATCATAGAGATAACAAGAACGAGGAGCCAATATTTTCCCCTGTGGCGAAACATTGGCTCACGACAAACGTTATATCCTGTATTGTCTAAGAGAATAGAAGATGTGATTATTTTAATAATTGCAAATTTTCTCGTTCCCATCCATCCGAGACTGGGAAGAAACCTCTTTCAGTCTCGGACGGATACAAACGAGGGAAAGTTGAATGTATTAATGAAGATTGATGTAGACTTCTAGAAAAAAGGATATTTATGGACATGAATATGCACATGGAAATGATAAATTTGGTTAAGTCATTGAGGGGCACCTACAAGCAATCGGACAGAGAGATGGTAGTAAGAGTAGTTAATGATTATAAGGAAAAGAATAACTGTAGTTATAGACAAGCATATGACAAGACTGTTGAGGGAAATCCATCATACTCAACATATACCAGATGGAGACATGCATTAACAACTTGATCTAATCCTGATTTTTCTAAGAAAAGTGTATACTTCCTCTATATTTTACAAAGGTTAAGCATGAAAACTCTTAAGATCGTATGCACAGAGTGTAACAGCGTCAACAGCATCAAAACTGAAGTTGAAAACGAGTCCATTCTCTGTTCTCAATGTCAAGCAGAGTTAGATGACCCCTTTCCCGTCGAAGTAAGCGATGAGAGTTGTACCACTCACATCATTGAAAATGACATACCCGTACTGGTTGATTTCTATTCAACTACTTGTGGCTCCTGTATGGCAATGTATGATGACTATGAAGATGCGGCCTTGGCTTTTGGTTTAACGGTGCGATTTCTCAAGATCAATGCTGATAAGTATCAAAAGGTCGCTAAAGAATATGGGGTGAGTGCACTTCCAACCATCATTGCCTTTAAAAAAGGTCAGGAAGTCAACCGTATAAGCAGGCAACTTTCCCAAGTTGAGCTTAGTTTATGGGCAGAGGATCTACTCTAAATGTTAGATCATTCCGCCTGATTTGATTCCCCATGTGGTTCTCCATCTCGTTTTTACTAAAGTGAGACCTACAATCGCCACAAGCGTAACCCCTGCAAATATAAGAAATCCAACCGTATAACCATCAAAGCTATCTTTAGACCAACCCAGTGTTTTAATAAGTGCTGTACCGCCTAGCCCGCCTGCTGCTCCTACTATGCCTACCATCACCCCTATGTCTCTAGAGAAGCGCTGAGGCACTAGCTGAAAGACTGCACCATTTGCCATGCCAAGGTTAGCCATAGTGATGAAAAATACAAAAACAACCAAGCCAAAAGGCAGTGTGACTGTAGCGTTAATAATGACCATAACCATCACAATAGTAAAGAAAATATAGAGTGCTTTAATCCCTCCTATTTTATCGGCAATAGCCCCTCCGAATGGACGCAATATAGTCCCTGCAAAGATACACAATGCTGCAAAATACCCTGATGTTATCTTAATGTTTTCTTCTGAAAACCAAGCAATACCAAATGCGCGCATCTCTTCAGGATAGGTATCTGTTAGGTAGAGTTTTAAAAATACACCAAAGCCTACAAATCCACCAAAAGAAATGGCATAAAAGAGGTTAAACCACCATGTGTCTTTATCTTTTAATAATTTAACATAATCTGAAAGCTTTTTCTTTCTGACCTTGTAGACCTCTGGTGGTGCATCTTTGGCTAACAGTGCATAAACAACAAACATCATAGAAGCAAAAACCGCTCCACACAAAAACACCGTCTGCCATCCAAATAATTCTGCAATTTTAGGAGAAAATATGAACCCCATAGCCACTCCAAAAAATGCACCACCTGCAATACCAAGCACCAGACCTTGTAATTTAGGAGGATACCATTGTCCCGCTTGTGGAAGTGCAACAGCAAATGATGCACCTGCAAATCCAAGAAACAGAGCTGCCACAAGTAATTGATTATAGGTAATAGACTCACCCAAAAAATAGACATATAAAAGTGAAGCAATCACAATGAGTTGAGAAACAAGTGCCGTTTTTTTAGCTCCAAATTTATCAACAGAAAAACCCAATACAATACGCAATAACGCTCCAGAAAGTATGGGGAGTGACAGAAGTGTTGCCTTTTGTCCTGTGGTCATGATAAATCCTGCAAGTGCAAATGATTCAACAATTTCTGAAGAGAGAGGACCCAATATCGTCCAGATCATAAAACTCATGTCAAAATAGATAAAAGCTGCGAAGAGCGTTGGTGCATGTCCCTGCCCTTTGAGTGCTTTAAAACCTGCCATCTAAAATCCTTTAGTTAAATATGGCATGAGTATACAGTAAAACATGTATCGCTACAGACAGGAAGAGATTAATATTTAATCAATTAAATCATTCCACCTGAGTTAATACCCCAAGTTGTTCTCCATCTGGTCTTCACAACTGAAATACCGGCAATCGCTACGAGTACCACCACAGCAAATATCATAAAGCCTGTAGAGTACCCATCAAAGGCACCTTTGGACCAACCCAGTGTTTGAATGAGTGCCGTACCACCTATCCCTCCAGCAGCGCCTACGATACCTGTCATAATACCAATGTCTTTGCCAAACCTTTGGGGGACAAGCTGAAAAACTGCACCATTTGCCATACCCAGATTTGCCATAATAAGAAAGAGAACCACAATGGCTAACCAAAATGGTAACGCTACAAAAGCATTTAAAAATGCTAAGGATGCCACCACAGTAAAGAAAATATAAAGTGATCTAATACCACCTATTTTATCTGCTAATGCACCGCCAAAAGGTCTAAGTACTGCCCCTGCAAAAATGGTCAATGCTCCAAAATACCCTGCGATTATTTTTACGTTTGATTCATTAAACACTTCTACTCCAAAGGCAGCCATATCGACAGAATAAATATTCATCAAGTACACTTTCATGTATCCTGCAAATCCTACAAATCCGCCAAATGAGATAGCGTAAAAGAGAGAGAACCACCATGTGTCTTTATCTTTAAGGAGTTTTCCGTAATCTTTTAATTTTTTAGGTCTTGCTTTATAGACAGATTCTGGTGCATCTTTTGCAATAAACATATAAGCAAAGAAAACAACCGTTGACATAACAGCACCTACTAAAAATACAACATCCCAGCCCCATTTTGCAGCGATGATTGGTGCGAAGATATAGTCAATCACTACCCCTATGTTTCCTGCACCTGCAATACCCAGTACAATACCTTGTGACTTTGGTGGATACCATTGTCCCGCTTGTGGAAGTGCTACTGCAAATGATGCCCCTGCAAACCCAAGTCCAAGTGCAACAAATAACAATGCATTATAAGTAATGTTGTCTCCCATAAAATACGCAGCAAATAAAGAAGTGATCACCACAGCCTGTGCCATAAGTGCAGTCATTTTTGCACCAAATTTATCTACACCAAAACCAAGTAAGATTCTTAGCAATGCGCCAGAGAGTATAGGAAGCGAAAGTAATGTTGCCTTCTCCCCTGCTGTCATCATATGCCCTGTTAGTGCCAAGGCTTCACTTAGCTCAGTTGCTAGTGGTCCCATCATGGTCCAAACCATGAAACTCATATCGAAATATAAAAAAGCCATGAACAACGTTGGTGTGTGCCCCTGTCCTTTTAATGCTTTAAATCCTGCCATTTTTTCTCCTTTAAAAGTAAATGTTGAGAGAAGTATACAGTGAAAATATTGATATTTTATACAATAGTATGATTAATTTTTAATCAATCATAGGTGCTATATATAGGGCTATACACTGTAACCATGAAATATTCTATTATACTATATGATTAAAATATAGGCAATGCAGTAATGCTTTTATAACCTTTCTAAGATATAATAGAAATAATTAACTATAACGACCATTAAAGAGAGTAAATCATCTATGACTATTTTAGAAAAAGCTTTAGAAGCCAGAAGTAAGAAAGTAAATAAAGTAGAAACAACCAAAGCACTCAAAATGCCCATGGATGTACATACTAGACTTGAAGAGATTGCAGTAGCCGGATATGAAGGTTTAGCCAAAGAAGACTCTGCATACTTTTTAAAATGTTTTGGACTTTTTGACAAGGGTGAAGACTTTATGCTTCGTGTGCGTATACCTGCAGGACAACTGAACTATGAACAAACCCTGCGCATCGGTGAAATGGCAAAAAAGTATGGAAATGACTATATAGATATCACTACACGTATGCAAGTAGAGCTTCGTTACGTGCAAATAGAAGACATCGCTAAAGTACTCGCAGAACTTAAAGAAGTGGGTATTTCTACTTTTCAAACCGGTGTAGACAACCCCCGTAACATCGTGGCTGATCCTCTTGATGGTCTTGCTTATGACAGTATCATTGAGACCATGCCGATCATCAATGAACTCCAAGCGATTTTTGGAGAGAACCCGGAGTGGATCTCTGCACTTCCACGAAAGTTCAACACAGGTATACTCGGCTCACTCTCAAACTCATGTAATATCTTTGGACATGACTGTTGTTTTGTATTGGCTCAAAAAGAGGGACTCTTTGGTTTTAATGTATACCTGGGTGCAAAAGTGGGTGTACAGTCGCAAGATGCAAATCTTTTTGTGACCATAGAAGAAGTACCTCTCTTTTTCAGATCACTCATGACCGTGTTTAAAACTTACGGATACAGAGACAATCGTAACAAGAACCGTTTGGTTTTCCTTCTTAATGATGTAGGTATAGACAACTTCACAGATGCAGTGAAGGAAGAAGCCAAAAATGAATTTACCACAGCAGGTGTAACGATGGTACAGTCCCAATCTATAGCACTGGGTTCAAACAAAGTACTTGGACGTAATGGAAAATTTGCCTACAAGATCATCGTACCTTCTGGTATCTTTAGCGGTACCGACATGATGGCTGTAGCTGAAGTTGCAAAAACGTATGGAACAGGTGATGTGAGACTTACCTATGATCAAAATGCATATATTGTCAATATTCCCAAAGAGTCACTTGAAGCATTTGAGTCCACCCCACTCATCACAAATTACGCGAAGTTCAATAACCTTTACTTTAATGACATGATCGCCTGTGCCGGAATTGCGACCTGTAGTTTTGGTGTCATCCCCAACAAACCTGATGCCATTGAAATGGCACAGTACTTAAGCTCAGAAGTAGCCATAGAAAATGCAAGTGTTCGTATGAACTGGTCTGCCTGTCCGAAAGGTTGTGGGGTGAACGGTATCGCGGATATCGGATTTGAAGGATGTAAAGCGAAAGACTCTGAAGGTAACCGTGTAGATGGCGTACATATTTTTATAGGCGGTAAGATCACCCGTGTGGCCAAAGAAGCACATATTTTACACAAAGCACTTCCTATCACTGAAGCAAAATACCATGTGAAGTACCTGCTTAAAACTTATGCTGCACAAAAGCAAAGAGCTGAAACCTATGAAGCATTTGATGACAGATTTTTGTCTGCAAATTACTCTTTCCAAGCACTTGGTTTTTACACCAAGATAAACTATATTTTAAATGATAAACTCGGACTTGACATAGCCTTTGAACTGGATGCTGAACCCAAAAGCTCTAAACGTGAAGAGTATGAACTCTTTGGTTTTGGACTTAAACTATTTAAACTCCTTACAGGTGAAAAACGTTTTGAGTCTGTCATAGGACTAGAAGCTACCAAAGTAAGACCTAGAACCATCAAAAGAGATGAAGTGTCTAAACTCAATCCAAAAGTACCAACTAAACTCTCTGAAGTCATTTACAACATGACCCACGAAAAGAAAAATGAGAGAGCGGCTGTTTTTTCTGAATTACTTATGGCATTGAAAGAGATATAATATGATGAAAATGTATTTTATTTACTCTCGTTCCCATGTTTTACGTGGGAATGCATACTTAAATTCAATAGCTAGACAAAATACATGTATTGATCTAGCCAATATATGCATTCCCACGCAGGAGCATGGGAACGAGGAGCTTTAATGGCTGTAGAACCACTCACACAAAACACACCCCTCTCTGACTTTATCAACCACAAAACCAACACAGGTATGCAATGTGGGAACTACTCCATAGACCTCCCTGATCTTGGAGAAGGTGAGCAATATCGTTTTCACTTCGATGCCACTGCCTGTGTAGGATGTCACTGTTGTGAAGTAGCCTGTAACGAACAAAATGCAAACCCCGATGACATCAAATGGCGTAGGGTCGGTGAAATGGAAACTGGAGAGTTTCCAGATACCTTGCAACTCTTCAACTCGATGAGCTGTAACCACTGTATAGAGCCTGAATGTCTCACAGGCTGTCCTACAGAGTCATACATCAAGTTTGACAACGGTATCGTTTGGCATGATGACCCTTCGTGTATTGGGTGTCAATACTGTACCTGGAACTGTCCGTATGAAGTGCCTACCTTTAACCAGGAACGCGGTATTGTTACCAAATGTCATATGTGTGCAGATAAACTAGAAGTTGGACAAAGCCCTGCCTGTGTCCAAGCCTGTCCATCTAACGCCATAGAAATAGAAGTTTTTAATGTTAAGAAATGGTTAGATGAAGACATGGCTAAAGAGGGTGTAGCCCCTCACCTTGCAGATATAGATATCTGTAAACCCACCACGCGTTACACGCTGCCAGAATTAAAAGAGGGCGAAAAAATACGCATCTCAGACGAACACCTACTTAAACCTGCACACTCTGAACTCCCGTTGGTCTTCATGACAGTACTCACACAAGTGAGCCTCGGAGCATTTTTTGCACTCTTTTTAGGTCAACTGCTCTTTAGCCTTGGCTTTAACCTTCCTAAACCTACCTTCACCATGGCACTCCTCGCTGTCATACCTGCTATAATAGGTTTACCACTCTCTGCACTACACCTAGGACGACCGGTGATGGCTTACATGGCGATGAAAAACTGGCGTACCTCATGGTTAAGCCGTGAAGCCATAGCCTTGGCGCTCTTCACCATGTTGGCTCTACTTGTGGCTGGCCTGTACTACTTAGAAATCACAGGTCTAGTCTTACTCTTACTTGAGACCCTTACTCTAGCTGTTGGTATCTACGGCATACATGCCCAAGCGATGATATACCGTATAAGAGCACGCCCAAGCTGGGATAGACCCTCAACAAACAAAAAGTTTTTTGGTGCAGGCTATGTAGGCTTCTTGCTCATTGCCACTGCCTTACTCATAGCAAGCGGTACACAAGGTGTCATGGTACTTCTAGCCATCACCTTACTTGTGGGTATGGGTCAAGCACTGGTCATCTATGAAGAAATGATGTTCTACAAAAACCTAGACAAAGACGGTCCTCTTTACTACCAGTACAACCGAACCCGAACCCTACTTCAGGAACATTTTGCTACAGTAAAGAAATTTAGAGTGTACTCTTTGGCTCTGTTTGCCTTAGGCTTACCGCTCTTAGCTATTTTGTTTACAGCTAGTGGTTTGGTAGGCTTAGCCATTGCTACACTTGTCATCGCGACATTGGGTGCATTTATTAGTGAGTTAAGTGGACGGTATTTGTTTTACAGAACGGTTGTACCACTAGGACTGGCTGGAAACTTCTTTGCCGGGAATCAGAGAAATTAGGAGAATAAAATGAGTTTAATAGAAAAAGCAAAACAATTTTTAGGCTTCGACATCAAAGAAGACAAATACGCACTCGTAGATGACCCAATATTTGGTAAAGTAGCCAAAGAGAGTGCACCAGACAAATGGGTGCGAAGTACCTGTGGGTATTGTGGTGTAGGCTGTGGCATGTACATCGGGGTGAAAGATGGAAAAGCAGTTTACTCCAAAGGGGATCCTTTACACTCTGTAAACTTTGGCACACTCTGCCCTAAAGGTCTAAGTGAACACAGGATGGTCTATGCAGATACTCGTGTACAAAAGCCACTCATTAGAAAAAATGGCGAACTTACTCCCAGTACTTGGGAAGAAACGTTTAAACATACTTCTGATGCGTTTAAACGGATACAAAAAGAACATGGTAAAGGTGCTGTAGCTGTTCTCTCAACGGGTCAGTTGCTTACTGAAGATTTTTATGCACTTGGTAAGTTTGTACAACTAGGACTTGAGACCAATAACTATGATGGTAATACTACACTCTGTATGGCATCCGCTGTCATGGGCTACAAGCAGACTTTTGGCTCAGATGGTCCTACTGGCTGTTATGAGGACTTTGAAAAAGCAGATGTCATAGTACTCATCGGGGCGAACATCGCTGACAATCACCCTATCTTAAAGCTGCACATCGCCAAAAATGAATCTGTTACAGGTAAAAAACCCACTATCATTGTCATTGACCCACGTGTATCTAAAACGGCACAGATGGCAGACATCTTTGTGCCACTTAATCCCCGCTCAGACTTGGCTCTTATAAATGGTCTTTGTCATATCATCTTTGAGCAAGGTTGGGAAGATGAAAAGTTCATCAAAGAACGAACCAACGGTTATAGTGAGTTTAAAAAACATATCTTAGCAAATTACCCACCCCAAGAAGTAGCACATATCACAGGTATAGATGTAAAAGAACTCTATCACCTTGCTAAAATATACGCACAAGCGGATGCTGTTATGTCTGCATGGACCATGGGTGTGAACCAAAGCAGCATCGGTACAGACACTGTCTCTGCCATCTGCAACCTGGCACTCATTACCGGCAATGTAGGTCGAGAGGGCGCTTCGCCTATGTCCATCACTGGACAATGTAATGCCATGGGTACACGTGAATTTGGCTTCACCTCTGCTATACCGGGGTACAGGAACTACGCCTCTGATGCAGACAGACAAGCATTTGCAGACATCGTGAATGTGCCAGTAGATTTGGTACCCACCAAACGTGGCTATACTTACCCTCAAATCATAGATGCCATTAACCGTGGAGAGATAAAAGCCTTATGGGTAGTCGCTACCAATCCCCTAGTCTCATACCCTGACCAAAATGCTCTACGTAAAGCTCTTAAAAAACTAGATATCCTCGTGGTACAAGATGCCTTTATGTCTGACACAGCACAGATAGCAGACGTGGTATTTGCAGCTGCGACATGGTCTGAGAAAGAAGGCTGCTACACCAACTCTGAGAGACGCTGTAACTATGCAAAAAAGGCTGTAGAACCGTTGGGTGATAGTCTAGCTGACCTTAATATAGTGTTAGAATTTTCTAAATATTTTGATGACAAACATGAGCTACTTTTTAAAGACCTAAAGACAGCACGTGATGTTTTTAACGAGGTAAAACGTGTGAGCAAGGGACAACTTTGTGACTACTCTGAAATGACCTACGAGAAGATAGAACAACTCGGAGGTATACAGTGGCCATGCAATGAAGATGCACCAGAGGGAACCAAGCGTCTCTACACTCCAGACATGCCCTGCAGAACAGCGGATGGTAAAGCATCTTTGTTGCCAGTAGACTGGAAACCACTTTCAGAAATGGCATGTGAAGGTTTTCCTCTCATCTTAAATACAGGACGTACCGTAGAGCAGTGGCACACACGTACCAAAACAGGTACAATAGACATACTTAATGCCCTAGCGCCTGAAGCATGGGTAGACTTAAGCCCCAAAGATGCCCTCAAACTACAAGTCAAAGATGGAGACCGCATTACACTTTCAGGTAAACGTGGACGGGTAGAAAATGTCATCGTGAAGCTTTCTGAGACGGTACGTGAAGGAAACGTATTTGTCCCTTTTCACTTCAACAAACAGCTTATCAATAAGATCACCATCCCAGAGTTTGACCCCAAATCCTTTGAACCCAACTACAAACAGTGTGCAGTGCAGCTACACTCCGATGCTGTCCCTGAAGGCATAGTCTATGAAGAGATTAAGATAAGCGGGTATCTGGAAGGGGTGAAAGTGTATGAGGAAGAAGTGACTGAAGAAGATAAGATTAAAACTTCTTATTAGCCGTAGGGTGTTGTACGACTCAGCATTTAGTGCTTCGCTTGCACTGCATTTTAATGCTTGTGTCCTCACAACACCCTACACCAGTACTTTCAAATCATTCAGATCAAACAAAAGCAAATTCTCATCTTTATTGGATAAAAGCTCATTTGAAAATCCGCTTTTTGAAAAAAGTACATAGACATCTACCTTTATACCTGATTCCAATGCTTTGGTTTTAAGTTTAGTCAACTCATTTTTACACACTTTTCGGTCTTTATATTTACATTCGCCCAAGATAAGTTTTTTACCTTTCGTGACTGCCAAAATATCAAATTCACTGTGAATGTTCCAGTAACTTCCAGAGCTCACAATAAAACCTTTGTCTACATAATGTTCTACCAAAAGTGCATCACAAAGCTGTTCATATACCAAGGAGCGTAAACGTTCATAGTGTTTTTCAAAATTTTCTAAAAAAGCATCCCCTTTTCCCAAAGCCAGATCTTTCCTGTAATAGGTCACAAAGCCAAACCAAAAACGCATAAAGGGCTGTACAAAACGAAGTTTGTCTTGTACACGGTAGGAGCGCTGCTCTTTTTTAAGTTTGTGTTTGGGGTGCACACGTAAAGGAGCCTCTCTTGAATTTTCTACTTTTAATACATTCAAAGAAACTAGTTCCTGAACTATTTTTTCTCCTACACTTTCGCTCAGTTTTGCCTTACGCAAGGCAGAATATATCTTACCATCTCCCCGTGCTATAGCTACAAGTAATTCTCTGTAAGGTGTCTCAATTAAATATGAAGGAGAAACAAGTGTCTGAAATTTGACAAAATCTTCCACAAAATTAGACTTGACCATAGAAAAAACATCATCAAAATAATCCAGCTCTATATTTTTTCCAATGCCTCCCAAAATGGAGAAATACTCAACAGCCTGTTCGAGTTCCAAATAAGAAAAATGTTGGTAAAACCTTTGAAATGATGCTTTGATGTAGTACCTTTATAATTTATGTATAATAATTTTAACATAAATAACATTTAAGCATAAATTTTTTAATATATCTATGGTATGATTAATTATTAATCATAAAAAAAGAGAACTATGGAAACATTTTTCACCACATCAGACAAAATACAGCATATCATCAAGAGTTTTAATCTCACAAAAACACTTTATATCTCCTCTATCATCATAGGAGAAGCACATACAGGGAAAAAGTCGCTTGCACGCTATCTGTTTCCCAATGTACTTTTAGTCTCAGGTTTTGATCAGCAGGAAGTGGAAAATGCACTTGAAAAGCATGATGAACTTATCATCACAGATTTTGAAAAGCTCAACAATCACAGCAGCCTTGATTTTACAAATAAACGTATCATTGCCACTGCAAACTATATGGGTAACCCGGCACTCATTGATGAACTTTTTGCTTTTATCTACAGTATGCCTTCACTCCAGGAACGTCCCGGAGATGTAACGTATCTGAAAGATCTTTATCTCAAAGAAGCACGCTCCACTTTAATGATAGAAGACAATACATTTGAGTCTGATGAGATACATTTAAATCTAAGCAAAAACAGTAAAAGTCTTAAAAAGTCTATCTTTTTACATCTTGTGAAGCACTCCATGGATGATAAAGATATCAAAAGAGTGCTCTACCACTATCTACTCAAAAACCTTGATGGTAATGACGGATATAGGGAACATCTTGCTTTATATGAAATACCTCTCATAGAAGCTGGTCTTAAAAAATTTTCTTCGCAGCTGCAACTCTCACGGGTGCTGGGTATCAACAGAAACACTCTCAGAAAGAAAATACATGAACACAGAATCGATTGATTTTCAAGCGTTTATAGAATGGGATAACAATCCTTTCATACTCTTTAGTGCTCAGGGAAAAATACTCTACCTCAATAATGCTGCAGAAATTTTATTTGGATATGTCTCAAAAAAAGAACTTTATGATATTGCATTATCCTATGCACCTCAAAGTTTTGGCTACAAAACAACCTCACTTGCACTGAACTATGATTCATTTATCTTTCATGCAATCACAATCGGGTATGAAAATGAAGAACAGATCTCACTGCGTTTGTACAATACCCCCCGTATTAAACCAACACGAAAAATAGAAACTGACAAACTTATTGTCACAGATATCAACATCCTGCTTGAAGCCAACATAGCACTTTTCAGAACAAAAAATACAAATCCTCTTCAACTCTTGACCGATCAGGATCTGCCACCATTTAAACTGAACCAGAATAATTTTTCCAAACTTCTAAGAAAAACATTTGATACCTTCAGGGCTTCAGACTCTATCGACATTTCTCTCAAACTTCTCGTTGGTCAACACGTTATAATAGAAAATAAAAAAGAAGCTATCGTTCAACTTGCCATACATGCCAACGGGCGCTACGCAGATACAGATGATGTGATACGTACACTCGCTTCTGAAAGTCAAATAAAGTGTATTCTCAATGAACATGCCATTAAACTTGAAATTCCCCTCATACAGTAATTGTTTTTTATTGCTTAAAAATTAATCACTTCATCGCTATAAAATACGCTAAACCATGTTAGAATTTGCCTGTAAAATTAATATTAAAGGAATCAGCATGAAATTAAAACTTTCAGCTCTTATGGCGTTGTTCTTGCCTATCTTTGCTTTCGCAGAAGATAAATTAGACTCGGGAGACACTGCATGGATGATGATGTCTACAGCACTCGTATTACTTATGACACCAGTAGGTTTAGCATTGTTTTATGGCGGTATGACAAGAAGCAAAAATGTACTTAACACTTATGCTATGGTTATGGGTGCATTTGTTGTTGCATTCTTAGTATGGATTGTGGCGGGTTATTCTATAGCCTTTGGCACAAACGAAAGTGCAATGCTTCAAAATGTATTTGGTGGCTTTAATCATGTGCTACTTGATGGTATCAAATGGACTGACTTATCTGGTACATACCCTACGTATGTATTTGTTGCATTCCAAGGTACATTTGCCGCGATTACTATTGCCATAGCTTCTGGTTCTGTTATCGGACGTATGAAATTTTCTACATGGATGGTCATTGTTGTTCTATGGGGACTTGTAGTATATGCTCCTATTACACACATGGTATGGGGTGGAGATGGTGCTTACCTTTTTGATGCTGGTGCACTTGATTTTGCAGGTGGTACTGTTGTACATATGAATGGTGGTTTAGCAGGCCTTATCTTAGCTATTCTCATTGGTAAAAGAGCAGGATTTAACAAAACTGCGATGAAGCCTTTCTCTATCATGCTTACAGCTGCAGGTGCAGCTTTACTATGGTTCGGTTGGTATGGATTTAATGGTGGTTCTGCATTTGGTGCAAATGCCATTGCTGGTCTTGCCGTGCTTACCACAACCGTCGCTACAGCTGCAGGTGCAGTTGCATGGATGCTTTTAGAATGGATAGTATACAAAAAGCCTACACTTCTTGGTATTGCATCAGGAATCATCGCAGGTCTAGTTGCCATCACGCCTGCAGCTGGTTTTGTTGATGTATCTGGTGCATTAATCATCGGTATAGTTGGTTCAATATTTGCCTTCTTTGGTGTTGTTAAGCTTAAAAAGATACTTGGTTATGATGATTCTCTTGATGCATTTGGTATTCACTTTTTAGCTGGTCTATGGGGTGCATTGGCAGTTGCTTTCTTTGCCCTTGACGACAAAGACTTATTATGGGATGGTCCACTTAAAGAATCTGGAGACAGAATGGGACAATTTTGGGTTCAGATTGAGTCTGTTCTTATCGTTGGAGCATGGACACTTGTAGGAACTGTTATAGTATACTATGTGGCATCAGCACTTACGGGTGGTGCTAGAGTTTCAGAAGAAGATGAATACAAAGGTCTTGATGAGTCCATTCATGGTGAAAAAGAACTGAATTTATAATAGGACGTGAACAGAGCAAAGCTCTGTTTCACTACGCTAACGCTGAATTAATCTCAGCAGTGGCTCACGCAAACTGGTTGCGTTTTAGATTTATTTCTAATAAAATATACATTTAAAGGAAGCAAAATGAAAAAAATTGAAGCAATAATCAAACCCTTTAAACTAGAAGATGTCAAAGACGCTCTAGTTGAAGCTGGTATCGAAGGTATGACTGTATCTGAAGTCAAAGGTTACGGAAGACAACAAGGTCACTCAGAACTTTATAGAGGGGCAGAGTACGTCGTTGAATTTATCCCTAAAATAAAGATCGAGATCGTTGTAAGCACAGAGGAATATGCAGATACTGCTGTAAAGATCATCGGTGAAGCTGCGAAAACAGGTAAGATCGGTGACGGTAAAATATTTGTTAGCTCTATTGATTCTGTACTTCGCATCAGAACAGATGAAGAAGATGAGGATGCTCTCTGAGCCGTAAGGTGTTGTGTCCTCACAACACCCTACAATTTCTTAAATATTTCTATCTTATCTTCACTACCTCGCAATTTCCAAACGACTTTATCTACACCAAAATCACGTTCAAACTTCGAAAGACCCAATTGTCTAAGTTTATAAAGTGTTTTATCCACCTCATTATAATGCGTTGAGAACATGTATACTGTCTCTTTTTCATAAGGAACAAGTGTAGCTTCGCCCAATACATTTTTGACAGCCAGCGCATACGCTCTTGCCATACCACCGGTACCAAGCTTTATCCCGCCAAAATACCTTACTATAAGCACAGCGACATTGATAAGTTCTTCTCCCCGCAGAACATTAAGTGCCGGTACGCCCGCACATCCTTTTGGCTCACCGTCATCCGAAGAATTTTCAACAATCTGATCATAGTCATTTAAATAACGTAAGGCATAGACAACATGATTCGCTTTAGGATGTTCATTTTTAAGTTTAGACTGTAAACCTTCATACTCAGCTATAGGTACAAGATATGTGATAAACTTAGACCGTTTCACTTCTGTCCTATAAGTATGTGAAGTTTCTATTGTTAACACTAAACTGCATTTACCCTATTGACAATAAGGTCCACAAATTTATCACTGTCATTCATACATGAAGCAAGAATGTAATCTTCATACTTTATTTTTTCACTAATCTCCCTATGCTCTATGTCCAGTTCAAATACAGTTTCTGAATTGTCTATAGTAAATGCCAAAGGATAGATGACTACCTTCCGATGTCTTGGCGTACGTAACACATCTACAAGGTTGGGTTCTAACCAAGCAGAGCTTCCTACTTTAGACTGATAGACAAGTTTTATAGAGTGGAATTCAATACCGCGTTCTTTCAAATATATTTTAATAGCTGATGCATTACCTTCTACCTGATTTTGATAAATGTCTCCATCTTTAATAATACTCACAGGTAAACCATGGGCAGAAAGTAGTAAATCATACGTTTCAGTCTCTTTCCCCTCCATCGCTTTCAAAATATTTTCACAAGAAGCTTCAATATAGTCATAATCATCATAATAGGGCGCTATAACTATAATACTCGGATTATAGCCGAGTGCCTTACATCTTGTTTTAACATCTTCTACGGACGAATATGTGGTTGTAGAAGAGTATTGTGGGTACATAGGAAACAATATAAGCTCCTCTACGCCATTTTTCTGACACTCTTTCAGTGCTTCATCCGCAAAAGGAGGAACATAACGCATCACAGGATAAATGGGCATATCAAGTTTAGGTGTCAGTTTGATAATCAAATCTTCAGTCAATCCAAGCAGTGGAGATTTACCACCTAAGAGTCCATAATTTTTTTTAACATCTTCAAGACGTTTATTAATAATAATAAGGGAAACAAGTTTACGTGTATAACGGTCCATAGTCAATATATTTTTATCTGCAAACATATTATGTAAAAAAAGTTCAACCTCGTCTATACTATTTGGTCCACCCATATTGAGAAGAAAAAGTGCTTGCTTCATATTTATCCTATTCGCTTCAATACTAAGTTATGTTTAGCTTTTTATTAAATTATTGGTATTTTAGCATAGAGAGTGTAAAATTATAGCAATTAATACAAAGGATTTATCATGATCATCATTCCTGCGCGTATAGGATCAAGCCGCTTCCCAAATAAAGTCCTGGCAGATATTGGAGGGATGCCGATGGTAGTAAGAACTGCCAAAGCTGTTGAAAATATTGATAAGGTCGTCATTGCTACAGACTCCCAGGACGTGATCGATATAGCAAACAGGCATGATATACAAGCCGTACTGACATCCACACAACATCAAAGTGGTACCGACCGTATCTATGAAGCGGTACAAAAATTGAATTTAGCTGAAAACGAGATCATCATCAATGTGCAGGGAGATGAACCTTTTATAGAAACCGATGTAGTACAGGCCATCTATGATTTAACAAAAGCAAATCAGGATAATGCACGTATCATGATGAATTCATGTTACAAAACCATTTCCAATCCAGAGGCTGATGACCCGAACATAGTCAAAGTGGTCACAGATACAGAAGAGGTGGCACTCTATTTTTCCAGAGCAAAAGTGCCTTATCCCAGAGATCATCACTTTGATACCTACAAAGGCCATTTGGGTATTTACGGCTTTACCGTAAGATCATTACGTGATTTTTGTATGCTTGAGCCTGCACCATTGGAAGAGATAGAAAAACTAGAACAACTCAGAGCCCTCTATCACGGATACGATATCGCTATGATAGAAGTCCATACAGAAAGTTTTGGCATAGATACACCCGAAGATCTGGAAAAAGCGATTAAACATCATCGACTCTAGTCAATATTGAGAAGAAAAAATCTTCTCACTTCTCAAACTTTTACTTCACTGCTTTACCAAGATCCCACATAGGCATAAAGATACCAAGCGCCATCAAGAGTACCAATCCTGCAATAAAAAACATCATAATAGGCTCAATATAGGCAGAAAGGTTATCGATCAGATCCTGAAACTCCATATCATAATAATTAGTGACCTTATCCAGCATGGCATCCAGTTGACCACCGGCCTCACCCGCTTTGATCATCTGTAAAAGCATATTTTGATAAAGACCCGTAAGTTTAAATGCTTCAGCCAAATTCATCCCCCGACCGATATTGGCGTTAACCGTCAACAGTTGCTCTTTGATCGCAGCATTGTCAACCATTCCCACGGCAGTATCCAATGCTTCAGAAACAGGGATACCTGACTTAACGAGCTCACCAAATACCAAGTTATATTTATGCATGCTAGAAAGAAAAATTGCTTTGTTTATGAGATAAAAATGGGGACTGATCATCATCTTGTCTATCTTATATTTGAAATCTTTATTATTTTTATAAAAGAATTTCACAGCAAAGATAACACCGATCAATATCATAAGAATCAACAACCCATAATTGGAAAATGCCCACTCCAGCTTTAGCAATATTTGGGTAGGGAGAGGAAGTTCTGTTTTAAATTTTGAAAAAATATCTTTAAATTTAGGCACAACGACCATAATGAGTATGGTAAAAGCAATACCCATGGCAGCCAAGGTAATAAGTGGTGACCTAACGGCCTTTTTAAATTTTGCTGTATTATCTCTGATCGTCTCCAGCATATCTGCAAGTTTATGATAAGACTCCGAGAGATTACCTGTTCTTTCTCCAAGATTTGTCATCGCAAGTGCAACATGTCCAAACTGTTCAGTATAAGGCTCCATTGCATCTGTCATACTGTTACCTGCAAGGATATCGCTATTCATTTTACTGTATATCTCTTTTAACTGTTTATTCTCCGTATTATCTGCCACATCTTCCAATGTATCCGTAATGGGGATACCGGCATCTGTCATTACAGCAATTTGCCTGATGGTAGATATTTTATCATTAATAGGTATTTTACTTTTGAATGATTTTCTGAGTTTTGAAGATAGTTCTGACAGGGTATCTTCAAGAGGTGCTGATGTTTCTATGGCTTTCATTACCATAGCCATGGGTGACTTCTGCTTTGCAACTTTGATCGCAGCCATTTTATTGGCAGCTTTCACTGTCTCTTGTCGCCTTGTACCTTTTTCCATTATTGTTACATTAAAATATTTCATATTATAATCTCGCTACTCTATAAATTTCTTCGATCGTTGTTTTACCTTCTAGTGCTTTGCGCACACCATCTTCAAACATATTGATAAATCCTTCTTTCATCGCCTGTTCAGTCATCTCTTCTTTCGATGCACTCTTGGCAATCAAACGTGAAAATGTTTCAGAGATCGTTAATACTTCAGAGATCATCTCTCTTCCTGAATACCCATTGTGTCCACACTCTTTACAGCCTTCACCTACATAAAAAACAGGATTTTCAGGAAGATAGTGTTTAATATCTTTTAACAATTCTGCAGGCAATACTGTTTCTTTCTTACAATAGGTACATATTTTACGGACCAGTCTCTGTGCCTGTATGGCTACCAAAGCACCAGACACCAGATACTCTTCTATCCCCATATCCAAGATCCTTGTTACGGCAGAGATGGCATCATTGGTATGCAGTGTGGAAAGTACCAGGTGCCCGGTAAGGGCTGCCTGGATCGCAATACGCAATGTTTCTTTATCTCTGATCTCCCCGATCATGATCTTATCGGGATCTTGTCTCAATATCGATCTTAGTGCATCTGCAAAACTCAATCCGATACTTGCTCTTACCTGTACCTGTTGCAGACCGTTCATTTGGTATTCTACAGGGTCTTCAACCGTAATGATCTTGTCTTTGACATCTTTTATCGCATTCAGTGCGCCATACAGTGTGGTTGTTTTACCGGATCCCGTAGGCCCCGTAACAAGAACAATGCCATACGGCACTTTAATTGACTCAGAAAACCTGTCATAACAAAATTTACTCATACCTGCTTCTTCTAGCTTGATCATCGCTTTGGATTTATCCAAAATACGAAGAACAATGGATTCACCAAAAATAGTAGGAAGTGTAGAAACCCTGAAATCAAAATCTTTTTTTGATACCGTCGTGGAAAATCTACCATCCTGAGGTTTTCTTTTTTCAGCGATGTCCAAATTTGAAAGCAGTTTCATCCGTGATGCCAATGGATTAAATATATCTCTATCAAAAGTGAAACTTTGGCGCAACATCCCATCCACACGCACTCTAATAATACAACTTTTTTCTGTTGCTTCAATATGGATATCACTGGCTCCAAGGAAAATAGCTGATTTTATAATAATATCAATAAGTTTTAATACTGCCGGTGATTCATCCGTCTCTTCAGTACTCCCCTGTTGACTGAGATCTTTACGAATATCTGATACTAAACCTTTAATACTTTCATTAATTTCCAAACGTTGTAAATGCTGATGAATTTGCTGCGGCTTAGAGATAGCAATTCTTATAGGTTTTTGGGGGAAAAGTCTCTGTATCGCATCTTGTGCTGCCATATCAAGCGGATCATCAAAAACGATCAACACATTTAGATCATTTTCTTCTATGGGAATAATATTAAACTTAAGTAATTGCCGATAGGGAAGCCGGGAAAAGAGTTTCATATCAATTTCAACTTCATCCAGATCAACATACTCTACATGCAAGACTTTTGCTACTTCTTCAATGATAGGAATAATATTTATACCCTCTATCTTTTCAAGATGAGATAAGGTTATCACTCCTTGGCGAATTTTTTTAGCTAAAAATATTTCTACGGTATGCAGATCGATCATATTTTCAGCTAAAAGGTTCGCAAAAGAGATCTTCTTGGGAGGTCGACTTTTTACTAATGTAGAAATTGCATCTTTAGTAATAAGATTTTCTTTAAGCATGATTTCAATGAGTTTGACCATTTTAAGACTCCCTGTATTAGTGATTTAAAGTATAACATTACATACTAAATATAGTTTTATAGTTTATTATTTTCTATACGATGTAATAGATTTCTAGCCTCTTGTGAATTTGATTTTTTAAGATATGACTTCAGTATAGATATTGCTTCATTTTTTCGACCCAGTTTTGTTTTTGATTTCACAAATATCAATATACTTTCTTCTATATTTGAATCAACCTTATTGGTTGCAAGTGCCCAATATTCAGACTTTTTATAGTTTCCTTTTTTATAATAACTTCTTGCTAAAAACAGAGAGTCATCAATGTCATGTGATTTTTCAAAACGTTTGGCTACATCTTTGTATGCAGTGACACTTGTAGTGTCAACAATGTCTAAATGTACCTTTGCTTTGCCCTTCTGACCATATCTGACAGTCTTTTCCTGCTTTCCGTCAAGAATAGGTATATCAACAAATGCATTCGAAGAATCATTAGCAGCAATATTGACTTGATCCGTAACGCTTTTTTCTATTTCCAGTTTATTTAAAGGATCATTGATCAATACATTGCTTTTGGTTTTTCTATTGCTATTCTCAATTTTTTTATCTTCAGTGTATGTAGAATTACTTGCAATTACGAAGGAATTGTCAAACTTAGAGAAGTCTATTTTGGACTTAGGCAGCAAAAAAATTCCCGAAACAGACAAAACAATTAAACTAACACTGGCTATGATCCAAGGTTTTAACTTTTTTTTTCTATATTTTTTCCATTCATTTTCTAAAGGTTTTATATCATACATGTATATATCCTAGCTTCAAGGCTGACATTTCAATAATTTTGCTGGGTATACGTGTATAATTCACTTTTGCTGGTTCATTTTTATCATAATATTCACAAATCTCAAAAATGGTAAACAAAAGTTTATTGCATTCTCGGTAATTACCTTTTGTAAAACGATGTATAAGTTTCATATCTTTTGCTTTGATACTGTTAGCAATTTCATAAAGATTCTTTTTTAAAAGTTTTTTATGAATATACGCAGTCTGGTCTTCTTTTGTTGCATTTTTAAGTTCGATCACTTCCCATATACGAGATTGAAAATGCTCTTTTGCAATAAGATCTTCATCTTCAGTCTTATGTAAGGAGACTACAAATTTAACGGCACGGCTGTCAGAGAGAAGTCGTATTTTTTCCATCATGTCGGGTCCATACATTTGTGCTTCATCAAGAAGAATAATAATTTCCCTTTTTCCTCTTAAGTTTTTACAAAAATCAACCAAAGCAGAAAAATTGACCTCCGTATTGATTGGCAGGTCTTTTTGTGTTAACACTTTAAATAATTTATGAAAAAACTCTTTTTCAGTCACGGCAGGCGTATCGAAATAATGAATCTCTTTTTGATGCTTTAGTTTTTCCTGAATACGGTTAAGTAAAATACTTTTCCCCGTACCCGGTTTACCAAAGAGCAAGATCATCTTTAGTGGCTTATCCAAACTATGCTGCAGCTGTTCATACGCGGCAACAGAAGAATCTAAGTCAATGTAATCCTCAATATCAACCGAATCAATAAAAACATTTTTAGCACTTTCATATCTACTTGTCATTAAGTTTTGTATATCCTAGATCTTTAAGAGATACAGATTTAGAATTCTTAACAATATGTGGTGTAATAATAATGACTAATTCTTCTACTTTTACTATTTTCTCTTCACGCTTAAACAGATAACCCAAGAGTGGAATATCTCCCAATAATGGTATTTGATTGCTTTCATAACCGGTTTTACTTGCTATCAAACCGCCAAGTATCGCATGTTCTCCGTCTTTTACTTTAATAACAGATGATACTTGTCTTCTTATTAGATCCGGTGGAATCGTTCTTACTCCACCATCCGGTCCAATTTGATCCTTCGCCTCAGAGATAGATGGATTTATTTTTAGCGTTATATATCCATTGGTATCAATCTCAGGTGTGATGTCAAGTAGAATACCTGCAAAAACTGAATCGACCAATTCTCCTTCTGCCGCAACAGCTCCACCACCGCCACTCGCAGTACTGCTTGACTTGATCTTATAGAAAAGCTCCTGACCTGCACTTATGAGTGCGGGTTGATTGTTCAACGTCATTACACGAGGACTTGATATCGATTTAACGTCACCCTGAGTCGATAAAAATTTCACAATTTCAGTGACTTTGGTATTACCGGTCATACTGATCACATGTGCATCTGTCGGTTTTGTTCCTTGTCCAAATTCAGCATCTGTGATTCCTCGAAGATTATCAAAGGTATAAGATGCAACATTCTTTTGTGCCATAGCCAATGAATTGATGGTCAAGTTCTGTAAGGTATAGAGTTGAGACCAGTCCACTCCCGTTGTTGAACTGTCATCAAAAGAAACAGCAAGAATACGTACATCGATCATCACTTGTGATTTAATTTGTTTTGTCATGATATTGATATATCTGGCTACTCTGTTTATTTGTCTCTCTGTACCCGTTACCGTGATCATACCTGCATCGGGATTAATGACTGGAGCTAAAGGATTATATTCCCATACTTTGCCATCCGGTCCTGTCCAGCTGTCACCTGTTTTTGTGTAATGCGTACTTCCATCCCCCGCGCCGATAAGAATACGCTGAATCTCTGATTCAACTGTCTGCCAAAACATGAATTCATCAGTACTTTCTATATTGATACCGGATTTTGAGAGATTTGTACTATCTTCCCCTCCGCCACCGCCACCGCCACTATTGGTTGAAGCTGAATTAGTTGAATTGGCGATCGTAACATTGGTAATACTTGTTCCTGTTCTCTGTCCTGAAATATAATGCATACGGAATGTTCTTGTAATTAAATAGGATATTTTAAGTTTGTTTCCCTTTAACGTATAATGCAGGTCATTATCTTTCAGTATAGTATTCAAAAATCCTTTTAATGTACTGTTCTTCAACTTTACATAATAAAGGTTTTTATTCATACGCAACTTTGCGGCATCATCCTGGACGATGACCGTTAGACCACAAGTGTCTGCAAGATTATCAATAACATCCCCTATGGTCAACTTACTGTCAATAGTAACAGAAAATAGTTTTGTAGAACAACCGCTTGCTGCGAGATTATTTGTAAATCCTAACAGTACTGCCAATACTATTAAAAATTTTACCCCTGTTTTGTATCTTGTTTTCATCCGACTACCTTTCTTCCAACGTGATAAAATTATCTCTTTCTTTACGAAGATATAATTTTTTAATGTGATTTACATTTCTAAGTACCACACCTCTTTTACCTATGAACATTAATGTATACCCCATGATCTTATCATCAATGACACTCCATGAATCATTAATATATGCTTTACCGTTCACAATAGCATGCAATACCAGTTTTGCCTCTTTTTTCTTCATAACAGGGTCTAGTATTATGGTAGTATTGTTTTCTGATACCCTCACAAATGGCTCCAGTGTATTGTCCAGAGTCTCTAATTTGACACCTTCTCTTTTCTTGTGTATTTTATTTACCATATCTTCTATTTGTTCAACAGAAAGATCTGAAGCGAAGAGTACTGTCAGCGATAAAAGTAATAAGAATATTTTTTTCATTATCGATTGATCCCCCATACTGAAATGTGTATATCGGCATTGACATTTGATCCATTGTTATCCGCAGTGAATTTTGTTTTAAAAATATCAGTCACCAATACATTCTGCTCAAGCTCATTCATAAACTTGACTATATCTTTATAATCACCTTGACACCCTACACCAATTTCAAGTACATGCCCAAAAGTTCCTTTATGACTTTCATAGCTATTGGTAATATATTGCAGATCAACATTGTGTATTTCCGCCCTATCGGTAATAGAATTTAAAAATATAGACCAACTTTTCTGGTTGAACAACATATCAGATAATTTTTCAAGGTTTGTATTGATAAATTTAATTTTATTCTTTAAGTTTACAATATTTTCTTTTTTTGTGACAATATCATTGTCGAATTTCTTCACATAATATTCACGGTCCCCGCTTACCGTAATAGAGTTCAAATAGGTAGTATTATCAACAATACTTTTTTGTATACTTTTTTTACTGCGTTCACTCTTTTTATACAAGTCTTCCGTATAAGGTAGCAAATATGAATAAGCAAGATACCCGATGATACCGGCAACACCTAAGATCATCAACCATTTTTCACTCTCTTTTTTAGGTGCAAAATAGACGTCCAATTCTTCTAATTTATCTTCTATTAACTTCATCGTAATTCAACCTTTAACAGACCTTTATAGTACTTGCTTATCGGGTCTTTTTGGATTCTCTCTATATCTATCCCATTCACTTCATGAAAGTGGGTCTCAGATATAAATTTGATCAATTCTGTCAGTTTTCTGTCATCCGTACTTACTAAAGAGACCAACAAAGTATCTTCGTCGGTCTCGATCATTTCTGTTTGAACATCAAACTTATCCAACTGTGCTGCGATATCATGAAACATTCCTGACTTAAGTCGGTAATTTACTTTTTTATCATAAATTGCAGTGAGTGTTTTTGTTTTTCCTTCATAGGTTGCTGATAAACCTTTTATCTTTGTATCAAGACCTTTAATGACAGCTTTCTTTTCACCGATTATTTTCTTATATTTATTCGATTCTGTACTCAACTTGTTATTTTCTATGGTTAGGGCAAAGATCTTTGCATCATTGACATAAGAGCCCACTAAATATGTCAAAGGATAGGCTAAACTCAGAGAAACAGCAGCAAATGTTGTAATAATAAATTGTCCGCTGGCTCTATTTGTAAACGCAGGGGCACGAGGATACATGCTTAAATTGACAAAGGAAGATTCATCCTCAAGATAATTAAGGGAATTTAAAAGCATCAAATATTGTAATTGATCTGTATACCACTCTTCATTTTCAACATTATAATTGAAATTAAAATCTGATGAAGACAGACCCAAATAATTTTGGCTGTATTCATCCAAACCAATAATTGGACCTCTTTCGCTTCCTATGAACATTTGATCGATAGTATCGAGATTAAAAGCTCTCTTTGCATAAATAATAATATCGTTGATCGTAATAAATACATCACCAAAAATTTTCATAAAATTTTGCTGATAGTCATTATTGGTTGTTTTTAGTCCTTCAGACTCTAAAAGAGCATAAAACTCTTTTTCATCCACTTTCTCACCAATAGCTTCACAATATTTATCATAGATCTGTTCTAATGAAAATTCTATTGATTTGGAATATAGGTATTCACCATTCTTGTATAAGGCAACAAAAGTATCATCTTTTGTAAAATAGACAAAACAATGCGTATTATCAGCCTGTAGTATTTCTTTTGTATAAAGTGATCTGTAAAGAAGCGGTGCCGGGAGAATAAGATCTATATATTTAGTCTCTTTTTTAATAGGGAGAAAGAGTGCATCAAGTGCTTCAGGTTCAGCAACAAAAACATTAAACGCTCTCTCTTCTTCGGAATTTTCCACTTCCGTTGACGAGATAATATAAACACTCGCCTGATCAAGTCCCAGCTCTTCATATGCTTTGATCTCAAGGATATCCTGAATATCTTCTTCAGGGATACCTCTACTTAAACGTACTGTTGTAGAAATGATATCTTTATTGCATATATAAGATGCAACGAAATTTGAAGTATTATAAGTGAGCTTCTTTAAAGGCTGAAAGGAATCATCTTTAAATATGTAGTTCCTATCTGTATATACATTAAGCGTAACAACGTTTTTTACAGTCGATTTTGACGAGTTTTTCTTCGAAAACATTCTAAACTTCCTTGTTTGTTGACCAATTATATATGTTATAATATTAAAACTATCTTATATAATATTAAATTTTAGTAAAGGATTAGATATTTTTATCGTGCACACGTAATGAAGGCAAAACAAGGGGATTGGTAATCTGGCGATCTCAATCACTGAGACCCATGACTTTCCGACCTTGTTTCGCAACAAGTGTGGCACAGCAATATAAATAATTATAATACTATACTATTTAACTTGTATGTCGAGCTTATTATTTCATAATTAAAATAATAAGCCTGAAATTTAAATAATATATCCAAACTCTT
This sequence comes from Sulfurovum sp., assembly GCA_002733215.1. GTDB lineage: Bacteria > Campylobacterota > Campylobacteria > Campylobacterales > Sulfurovaceae > Sulfurovum. Next base: position 20,164 of record NVUY01000021.1, on the reverse strand, counting down.
CTAAACCATCTCTATTTTTACTCCAACCTTTTTTAACTGAAACATGTAGATCTAAAAATATTTTTTTTCCAGAAAAGACTTCCATTTGTTTTCGGGCAAATTTCCCCACTCGTTTGATACCTTCCCCTTTTTGTCCAACGATCATCCCTTTTTGAGTATCTTTCTCTACTACTATCGTTGCATATATTGTGTCTAGTGTATCCGTCTCATCTATTTTTTCTATAGTAACATCACTCTCATAAGGTATTTCATCACTCAAGTTTTCAAAAATTGACTCCCGTATAAGTTCTTTATAGATATCACGTATATTATCAGTAGTCAATATTTCCGTATCAAAAAGAAATGGAGAGGCAGGCAAGTGTTTAGCTATTTCATTTAAGAGTTGTGCTTTACCCACTTTCTTATTGACAGAAAAAGGAATAATCGCTTCAAACCTCTCCTGATACTTTTGATACTCACCCAACTTCTTCAATATATCACCCTGTTTTACATGATCCATTTTTGTAAGAAGTACAATATGTTTGGTACCTTTCCCTTCTGTCATAGTTAAAAACTTTTCATACTCTCTCAGTTTATCAGTTATAGGTGCCAAAAAAACGATAAGATCTGCATCCCCTATGGCTTTTAATGCTTCATTCATCATAAATTTATTGAGCAGTCGCTCTTTTTCATGGATCCCCGGGGTATCCACAAAAATAATCTGCGACTCTTCTCCCTGATGGTTTTCATGCATCACAATAATATTCATACGTTTACGTGTCGCCTGTGCTTTTTTAGACACCATTGCAAGCTTTTCGCCAACGATAAAATTCAATAAAGTACTTTTTCCCGCATTGGGTCGTCCCACAACAGCAACAAATCCTGCTTTGGTATCTATCTCTTCGTTTTCATGATCAAACATTTAAATTTCCTTCATTAAGTGACCAGTCACTTGAGCCTACTGCTGAAGTAGACATAGTGTCAACGTAGCAATTAGAGCTTTGCTCTAATTGCGTCCTACTTATAGTATATATCTTGTAGCATCTTCATCTTCTACTACAGAGCCTATCTTCTCTTTTACCAGTGCTTCATCTACTATGATTTGTTCACCACTATGTTCATCGGCTGAAAAACTGATCTCTTCGAGTATTTTTTCCATCACTGTATGTAAACGTCTGGCACCGATATCTTCTGTCTTTTCATTGGCTTGCAGTGAATAGCTTGCAATGGCTTTGAGTGCATCTTCATCAAAGACCAAGTCAACACCTTCCACCTTCAACAAAGCTTTATACTGTTTAATAAGCGAATTATTTGGTTCTGTCAAAATACGGTATAAAGTCTCTTCATTCAGGCTGTCAAGCTCTACACGCAGAGGGAAACGCCCTTGAAGTTCAGGCATCAGGTCAGAGGGCTTAGAGACATGAAATGCGCCTGCTGCAATGAAAAGGATATGATCTGTTTTGACCATACCCAGTTTTGTATGGACTGTTGAACCTTCTACTATAGGAAGAAGATCTCTCTGTACACCCTCTTTACTCGGGTCTTGTCTTCCTTGAGAGTTGGCTGGTACTGCCACCTTGTCTATCTCATCAAGAAAGACGATCCCGCCTTTCTCTACTTTATCAAGTGCAAGTGTTTTGAGCTGCTCTTCATCAAGCAATTCTTCACTTGCTTCAGCTTCAAGTATTTTCTTTGCATCTTCTACTGTGACTTCTTTTTCAGGACCTTTTTTACCCATACCCCCTAAGACTTTGACGATAGACTCCTGCACCTGTATCATTTGGGGAGGAAGCCCATCTTCTGGTAGCGTTGGATTGTTTGGCATCTCTACTTTTATTTTAAGGTGATCAAGTTCACCTTTGGCAAATTTTTTCTGCATACGTACAAAAGAAGCATCATATTCTACTCTCTTTTGTTCACTTGCACCCGCAGGCAAAGGAGGGAGCAATTTTTCTATGATCTTGTTTTCTATATAGTTTTCTATTTTCTCTTTATTCTTCTCATTTTCAGACTCACGGACAATACGCATAGACGTTGCGGCCAGGTCACGTATCATTGATTCTACATCACGTCCTACAAATCCCACTTCTGTGTATTTACTCGCTTCCACCTTAATGAAAGGAAGATCCATCATCTTCGCCAAACGTCTGGCGATCTCTGTCTTACCTACGCCAGTACTACCTATCATCAATATGTTCTTAGGTGTGACATCCTGCTGCATCTCTTCACTTAGCTGCATACGTCTGTAACGGTTACGAAGGGCTACGGCAATCGTTTTTTTTGCATCACCCTGACCTATCACATATTGATCCAGATAAGTCACTATCTCTTTAGGTGTTAAATTATCTATTGACATCTTTTACAGTTCCAGTATTTTTATATTTTTATTCGTATAGATACAAAGATCTCCAGCCACTTCCAGTGACTCCTGTACCAGTTCTTTTGGGTCAAGTGTTGTATGTTTATCCAAAGCTCTAGCTGCTGAAATAGCATAATTACCACCAGAACCAATGGCTGCTATCTTTCCATCCTGCGGTTCTACCACATCGCCTGTACCCGAAAGTATGAAAATATGCTCCTGGTTCAGTACGATCATCATCGCCTCTAATTGGCGTAAATGTTTATCTTGTCTCCACATCTTGGAAAAGCCTATGACAGACTTAAAAAGATCCCCTTTCTTTTCAGAAAGTATCCCTTCAAACATATCAAAAAGGTTAAATGCATCTGCTGTACTTCCTGCAAATCCTGCCAAAACCTTACCATCATGCAGTGTACGGATCTTGGTAGCATTGCCTTTAAGTACAGTATCACCAAAAGTCACTTGACCATCACCACCGATAACTGCTTTTCCCTCACCTTTGTAGCCCAGTATCGTAGTAGCATCAAACATCCCTATACACCTACAACTTCTACTTTAAGCATCGCGTGTATACCATGCCCCAGTTTGGCATCTACTTCATGTATCCCTGTAGATTTAAGTGCTTTTTTAAGATTGATATGTTTCTTATCCAATACTATCTTAAGTTGCTCTTCTATCGCTTTAGAGATATCTGCATTACCTACTGAACCTTTTATACCCACCGGTGCCAGAGGTTTCTCTATTTTCACTCTTGCTGCTTCAAGTGTTATCTTTTCCGCTTCAAGTCTTTCCAGTTCTTCTTTAAGGTTTTTCGCCATCGCTGCCTGTTCCGCTTTCCACTTCTCCACAACATCAGGGGTAGCTAACTTTGCAAAGCCCTTCCCTATAAGAAAATTTTGCCCATACCCGTCTTTTACTTCTTTGATCTCACCTGCTTTTCCCAGTGTTTTGACGTCTTTAATCAGTAATACTTTCATTATTTATCCTTATTGGAGTATCTTTAGACAGATTTTAACAGAATTTTACTAGGCATTTGTTAAAATCTATTCATATGTTCCACATGAAGTACACAATACAACACTATAGTTTTTTTAAAGTTCAAGGGGAGTTCTTAATGAAGTTTTTACATTTCTACTTTATTATCACATTTTTTATCTTTCAAGGATGCAGTACACAACAAGCTGACCCACAGGCAAATACTTCTCACATAGAGACAGCAGAGACAACTTCTGATACCTCCACGAAACCTGTCACTGCAACAGACAAAAATACAGAAGCATTTGACAATGAATTTGAGACTGAATTTGCAGAGTCTGAAAAAACAGAAGTAAGTGATCCGTTGAGCGGATACAATAGAAGTATGACTTCATTTAATGATGCGTTCTTTACCTATGCTTTAAACCCGGTTTCCAAAGCCTATGCCGCTATCATACCTCAACCTCTCCGTTTAGGTCTATCCAATTTTATACATAATATAAAATATCCTGTCCGTCTGGTCAACAATCTCTTACAGTTGAAATTTCAAAATATTTCGGATGAAACAGAAAGATTTATTGTCAACTCCACTGTAGGCTTGGCAGGGTTTATGGATCCTGCAACACATTATATGAATATACCTGTCCATGATGAAGATTTTGGTCAAACTCTGGGTCATTATGGTGCGGGTTCCGGTTTCCATCTGGTCTTACCATTCCTCGGACCTTCAAACGCAAGAGATACGCTAGGATTGTTTCCTGATATGTATCTTTCTCCGCTTGTCAATCTCAAGAGTTACGATCAATACAGAATACCTTCAAACTTTGCTGAATCTATTGCGGTGTATGCTGTTGAAGTCACCAATAAAAATTCTCTGCGTTTAGGAGAATATGAAAGTCTTAAAAAAGATGCTCTGGATCTCTATCCTTTCTTGAAAGATATCTATGAACAGAAAAGAGCGTCTGAAATAGCAGAATAATATAGAATACAGGGAAAAGAATGTTAAAAAAAATACTAGTGATATTACTACTTTCTGGGCTGTCCGCCCATGCGGTAGAAGAAGCAAACATTAAAAAAGTGATGGATGCCAAAGTCAAGAAAGTTTTAGGCATCCTGAAAAATACAAAATTGTCTCAAAAACAAAAAGAGCATAAAAGTATTACTGTCATGGATAAGATCTTTGACTACCGCACTATGTCACAGATCAGTATGGGCAAGAGGTGGAAAACACTGACTGCAAAAGAAAAAAACCAATTTTCGCGTACCTTTGAGAAAAAGCTCAAATACTCCTATGTTGATAAACTAAGACTGTACAACAATCAAAGAGTGATCACCAAAGAGTTAAAAAAACTAAAATCGAACCGAATTTCACTGGAATACAGAATCATAGGTAAAGATAAAAACTATAAGGTCGTCTACCTCTTTTACAAAAAAAGAAAGAGCAATCAATGGTATATCTATGATGTGCGTTTGGTAGGTGTCAGTATTATTCAAACCTATAGAAAACAATTTTCTGAATTTTTAAAAACCAAATCATTTAAGCAACTCCTAAAATCACTCTAGGAGTCCGTCGGATCAAGGAAACCCCCTATGCTCTACACACTTTATCAGAAAGTCATATTAAAATATCCCTGGACTGTTTTAATGTTGCTCATGGGAAGCATACTCCTTTTTGGAACAAATGTTGCCAAACTGGAGATCGATGCCTCTGCGGAAACCCTTCTCCTTGATGACGATAAAGATCTGGCCTTTTCAAGAACGATAACAAAACGCTTTGACAGCCACGATGTTCTTGTACTTGCCTATAAACCAAAACAAGGTTTACTTTCAAAAGAGAGTTTACAAACCTTGGCCCATATCAGCTCTGATCTGGAAAAGCTACCCAACGTTAAATCTGTAGATTCACTTCTCTCTGTCCCCTTACTTTTTTCACCCATCAGAGAAGTAGATGATCTCATTCACGATACTAGAACACTGAAAACTCCTGACATCAACTTCCATCTTGCCAAAAAAGAGTTTTTAAGCTCTCCTCTGTATAAAGAGAGTCTGGTCAATAAAGATTTTACAGTATCAACTATCTTGATACATTTAGAGGATAATCCGGAGTATTACTCACTTTTAGAAAAAAGAAATTTTTTACGACATAAACAAAAAACCTCTTCTCTTACCCCAGAAGAGAAACAGGATCTCCGTCAGACCCATAGTCAGTTTAAGAAATATAGAGACAGGCAGCGTACGATCGATAATGAGAACATAAAAGAGATCCGTTCCCTGATGTCAAAATATAAAGACAAAGCTACATTTTTCTTAGGTGGCGTTCAAATGATCTCCAGCGATATAGTAGGATTTGTTAAAAGTGATCTGCTCATCTACGGAAGCATATTGATACTCCTCCTTATTCTTGTATTGGGTATCGTGTTCAGAAAACCGAGATGGGTCATACTGCCTATTCTTATCTGTACACTCTCTGTGATCGCCATTACAAGCTCTTTGGGATTTTTCGGATGGGAGATCACTGTGATCTCGTCAAACTTTATTGCTTTGCAGCTTATTATCACGATCTCTATCGTTTTGCACCTTATTGTAAGATATGAAGAACTCTTAACGCTCTATCCGCATGCCTCCGCACAAAGACTCATTTTACTTACTATGCTTTCAAAAGCGACACCCACTTTCTTTGCTATTCTCACTACCATTGCAGGGTTTTCATCCCTTCTCTTTTCCCATATTCATCCCATCATCAACTTGGGATGGATGATGAGTGCAGGTATTACACTGTCACTGATCATCTCTTTTCTTGTCTTTCCTGCAGTACTCATGCTACTCAAGAAAACAGCTCCACTCAAGAAAAAAGCATCTGTTTTTTCTCTTCCTTCTCTGAGTACAGCTATTGTTTTATCTGACAAAAAAGCGATCTATATCATTACCCTTCTTGTCATTGTATTCAGTATCAGCGGGGCTTCCAGGCTTATTGTGGAAAACTCTTTTATTAACTATTTCAAGAAAGATACAGACATTTACAAAGGTATGAAGATCATAGACCAGGAGTTGGGAGGCACCACACCACTTGATATCATACTCACCTTTGCAGAGGACAACGGCACGGAAGCACCCGTAGTAGCAGAAGAAGAGGAAGACTCTTTTGAAAATGAATTTAATGATCTGGAGAACGAAGACCAGTACTGGTTTACCGATGAAAAACTCAACATCATCCATAAAGTACATAACTATTTGGAAGGCATAGCACAAATAGGTAAGGTACAGTCTTTTGCGACCCTGCTTGAGACAGGAAGACGACTCAACAAAAATAAAAGTCTGGACAGTGTAGAGATAGCTATTTTATATCAGACACTCCCTCAGAAATACAGAGAGATCATTCTTTTACCTTATATCAGTATTTCACATGATCAGGCAAGGTTTTCCACACGTATTGTAGATTCCAATAAAGAATTACGCAGAAATGAATTGTTGAAGAGAATAAAATATGACTTAGATCACATGATAGACCCTTCTGTGGCAACCGTACAGCTTTCCAACCTCATGGTCCTCTACAACAACATGCTGCAGTCACTGTTCAAATCTCAGATCACCACACTCTCTCTTGTCCTGCTCATACTCTTTTTGATGTTTCTTGCACTGTTCAGATCAGTAAAACTCACACTTATCGCCCTCACTGTCAATATTATTCCCATAGGCATCATCTTTGGGTTTATGGGATGGCTGCACATCCCTCTTGATATTATGACCATTACTATTGCCGCCATTGCCATGGGGATCGGTGTAGATGACACCATACATTACATACATCGATTTAAACGAGAGTTTGAAAAAGACCCTGTGTACCCTGAGGTCATGAAAAGAACCAACAACAGCATAGGTAATGCCATGTACTACACTTCCCTGACTGTCATCATAGGTTTTTCTATCCTCGTACTCTCCAATCTCATCCCGACCATCTATTTTGGCCTGCTCACGATGCTGGTCATGGCAGCGGCACTTGTCTCAAATCTCATACTTTTGCCAAAACTGCTATTATTAATAAAACCACTGACAAAAAATGCTACAATCAAAAAAATACAATAACGGATAAATAACCATGTTTCAAAACTTTCAAGTAGACAATTTAGAAAACTTTCCAAAAGCCTTAGATACTCTTTTAAATGAACAAAGAACAATGATCAATGAAATCACACACTCTGAGGAGTACAGCTATGAAAAAGTACTCAAACCACTGCAGGATCTGGATGAAGAGTTAGGGTTGTTCTTTACACCGCTTTCCCACCTCAATTCAGTCATGAATTCAGATGAGACACAAAAAGCCTATGAAGAGTCTCTTCCTCTGCTCTCAAAATTTGCTTCAGAAATGGCACAAAATGAGGCACTCTTCAAAAAGATAGAAGAGATCACAGCCAAGACAGAGGAAGCTAAAACAGTTGTAGAGCATGAAGTAAGAGACTTCGTACTCTCAGGAGTAAAACTTCCCGAAGAGAAAAAGAAACGTATGGAAGAGATATCCCTGAAACTCTCTGAACTTTCAAATAACTTCTCTCAAAATCTGCTTGATGCCACCAATGCCTATGAACTCATTATGACATATGAAAAAGATGTGGAAGGTCTGCCTCAGTCTGACATTGATGCTGCCAAAGAAGAGGTGGATGCTAAGACCGTTTACAAATTCACACTGCAGATCCCCAGCTATCTGGCGTACATGACCTATGGTCCAAATCGCGAATATAGAAAAGCGCTTTCAAAAGCCTACGCTACACGTGCCCCTGAAAATGCTAAAGTCATAGACCAGATCCTTTCATTGAAACAGGAAAAAGCAAAACTGCTTGGCTTTGACTCTTATGCACACTATGCGCTTGAAACAAGAGATGCAGACAAACAGGAAGATGTCATTGGCTTTTTAAATGACTTGTCAGATGCTGCTCTTCCTCAAGCCAAAAATGAATTAGCAGAACTTAAAGCATTTGCACAAAGAACCGATGGCATTGAAGATCTGGCAGGATATGATGTAGGCTACTACTCTGAGAAACTCAAAAAAGAGAAGTTTGACTTTGATGATGCTATGACAAAGCCTTACTTTGAACAAAGCAAAGTACTTGATGGTTTACTGAACATCGTTTCTGAACTCTTTGCTGTCACATTTAAGCCTGCGGATGTACCTACTTGGCACAAGTGTGTAAAGGTCTTTGATATCTTTGATAACAGTAAAGATCATAATACACTTTCGGGCCGTATCTACTTTGACCTGGAAGCACGTAAAGAAAAACGTGGCGGTGCATGGATGAATGACTGGGAGACACACTATGTAGACAAGAAGGGTGACAAACATCTTGCCTCTGCATTCATCGTGTGTAACTTCTCCCCTGCGAGCAAAGAAAACCTTTCTCTGCTCAGACATGATGATGTCGTCACCCTCTTCCATGAAATGGGACATGCCATCCACCATCTCTTTGGAAAATGTTCTGAGCGTTCAGTCTCAGGTATCAACGGTGTAGCATGGGATGTGGTAGAGTTTCCTTCACAGTTCCTGGAGAACTTTGCATATGAAGCTGCCATACTTAAACGTTTTGGCTTTCACCATGCCACGGGGGAACCTATCTCAGATGAGCTCATGGCAAAGATAAAAGAGACTAAAAACTACCAGGCGGCACTGGGCATCTTACGTCAGGTGGAGTTTTCTCTCTTTGACTTTCAACTGCACCAAGACCTTTATCAGGGAGAAGAAGTACAAGCACTGATTGACAGTATACGAAAAAAAACCTCCCTGCTCAAAGCGCCAAGCTATAACAAGTTCCAACATGGTTTTGCGCACATCTTTGCCGGTGGGTATGCAGCAGGATATTACTCTTACAAATGGGCTGAAGTACTCTCTGCTGATGCATTCTTCTCCTGTCTGGATGAGAAGTCTGGATTTAACAAAGAGAGTGCCAAAGGCTATAAAGATTACATTCTGGCAAACGGTGGGGCTAAAGAGATGTCAGATCTTTACCAGGAGTGGCTTGGACGTAAAGCAGATGTCAAAAGTCTCATTAAGCTTTACGAAATAAAGAGTGCGTAACACGCAACTAAATAATACAAAGGTGCGTAATCACGCACCCTACAAGGGAAAATAATGCAAGAATATCGTTCTCTCGCCCTTACTCTTATTGCGATCTTCATCATCACCCTGCTTGCTGCCTATTTCAGTCCCTCATTTACAGAACAACAAAGCTACTTAGAACTCTTTATACTCTTTGGCTCTTTACTTTTTATCTTTGCAGTAGTAGCCATTTTTGCCTCATTGGGTTTTCATGCTTTTGCACTTTATATGGGCCTTTTCCTGGCTGTGGTGATAGCTATGTTCGGTATACTGGGTGCAGCGATCGTTGTACTGCTCACATACATTTCCTGGGGATCTATTTTTGCCATGGAAGTATTACTTTTTGACTCTGGTGCCCAAAGTGCAAAAGAGTGGTTTATAAGTCGTTATAAATTTAAAGCATTCAAAGCAGAATTCTACGCATTTTATCCGATGATAGGCTTCATCTATTTACTGCTGGAGATCATCCCCAATATTCTCAGCAGAGAGTCTGTGATCGATTTTTCTCCCTCAAGAGTATTGAAAGAGATGGAAGAGTTATTACCCTAGGAGTCTGTCGGATCAATGACTCTAAGGTAAGTGAAATTATTTCTTTTTAATATATTCTTTACCTATTTTAGCCGGTTGCTCATTTTTAGCAAAGCCAAAGAAACGTTTAATACGCTGGCAGATCGTAAATGAACCTGTCTCAATACGACACACTTCATCTCCCTCATCTGCTTCACTGTCACTGGCAATAAGTGCCGCAATACGTTCAGGCTGTTTTTTACCTTCAATGATGAAACGAAGTGCATTGAGTCTGATGAATCCTTCTGCATCCTTCTGATCATACACATCATCGGCTTCAAAGGTTGAGTGCTCTTCAGAATAAAGTGTGACATCTGATCTTCTTCCCACTACTGTCACAGAACCTTTATAAAGTTTCAGTTTTACATCACCTTGTACCTGATCTTGTGTTGCATCTATGGCAGCTTGCAGCATACGACGCTCAGGAGACCACCATAAACCGTTGTAGATGAGTTTTGCATACTTAGGCATAAGTTCATCTTTCATGTGTGCTTCTTCACGGTCTAGTGTGATCGACTCGATCGCTCTGTGTGCTTTAAGCATAATAGTCCCACCCGGTGTCTCATAACATCCGCGTGCTTTCATGCCAACCATACGGTTCTCCACGATATCGATACGTCCTATACCATGTCTGTTACCATACTCATTGAGTGCTGTCAACATCGTAGCAGGGCTCATCTCTTCACGGTTGATGGCTACCGGGTCACCATTTTTATATGAAATGGTGAGATATTCCGGTGCATTCGGTGCTTTTTCCGGGCTGACAGACCATAACCACATATCCTCTTCAGGTTCTGCGTAAGGGTTTTCCAAATGCTCACCTTCATAAGAAATGTGAAGCAGGTTTGCATCCATAGAGTATGGTTTTGCCTGACCTTTGCCATCGATGTCTATACCATGTTCTTTAGCATAATCAAGAAGCTTTGTACGAGAGTTCAGCTCCCACTCTCTCCATGGAGCGATCACAGCGATATCCGGGTCAAGTGCAAGGTAGCCAAGTTCAAAACGTACCTGGTCATTCCCCTTGCCCGTAGCACCATGAGAAACAGCGTCAGCACCCGTTTGATGTGCTATCTCAATCTGTTTTTTAGCAATGAGGGGACGAGCGATGGATGTACCAAGTAAATATTCGCCCTCATAAATTGCATTGGCTCTGAACATAGGAAAAACAAAATCTTTTACAAACTCTTCTTGAAGATCCAGAATGAAAATATTTTCTTCTTTAATACCCATATCAAGTGCTTTTTGACGTGCAGGTTCTACCTCTTCACCCTGACCAAGGTCAGCTGTAAACGTCACCACTTCACACTCATATTCGTCTTGTAACCACTTTAAAATAATACTTGTATCGAGTCCGCCAGAGTAAGCCAATACCGCTTTTTTAATTTTTCTTTTTGCCATTTATTAAGCCTTTTGTTCTATATAATGACGCGATTTTACCATAAATTTGGTTATGATTTGGTTTCCAGGATATCAATATGCTATAATAAGTCAAGTATTTTAAGAAAGAGTAGCTTATGAACCAGACAGACAAAAATAATTTCTCACTACAAAACATCAAACAAAAAAGTTCCAGCATCTTTGCGAGTGCGGGAAGCTTTATTTCCAATGCCATTGCCATCTTTAAAAAAGATGAATCAAGTATGACCATTGAAGAAAAAATAGAGAAGCAGCACCTCTTAACCTTCGTCTATGGTATGGTTGCAGGTATTGTGATCTACCACTTTATGATAGGTGCCTTACTGATACTCGGAATCATCTGGTTCTATAATTTTTCTCTGAAAAAAACAAAAACACTGATCTCTGAACAAAAACCTGTAAAAAGAACGTATAGAAAACGAAAAAAACCGGAAGATGAAGTAGAATCCTAGGAAGATTCTGAACCTTTAAGTGTTATATTAAAGGGAGCGCCTCTAAAGGGAATTACTCGTCTTTTGCTCCACCACCAAAGAGTTTTCTTGCCATAAAGAAACCTGTCTTAAAAAGGCCGCCACCATCTAAGAATGTTTTCATATATTCATCAAAACTAACACCTCTGAATTTTAGATATTCATCAAGATGTGCTTCTGATGCTTCTATCCCACCTTTCTTTTCTTCTTCTAGTAAAATGCTATAGAGATTTGCCATGTGAAAACGTGCTCTTGAGGACATTGTAGTCTTATACGAGAAGTACTTGCATGTTCCCTTCTTTTTATCTCTAGAAAAAAGGTAGGTTTTATTTGCTAACCAATAATATCCACCATCTTTTGCATGATTAAAGATAAAACCTATAAATTCATCACCATTCTCCAAAGCATGCCACATTTTTTTAAATATTATTTTTGGCATATCGGGATGACGTAATATGTTGTGATTTTGACCTTTCAATTCAGCAGCAGTATATCCAGAGATAGTTTCAAAATCTTTACTTACAGAAACAATAATACCCTTTTCATTTGTACTTGTAGAATAACTTGCATTTATATCTGTGTCCAATTCTTTAGTTAACATAGTTTTACCTTTGATTTTAAAATTTTATTTATAACTGAATATACTTACCCGTTCATGGGCAAGGTGTTATTGTGAACGCAATTATGATTAATATATATACTCAGAAGAATGTTCCCTTCCAATAAAATGAATACCTATTCATTATACTATAAGAAAAAAGATTAATGTATACTTATTAATTCTTTTTATACATAATAATTTTTTATAATATAATTTTAAATACTCTTCTAAGATATGACTGCCTTAAGCCATATTTTGAAAAGTAGCGATATAATTATTTTTATAAATAGATAGAGGGAAATATCATGTTGCTAGGCGTAAATATTGATCATATTGCAGTACTAAGAGAAGCACGAAAAGTAGCAGACCCTGACCCTTTGGATGCACTTGGTATTTGTAAGCGTGCAGGTGCAGACCAGATCACAATACACCTCCGTGAAGACAGACGTCATATGCAGGACATGGATGCTAAACATATTATAGAACTCTCTTCACTTCCCGTTAACCTTGAATGTGCCATCTCAGCTGAGATGATAGACATCGCCTGTGATCTTAGACCGCATCGTGTCACCCTTGTTCCTGAAAAAAGAGAAGAGGTTACCACGGAAGGTGGTCTGGCAGTCACAGGAGAACAAGCTAAACTCAAAGAGGCTATTCAAAGACTGCAAAATGAAGAGATAGAAGTTTCATTGTTCATAGACCCTACGCTTGAAACTGTTAATGCTTCTTTAGATTTAGGTGTAGAATGGATCGAGTTTCATACGGGTAAATATGCCAACATCTATGCCATGCTCTACACAAATCTCTCAAAAACACACCACAGCATACAAGAACTTGAACTCTCTCGTAAGAGTCTCAAAAAAATGTTGAATGATGAACTCTCAAACCTGCATCAACTTGCCTCTGAAGCAAAAAAACTCAACTTACGTGTTGCAGCGGGGCACGGTTTGAATATGCAAAATGTTAAAGAGATCGTCAAGATAGAAAGCATAGAAGAACTCAATATCGGTCAAAGCATCATTGCCCGTTCTGTTTATACTGGTCTTGAACAGGCTATAATTGATATGAAAGACCTGTTGATGAGATAAGCTGTTCGGCATAACCAAACTACAAGGAAAATATATATGAAAAAAGTGGCCATATCTGTCGGTGATCTTAATGGCATAGGCATTCAACTTGCCCTTGAAAACCATGAGAGTATTTCCAAAGAAGTAGAACCTCTTTACTGTATAGATAGAAGTATGCTGGAACAGGCAGCAAAGAAATTAAATTTAAGTATTCCCCTCCGCTTCCAAACCATTGAAGAGATAGCAGAAAACTTTGAAATACAAGCATCTGAAGTCACTAAAGAGAGTGGTATCTATGCTTATGCCTCTTTTGTAAAAGCTGTTGGCCTTGCAAAAGAAAAAAGAGTAGATGCTGTCTGTACCCTGCCTATTCATAAAAAAGCCTGGGAACTTGCAGGCATAAATTATAAAGGGCATACAGATGCCCTTCGTGATTTTTTTAAGGCTGAAGCCATTATGATGTTGGGATGTTCTAAAATGTATGTAGCACTTTTTACCGAGCATATACCACTCAAAGAGGTAGCTTCCAGCATCAATGAAAAAGATCTGACACGGTTTCTAGTGGACTTTTACAAAACAGCCAAACCAAACTCTACAGTAGGAGTACTGGGACTAAACCCTCATGCTGGGGACGATGGTGTATTAGGTCACGAAGAGAGTATTATACAAAAAGCTATTGATAATGCAACACAAATCATAAAAAAGGAAACCCCTTCACTCATCACTCCTCACTCCTCACTCTTCACTACACCCTTGGTGCCAGATGTTGCATTTACACCAAGAGTAAGAGCAACCTACAGCCATTACATAGCCATGTATCACGATCAGGGTCTGACACCTCTCAAAGCCCTCTACTTTGACGAAGGCATAAACGTATCACTGAACCTCCCCATACTTAGAACCTCTGTAGATCATGGCACAGCCTTCGATATAGCCTATAAAAATACAAAATTAAATAATCTAAGCTACATAAATGCAATAAAATATATTGCTGACGCGTAGGGTGGGATTTCCCACCCTACGCGAAACACAACATTAACAAAAAAGCCCGGTACTTTCTTCCTCAACAACCTCACAATTCTCATTCATCTGAGTGAAAAGTCTCTCCTGACAATCCGTACATAAATAACGATAATTCTGCATATCATAGTGAATCGTATCACCCACATGAATATCATCATAACATTCGGCACATACATTAGTCACTCTTAAAAGTATCTTTGATGTTGCTTCCTCCGTTACAAAACATCCATTACCCATTATGACTCCCAAGTTTTTCTATCATTTGTTTCGCTTCATCCAGTGTATTATCTAATTCATACGCTTTTTTATAACCCACAAGAGCCTCATCCTTACGTCCCAGATCATACAGAGTATTTGCATAGTTAAAATGGTGTGCTGCATATTCAGGATCAAGCTTAATTGCTTCTTCATGATGTTTCTGGGCACCTGCCTCATCATCAAGTTTATGCAAGGCATTCGCAAGGGAAACATGTGCCATATCATCATCGGGATCCAATGTGATGATCTTTTCATAATACTCTTTGGCTTCATCATATTCATGATTGTGCATAGCGACATAACCACTTCGTTGAAGTACTTCTATACTGTTCTTCTCTACGATAAGTGCACTTTGCAGTGCTTTTTTTGCTTCATCATAATCTTCTTTTTGTACAGCTTCATCTGCCATGTGAAGCAACTGTTCCATACGTGTAGGCCCTACAGTAGGTTTAGAAAATGTTTTATCAGGACGGTTGATGCCGCCTATCTGATCATCAGCGACCTTTGCTTCAAAGTCCACACCTCTTTTAGGATGGTTCCCGGAAAAAAGTTGTTTAAAGAAGAGGTAAAACACCCCTCCGGCGATAATAAGCAGTAAGAGTTGAAATGTTGACATAGTTTCTCCAAATATACATATAAATTCTATAAACGCATAATAAGATAATCTAACTTAAACCCAAAGAAAATCTGCTATGATAATAGAAAATCGCCAAAGGATTATTATGGCTTATAAAATAAAATTAGATAAAGATAAACTCCAACAGGAATTGACTCCAGTTGAGTATAGTGTCTGTTTAAACCACGGCACAGAAGCACCTTTCCAAAATGAATTTCATGATTCAAAAGCAGAAGGTACCTACACTTGTAAATGTTGTAATACCCCACTCTTTACCTCAGAAGCAAAATTTGACTCAGGCACAGGCTGGCCAAGTTATTTTCAGCCTATCTCAAACGATTGTATTGAAGAGATAGTAGATAACACATTGGGCGTGAGACGTGTAGAAGTGCGCTGTGCCACCTGTGGTTCCCACTTGGGACATGTATTTCCAGACGGGCCGGCACCTACTTACCAGCGTTACTGCATCAACTCTGCTTCACTAAATTTTACAGAGAAATAGCTATTTTTGCAGTTGCGCGGCTATACGCCCTGCAGCTGCATCCATCTCTTCTTTTGTATCAAACATAAACGTATGTTTTTCATCTTCACCAAGGTGTACGAAAAGTCCGTAACCCACTAATTCCACTTTCCCTTTGGCTTCTACTTCGATCCATTCCAGACTTACTTGCGTAGTTTCGTCTTCATATCCGGTTTTTACGACTGCCGCGGGATAAAGTTGCGTGATACTTTTTGTATCAAATTGTTTATCTTCTATAGTTATAATCATAAAAGGATTATAGTATAATTATCCAATGGGACGCTTTTTAGGCAAAGCCCGGAAAACTACGCTGACGCTGTGTCAACTTCAACAGTTGGTTCATTCGGCTAGTCGTATTTTAACATTAAGGAAACCAATGAGTTTAAATGCACAAATCAAAAGTGACATAAAAGATGCAATGCGCGCAAAAGAAACACGAAAAAGAGACACACTTAGAAACATACAGGCAGCAGTAAAACAGATAGAAGTAGATGAACGCAGAGAGGTAACAGATGCCGATCTTGAAGCTATTTTAATGAAATATCTTAAACAAAGAGAAGATGCCAAAATACAATTTGCTGACGCAGGACGTGATGACCTCGTAGAAAAAGAAGATGCAGAGATAGCCATCATTAAACCCTACCTGCCTGAACCTATGGATGATACAGAACTGGAAGCTGTACTCAAAGAAGTCATTGCTTCAGTAGGTGCAGAGAGCATGAAAGACATGGGTAAAGTCATGGGTGCTGCAAAAACAGCCATAGGAAGCCGAGCAGATGGTGGAAGAATAAATGTTATGGTGAAAAAACTGCTAGGATAAATTATTACCGTAGGGTCGATTTATCGACCACCATGCATATATTGTGGTCGGTAAACCGACCCTACGGGAGATGTAGATAGAAGAGTAAGGAATTAAACCCCATATTTAACGGCTTTTACAGCCGCAGTAATATCATCCTGTCTCATAAAGTGCTCGCCCACAAGGAAAGCATCAGCTCCCACCTTGGAAAGCTCAAGCACTGTCTCATGATCATTGATCCCGGACTCTGCCACAATGATCTTACCATTTGGTATAAGAGGAATAAGCTTTTCACTTAAACGCATGTCCATCTCAAAGCTTTCAAGATTACGGTGGTTAATGCCGATGATATCTGCACCCGCAAAGATCGCTTTAACCAAGTCAGTTTTATTATGCACTTCAACAAGTATATCTAATCCAAGGTGTCGTGCATAGTCATGTAACTCTTTCAGCTCTTTACGGCTCAGTGCCATAGCGATCAGTAAAATATAGTCTGCACCAAAAGCCAAGGCTTCAAGTATCTGGTATTTGTCCACTATGAAATCTTTTCTAAGTAATGGTAGATTGACATAACGACGAACCATACCTAGATACTCTTTATCACCTTGAAAGAAATGCGGTTCTGTAAGAATGGAAAGAGAGTCTGCGCCACCCTTTTCATAGGCTTGTGCTATCTCCATGGGATCAAAGTTCTCACGGATCACACCTTTACTGGGGCTTGCTTTTTTGACTTCAGCGATGATACGGTAAGGATTTTCTTCTGTTGAGCGTAAGGCAGATTTAACATCCTTAGGTACAAAAGGGTTAAATGCAAGAGAGCGTCCAAGCCACTCCATAGGGAAATCTACTTTTCTTTTTTCTAAGTCTGATTTTGTTTTTTTAATAATTTCATCTAATATTTGAGCCATTTAGTTCTTCCACATGTTAATAATTTTTTGTATTATATCCAAGGGCACCTCTCATAACCCTATATCATTTACACTGTTTGATGGCATTCCAGTGTTCTATGATCTCAGGTTCTTCAAGACCTTCCTCATCCACTACGCGCTTCATAAGTTCATACGCTTTACTGCAGTCACGATTTTTATAATATCCCCACGCCAGAGAATCAAGATAATAGGTGTTATCGGGTTGCTGGATCAAGGCATCCTGTATAACTTGCATACCTTTTTTTACATCTACCTCTTTATCTATCAGTGTATAACCATAATAATTCAGGTAAATACTGTCATCATTACCCAACTTGATCGCTTTTTCAAAATAAGAGATCACATCACCGATCATTTTTTTATCATCTTTATCTTCTGCCTGTTCAAACAGAAGTACACCCTTCTCAGCGATCCACTTTGAATTTTTATCTTCATCATATAGCGTATCTATAAGTGTTAAGGCTTTAGAAAAATACTTTTTCGCCTTATAAAGTTCATAGAGTAAGAGATTGTTGCCTTTATCTGCTTCCAAAAAAGTTATCGCACCGTCCAGATCTCTTTTATAGACATAGGCATCTATGATCTTAGAGAGGTATCCTGCATTGTCATCTAAGAGATAAAGGGCTTTATAAATCTCTAAAATACCGTCAATATCTCTCTCTTTTTGATATAGCATCAGTAATTTAATATAGACATCATGACTCGTAATATTTATACGACGGTGAGTTTCAAGCAACTGTATCGCTTTTTTACGTTCATTTGTAAACTCATCCATTATCTCAATCATACGCAGCAATATTTCTTCTCTTGGTACCGTTTCATAGATTTTACTCAAAAGTTCCTGCGCTCGCTTAAAGTCTCCTGTATAGAGGAAGGAATTTGAAGCCAGATCCAGATCTACAGGTTCAGTGGATTGTTCAAGAAGATACTCTGCTTCTATTTTGGCATTGTTTGCCTGTCGTATCGTGAGATAAAGTGGGATAAGCAGTCGTCTCACCTCGATTTTATCAGGATGTTTTTTATCCCATGTTTTCAGACGTGTAATACTCTCTGCGATATGTGTTCGACTAAGCAGTGCTGCAGTTGCTTCCCTGAACAGATAGACTTCTGCTCCTGTATCATCAAAAAGTTTTTTATAGACTTGATAACTGTTTTCATAAGATCTATATTCATCATAAAAAAGACCTCTCATGATAAGTTCATCTTCGCTTATCTGCATGAGTTTTATAATGAACCCCATAAATCGAACCACTAAAAATAACTTTCTTATTTCAAAATGATAGAATAAAAGCATAGAAAGTAAGGAAAGATAAAATGAGTGTAWAAACTGTTCCCAAAAAGGAAATGTACGACACTGTAAAGGCCGCACAGGGTAAATGGAACAGCGCTTCATCGTCTCATCAAAAAAGACACAGGCATGATTGTCTTCTGCCAACTGTTTTTCGATCAGTGAATAACGATGTTTCACTTTTCTTAGATACATTGTAGCGAAATCTTCTACTGTAAGGTTAACGAACTCCGCCATCTTCTCTATCTCAGTATATTTCGCCCAGATATAACCGCTCTCTCCGGTACAGCAATGCCCACCACAAGCTTCACACTCATTAGGGTTAAAATTAAAATTATATTGTTCGTGTGTCATTAATTCCATGATTAGAAATCACCCTTTATACTATTTGTATTTGCTTTTTCAAATGCTTTTTGTGCTTTTTTCCTATAAACACTCTCATCATCAAAGACAATAAATGGCGGCAATACCTGCATCATCGACTTTGAACCCATTCGTGCAGCGATCATCACCAGTTTAGACTCTCTGTCCAGTTTTGAATGTACAAATTGTATCTTTTCAGGATTTATACCATGTTTTTGTAAATGATGTAAAAGCAAGTCTACCTGCTTAGCATCATAACAGAAAATAAAATACCCTCTGGGTTTCAAAAGTTTCTTCACTTTCATAATGAACTCTTCTATGGGAAGATGATGTGCATAACGTGCAATATTTAAGTGTGTATTTTCACTTTGCTGTACCCTTGGATCATAAAACGGAGGATTTGAAATAATATAATCAAACTTATCTTTACTCTCAAAAGCTGTAAAATCTCCAAGATGACTTTGAACGTCCAGATGATTGAGCGCATAATTATGTGTGGCATAATTGAGCATCTTTTCCTGTTTGTCAATGATGCTGGTCTCTATATTAAAATCACGACTCAACAAAAGTGATATGATCCCTACACCACATCCCACATCAAGAAGTGAACCTTTTGGCTTAAAAGTAGAGATAAAATCATATAAAAAAATAGAATCACTATTGTAACAATACCCACTTGTAGGTTGATAAAGAAACATATAAACCTCTATTTTTGATTAATTTTACAATAATTTCAGTATAATCGCGATTATGTGTGCCAAGACAAATCGGCACTTACTAGCAGGTGCGATACTTCAAAGTGTTTAGTCCTGCCTAAGTAGTCTTACAGATAAGAGCTTAGTATCG
>NVUY01000045.1 GCA_002733215.1 Sulfurovum sp. | reverse complement strand
ATTTATCTCAAAAAGGAGAAGAAAAGTTACCAAAAGCGTCATAGTGAGGTGAAATAAGAAAAGTTGTTTTACTGGTCTGAAAAATGGGGAGCATTATACAAGTTCATAATTTCCTTGCTATTGTTATACAAATGTTATACATTTTCATTATACTTTCCCATACCTAAAAAGTATATCTCTAATAAAAGGAAAAGTAATGCACATCAATATACCGAAAATGTCAGCAAGATTCATCATCATTTCACTCATCACAGCAGGCATCATCTATGCGGTAAGATTAGTTGAACTCAATCATACGCTTCCTGAAATAACCTACCAGGATATCAGTACAGCAGAACTGCAAAAAGAGGTAGAAAGGCTAAGCCAAAACGGAGACCTTCCTTTTCCTATGGGCATGGAACTCATGAAAAGATGGGTACAAAGATAAAGTCATAATCCTCCTCTTCCTGCATAAACCAATTCAATCCCCATAGTTACAAATAATCAACTCAATTTCAGGCAAGACTTTGTAGAATCTTATTGATTTATTAACCTGTCCTGTTATAAAAAAATAAAGGTATTTTATGAAAAAGTATTTTTTAATTTTAACTCTCTGTGCTTTTACAATAAATAGTTTTGCTGAAGAGTTACTATCTTTTGATGAAGTGAGTCTAGGTGTAGGAGAAAGTAAAGACCATATCCACATTTATAGACTTGGCGGAAAGAATAACTTTGAAAGTATATGGTTTAAAAGTGATTATGGCAGACTTTCAGGCTACTATGAAGCGTCCATACATTACTGGGAAAAAGGAAATGACCAAATATACGGTGTCGCTTTCTCTCCTGTTTTTGTCTATTATCTAGGGGGCATGTCAGATACGTTTCAGCCTTATGTTGAAGCAGGTATCGGTGTAGCCTACATTTCAAAGACCAAGATCAACGGTCGCAATATGGCAACACACTTCCAGTTTGAAGATCGCATCGGTCTGGGAATTAAAACAGGTTCTTATGATTTTAACGCAAGATATATGCACTATTCAAATGCCGGTATAGAAAAACCAAATAATGGGATTGATATTATCATGTTTACCTTGGCTTATAAATTTTAATTTCTTTTTCTCTTCCTCCTCTCTCTACTGTAAGTTGCAAAGAAATGGGGTACAGAAGGTTCCTGATCATCATCATAAACTAAAAAGCTCTTCTGCCGAACACCAAAATGCATAAAACTGTCTATCTCATTTTTGTCTAAGGGTAAAGGAATGGCATCCAGTTCTTCACCAGATTTTCGACTGCGACAGGAGACCAGGAGTTTCCCCTCAGCAGACATCAGACTCACCATCGCATCCATGGCTTCTCTTCTATACCTGCCCGGAAGTACCTGGATCGTATTGCACTCATACACAAGGTCAAAAGCCTCAGCCCACCCCTCAGGATAATCAAACAGATCAGCCACCAGATAGTTGACCTTACTATCTGGATAACGTTTTTTACAAAGCTCTATGGCAGAGGGTGCTATGTCAAAAGCAGTGACTTCATAACCAGCTGCGGCCATGGCTTCTGCATCATCTCCCACACCACAACCGATGGCAATGGCCTTTTTCTTTAACCATGTCTCAGGATTTTTCTCTAACCACTTAAGCAGATAAGGATTGGGTGCGAGATCAGCCCAAAAGACAGCATTATGGTCACCTTCGGCATCTGAGTAAATACTGTCAAACCACCCAAAGGGATCATCACGCTCCTGATATTCACGTACCATCTCTTGATATTTCACGGGATCAAATTCTTTCATCTTTTTCCTCATATTATTATTTGCTGCGATGGCAATCACCCCCTACAATGCCATTAGGTTAAGGATTATTTCCATACAAGGAGCAGGGACTGAAGTCCCTCCTTAAGCATCAAAGACAGAGTCAAGACTGGCAAAACCTTTGATCTCAATGGGGTTACCTGAGGGATCGGTAAAAAACATCGTGCTTTGCTCCCCCACTTCTCCAGCAAACCTTAAAGTAGGTGCGATGATAAACTTCATCTGTGCATTTTCCAGTCTTTTTGCCAGTGCGTTCCATTCAGGCATTTCCAAAATAACCCCCAAATGAGGCATCGCGACCATGTAATCACCTACCCTGCCTGTATTTTCCACTTTAAAAGGTTCCCCTAAATGCAAAGAGAGCTGATGTCCGAAAAAATCAAAATCCACCCAGGTCTCTGTACTTCTTCCTTCGTTGCACCCCAAAAGATCTTTGTAAAAAGCTCTGGTCTCTTCTAAGTTCCTGACATTATAGGCTAAATGAAAAAGTGATCTCATATAGAAGAATGAAACCGTGTTTTCAGCCAAGCATAGCCAACAGCATAGAGGGCATTAAAAGGTATATGAGTCATCAAAATGCCAGTCTTCCAGACAGTCCCAGAATGACGAACCTTTAATATCATCTTTGATCTCATACACCAATGTGGTCTCGATATCACACAGATATTTATCATACACTGTTTCTCTCTCATGCTTAAGCGGTGTAGCACAATGGCAGGTTTCATACCATTCAAGTGTATCGGGCTCTGTTTTCACTGCTTTTTGCATCGCATTTACGATCTCTGCACCATCTGGTTCTTGTTCAGAAATACTCCCATCCGTCAATGCAGTATAAAAAGTTTTCATTTTTAGTTTGTCTATTTTTGCTTTTACTTTATATAACATTTTAAGTCCTTTCACAACTTATATTTTTTTACTGTGTAGTGTATATGTGACAGAAAATCCATCTTTAGATCACATAAATTAGCACCATAAAATAGTGCAATATACTTCCGCCCAAAACAAAAAGATGCCAAATGGCATGGTTAAAAGGCAATCTTTCCCAGACATAAAAGATCACGCCTACAGTATACGAGAGTCCTCCTGCTAAGAGAAGCCATAAGCCACCACTCTCCATATTTGCCAGCAAAGGCTGCATGGCGATAACGATCATCCACCCCATGAGTACATAGAGTATCAAAGAGAGTTTTTCAAAACGCTCAGGATAAGCAAATTTCAGAAAGATACCGACCGTTGCTGAAGCCCATATGACAGAAAAGATACTCCATCCCCAAGCACCGCCTAAAACTAGGAGAGTCACAGGGGTATAGGTCCCGGCTATCAAAAAATAGATAGAAGCATGATCAAACTGCTGGAAGATCTTTTTTATCTTAATGTGGGTGATGGCATGATAGAGTGTTGAAGAACCATACATCACGATCAACGTTGCACCAAAGATGGCAGAAGCAGTGACAGTCAAAGCAGAACCATCCAATGCGGCATAAGCTACCAAAATTGCCAAACCCGCAATACTCAAAGCCAATCCGATACCATGTGTAACAGCATGCCATATCTCTTCTATAATGGAAAACTCATTGACGCCATTCTGCATCACAACTCCTTAATATGAATATTATAGTGAAGTTTTACTAAATGAACAAACCCCCTTCATTTTTTCGTCATGCCTGAGACCTCAAGTATAGTGCACCTCTCATAACCCTATAGTTAAAAAGTGTATAATGCCATTACTATAACCTTAAGGCAAACGATGAACATCACTTACACACTCACACAAGACGAATACCAAAAAGCTGTCATATTTCACCTCAACAGAGGAAACAGACTTGTAATGCTTGCTATTTATATTGCCTTGGCTATGGGTATCGTCTTTTTGGGAACAGACTTTAGCAATACACGTGAAGTCATCACCAATGTTATGGCCATCTTTTTTTCTGTCGCTTTTTATATGCTCTTTGTCCGTATGATCTCTGCTTATCAGGCTAAAAGCATCTATAAAAAGAGCCCTGTCTTACAACATGAAGTGACACTGAGGGTGTCGGGGAAAGGTATCACATTGGACAAAAAGACCAATAATGCGACCATCCCGTGGAAGATGTTTAGCAAGTGGAAGGAAGATGAAAAGTTTTATATTCTCTATACAGGCCCGCGCCAGTTCAATGTGATCCCGAAACATGCTTTAAATGCAGCACAACGCAAAGAACTTGATGCCTATATGGAAAAGTATCTTTTTTAAAGGTCATCCCTAAAGCATAGGGATATACCACTTTTTATAATACGCCACTATACGCAGCAATACCCCTGAGAGAAATACAAAACTAAGCGTATAGATACCTACCATTTCATACTGCTGTAACACATAGAGTCCAAACCCTATAAGCAATGCGATCGTCCCGTAAAATCCTGTTTTAAGTACAAAAGGTATTTCATTGATGATGACATCTCTTATAATACCCCCACCCACAGCCGTCACGAAAGAGAGTGCCAACACCCCAGTCAAATTCAGGTTCTGCTCCAACGCGATGAGTGCTCCGGTGATACTGAAAGAGACAAGTCCTATGGAGTCACTGAGTATAAAAAGCGGCTTGTTCTCAATGCTCTGTTTTTTATGAAAGCGAAAGATGACCAAAAGTACGGTCACCGCTACCATAAGAAGTACAGGTATATCATGGCTAAAGGCATATGGTGTTTTACCTACCGTAACATCTCTTAAGATACCTCCGCCAAAAGCAGTTAAGAATATGGAGATCAACACTCCCAGAAAGTCCAGCCTGTTTCGTACTGCCACAAAAAAACCACTCATGGAAAATGCGATGATACCAATGTATTCTGCAATTTCAAACATGCGGTGACCTTTCAGATTTAAGTTTTAGGGATTTTTTTAAATATAACGCTCTAAATAATTTTTATAGTATACTGTGTTAATAGTATTAAACACAATATACACAACAAGGTGGACACGTGCACTTTAACGAATATTTAAAATCCTGCAGAGAACACAATCATCTTACCTAGGAAGAATTGGTACATAACCTCTACAGCTATGACATCGATCACTTTGAAGGTCTCGATACCTCTACGATTAGTAAATGGGAAAGAAGTATTACCAAACCACCCGCTACAAAACAAGTAAATATCATCAAGTATTTCCAAAAGCAAACTGGTATAGCCTTACCATGCTGGGATACTTATACCATAGAAGAAACTGAAGAGCTTATTTGTAAAGCAGGTATGCGCAATTTAATAGGTAAGAGTAAAAAACATATTTATAATTATCCATCAGAGATGATGAGCGTAGATGATATGCATGTCTATCCATTACGCACTTTTGAAAGAATGGATGCGCTTATCGATATGCATATGCATTTACATCAAAATTTAAATCATGAATCATTACAGTTAAGCAAAGAGCAATTTAAAGAGTGGGCTTTGCACCCCAGTAGTCTTTTCCTGGCCTGTGAACATAAAGGTACATTCATAGAATTATCTTTTACTACAAAAGTAAAACCAGAGATCTTTAACAAAGTACTCAACTTTAAAATGAAGAAAAGTGAGATCACTGCAGATGATTTTGCTGCATTTAATGAGGTAGGTTCAAGCCTTATGCTTGGATTTTTTGCATTAAACGAAAAAGCAGCGATACTACTCTTTATTCGATATTATGCCTATCTTATTGCAAATCAAAAATATATTTCTGATATTGGTGCGGTTGTAAATTCAGAAGATGCCATAAAACTTGTTTCCAATATGAACTTAGCATATTACAATAGTCGCATGACCGATGATGAAGTAAGCATTAAAGCTTACAGACAAACACTTTTTAATGCTCTTGCTTCAGAACATGTTGTAAAAATGATTCTCTCAAAGCAGGATTGCCCTGAAGAGTAGACATTTCCATTTCCGCTATTTTACGATCTATCGGTTTGGCTCGAAGTAGATACTCCACCTGTGAAATATCTCCTTCTCTATAAGCGATATATTCACGCATAAGATCCTTATATAATCCTCCCAGTTCTTCTATAAAAATCATACTCAACTTAGCCATTTCTCTATAAATAAAAGTATGTTCATCACGTATCCTTTAAATTGATGCCCTATTATATGTAGATAATAAAATCATGATAAGGACATATATAAAAGTTTTATTTCCAAAAAATGCCTAGTTGCCCCTATTTAGATATAAAGTCTAATATCAAAACTGCTACAATATGTGCACTAATATTAAAAAAAGGATAATGATGAAACTAATAGCATCAAGCATAGGGATAGCATTTTTATTTGTCGGATGTAGCAGTACTTCTGAACCTCAATTCGACGCAAACAAACTAGAAGTAAAAGTTGTTGACGGAAAACAATATAAAGTACCTGCCGTAACAAGCATTGGTACACAGCCGCTCACAGGCAAAGAACAGATCGACTTCTACCATGAGATAGGTCTTCCCAACTGTAAAGAAGGTGATGTGACCTGGGAAACATATGAAACTGCCGATGCTGTCAATGTGGTCATGAGAAGCGGAAGCAAAGATGGCGGAAAAGAGATCTATATGAAAGCTGCCAGCGAAGGTAAAGTAGGATGTGTTTCTCCTCTTTAAGAGAAAGACACGAAACTTTTCCAGAGAAAATAAATCTCTCAATACCATACCCCTCATCAACAGGGGTACTTCTCTCTTTTGATCAAGTGCAGCGAAACATACGGAGACCTCCCCCCTATACCCCATCCTCTCAATTTTTCTTATGGTATAATAAAAAAACCATTAAAAAGGAATCAACGATGTTTAAAGATTTGTTAACTATAGGATTGGGAGGTGCTCTTCTGGCTAAAGAAAAAGTTGACAAAGAGCTTAGTGAATTGGTTGAAAAAGGGAAGCTGAACAAAGAAGATGCACAACGTTTCATCGACAAAGCCAAAATCAAAGGTGAGGAAGAGGAAAAAGAGTTCAGATCACATCTTAAAAAAATGATCAAAGAGACACTTGAAGAGATGAATGTGGCCACCAAAGAGGATATCCAAACACTGCTAAAAGAAATGAAAAAGTAAACCATTGCAACTCTCAAACTATTCACTCGGTCGTGTTTGGCGGGTT